>CAYMIW010000037.1:0-29430 GCA_964390725.1 uncultured Syntrophomonadaceae bacterium | reverse complement strand
CCGTCTCCGTGATTACCGATGCTTCCAGCTCTCGCAAATCCTCACACCTCCATCTTTATTAAAAATAGTCATACCCACAAGTACAGTATTACAATTATATTGCTGCCGGTGGTGTGATAGTTAAATGTTTTAAAATTACTAGTGTAACTAGTTCGGCATAACCGTAGTTCGTGGGTATGAAATTTAATTACATGTTGAAGAGCATTACATTATGAACTGTATTTCATATTGCAATTGCATTATGCATTATTTTCTATGGCGGGTACTGGAAAGTGTAAATATGTTTTCCACCATTAAAGGGTCCTTTAAGAAGCGCTTCAATCTCTTCCGGAGACCTCTGGGTCATCTTGTCTGCCGGAGGCAGTTGACCTGCCGGATAATTGGTTAATATATCGTCATGAAGCTTAGCAATGAAATCGAGAAGTTCAATCAGACCCTCTTTTGCTTTGTCAGCAGAAGCAAGAGTAGGGCTGCCAATAATACCTTCAGGGCAGGTTATAACTTCTAAACCACCACCCAACCCCATCTGGCAGTGGCCGGGAATTGGATGCTGATATACATCTCCACCCTTATCCACATAATCTGAAGCAAAGCCTTCGGTTGGAACATGATCTTCCATGTACTCTTTTTTATTCATTTCAGGGAAAAGAGCCATTGAATAAGATGCTTCAGCTTCGTCAGCATGCCTGAACATCGTTTCGAAGGGGCCACCGTGTGCTTTATCTTTTAAGTGATCTTTAATAACCGTTGGCCAGTTAACAAAAGCCAGAACAGCGGGAACCTGGTATGTTTTACCAAATTGATGCAGCGCCGTGGGGATAACATACTCCTGGCCGTGGCCGTTTAAGAATATTTGCTTTCTGAACCCGGTGTTCCAAAAGCCGGCAATCATGGCCCTGATATAGGCACAAAAAACATCTTCCGGGATAACAACCGTTCCGGGCATACCAAGATGATGCCAGGGGTGAGAGCCGTACCACAAGGGTTGGGCTACAGTACAGCCTTTTTCCAGTGCGATTGCTTCCGCCATACGCGTAACCAAAAAGGTGTCTTCACCGGAGCACTGTCCGCGACCATGGTTTTCCGTGCTGCCGATCGGTATCAACAGAATATCGTTAACCTTTAACCTGTCTTCGACTTCCTTGCCGGTCATATTCTGCAGGTATACTCCGGAAGCCTTATCCATGTGACCGCCATCGGGAGGTATCTTCCACTTAGATGACATTACAAAACCTCCTGTCATTATTTATTTTGAAGTTTTTAAAGCCAGATGGGGCAACGTTTTCAGTTGCCCCGTATAGCATTTTAGTTGTTTGACAACAATCAAGCCGGTTTAGTGACCGGGGATGGACATATCGGAAGCAACACCCTTGGACTGCTTGAACTCAGGATAGTACCTTTCAAGCATTTCAACAACGATTGAAGCCTGCTCAGCCATCAGTTTTCCTTCATGGGCGCTGGTCAGCTGGCCGTGGCCCGCAACACAGGAGTTACCGGTTTTCAGGTGGATAGGTGCACCAACTCTTACAATCTCGGGTGCTTCATAAACCCTGATGAATCCACCGGATGCCGGCGGGTTATCGGTATGAACGTCAAGTGGTGTATCTACTGCTGCCCGCAGGGCGGCAATCATGTCGAGTGAAAGGTCGCGAACCGGGTTAATCGAGTCAGCTCCAAGCTTCTTCAGCATCTGGAAGCTGGCCGGGTTTCCGTGACCAACGTGAGCGCTCAGTTTAAAGATCATGTTCTTCGGCAGTTCGCCCATCGCGCGCAGTTCATTCAGAACCCACAGCAGTCCTTCGTCGTAAACCAGTACGCCGAGGCCACCCATTTCAGCAATACGCAAAACATCTTCAACAGCTCTTACTACCTGCTCCATACCCCTTAACCGGTAGGAAATCCTTACACCCTGGCTTGAAAGCCTGGTTGCAGAGGTGTCATAGGTTGCACGGGGGCCAACAGAAAGGTTAAGTTCACACTTATATTCTGTTGCAAGGTCAATGTATGCTTTCAATTCTTCCTTGGTATGACGGAAGGCACCGTAAGTTTCATCAACGCGGTTAATTGTTACGCCAATCTGCTCAGCTCTTTTCAACAGGGCTTCCATTGCATCAGCTGTATTGATTGTCGGCACTTCAATCCTGAAGTGTGCTCCATCGGCAAACCTTTTGTCTGAACTGGGAAGGTTGCCTAAATCTCCTGCAGGCAGGCCAAGCTTAACCATTAAATCTCTTGTTTTCTGGAAAATCATTTGTAATTCAACATCCTTTCAATTTTTGATTTTTATTATTTAACTACTTGAGATGATCAGGAAGTGGCGGCGCATAAGCCCAGATAACTTTAATCGGCTCATCTCCGGTATTAACTATCTCATGCGATACTCCCAAAGGCGCAAATATCGCTGTCCCGGCTTCCAGGGGATACTCGGCTTCGCCATTATTAACTACCAGCTTTCCTTTACCGCTGGCAATAAACATCGCTTCTTCCGAATCCCCGTGGCTGTGAACCGGTATCCGGCTGCCAGGTTCGGTTACATTAACACCCATCGATATCTTGGTTGCTCCGACAGTATGGCCTGAAATTAAAATCTTCGATACCCTGGGCGGATCCCTTCTTACTCCCTCAACATCCTTCTCATTGACCGTATATTTCAAATTTACACCTCCTTTATTGAAATAATTTATTTAAAACTTTTTGATAGCTATAATTATATATAGCAAATGTCGTGCCAACTGCACCGCTAATAAGTTACTTGCGCCGGTAAATTATTGAAAAATAAGTGGTATGACTAATTATGCAGGTAATTACTATAATACCAGTAAAGATGAAAAAAATAAACAGGCGCTGAAATAAATACCGGGATAAGCTGCTATTCCCATATGCTTTAAAAACCTGTTTATGATATGATTGTAAATAGGGAAGTAACCTTAATTTAGCCTGCGCAACAGCCCTATATTTGGATATAAATATAAGCTTAATTAAAGATAACTTTTGAAAACGCGCTAAAAGGGGGGGTGCATTTAGTTGTCCAAAATAACCATAATTGCACCGGATAATGAGCTTGCCGATCTCTGTAACGAAATCATTAATTTGCACAAACCAAAAGTAAATATCAACACTGTAGTTGGACCGGCGATTCAAGGAGTAAATATTGCCAGGGAAGAAATTAAACGCGGGGTTGATGTAATTATATCACGGGGCGGCACTTCCACCTTAATTGAGAACGCCAAACTCGGCGTGCCCATTGTAGACATCGGCATCAGTTACCAAAACCTTCTCTATTGTCTCTCGGAAGCCAAGCAGCTTGGTGACACAGTTGCAATGATTGGATATAAGAACGTCTTTCAATCCATTAAAAAGATCGAAGAGCAAATAAAAGAATTAACCGGCATTACCATAATCGCCCGAAAAATAAACTCCGACGATGAAATATATGATGTAATGCACCGTATTTATAACAACCACAAGGATAATAATTTGGTTTTCATCGGGGGCAACACAGTAGCAAAATCTGCTACCAGGCTGGGCTGCGCTTCTGTCGCATTAAAATCTACCGAAGAAAATATACTTCAGGCAATCGAAGAAGCACAAAAAATTATTAATGCCACCCAGATGGAGAAAGAGCGCGCTAACATGTTTAAAGGTATTTTGGATCATATATCTGACGGGGTTGTATCAATTGATAAGAACGGTGTCATTACCGTTCTGAATAAAGCAGCTCAAACAATAATAAAAACCGATGAAAAAAAACTGATCGGAAAAAAAGCAGAAAGCACTACTTTAACCCCCCGCATTTTCGAAGTAGTTGAAAAAGGAAAACCGGAACTGGGCATCCTGGAAGAAATTGGCGGAATCACCGTAGTAACCAACAGCACTCCAATTTTTGTAGACAACCAGGTTGTCGGGGCTGTATCCACTTTTCAGGATGTAACCTACCTGCAGCAGCTGGAGCAGCAGGTTCGCCGCAAATTATCCCGCCAGGGATTAATACCAAAGTATAAATTTGACGATATTATTGGCAGTAGTTCCGGAATGCATACAGCAATTCAACGGGCTAAGAAATTCGCCAATACCGATTACACCATATTAATCACTGCTGAAACCGGCAGCGGCAAGGAAATGTTTGCTCACAGCATGCACAGCACCAGCAAAAGAAACAAGGGACCTTTTGTTACAGTAAACTGTGCTTCACTGCCGGAAACCCTGTTGGAAGCCGAACTATTTGGTTACTCTGAAGGAGCTTTTACCGGCGCGTCAAAAGGTGGACATGCCGGCCTGTTTGAGCAAGCTCATGGAGGCACCATTTTTCTTGACGAAGTCAGCGAAATATCGGGACGCCTGCAAATCCTCTTCCTCCGGGTATTACAGGAAAAAGAAATTCGTCGGATAGGTGATAGCAAGATTATTCCAGTAAATGTACGCATCATCTCTGCCTCAAACCGAAAATTAAAAGAACTGGTTAGCCAGGGTGATTTTCGTGAAGATTTATACTATCGGCTTAATGTTTTGAACCTGCATATTCCACCTTTAAGAGAAAGACGGGATGATATTCCACTTTTAATCAAGCATTTTTTGAGCATGTACCCCGGCACTGTCAATAAAAATTGCACAATAGATCCCGAAGCGCTTAAACTGCTGCAACACTATGAATGGCCGGGTAATGTCCGCCAGTTGGAGAATATAATCCAGCGCCTGATTGTAATAGCCGAGGATGAATCAGCTATAGACAGTTCCGATGTTCAGCAGGCCCTGGAAGGAGAATTAAGCAGCGACGAATTCAATGAAGCATATACTGTGCCGGCAAATGCTGCAGCTACAAACACTAAAGTAATCAAGCCGGTTAATCGAAGTGGCTCACAGAACAACTTGGAATTAGCGGCAGAACCGGATTCAGACGAGGAAAACGAAGGGCTGCTTTCCAGCGTCGAAAGTGAAACTATCCTCAAGGTCTTAAGAAGTGTAAATGGGAATCGACAAAAAGCATCTAAAATACTGGGGATTAGCAGCACCACTTTATGGAGACGTCTTAAAAAAATAGATACAGAAATTCTGGAAAATAATAACCTGATCAACTAGACTGAGTTTTACCCTCCCATAAGAAGAGGGTAAAACTCTATATTATCCTGTTCTTGAATTACTGTTGCAGCCGGGTCAATTACGACCCGGCTGTTTAAAAATATCAAGCCCAGATTTTCCGAATTTAAACCAAGCAGATCTATTAATTCACTTACCCTGCTGCCGGAGAATTCAAATTCATTAAGTACTTGTTCTTTATCAATCGTCTTTTTGTGAATCTGAACACCCCTGTTAACAGTAACACTGATTTTCATCAGGAACCTCCGAGGGATTTACCTCAATTTAACCTATGCGCATGTTATCAATTTCCTCCTGCGACACATCAAAAACAGTGTTGTGCGGAGGAAGTTTTTCTTTATAGAAAAATTCAGGAAGGCGCCTCTCAATAAGGCCTGCTTTCTGGTTAAACTCTTCTTCCAAACGCAGGGTTTCACGGGCCAGATCATAGATATCGTCTTTATTCAACTCAAGCCCAAGCAGGTTGTTGATCAATTCTGCAACTAACCCCATATCTGCAGCTACCGGAGTCCTGGCAAAGAGGCAAATACCAAGCAAGTCAACAATAGCGCAATCTACCTGTAACCCTTTGGACAGCTCAACCTGGTTTTCCTTACCCAGGGGGTCAACTTTATCGCGGGCCCCAAAAGCATTACCTGCAGTGTGGTCACCACCCATAGGTGATGTAATATAGGTAACCCCGTTCCCCTTTAAAGCCCTGGGATCATAAGCCGGCAATCCCTGGTTGCGACCAACAGGAACCCGCGTTGTGCCAAAGACCTTGGCTGTTACAGCAGCACCACTGCCAACTATTCTGCCCAGGGGAGTACCTGTGGCTACTTGTTCAAGGACCTCTTTGCATTTTCCTACATCGCCGTACTCAATCATGCCTACGTCCATCAGAATACCTAGAACACAGCCAGTTTCAATAGTATCAAGACCGTAATCATTGCACAATTTATTTAAGACAGCTATATCATCAAGATTATCCATGCCGAGGTTTGAACCAAGCAGGACTATGGTTTCATATTGCAGGGTAGAAACGATTACCTCGCCTTTAGTATCTGGATATACATTCCCGCAGCTAATCAGACACCCCACCATGCAGGGAGCTGAAATTTTGCCTTTGCCTTTCCGCTCAACAATATTATCATGCAGTTTTTCACCGCTAATATTATCTATATGCTCAAAAGTACCCTGCCGGAAACTCCTGGTCGGCATTGCGCCAAGGGAATTCATCGCTTTCATAATAGCAGCTGTTCCATACTGTTTACGGCTTTCCAGGCGGGGATCATCCAGAACCATCTGGTTAAACTTTTTCCTCAGCTCTTTTAGTTTTACCGCATCGGCAGGTTCAACCTGTACATCCTTGTTATCCCTGGCAACAATGGCCTTAATTCTCTTGGCTCCCATTACAGCTCCCAATCCACCACGGGCCATAGCCCTGGCGTGACCAAAGGGGTCAACAGATAGTATGGCAGAAGCCGGCAGTTTTCTTTCCCCGGCCTGGCCGATACAAACAATACCTGCTTTTTCTCCATACTTTTCTTTTATACCCTGGAAGGTTTCAAATACACTCTTGTTCTCAAGATAATCAGCATTTTCCAGGGTAAACTCATTACCGTCAATTACCAAAACTTTTAAGCTGTCGTCGGCAGGCAGCCCTTCAAATACCAGGGCACGAATACCGGAACGCACCATTATCTGGCCAAAAATTCCACCACTGTTACTTTCTTTTATGCCTCCGGTTAAGGGGCTTTTTGCTCCGGCAGAAAGCCTTGCAGAGCTGCTGACTCCCGTACCGGTAAGCAAACCGGCAGCAAATATTAGTTTGTTATCCTCACCAAGAGGATCACACTGTGGTTCAACCTCGTCATGTAAAATTGCTGCCGTAAGGGCACGTCCACCCTTGCGTAAATAATCATTTTCCATTTTTTCTTTTTTAATTGAGCCATCGTTAAGATTAACTCTTACTATCTGATTCAACCGGATCAACTCCTTAAAAGTTATTATCCACCTTAGTATTTAAAAAGGCTATTCTATTTCCTTCTTTACTTTTTCCCATAAATCCTTTGAAACGCTAAGACCATTCTGCCTGTTTCTCTCTTCAGTGTTGTATTCTATTTCCCCGGCCAGGTATAGCTCCTTAACACCATCAGCTTTCTCGCTGTTCTTAATTTTTTCTTTAAGTTCTTCAACCCGGTCCAGGTAATCGTTAAAGTTAATCATACACTCAATGTTGAAGGCCAGCAGGAAGTTACCGGAACAGATAGTCTGGCTCATGTCGTCCAGGGAACAGACTCCGTCACAATTTTTACTACCGGTCATGATACCGGCAATAATATCGATCAGCAGGGCCATGCCATAGCCTTTGGGCCCGCCAACCGGAGAAAGAGTCCCCAAAAGGGCCATTGCCGGATCAGTAGTATCTTTTCCCGCAGCGTCCTTGGCCCAGCCAAGGGGAATTTCCTGATTTTGCTTTTCATAGATCCTGATTTTACCCCGGGCAACGTTGGTTGTTGCCATATCAAGCAGAATTGGCCTGCTTTTTGTTGGGACTGCAACCGCAAAAGGGTTGGTTCCAAACAGGGCCTGCACACCACCAAAAGGTGCCATGGCGGGGTTGGTATTAGCCGTGATGAAACCTAACATATTATTTTTAGCAGCCATTTCCGGGTAATATCCGGCCAGACCAATGTGGTTGGTATTTTTAATGCCAACGCAGCAAAGACCTTTTTCCTTAGCTTTCTCAATAGCAACAGACATGGCCCTGTGAGCAACAACCTGGCCCAGTCCGTTATCAGCATCTACAAAAACAACACTATCCGCCCTTTGCTCAAAGTCCAGGGCAGGCTGTGGGTTAATCAAGCCTTTATCCATTCTTTCAATATAGTGATCAAGCCTGGAGATACCATGCGAGGATACCCCCCTTAAATCAGCTTTCACCGTGATGTCTACCATTGTAGCGATATCCTCATCACTCATACTGCTTTTCTTAAGCTTTACTTTACAAAATTGCCTCAGTTCATCTTCGCTGAGAAGATATGCTTCACTCATAACATTTACACCATCTTTCATTTAGCTAACTTAGTCAAACTATCATTAAGGTATCAATAAAATATTAACCATTCCGACCAATTGTTTACTTAATATATATGCGCCCGGGGTCTATAACTTCCCGGAGCAGCTCGATTTCACTTTCTGTTGGCGGCTCGGTTTCCTCCACTCTATCCATTAGCAGCTCAAACCCGGTATTTTCAACGACATCTTCAATTCTCACGCCGGGATGAACAGATAGAAGTTTCATTCTCTTGCTTTCCTCATCAAAACCGAGAATTGCCTTATCCGTAATTATTCTTGATGGGCCACCGCCTTTTAAACCGATGTCCGTTCGAGAATCGTATCCTTCAAGGAACCCCGAAGAAGTATTATATGAAACTTTTTCCTTAAATTTACGCCTTTCATGAGACATGATTACAAAAATATTTTTTGCCAGCGAGGCAATATCATTTGCACCACCGCTGCCCGTAAAATGACGAAACCCACCACCAGGTTGATTAACCATGGTTGAATTGAGATTGCCGTACATATCAATCTCCAAACCACCAATAAAACCAACATCTACCAGACCCCTGTGCAGAAAACTGCCCATAATCCCCGTCGTATTGGTAAAATAGTTTGATTTGAACCAGATACGGGGATCCGCTATGCCAACCGAAGGTTCTTTCGGCTGTGGATCAATAACTCCTATTTCCAGAATCATGGTTAAACCCGGGGCATGAGTCATCTGGGCCAGGATGGAAGCAATTTGCGGCAGGCCAAGGCCAACCAGCACATTCTGGTTATCTTTAAGCTCCCTTGCTCCCGCCACAGCCATTAACTCGCGCATTGTATAGTAATCGTTTTTCAAAAGGCAATACCTCCATCTAATACTTCTTCAAAGAATCGGCAGTTAATTCATTAATCCGGTTAATACCGCCAATCAGCTCTAAATATTCGTTAAAGCTCTTAACACTGTAAACGAATTTATCAAGATAATCACGCATACCATCTTCTGTTTTAGCATAGGCAACATACTCTTCAATATGAGCCCGATCATAATCATACTTGCCATAAACAGAAGTTGGATGAGCACCATAGGGCTGATTAACAACCATATCAACGCGGGGAGCAGGGATAATCACTTCCTGGGCCAGGTGGGGAGTTAATTCATCAGCAATAATCTCATCGGCTATTATAATAATATGATTCGAGGCCATAGCTGCTTCCTGATCCCACCTGGGGCCATAAATAATTGCATTCCCGCTTTTATCTGCCCTGGGGACATGAACTACGGCGTAATCAGGGGTTAGAGCCTTTAACATTACAACATTATCGCCGGTAAACGGACACTTACCGGTTTTAATTTCGTCCCCTTTTGTTGCAAGCAGTTTTTCCAATATACTCGAGCCAAGTATTGTCTGTGATGGTATGTAGGGTATGCCTATTGACCCTGCCATAAAACGCATTGCCAGGGCCAGATTACTATACTCATTAACTTCGAATAATTTTCGCTCAATAGCCCTGTTTACATTGTGCAAAGGTCCGGGCCTGTCTAAGGAACCGCCTCCGTAGTTGAGCCTTTTAACCAAACCGGCCCCAACGAGAAGATCCGTTTCAAAAGCAGCGATACATTGTGAAAGGGTCAGATTTTTTTTGCCCTGCCTGATTAATTCGTGGGCAAAAGCTACCGGGCTGCGGGTTATCGCAAAACCACTGAAAGCCAGGTGAGACCCATCAGGAATCGCCGCAACGGCTTCTTCCATCTTAACAATTTTGGAGGCGGCAGCCATCCTAGATTTCCTCCAGCGTTGAACCAACTATGCCTATAGTTACTTTGCAATTATCGCCCGTTAACTCAATGGAAACCAGTTCGCTGTTCGCACCAATCAGGGAATCGATATAATGCATAACAACATTGGCACAGGGGCAGCTGAAAGGATCAATATTCTTTTTGGCCAGCTCCCTTTCAACATCAAGGTGCACACAGCCTTCGAACTCTACAACAAGAACATTTCCTTTGCCGTCATATGTTGCATTCTTGATTATGTTGTCCTTTACCAGGGCATCTATTACATTCTGGACTGTTTTGCTCCAGCTTTTATCTGCAAGATCAGAACCATACTTTTCTTTGAAGTAGTTTACCCCGACTAAAGTAGTGCGGTAACGAGCACCTCGTCCTCGCTCGTCCCAGAAAGAAAGTTCCAGGTCTTTGACTATTTCAGAATAATACTTATCGTTACTCATGATATCCCTCCTAAGTTCTTTTACTTATCGTAAAGTGGACTACCGTATTTTTCACTGAATGCCAGATCGTTTAATTCAATACGCGGTCTCGGGCGCGGCAGGCGGTCCATGTGCCCAAGAGGAATAAGGCTGATCACCTTGTAGTCTTCCGGAACTTCTAAAAGTTCTTTTACCTTGAGTTCATCCCTGATATCGATGCAGGGAGCAATAACCCAGCAGGCACCAAGCCCAAGAGCGGTGGTCATTAATAGAATGTTTTCTATAGCAGCAGATGTATCGAAGGGCAGATCCCAGACATCTTTTTTACCAATTACTGCAATAACTACCGGTGCTGTGCCTGTAAATGCCGACACATCACCACTGGTCAGCTTTTTAAAAATTGCTTTCTTCTTCTCTTCATCTTCAAGGCTTGAAAAACGCTTGTGCAGGTTTTTGGTGATAAATTCTCCCGAAAACCTTCTTCCGCTGCCCTGGGCTGAAATTTTACCCAGCGCTTTTCTTCTTTCTTCATCTTGAACAACAACAAACCTCCAGGGTTGTGCATCCTCACCCGAAGGTGCCCACCTGCCTGCTTCAAGGATTAGCTTTAAATCTTCCTCTGACACAGCCTCGTCAGTAAACTTGCGAACACTGCGTCGATTATAAATAATATCCCACGCCATCTCTCTCATTTCTTTAGTGCCAAGATTTTCCATAACAACAACCTCCTTGTTCTCTTAAAAACTCTTCAGATGTTACAAAACACAATCCATGACGAATCAATTTTGCTCCGGTAAGAAAAGAATAGCCAAACACGTAAGCGGGAATAAGAAAACGGTGAAAACGTGAAACCCGGATACGAGGTTGACTGTAAATAATATAGCATCTGCAATGCTTCACATAATCTTATCTATATGATAGAGCAAGATTCATGCCAACAAATCTGAATGAAATAAAAAATTATTCTTCTTCATCAAGTTTTTCAATAGTTTCCTGTGGGCATATTTCAGCACAGGCACCACAACCTATACACATCTCCTGATCAATTTTAGCCACATCTTCATCAGTTAAATTTATAGCTCCTTCAGGGCAAACATCAACGCAAACTCCACAGCCGATACAATGTGAATCATCTACTTTATACATGTTTACTGCCTCCATCATTGGTATTTTGTTGAGTTTTAACTACACAGCATAGTTTAATTCTAATACATTCCCTGCAAGTTACACAAGCCATATAATATACCAGACCGTTGAAAAGTCTATACCCTGCCCTGTAATAAATAATCTTTACAGCAAACAGAAACTTTTGGGAAACCTATTAATTACCTTAAACAGACGGCTTCCCAAAAGTTATAATATTTTTCAATAGCTTGTTTTTTACCGTTATTCTTTATTTTTTATACATAAACTGCTTCAGCAAGCATATGCTTTCATTGTGAACGTTTCAACATGCATGATTTTGCATTGTGAAACCTATTTTCTATTTACCCCGTGTTCTCTAAATACGCGGTATGTTACTGCCCCCCAAAATACCAGGGATAATTCTGGGTATGGCTCCTGTCCAAAGGGTTACATCAAGGTAATGAAGCATCAGGAACACGGCTACCGATAACACGGCCGCTACGATAACAGACCTGGCCAAACCAAATTTGCCCTGAATTAACAGGTAGCAGAAAATAAATAGCGGAATGCTAACCGGCAAACCGATCAAGAATATAGCAACAAAGAAACCGAGTATCCAGAAAATTATCCGTGAAACCGGGGTCTTATCGGTAATCTCCTCTGCCTTACACTCCGAACTCTTGGTGCTTACTCCTAAAACATCTTCCAAACCCACATTTACTTTTCTCATGAGCGTCGGGAAAAAATGCCCGATCAACAGTCCACTCATCATAAGTAAAGTAAAAGTGCTGATCAGGATCGGAACAATGCGCACCCTCGGTTCAAAAGCAAAAGAAGAGACCAGGATTGAAAGAGCAAACAGAGCGAGCGCTGCGGTAAAAATAAACTCGCCGCTTTTCCAAAACTTAAACTTTTCCTGCTTGGCTTTATCGGCCTCCAGTGCTTTCTCCTCCGCTGCTTCCACAGCTGCAGCCCGCCCGCTTTTTCTGGCCCTGTACCGGTCAACCCAGCCTTTTAAAAAGGGGAATGACAGCATAAACACTATCAGGATAATCAGCACAACAGAAATAGGACTGCTGATAAGCGCAAGATAGCTGCCACCGGATATTTGCAGTGAGGTAAAGAAATATCTTTCGGCCATATTCCCCAGCATGTAACCGATTACTATGGTAATTACCCGAAAATCATATTTCTTTAACAGGTAGCCTACCAAACCCAACCCTACAGCAAGCAGAACATCCCAAATATAATTACGGTAAGCAAATGCTCCCGCAATACAGAGCACCAAAATAAATGGCGCTAAATAGTGCACCCTGATTGTGGTAATCCGCGCTAAAAGGTTAGCCGTTAGCAAACCGGCACCACTTGTAAATATCTGTGAGAAAAAAATGCCAAATATTAACATCATTATAATACTTAAGTCATCCCTCAACAACAATGGTCCCGGAGTCAGGCCGTGTAGAATCAGCGCTGCCAACAGAATGGCTGTATCCGGACTACCGGGTATGCCAAAGGCTGTTGTTGGCAAAATAGCCGGCCCATCCTTGGCATCGTTAGCCACCTCGCTGGATATAAGCCCCTCAACACTACCCTTGCCATATTCTTCGGGGTGCTTGGAACTCTGCATTGAGACAGTATAAGAGATAAAATTGGCTGCCGCCCCGCCCACTCCGGGAACAGCACCGATTATTGCCCCGATGGCACTGCTGCGAAGAAATATCAGCGGCCTGGAAAGCACATCTTTTATCCCCATCTTAACCTGTTCACCCCAACGAATAGCACTTTGCCCTTTCGCTTTAATTTCGGCTATGGTACCACCGCGGGAGGCATAAACTATGATCTCGCTGATAGCAAATATGCCAATTACCAAGGGTACCAGCTGAAGCCCGTCCCAAAGGTAATAGCTGTTCAAGGTAAAACGTTCTACCGCAAACTGCGGCGAAAAACCGATAAGAGCCAGAAGGATTCCCAAGCCCCCACCGCCTAAGCCTTTAAGCAGGTTACCCTTGCTGGCAAAAGCAATGGTAACCAGGCCAAAAATAATCAGCCAAAAGAAGTCGGCCATCATGAAAGATAATATAAACGGCCTGACGATCGGTATTCCCACCATTAGAATAACCAGGCCAAATACTGTGCCTATCCCGGCGCTGGTCGCGCTTATTGCTATTGCCCGCGCCGCCTCTCCTCTCCTGGCCAGGGGAAACCCGTCAAAACAGGTGCAGGCATTGGGCGCTGTCCCGGGGGTGTTCAACAAAATTGCCGGAATTGATCCGCCAAAGTGCGCGCTGCCCATAACCCCGGCAAAAAGGATCATGGCGATCATCGGGTCCATCCCAAAGGTAAAGGGCAAAAGTAAAGCCATACCTGTAACCGGACTGAAACCCGGCAGTGCGCCAAACAATATGCCCAGCACAGCTCCCAATAAAATCATCCCTATTGCCAGTGGTTCATCAAAGCGGGATAAGGCTGTTAGCACTGCTTCAATCATCTATTCACCACCTCCGCCACCGGAATAATTACCGGTAGAATTACAAAGCAGTTATCCACAAAACAATAATATTAGTAAGCCATCTAATAATACTTTTTGAAAATAATAAGCAAGGACTGACTTTCAGAGACCGCTTCCTGTACTATTCTTACTTAATGGGCCTCTGAAAGTCAGGCGCAATATATCATTTTAATTTAATCTACATGAAGTTTATTGCTGACTAGCTTCAACAATACCTTTAAAGTCTAAAACATTCAGTTCACTCAACACGGTATCAATCATCCCGCGAAGCTCGTCATAACCAACAAAATGAGCATCCATATTAGCTTCTTCTGCCCACTGCTGGAAATCAGCATTTTCTTCTATTACTTTTCTAAAGGCTTCTTCCAGAATCGCAGTCACTTCCCTGGGAGTATCAGGGGGGCAAGATACCATGTAAGTTGCCATACCCATTGGTAAGAATCTGGTAATATCAGGCTGGCCAAGTTCAGCAGCAACTTCAGCCAGAGTTGGAGTATCCGGCAGCAACGGATTACGCTCATTGCCCATTACCATAACAGCATGCAGGTCTCCAATCAGACTGGCATACCCGGCAACAGAACTCGATACCATATCAATCTCCTGCCTCATAGCTGCAGTGGCAATTTCCGGCCTGCCGCCAAAACCGGTCACATATTCATACTCAATACCGAGAGCATTGAACAAAGCCATTGTCCAGGGGACATGTGTTCCCTGAATACTTGATTCACCAATTTTTACCGGCCTGTCCATATCAATTAAATCCTGAACAGTTTCAATCCCTGAATCTGCCCCTACCCATATTGCTGCGGGTGAAGAATAGATCACAGCAAACCATTCAACATCGATCAGCGGATAATCCAAGTCTCCAAGGTGTTCAAAGTTGCACATTGATCCCAATACATCCTGACCAATATAGTGACCATCGGGATCCTGGCGGTTCAATTCCTCGAAACCAACTCTTCCACCCGCACCTGGCATATTGTCGACCACAACATTAACGCCAAGCTCCTGCGAGAGGTAGGGCGCTATACCACGAGCAATTGTATCCTGACCATCTCCCGGGTCACGAGAAATAACCCATTTAATATCCTTCGTTGGAAAGTCGATTGCAACTTCCTCTTCAGCTTCTTCTGCCTCTTCAGGTCCTGTATCGGGCACTACCGTTTCCTCGGGACCACAACCGGCAAGCATTCCCACCATCAAAAACAGGGCCATTACCATCAATAACCAATATTTATTTCTTAACATAATTAATCCTCCTCTTTTCTTTGCATCATCTTTAGATTTGCCAGCTTATAGATAAATCTTTATTATTAACGGCTTACACCCCCTCCTTTCTGTATAAATATATTTCTTGTGCATACACCACCAACTTTGAATTTTGTTTTAAATAATTGAGGCGTTTAAGAAGTGGCGGCACATAAACCCGGTTTGCCTTAATCGACGCATCTTCTTCACTAATCATCTTATGCAATGTTCTAATTTATACTATTTCATTTATTTAATTCACAATTATCAACTATATGACTGAATAATTAAAATGCAATTATGATGCCAAACTCTAATACAGGGCATACCAATTTAACTTTAAATACAATTTTGATAGTAAAACACTATCAAAACTAAATCATATTATCTATATACTGAGCTATGAATCCTCAAAACCAAACTGAATTAATATTTCATGATGAACTTAATTCTTTCAAGATGAAACATTAAGTGCTCTGCAAAAGAATTACTAACCGCCAAAAGCATTAAATGTTTTCTCAATAGGCAACCCTATTGACAATAAATAACAAGAGAGCAGAATCCTTTATTTTGACTAAAGACATTTTTATTTGAATTATCTTTTTAATTTAATTGAAATATATTCCGGCTAGGCTTATGATTATAGATGAAATATATTTTAGGAGCTGATTATTATGCCAATCGTTACATCAACCGAGATGTTTGAAAAAGCATATGCCGGCGGGTATGCCATCGGCGCATTTAATGTGAATAACATGGAGATAATCCAGGGCATTACCGAAGCGGCCAAAGAAGTTAACAGCCCGCTGATACTCCAGGTTTCCGCAGGGGCACGGAAATACGCCAATCACACTTACCTGATGAAATTAATCGAAGCTGCTGTTATTGAAACCGGCCTGCCTATATGCGTCCACCTCGACCATGGCGACTCCTTTGAATTATGTAAATCCTGTATTGACGGGGGCTTTTCTTCGGTTATGATCGACGGTTCACATCTTAGTTTTGAAGAAAATATTGCTTTGACAAAAAAAGTAGTAGATTATGCCCATGCGAACAATGTTGTGGTTGAAGGCGAGCTTGGGCGCCTGGCCGGTATTGAAGATGCGATAAATGTTTCTGAAAAAGATGCCGCCTTTACCGACCCCGTCGAAGTGGAAGAATTCGTATCAAGAACCAATGTTGACTCTCTGGCTATTGCAATAGGGACCAGCCACGGAGCTTTTAAATTTAAAGGAGAACCGCGCCTCAGGTTTGACATCCTGGAAGAAGTCCAAAAGAGGCTGCCCGGATTTCCAATTGTACTTCATGGTGCTTCCTCTGTTCTACCGGAATATGTGGAGATTATAAATAATTACGGAGGTGACATGCCCGGTGCAAAAGGCGTTCCCGAGGATATGCTCAGGAAGGCTGCAGCTATGGCTGTCTGCAAGATTAATATAGACTCCGATTTACGCCTGGCCATGACAGCAACAATTCGCCGGCACCTGGCAGAAAACCCGGGAGAGTTTGACCCACGCAAATACCTGGGCCCGGCACGCAGCGCAATCAAAGATGTGGTTAAAAATAAAATCGTCAATGTTTTAGGCTGCGATAATAAAGCCTAAATTAAAGCCCGGCCGGGTTATTTGCTTTCTGGCACCCGCCGGGCTTTGTTTTTTTCAAATTATAGTTGAATCTTAACGCAGCTCTCTTTCCCTGATCTCTTCCCTGCACTTGCTGCAGGTGTATACTTTTTCATTCTGCATTAAAATTGTAATTACATATATAGATATCCCGCCCATAATTAATGCCGTAAATTCTCTTGTTGTTATATAAACAATTATTGAAGCAACCGCAAAAGCAATAAAGCAGCCAAAAGAAAACTTATTGCCTTTTTTCTTAACTGTATATTCCATATCTCCTTCGAAATCACAATGGGGACATACCAAAACATAACCTCCCAATTAAACAATTGATTATTATTTTCATTGCTTGTGAACCAGGTGAGTCAATTACCATCTCAACATTTCCTGCCGCTTATTCATGGAATGCCACGTAATCTCCCGGTCTATTTTGGAGTACCCTGTCCAGCTTCAATAGCTTCAGGTTTAATTCCTGCTTTGTTACAACAGGAATTTGATGTGGCTGGTTAACATAGCCCGGGTTGCTGCCCTTTTTCTTATTATATTCAATTAGAAAGTTATCATGTTCTTCCTGCCGGGTCTTAATACGCCTGTTTAGATCAGCAACCAGCCCGGGACCATAAATTTTTCTATCCATACTGTCGACAAGCTCGCTGTCATTATCGAAACCCAGGCTGTTCCTGGCGCATGCCATTGCAGCCAGCATGGTTGTGCCGACTCCGGCAAATGGATCGAGTATTGTGTCACCGTAGATGCTGTGCATATTGATCAAACGATAGGGAAGCTCAAATGGAAATGCCGCGCTCCTGCTTCGGGATGATGACCCCGTTTTGAAAGTCTGGCGAACTCCCTTGAAATCCCATAGGTCAGAATACCATTTATTTCTTTCTTCCCAAAAAATAGCGCTTTCACGCCGTCTTTCTTTTTCTTCTTCTTTTTTAAAAATCCTTTTTCCGTTTTTACGGAAAATCAGTATATACTCATGTTCAAGCGTTACATAAGCTCCGGCGGGCAGCATTCCGCTGCCCATAAATTTATTCGGTGCATTGGTCTGCTTTCTCCACAGGATCAGCGGCAAAGCATCAAAACCAACCTGCAGGAAAGCATCGATTATACGATGGTGATTGGTAAACAGCGTGAATCTCTCTCCGGTTGTACGCACAGCATCGCCAATATTGATACAGGCAATACCCCCCCGGCATAAAACCCGGTAAAGTTCTTTCCAGACCATGTCAAGTTCACAATGCATCAGTTCAAAAGCAGCCTTGAAATTACCCCCTTCGAGAGCCTCGCCTACCTCCCGGTTCAAGCCTGAGAAAACAGTATCCCACATCTTGATCATCGGGTAAGGGGGGGATGTAACCACAAGGTTAATACATTCATCATCCAGGCAGTCAAGTTTTCGGGAATCCCATACCCTGAATGTGTGGCTGGTTTGCATGCTTTTCCCACTTTCATAGATTACTACTAAAACAATTCTGAGCCCAACAACTTATTATTCAGGCAGCTGCCGCACCTTTCCTTTAGCAAAGTTGCCCCCAACCGGGATTTATGCACAATTAAAGCAACCCGGATATAGATTACCCATTATATATAATTTCCTTTGAAAGCTTGAAGAGCTGGGTTAGAAAAATATACAAACTGCTGCGGAATATACTAAGATATAAAACGCGGATTTTAACCGGCTAAGACAACAACCTGCCAATTGCTTCCGCTCTCTGCAGGGCATCAGTATTCTTAATTGCTCCTGCATCCTGCACCCCCGGAACAGCCAAAATGCTCATGTCTTCCCATTCCATGTAAGCTGTTATTGACTTATATGTAGCGATAGTTCCATCGAAAACGTGCATCTCTTCATCTGCCCCGCAGACAAACAAGTAGCTTTGCTTAATCTTTAGTGGACGCTGACAGTTGGCACTGAGGTAAGAATAGATCCTGTTAAGCGGGGCGAGAATCTGGGCAGAGAAAGTAAACCAGTACAGCGGAGTGGCCAAAACTAAAACATCTGCTTTTTCCAAAAGCGGCGTAAGTAAATCAAAATCATCCCGATAGATACACGGCTCCCCCTTGGACCAGCACTTTTTGCAGGCCTTGCAGCCGCCTATTGTCTTATCTGCTGTATAAAATTTTACTGCCTCATTTCCGGCAGTATGCGCTCCCCGGATAAAAGCATCGGCCATTCTGTCGCTGTTTCCATTTTTTCTTGGGCTGCCTGCCAGCACAAGTACATTTTTCCCCACTTCAGATACCCCCGATTCAGAATAATTATTTATTATTTGATTAAAGCAGGCGAAATCTTTCTATAAAATCGGCATTTATATATTCTGTACTTTTTTTGGTAGTTATTTCAACCCAATTCCCCGAAACCCCGTTAATTCTTCCCGACACTTTTCTTTCAAGCATGGTAGTAATCTGGCATTCCCTGCCTATATTGCTCTTTAATGCATCGATCGACACAACAAGCACTCCTTTTCGCAGTAAGTGTTGAACAATTCTGATCCGCCTTTTACGCCGCCGCTGCTGCATAATCACCATAAAGACGGTAAACAAGGGTAAATAAATATTAATTAGAAATCCCGGCTCCAACTAAACCACCACTTTTGGTTATTTCAACATTACTATATCATATCCGGATTTAGTGTTGAAAGGTAATAACCGCTATAATGATAAGATATAACAAAGAGACTGTCCAAAATGAACAGCCTCTTTTAACATGGCTTATCTAATTTGTTTACTACAGTTCCTCCCTGTGTGAATCTGTTTTCCTGGGACCAATCACCAGAAGTAACTGCTTTTCTTTTACTATATCGTGTAGCTTAACACAGATTTCTTCAATTTGGCCATCAAATGGAGCGCTAACTGCGTTTTCCATTTTCATTGCTTCGATATTGGCTATCTCTTCACCTTTGCGCACAATATCGCCCACTTTAAGTGTGCCGCGAGTGGGGTTACCGATACGCCACAAGTTGCCGTTTATCGGGGAACCAACTTCACCGGGCTGGGAGGCCAGCCTCAGCTTGGATTCACGTGCTCTTTCTGTCTTGATTTTGTATATCTTGGTTTTACTGTTTACTTTCATTAACACATGAACAATGCCTTCGCTTTCACCGCCAACTGAAACGAGCTCTATACAGCAGGGCTTGCCCCAGAACTCAAATTCCACTTTTTCTCCCGGTTTTAACAAACCCCTGCGCCACACATCGGTTGGGAGAACAAGTGGAGCTTCACTGTAATCTTCACGGAACTTAATATACTCAAGAGCATCCTTCGGGTGCATCAGGTAAAGGAGAAACTCTTCTTCATCAGGCCTTCGATCAAGGGCGGCAGTAAGCTCAGCCCTTTGTTTTTCCAGATCCTCATCTTCAAGTGTCTCCAGTGGGGAAAGTTCACTGCGTTCAGCAATAGCTGCCTGCCATTCTTTCCCGAAAGTGCTGCGGTAAACCCAGTCTGCCGGCCAGCCAACAGGTAGTTTGCCGTATTTACCGAGCAGAAGATTTTTAAAGTCACTGGAAACACCGGAAAAAAGGTTATACAGTTCTTCCTGCTCATCCGGGTCCATTTCGTTGATCTGCTGATTTTTTTCTTCAACAAATTTTTGAAGCAGCCCTAAGACATGTTTAACCCCTATTTCACCACGCTCTTTCATATAGCGGTTAACAATACCGCTGCAGGTAGTCCAGGTAATCTGCGAACCGGGCGTGACATCAAAGTATTTAATGATTTTATTGTAAAGGGTCATCATCATAAGGATCTGCGGCATCAGGTGTAAAAAGTTGCCCTTTTCAGCCTGCTCGAAAGAGCTCGGGAAAGCGCCGCCCGGCATCCGGTGCCTGGTAACCGTGTGGTCAAAACCCTTAAAGGGCGATTCAGCCCACTCATAATGCCTGATCCAGCTGCGTACTTTATGCACGGCATTTTCAGCCTCTGCCCGGTCCAGGCGAACCGGGATTCCGGCTTCCTCAAAGTAAGCCTGAACACTGAGGATTGGAGCCTGTCCGTAAAAACGGGCCAGTGAATCTTCCTGAACATCAATTATTTTCACCCCGGCCTCTGCTGCAGCCAACAGGGCGGGCACAGCCAGACCATCGGTAGCATGCCTGTGATACTGGATAACCAGTTCAGGGTATTTTTGCTTTATTGCATCAACTAAACTGGCAATTCTTACCGGGCTGCCCACCCCGGCCATATCTTTTATACAAAGTATTATTTCTTCAGTGCCGGCGCAAAGTTCAACAATTTCTTCAACAACCCCCAGGTAATAATTGTTGGTTGCCCAGTCAGCCTGGGTAAAACTTATTGCAGGCTCAAACAGTTTGCCCCTGTTCATAACCCCTTCAGCAACCGCCTTCATATTGCGGATATCGTTAAGAAAAGAAAAACATCGCCATACATCAATATCCACTTCCTGCACAGCTTGCTTTATTACATTTGGAGCATAAGGACGGTAGCCCCATAAATTAGTCTCACGGATTAAAGTTTGAAGCAATACATTGGGCATCAGGTCACGCAGAATGGCGGTTTCCTCAAATGGAGACTCCTTGCGGTTCATTATTCCCACGTGCCAGCGGGCCCCGCCGTGACATTCAGCGCTGAACAAGCCCATTTTGTTATAATAGGGGGCCAGTGTCTGCAAATCCGTAATGCGCAACCGATTTTTAAAATCAGACTGCCCGGCATCCCTGATTGATGTATTGGTAAGGCAAACTCCATTTAAAGAGCGGACCTGGCTTACCAGTTCCCGGGCTGTCAACCCTGGCTTGAATAGATTGTTATTGCTTTTCATTATCTCACCTCTTAAATCCACTTGGGATCGCCCAGGGCTGATCTTTCCGCCACGTAACGCGCTATTTTCAGTATTTCATCTTCGCTGTCCTTTTCTTTAAACATGGAGACCAGTTCATCCATATGCTCTTCAATAAATCGGGTTGAGTAGCGCCCATCAATAAATTTCGGATGGCGGATTATGCTGAGCAGCAGTGGGGCTAACGTTTTAACCCCTTCTATCCGTAAGTTGCGACTAATCGAGCGGTCCATCACCCGGATGGCATCGGCACGGTCTTTGCCGGTGGCCTTGATCAGCATTATCAACGAATCATAGAAAGGCGGGATTTCCGCCCCCTCATAGTAACCGGGCGATATTCTAACCGCCGGCCCCTGTGGAGAAAACAAGCGGGTCAAAGTGCCGTAAGAGGGGTTAAAAGATATCGGATCCTCCGCATTCAAACGGGCTTCCAGGGCCCAGCGGTTGGAACGAACTTCCGACTGGTCAAACGGCAAAGGCTTGCCCATGGCCACGTCAATCATAATACCCACAATATCAAGTCCGGTTAGCAGTTCGGTTATACCGTGCTCAACCTGCAAACGGGTATTTACTTCCAGGAAATAAAACCTGCCTGTTTTAGAATCATATAAAAACTCCACCGTTCCAGCACTGGTGTAATTAATTTTCTTCATCAGGCGAACGGCAGTTTCATAAAACTTTTGTCTTAACTGATCATTTAGAGTGGGAGCCGGGGCCTCTTCAATAATTTTCTGATTTCGTCTTTGAATCGTGCATTCCCTCTCAAACAGGTGCACCACGCTGCCAAACTTATCCGCCACTATCTGCACTTCAATATGACGACCCCGTTCAATATACTTTTCAATTAATACAGAATCATTGCCAAAATACTTCAGACCCTCAGAGCGAACCTGGTCGAGTGCAGCCTGCAGCCCTTCATCACTGTCAACCTTCAGCATCCCTTTACCCCCACCGCTGGCCGAAGACTTAATCATCAGCGGGTAGGTAACATTTTCTTCTTTCATCCAACGAATTATTTTATCCGGTTCCACAACGTCATTAATGCCGGGGATAAGAGGGACATCAACCTCGGCGGCAATCCTCTTTGCTTCAATCTTGTCACCCATGGCCCGGATCACCCCGGGAGAAGGACCGATCCAGGTCAACCCTGCTTCCATTACCCGGGAAGCAAACTCTTCATTTTCCGATAGAAAACCCCAGCCGGGATGCACCGCATCAGCACCGGAATCCTTTGCAGCCCTGATAATCTTATCGATATTCAAATAAGAATCACGGGGTGGGGCATCACCAATATGTACCGCTGAATCGGCCATTGAAACATGCTGGGCCAGACGATCCGGGGTGCTGTAAACCGCAACTGTTTTAATTTTACGATCGCGGCAGGTGTGCATAATGCGTACCGCCGGTACTGCCCGGTTGGCGACCAATATTTTTTTAATAACTCTTTCTTCCATTAAAATAACCCTCCATCTCTCGGCTCTACTTTAACATGTTCCCTCCATTGCACACATTACTTCTACTGCCCAGCTTATGTCCACTGATCATGGGAATAGATACTCATACTTTGCTTAGCTGCTTCCGGTTATTACTCTTTTTGTATCAATAAAAGGTTGTTATATCAAAGTGCCGATAAATACCTTAAGTTTGTATTCACCATCTTCAAGAAGATATTGATCATAGAGGTGATCTGCACCTATCTCCTCTACCTGCAAACTATACTTTTAAAAATAGCCCGCCACTGCATATAAGCAAACAGCCCAAGAGTGTGCACTTCATGGTATAGCTTTAAATTGCCCTCTTCGCGAATCAGGTATACTATTGTAGCTTCATAGGTACTGTCAGACACTACATGATTGTTTTCAAAAACTGTAACGTGAATATTCTCTTTTTCGCCGGAATAAGCAAAGTTATTATTCCTGAAATCTTCTTTGACATGGGTGACAACCAGCAAAATACCCCCCGGTTTTAAATGCCCGACAGCATTACCAATTGCCTGTTCCAGGTCCTGCAGACTGGTCATATACGGAATTGAATCCGGAATAGCCACCACATCATATTTTTTGTTTAAATTAACAGTTCTCATATCACCGGACAGATAGCTAACCTCCGGGTTCCTTTTTTTTGCCAGCTCGAGCATCCCCTTGCTTAAATCAACCCCGGTTACGGCAAAATGCTGCTTAAAATGATAATCATGCATCCCGGCGCCGCAGCCCAGGTGCAGCATGCTAATAGCTTTCCCGCCAACACGCTCCCTGATTGCCTCTATGTATAATTTTGCCTCTTTTGCGTAACTTTCAACAGGAGCTACTACATCATCAGTCCAGGCCAGTTCATTGTAGGATATCCAGTTCATAGTTTAACTCCTCGCTACACTTGGTTGGCTACTATAAAGCAGGCATTACACTCATACCCGGGGATAAGGTGTTTATCGTCTTTACAGCCGGACAATAAAAGAATGGACAGAGTAGCAGCTGTAGCAATAAAATAGTTTAAAATAATTTTATACCGCAGCTGCTTGGTCATCATTCTACTCCCCGAATCACACGCGCTAC
Source organism: uncultured Syntrophomonadaceae bacterium (assembly GCA_964390725.1). Lineage (GTDB taxonomy): Bacteria > Bacillota > Dethiobacteria > DTU022 > DTU022 > JAABTH01. The sequence continues at coordinate 5,235 of CAYMIW010000037.1, read as the reverse complement.
TTATACTACCTGTAATGGAATATTCTAAAGCACCCTAATCTTATCACTGTGCACAACCAACAACAACAAAAAATAAACACTAGTAATAAAATCAATTGACCGGGGAATGCTATTCACAATAATTCATCCTACTTCCACCCGTCGGATTGTTGATTCTTCCCAATTTACAGATTATTAGAGAAAACAGTACGAAGTTTATTATAAATTAGTAAATATAAGGCAGGAATATCAGGTCTCATGTCGAAACTGGGGAAAATAACCTATTTTCGGCGGATGAACCTTATGGGAGAGCTCCGGACTACGGGCACCGAAGGAGAAACCCTGCACATGGCAAATGTGGGGGAAACTCTCAGGTTTCAGTACCATCAGGGGACGCGACTCTGGAGAGCAACTGCACAGGCAGTGCGCCGACGGGGAAAGTCTCTTGTTAATTAAGAGAACAATCTCTCAGGTTAAAGGGACAGAGAACAAGCCTTATGGCTTTCTCTGTCTTTTTGTTTTTAAATAACGGAGAAAACGATGAATAGTAACCAGTATTTATATTTACAAAACTTTGATTCATAACCTGCCTGTTTGTTCGGCGTGGTGAAAGGGGATTAAAAATGGCCCGTTTTATTACTGCTTTAAAAGTAGTTCTTGTTTGCCTTCCCGCAGCGCTATTATTTTTCTATTACAGCCCCCTTGATCTTATCTTTACAATCGTTGCCCTGATTGCCGCCCTGTTTATATCAGTGGCCCTGTCTGTTCTTTTGCTGAAAGTAACTGGCAAAACTTTACCAACCATGAGAAAAGGCGGCGGCTTAAACCAGGAGTTTAGCGAACTGCTGGCTCACACTTCCGGTACCGGGAACACTATGGTATTTTCTTCACGCAAAATAACCAGAAGTACTCAAAATATTAAAGAAGAACTGGAGGAAACCGCGGCGGCTCTTACCGGGGTGGCAGATGGCAACACCAGGGTAGTTAGCGCCGTGGAAGAGGTAAGTAGTCGCATTAAAGTAATCGAACAGCAAATGCAGTCTGCCGTGGAAGCAGGCGAAGAACTAATGCGCCATGCTGAAGAAAACCAGCAGGCAGTTGATGCGGGAATGCTAGCCCTGCAACAAGCCGAGGAAAATATGAGTGAAAATACAGTGTCGATAAATAAAACCGGTGAATCAGTGGAACAGTTGACTGCTTTTTCCAAGAATATTTTTTCCGTGGTTAAAACCATTAAGGGCTTTGCCCGTCAGACCAACCTGCTTGCCCTTAACGCAGCAATTGAGGCTGCACGGGCCGGTGAGGCTGGACGCGGCTTTTCCGTTGTAGCCCAGGAGGTAAGTAAGCTGGCAGAGAATTCAGCCCAGGCTGCCGAAGAAATCGGCGTTTTGATGGGAGAAATAGAACAGCTGATGGACGGAGTAAAAGAAAAGACCGATCTATCGAAAATATCGCTGGCTCGTCAGAATGAAAATACTGAAGAGCTGCGGGTTACCTTTGATAATATCAGCTCAAGAACAGAAGAAACAGCTGGCCAGGTAGGCGAGATTAAGCAGGTTAATGAAAATTTGTACGAAGCAGTAGTTGTGATCAGAGATGCCGCTGAAAGTGTATTTGAGACAACCCAGCAAACTGCTGCCGCCTCGGAAGAAATTAGCGCATCATCAAGCCGCCAACAGGAGATGATTCATGAAATTGCAGATGCTTCCAGCAGCCTGACCAGGCTAATTGAAAACTTTAAAAAGAGTACCGACCGCTACAATATCCCCAAGGTTGGTTACATAAACTGGACCAGTGAAATTGCCAGCGCCCACCTCTTTAAACATTGGTACCGCAGGGATAGCGGTGAAGAAGTGATCCTGGTCGAAATTGAAGGCGATGCAATCAGCGAGATGTACGCTGCCCTGGCCAGCGGTGAATTTGATTCTACTGTATCTTGCTGGACTCCGGGAATGCATGATATTTACCTTGAACAATATCCCGGTAAACTTGAAGTCCTCGGTTCCAACCTGGCCGGAGCAAGGACTGGATTAGTCGTTCCCGATTACGTTACCATTGACAGTATAGAAGAACTACCTAGTTATGCAGACCAGTTTGGCGGTGTGATTCACGCTATTGAAAAGGAAGCTGGAGTAAGCAAGCAGGCAGTTTCTGCTGTAAAAGAATACGGGCTGGACATGGCAGTTAAATTCGGTAACAATCAGGATGTTTGTGATGCTCTTGACAATGCTGAGAAACAAAAAAACTGGGTTGTAGTTACCGGCTGGATCCCTGAATCGATGTTTGAAAAATGGAAGCTTAAATTCCTGGAGGATCCAAAAGACTGTTTTGGAGGTGAAAAATTTATCAAAACCATTGCCCGCCTCGGCCTTAAAAAGGATCACCCCAAATTGTACCGCGCTCTGCAAAATTTTCACTGGAGCGTGGAAGATGCAACTGCTTTTATGTCCCAGATGAATAAAGGCATTAATCCCGATGAAGCAGCCGTTCGTACTCTTGCAAAAATAAAAGACACTCTGCTTTAATTATTACCCATCACCGTAACTGATCTGATAACCCATGGTCCTGCAAAGACAGCAAGAAGCATTGGTTTTGTATCAGTTCCACGGAAGAAACCCGTTCAAATACACCAGGCAGCAAGGTAATGTAACTTGGTATACGATGGTATATTGCCTTGGGAATAAGATTCCCCCTGGCCTTGATATACTGTGCCGGATGCCTGCCATTCAGAGGCCGTTTAGCTTGACGCAGTGTTATATAGCATAGTAGTATATTCCCAACAGAAAAGCAGATTTTTGTTTAAAAACCGGTCAATTAATGCTCTTTTATATTTAACTTTGGGCAGCCCGCTTTAATGCTGAGGATTTTATACCGTTTAAAATGGTTTTAGGCAGGAATTAACAGGGTTTTATTGAATGAAGATGGGCGGCAGAAAATACTAACCGGAAAGGATGGGAGGGTTTGTATCGCATATTATTACCGACAGATGGTTCTGAGAATTCGAAAAGAGTGGTTGAGGAAGTTTTAATAATTGCCGAGGCTCTTAAAGCAGAAGTTACAATTTTACATGTTATTGAACAGTATGATCGTAGCTACATGGCATACACACCATATAAGGTTGAAATAAGGGATGACTTAAACAATATAAAAAAACTGGAAGCCGACAGAATAATCGAAGAGGCAGCCAAACCCTTCAGAGATAAAGGATTAGCTATCAATACAAATATTATTGTAAGTAAAGATAAATCGCCTGCTGATATAATCTGCGACATTGCTTACAGGGATGGTTATAACTTAATTGCCATCGGCAGCAGGGGGTTGCGGGGGGTAAAAGAGCTTTTCCTTGGTAGCGTAAGTAACAAGGTTGCACACATTGGCTGCACCAACGTTCTAATTGTCAGGTAACCTGAGCAAAACCAGTATCTCAGACAAACCTGGTTGGATCCATGCAGCCAGGGAGTTCAAAAATATATATAAAATTGAAAAAGGGGCTTTGGCTTCCTGTTTTTCTTCCCGGAAGCTCAAAACCCTTTTTTTACTGGTGCGCACGGGCTCGGAGTGATGATATCAGTCCTTCACACAATGCCGCTAACATAATCTCTGTTTTAATGCTTTCCTTATAAAACTACAATATTGTTGGCAACAACTCTTAACCTGCCATCAGAGGGTTTGTTCAGCACCCTGCCTTCATAAACCATTGCCGTGCTGCCTCCGCCATCGAGGTTAAAGGCATTTATCGCCCCGCGAGCAATAAATAAGTCCCTGAGTTCATTGACAGTAATTCCTTTGCTCCAACCGGACTGCCGGCCATCGATAACAATGAAGAGTAACGAACCACAGGCAAGTTGGCCCACAGCAGTTCTCGGATGAAGATCCGAGGTCTCATAATGCTGAGGCTGACCATCAACAATAAGGGCAGGACCGAATGATACCCCATAAGCCGGGCCCATTTTCATCAGGGCATTATAGTCGGTTACCCCGCCGCCTACAAGATTATTACTTTTGTCGAAACCGATAAACATATCCCAGCGGTGCTGAGTTGGTTCAAAAGGGCCGGTAAGCTTTCCGTCAACTACCGTATTTCCGATCGGTGTATGCCCGATAAAACCGCCTCCGTTAACAGCAAATTTCCCGCTGGTCCGTTCAAAAGCATCAAGTGTTGATTCCCGTTCAGTGGTAACAATAACAGATGCAGGGTTTTTTATGATTGCTTCATATCCCCTGTATTCATTTTCAATTATTTCAGCTATAATTATTTCAGTTTCAGTGAAAACATCTTCCTCAATTTCAGATTCAACTGGTTCAGCTCTGTTCTCTTCAAGGCCGGCTTCCGGAAGCACTACATAATCCTTTAGTATAAAATTAATTGTCGCATCTGCTACACTTACAATAATCGCCATGAGCAATAAAGGTAGCAGCACTGGCCAGATATATTTTTTCATGGTGAACTCCTTTTCGTGATTGTGATAAAACATATCCTTTGAATTTTAATGCCTGCTGATTATAGGCTATCTAAAAATAAAGATCAACCCTGGAGACGGGGTAATTTTTCCATGAGTAACTATTGTGAGTAGTTTAATAATGCTAAAAGGTAATTCCATGCCTGTTGTGAGATATACCATAAAACCGTAAACTGTTATCAGTTTAAAGTTGGGCAAACTATTTGCAATCGTCAAGAAAATAGTGATCCACTTGCTGGGAAAAAACAGCTCTAGTCGCCCCCGCGTGGGGGGCGACCGGCGGGCAAACCGCCCACAAAACAGGAGGGTATGTTTCAATCCACGCCCCCGCGTGGGGGGCGACAGAGGGTAACGCGGCAACCTGTCAAGCGGTAGCAGTTTCAATCCACGCCCCCGCGTGGGGGGCGACGGTATATTGGCTATAAGGGCCAACATAACCTCATGTTTCAATCCACGCCCCCGCGTGGGGGGCGACACGTGTACACCGGGGAATCGTTAAGTCTGGATCATGTTTCAATCCACGCCCCCGCGTGGGGGGCGACCTTTACTGGTCATAATCGGCATTTGCTTGTCTACGTTTCAATCCACGCCCCCGCGTGGGGGGCGACTATTGATTGCCACTGTTGCCACTCTCCCTTTAGTGTTTCAATCCACGCCCCCGCGTGGGGGGCGACAGTCAGGGACAGAGAGAGCAAGATTGATTATTGGGTTTCAATCCACGCCCCCGCGTGGGGGGCGACGGCATCGGCGTTAGCCGGTCAATATATGCCGCGTAGTTGCAATCCACGCCCCCGGG
>CAYMIW010000036.1:0-29461 GCA_964390725.1 uncultured Syntrophomonadaceae bacterium | reverse complement strand
CGTCCTGAGCCAGGATCAAACTCTCCAGTTTATATCTCTACAAACTCTTAAGCTCATTTAATCCTTTAAGCTCATTTCCAATCACTGATCACAAGGTCTCTCTGCTTCAAGAGACCCTTCCTCACTCAGTTTTCAAAGAACAGGTTGATGTGTGATGCCGTTTTAGTCCGTAATGTTTCCTTTTCATAGAGAGGGAGCAGTTATTCAATCTCACTGCCCCTACCGGACGAGCACGACCTTTGTATAATAGCACGGTTCATAAAACATGTCAAACACTTTTTAACAATTTATCATAAATATTTTTTCACCGAGAAGATGAGACGAACTACTGGCGCTAATTCTGCTAATCACTGAACGGTTTCGGCTTCAGGGTAGGGAAAAGGATTACATCACGAATTGATATATTATCGGTTAAAAGCATAATCATCCTATCTATACCTATACCCAGCCCACCGGCCGGAGGCATGCCATATTCAAGAGCATTGATAAAATCTTCATCCATCACGTGAGCCTCATCATCGCCGGCTTCTCTCTTGCTCAACTGCTGTTCAAAACGCTCACGTTGATCAATCGGATCATTAAGCTCTGTAAAAGCATTGGCAATTTCCCACCCGGCAATGAAAGATTCAAACCTCAAAGTCAGGCGCGGATCATCAGGCATTTTTTTTGCCAGCGGCGAAACCTCTACCGGGAAACCGGTTACGAATATGGGCGATAGCAGTTGCTCTTCGCAAAATTCTTCGAAAAACATGTATAATATCTCGCCCCATGGCAAACCCTTATCAGGATCCAGGCCAGCCTTGCGAGCCGCCTCAAATGCAGCCTGGTCATCGGATATCTCAGAAAAATCAACTCCGGAATATTTACGCACAATTTCTATCATTGATTCACGGGGCCAGGGAGGGGTAAGATCAAGTTCTTTCCCCTGAAAAGTGATTTTGCCACTACCGAGGACTTTCTCGGCTATCTGGAAAACTAAATTCTCTGTAATCCACATCATGTCTTCATAATCGGCATAATTCTGGTATATTTCTACCGAGGTAAATTCCGGGTTATGAATAGTGGAGATGCCTTCATTACGAAAGATGCGTCCTATTTCATAAACCTTGTCAAGCCCGCCAACCAGCAGTCGCTTAAGATGCAGTTCGGTCGCGATACGCAGGTAAAGCTTTATATCAAGGGCATTGTGATGGGTTACAAAGGGACGGGCCAGGGCACCACCGGCTATTGTCTGCATTATAGGGGTCTCTACTTCCAGGAAACCCCAACCGTTTAATATATCGCGCATGGTGGAAATCATCTTACTTCTTTTTATAAAAGTATCCCTGACTTCCTTGTTTACAATCATATCAACGTAACGTTGGCGATAACGCAGCTCAACATCCTTGAGACCGTGCCATTTTTCAGGCAGGGGCCGCAGGGCTTTAACCAGGTAAGAAAAATCATCAACCTGTACGGTAACTTCACCTTTGCGGGTACGAAAAACTTCACCAGCTACACCGATAAAATCCCCGATATCAACAAGATCATAGATCTCATACTTTTCAGGGCCAACTTGATCCTGGCGAATATATATCTGCACCTGCCCCTTGTAATCCTGAAGGTGGGCGAAAGCAGCTTTACCATGTGAACGGATAGAAACCAAACGACCGGCGATGGTTACCTTTTTACCTTCAAGCTGTTCAAAGTTTTCGATTACGTCAGTAGAATAATGATCTGCTTCAAATTTTTTACCGAAGGGTTCTATTCCATTTTCTTTTAACGCTTCCATTTTACGTCGCCTGACCTGTAACAGTTCATGCAGCTGCTGCTGTTCCTGATCCATTTTTCACCCTCCAAAACTATTTCTTTGCTATAAATTAACTAATCGATTCAATCCGGTATTTAAAAGTACCTGCCGGGACTTTTACCTCGACCTGGTCTCCGACCGAAAACCCCAAAATAGCTTTGCCTACAGGAGATTCATTGGAAATTTTCTTCTCCGTCGGATCGGCTTCCGCAGTGCTCACTATTGTATATTCGTAATCTTTATTATGATCTATATCTCGCAGTATAACTGTTGAGCCAAGCGTAACGTTGCAATCAGCGTTATCTTCCTTTTCAAGAAGCCTGGCCCTGCGCAGCATCTTTTCGAGAGTAATTATCCTGCCCTCTATAAAAGCCTGTTCATTTTTCGCATCTTCATATTCCGAATTATCGGTAATATCACCAAATGAAATGGCTTCTTTGATCCTGGCAGCAACCTCTTTGCGTTTAACCGTCCGCAGATGGTTTAATTCGTTTTCCAGTTTTTCCAGTCCGTCTTTTGTCAATAACAGTTCACTGTTATCCATTTACTAATACCTCCCTGCCAATATACATATTCGATAATCTTATCACATTTCTCACATTATTTATTATGTCTGAGTTGACAAAATAAAGAACGGCTTCATCCAGCAACGAAGCCTGATCAGATAAAGAGATAGTGTCAAGCTGATCCTGACACTTTTTTTGTCGAACTTAAATTTTGATATATTATAAGTTTTCTGCCTGGCAATGTCAAGAAATGCTGTTTCACCCTGTATTTACCCGGTAATAGTGTCACCCTGAAAATGTTCAGGGGATATATCATCATGGAGTAGTGTAAACGTCGCTTAGAAATGCTTAAATTATAATTCCAGTATCCTCGGCTTAAGATCAAGTTCTTTAAGCAACATATTATATTGCTCTTCACTTAACTCATGATCACCATCGGCCATGCAAACCAGGAGCGCTTCCATAACGTTAGTACCAAAAGAGCGGCCGTTCATTTCCGGGGTTGTGGTTATTAGGGTTTTTAATCCTCTCTCCCGGAGAAAGTCAACATCAGATGCTGTTACCGTGTTGGTCACAATTATCTTACCGGGCAGTTCTTCCGGCATATAACGGTGAATAAAATGAAAATCCCCGGCAATTACCTCGTTCTCCAGGAAATAACGTTTAAAACGAGGCTTGTTTTCCGATTGCTTATCACCGGTCGGGTAAATCATTTGAAAAGGGAGCTGACAAACCAGGGGAGCAAGGAGCCGGGCAGCAAAAGCCAGCGTTTTAAGTGACTTCAAAGGTAAAGGTATCCCAATTGTATATGGAAAATCTCCGTAGGTCATGATTCCACCTGCTGCTTCAAGGGCCTGGGCCATACCGAGTCGATCCATCGCACTCATCAGCAGAACTTTTCGTGGTTTATCAAAAATATCAGTATTGCAGGCCACATACTCAATAGACCGTCTTTCGAGAGTATTTTTTAATCCTGAACCATCGACAATCGGTGTTTTCTGGGCAGCTTTAACTATTCTTTTCGCATCACGAAAAGAATAACGCCGATCAACAGCATATATATATAGATCCATCCCTCCAAGACCGAAGGCATCAACCTTGCCGTCAAGCTCCTTGATAATTTCAACCATTCTATCCATGTTCCCGTCTGTACCGATTCGCTCAATTCGATATTCCTGTCCAAGAAGTTCTACTTTAACTTCATGATTTCTTTTTGATGAACCAAGGCTGATGCCAACTACCCGTTTCAAATTTATACGCGCTCCTTTCGCTATCGTGAAAAAACCTGTTCGATTGTATTCCTCAGCAGCAGCGGATCTATTGTCCGATCACTTTCAATCGGGGTTGCACCTAAATCTATCTGTATTATCTGCAGATCAAGCAAAGCTTCGGCAAGCCGATACCATTTTTCTGATGTAATCATGATCAGGGTATCAAATTCACGTAACCGTGTAACCAGGTCAAGAGCGGTGTTAAAAAAATCAAGCGCCTGCTTATTCTGAACCAGTTCCCAGCGCTGCTCATTATTAAGCAACAGGTAAAAATCAAGCCCGTATTCACGACAAATTTCAGCAAGCTGATCATTGTTGGACAGGGGAAACCCTATTACAGCAACCCGGTTACCCTTACGAATTTCTCCGATTGCCTCCAGGCGTGATATAAAGCTTCGATCGAGGTGAAGTTTTTTCGCCGCTTCCTGCTGGGAAGAGCCTTTCTCCCGCAGTTCAAGTGTATTTTCAACTACACGAACTGCCTTATTAAGGCTGATCATTTTTTCTCCAATCCTAAAGATTCTATCTGTTTTCAATGATTAAGTCCCACCCCGGGGCATATTTAAAATAATCATGCTGTGCACAGTATTGTGCTCATGACTATTTTAGCACTTACTTATCCAGGTGGCAACAGATCAGGCTTTACCCCGGTTAATAAAAAGTTCATCCAATATTTCTTCAGTTTCAACAAAGCTTTTTGCCCTGATCAGCTTCTGCCGCGCAGAGGCTGCCCCGCTTAAGCCTTTTATGTACCAAGAGCTGTGACGGCGCATTTCGCGGGAAGCTACCTTTTCGCCTTTTAACTGCTCAAGCAGCTTAAAATGCCTGAGCATCATGTCGATAATTTCTCTCCCCGTTGGTTTTGGCGGAAGTGGCCTGCCCTGGATTGCAGCCAGCACTTCGGCAAAAATCCACGGATTCCCGCGGGCAGCCCGACCGATCATCACCCCGTCGCAAGAGCATTTATCGATCATAGCCAGGGCATCGGCAGCCGAAACAATATCACCATTGCCGATAACAGGAATTCTTACTGATTCTTTCACCCTGGCAATAATATCCCAATCGGCTTTTCCGCTGTACCCCTGGGCCACTGTCCGCCCATGCACAGTTATAGCAGCAATACCGGCGGCTTCTGCCCGGGAGGCAATCTCAGGCGCAGTCACTGCCTTTTCATCCCACCCTTTACGCAGCTTGACCGTAACCGGACAACTGACCGCTTTTGTAACAGCCTGAAAAATTTTACTGCACAGCACCGGATCACGCAACAACGCCCCACCATCTCCGTTTTTTATAACCTTTCTGGTCGGGCAACCCATGTTAAGGTCAATAAAATCGGGGTTCATATTTTCCAGGCGGGCTGCTGCCGAGGCCAGGATATCAGGTTCACTGCCAAAAATCTGCAGTCCAAGGGGTTTTTCTTCTTCAGTGAAATAAAGCAGCGAACAATTGCGATCGTTTTTATACATTAACCCTTTGGCGCTGATCATTTCCGATATTACAAGCCGACAACCCTGCTCCCTGGCTAAAATCCGAAAAGGCTGACTGGTAATACCTGCCATAGGCGCCAGCACCAAACCCGGCTCAATTGTTTCAGAACCGATTTTTAATAACAAGTTGCTGCAACCCAGTTTGAACACCTGCCTGCAATGATAGGTTAGATAACAAAGAGCGCGGCAACCCGCGCCCCTCAAATACTTATTAACGGTGACCAAAAAAATAGCTTCGCCGGTTGTGAGTAAAATCGGCTGGAACAATTAATTACAGCTATAGTTATTACAACACTTCAGGCGCCAATATCAACTTTACGATTGCGGCGCTGTTCCATCAGATCTACAAATGCCTCCAGCCTGGTTTGAATGCCGGCTGCCCCGGTCTGTTCATCTATGAAAAGGGTTAGAACAGGAATACCGTGATCTTTACTCAGCCTGGGGACAAAACTCTTAGCTACAATTTCCGGTATACACGAAAAAGGAGCCAGCTGGACTACACCGTTGTAACCTTTCTGAGCGTAACGAATAATATCACCGACACTGTTCTGCCCGTGTCCACCTACCTTCTGACCCAGGTAAGGAAGTGCCAAACTGCGACTGCCCATATCTCCTTTTGTAGAAAGAACATCGTGGCGCGTGTAGCTGGTCAGGTATATACTCCTGCGCACCTGGACCCCCATATGACCCAGCTGCTCTTCCAGGAAAAAATTAGCAAATGGTTCGAGTTGAACATATATTTCTCCGATTATGCCAACTTTTAAAGGCTGACAGTTTTCATCAACCGGGATTTGCTGTAGCAGCGATTTGGCTTCTTCACCAACTTCCCTGATTTCAGGGATAGTTTTTGCCTTACGCAACATCTTCATAGCCTGATCAAAAGCTTTTGAAGCACTGCCTTTTTTATATTCGCGGGGACGGATATCCTGGGTCAGCACTTCGAGGTCATCCAGGTAAGATAGCTTGATATATGCCTTTTTAATGGCTTTCCACAACTGCCTCCACGAATTCCTGCCTTTTAATTTTTTCATCTGTCGATAAAAGTGAAACGGTTTTTTCAACGGAGGCCAGAAGAATATTGTATCGAACTGATAACCTATATCCCGTAATATACGGCCGTGCATCTCTCCATATAAACCGGCTCGACAGGGACCGTACCCACCCCCGCTGGCCAGGGTATCAGCACCGCGCTCCAGGCATTCAAGATATGTTCCCAATACAATCTTAAAAGGGATGCAGGCGAATTCAGGCGCGTACTTGGCCCCGAGAGCAAGTGTCTTGCGGGTTGGGCGATCGGGAGTAATCGATTCATGCCCCAGGTCTTCGAGGATCATTTCCATAATCGGAGTCAATGTGCCCATGTGCCCATAAGAAACCTTCATCCCTTTCACCTCCATCTGTTACATAACCAGAATACACCCAATTCAGGCCTATATCAACTGTTTTGAAGAATCATCAATAACTAAAACAGTTATCAGCAACCAGTTTATTTATACAAGGTACCGTTTGGCCAGCTCTTTTAAAAAAGCTGTTTTCAGCTTTAGACTTTCTATATCTGTCCTTTCGTTTCGACCATGCACGGTTGTCCTGGCACTCTGATCAAACCCCCTGGCCATATGACCGATACCATAAGCAGGAATTGACGCACCGCGTAAATACTTTGAATCGGTTGAACCGGAAGAAATAGCTGGAAGACAAACTGCCTGTTTGTCGGCAAGGTCAAGTGTTATCTCTTCCATGAGGCGATAATAAGGTTCGTCGGAACTGGAAAAAGTAGGGGCCCTGTATTCATTAAATTCGATCTCAATATCTTTGCTGATTATTAAACGCAATTCTTTCTCCACATATTCACAATCCTGACCAGGCAGGATGCGGATATCCACATCTGCTTCACAATAGTCGGGAACAATATTGGTTTTAGTCCCACCACGGATCTGATTCGGCGAAACTGTCATCCGGGTCATTGACCGCAACGCTTCCACAAAAGCTTTTTCCAAAGGCAGTTCTTCGAGGAGGCCATCAACACTTTCTGCACTGAAATCCCTGATTTCCAGGTTGCACATCTCAGCCAGTTTTTTCAAAAGCATTTCCACTTCCGGCACAACCACTACTTCGGCCCGGTAATTATTAAGACGACTGACAGCACGGGCCATTTTAACTACCGCATTATCGGCAAGGGTAGGAATTGATCCGTGTCCTGCCGTACCGTGCGCTTTAAGAGTGCACCAGGCAGTACCCTTTTCCCCAACCTGGAGGAAATAGACCATCTTGTCACCAATCATGATTGGCTGATCAGCACCCTCATTAACAGCGAAGTCTGCTTTGAGCAGCTCAGGGTACTTTTCGATAAGATAGCCGGCACCCAGGCTGCCGCCCCTTTCTTCGTCGGCAGTTGCGGCAATAATGAGCTCGCCCTGCAGGGGAACTTTCTCCTCAATCAACTGTAGAGCGGCAGAAGCCTGGGCGGCAATCAAATCCTTGCAGTCCAAAGCGCCACGACCGCGTATTACACCTTCCCTGATCTCACCGCTAAACGGTTCAAAATCCCAGTCATCTCCAACGGGAACAACGTCGGCATGGGCAATATAAAGCAATTTCTTCGATCCACTGCCAACCTTAACTACAAAACTGCCGCGACCTTCTTCAGGTTCAATAATTTCTCCCTTAACTCCCACCTGTTCAAACAGATTTTTCAGGTATCCGGCAACGGCAGTTTCATTACCCGGTGGATTAGTACTATCAATCTTGATCAAATCACAAAGGATTTGTTCAGGAGTTTTACACATAATCTGATCACTCCCAACAATTATTTAAAGGGGGCTGTTTCTCCCCGGTTCACGGGGAGAAACTATTTATCAAGGGCTTGTAACTTCTGTTTGCTCTGCAGCCTGGTTTTCCAGGCATGCAGGGCCAGGGTTAAGCCAATAACCCCGTAAGCAACAAATACCCTGAAATATTCACCTATCTGAGCGTCACCATACATTTCGCGACCAGCTGCCGGAGCAACGATAAACAGGGTGTGGAACAGGAATACACCCAGCAAGGCCTGGCCTATAGTGGCCCTTGATACTGTAGCCCCGCCAATCAAGATGGCGGCTGTGGCATAAAAACCGATCTGTTCATGGCTCCCATAGGTACTCCAGGCTCCCATATTCTGGAGGAATATGATATGACCCCAGGAAGCAAAAACCATGGAAAACATGATCGCAATAATCCTGACCTTATCAACCTCTATCCCGGAAACTGCCGCCACATGGCGATCCTGGCCGACAGTACGCATATCCTGACCCAGCTTGGTCTTGTTGAAAAAGTGCAGGAAAAGGCAGAGCCCGGCTATCGCTATCCAGGTTGCTGCAGGAACATTGATATTGTTAACCAGTGAGTCGGAATTACTGATCAGCAGCCCGGCTACAGCCACAACCAGTGAGAGGATGATGCCATAAATGAAACCGGTTCTCGATTCCCCCTGGCGATCCGAACGGATAAAAGTGAACAGTTTGATCAGGGCATAGAGGGTTCCCAGCGCCATCATCACAGTTGGCAGAGAAAGACGCCATACATCATCAAGCCCGTAGCGCAATCCACCGGTTAAATCAATCGTAGTCCTGACCCCTACGCCGGAGCTTAAGAGCAGGACCTCGTTATCCATTGGAATAATTCCACCAACAAGCTGCAGAAAAATAAACCAGTAAATGCCCGCGGCAAAAAAGCCTAAAATCAACCCGGTGATCATCTCCTGCCCCTTGGTTTTATTCAACAGCTTTCCGGTCAAATATCCGAGAAGTATTGCCAGTGGTGTAACAAGCACAATGCAGAGCATAATACCCGGAAAACCGCCAACACCCCAGTCGGTGACAAAAATAATCACTGCCTGGGCAGCCATTGCGCCCAAAACCATGGCGAAATTTAAGCCCATACCGGCCATAACCGGAATAATCAGGGAAAGGACCAGGAAAGAGTTGCGGGAAACCCTGGAGATAATGTCACTGATATACAGGGTTGAATTCATACCAGAGAGGTAAAGCCCGAGCACACTCAGGATAACAAACATAATGGTAACCATATGCTTGGTCAGAAAACTGATAATTGCTTGTCTGTATTTTCCCGGTGAATTATTTTCAGTAGCTCTTAATCCTGTTTTGCTCATCTCAATCCCCCCCCGATACAATCTGGGTTAGCGCGTAAAGAATAATCCCGTTCTGAATCACTACCCTGGATATTTCAGCCATACTGGCCATGTCCTGTGTAAAAACATTGAAAACCGGCATGGCAACCACCAGGATCCCCTGAAAGAGAACGACCCCGATGATTACATTGGCGATAGACGCTTTTTTAATTGATGCCCCACCAATTAATATTGCTGCAACAGCAATCATCGGCATGAAGTGAGGCCCTTCATAAAGCTGATAAAAACCAAAACTTTGAGCATAGACAATAATACCTATTGCCCCAAGCATAGTGGAGACAACAGAACCAATAATTCTCTGCCTGTCTACATTGATCCCGGCAGCTGTGGCAAAACGCGGGTTATCACCCGCCGCCAGCATGGCTACCCCTGTTTTCGAACGCATGAACAGCCAAACCAGTAAACAACACAACAGGAAAAACAAAATCAAACCGGTCGGGATGGTTAAGTCGCCAACTTTAAACGACCAGGTATTATTAAGGAGTTGAGCTACACCGCGATTGACCAGTGATATAGTTACCCTGACCCCACGGCCGATCGGCCAGGCCATTTCCGGATTTTTAAACGGGGCCAGCAGCCAGAATATTTTCATCAGGGAAACCGCTGACCACCCGATGAACATGGCAAACATCATTTCAGATCCTTTAACCTTGTTCATAACAAACCCATATCCGAGCCCGACTAAAACAGCGAATGGCATCGAAAAGATTATTGCCATAAAAAAGTTCGTGTAGGTATTAAGCTGAAGTTCCATGGCTATCAATCCACCGACCAGGCCGCAAAGAATCCCCAGGGAAACCCCGAAATTAGGCCCGGTGCCGCAAGAAATCGATGGTAATATAGCTAAAACCAGGACGCCATTCATCGCTATTCTGACCAGGCTGGAAGACATTAGCTCCGAGAAGTTCAGTTCCAGCATGACCGCCATTACACATAAAAGAAGGAAGAAGCCCAATATAATCAGCCTGGGAAGGCCGAAGTTACGGTAGAGATTTTTCAAAAAGTTGCCCATATTTTATGCCCCCTTCCTGCTCTTTTGGCCAGCCATTAACAAGCCATAATCTGCGTCAGGGTCATCAGGCTTTAAAATCCCAGCCAGGGTACCATTAGTTATGATGGCAATTCGATCTGAAATACTGCGCAGCTCGGCAAGCTCACTGGAAGTCATGATAATGGTTATTCCCAGCTCTTCATTTAGCTTAACAAGGGTGTCGAGAACTAGTTTTTTAGCCCCGATATCTATACCCCGCGTCGGTTCTGAAACAAGCAGGATCTGCGGATCAAGAGTCAACGCCCTGGCAATACAAACTTTTTGCTGGTTTCCCCCACTCAATCTGCGCGCCAGCTGGCCCGGACCCGTACAGCGAATATCGAGATCTTTAATCATCTTAAGGGCATTTTCCCTGATTGCTGTATTGTCTATCTGGGAAAGGAATAAGATCCTGCGCAAAAAACGATTTTGGTTTTCAATTGCAGTAATAACAATGTTCATTTCAACTGATGAATCGAGCAGAAGGCCAACACCCCTCCTGTCTTCAGACAAAAAGGCAATTCTTTCTTTCATGGAATCACGGGGGCTGTTCAAATTGAGGCTTTTGTTATTAACCATTACCGAACCACTGGCCGGATAAAGACCCATAATACCATTTGCCAAGCCAATTTTTCCCTGTCCGGCGAGCCCGCCGATTCCTAAAATTTCACCTTTATATACTTCAAGGTCAAGCTTTTTCAGTTCTTCCCCGGGCATTTTTACACTAAATTTATTAACACTGACAACTACTTCATCTTTAGCAACATGTTTGCCACTTCTGCTGACCTTGTCGATTTTACGGCCAACCATTAACTCTGCCAGTTCAACAATGTTTGTTTCTTCTTTCTTTTTGGTAGCAACGAGATTCCCATCCCGCAAAACTGTAATATTATCAGCAATTTCAATTACTTCATCAAGCCTGTGAGTAATGAATAGTATTGCTATACCCCGGCCTGCTATTTTCTTCATCGCTTCAAGCAGGTTTCCCGCTTCGCTTTCAGCCAGAACTGCTGTAGGTTCATCAAAAACCATAATTTTTATATTTGCCTTATCAATTTCACGGGCAATTTCGGTAAACTGCATATGCCCGACAGGTAACCCGGCAACAGTAACAAATTCTTCGATATCAAGGTCCAGGGAATCGAGCGCCTTGCGGGCATCTTTATTCATGGCCTTGTAGTCAAGCGATTTCATTTTTTTACCGAATAAACGGCTCAATACATTGTCTTTCAGTATTTCACGGTTCAGTTTAATATTCTCTGTGATTGTATAATGGGGCAGCAGCATAAATTCCTGGTGAACCATACCGATGCCTGATTCCATAGCCTGCTGAGGTGAAGTAATATCGACTTTTTCACCCTGGATCAAAACCTCGCCTGCATATCCTCCTGTTGCATGGATAACGGGCATTCCGAATAATATATTCATCAGGGTCGACTTTCCTGCTCCATTTTCACCAACCAGGGCATGAATTTCACCCGGCTTTAAATTAAGATTTATATCTTTCAGAACAGTTGTGCCGTAATATTTTTTGCCGACATTATTCATCTGCAGCAGATATTGCTGCTCAGACATGCATCCACCTCCTTAGACATATCATTGAAGCATGGGGTTGCCCGTTAAGAGCAACCCCATACCTGAACTTCATGGATAGGTATTAAAAAATATAATGATCGGAAAGGTAGAGGAAGTAGTTGTCTGTGCCGGGGTATTCGGTAAGGCTTACCTGGCTGCCAGCAATTCCTTCCATGATTTCAACCAACTTTGCCTTATCAACGTTACCGTTGGTTTCACCGTTGATCCAATCGATGGCGTATTCAACACCGGCTTCAATGTACATCATGTTAACCGGTACCGGCCAGGTCGCTACGCGGCCGGTTGCTCCGGCTTCGGCACACTTGATACCTATCTGCTCGAGCATCCAGGGTACATCGCCCTTCTTATCCTCAGGCACCTCGATACCGAGAGCAGCAGGCATAGCATGATAAGGTGAGGGGCAGCACTGAACCGGGAAAATTCCCCCATAATCTACTGCCTGGCGAATCAGTGGCTCCATCATAGCACAGTTGGTGCCAAATACTGCTGTGTTTTCACCATATTGCTCTATTTTACGGGGAACATCTTCCATGATAAACTGCTGGGTCCCGGGAACACCTGCATCGCCGGTGGGATCGGGAGCATCTTCATCAACAAACACCATGCCCAGCTCTTCAGCTTTATCTTTCATTAACCGGCGGCGCTCAGCCAACATTTCAATTGACATGTGACGCGGGAAGGAATAGTGAACCAATACTTCTGCGCCCAATGCTTGCGCGTGTTCAGCAATTTGCTCACCACGACCAAGGTCATCTGTGTTAATCACAATATCGCCCTTCTGTGCGATAATATCAGGGTCTTCCTGCGGGGAACCGAGAATAATCAGCATGTCGGGGCGGATTTCTCTTACTTTATCAACAGCCGCCACTGCGCCCGGAACTGCCTGGACCATGACAATAGCCTTGACAAGAGGATCGGAAGCCATTTCCAGCATGTTGGTAATGGTTGTTTCCTGCTCCTGCATAAACCGGTCAGGATAGGTGGTATGCAGAATTCTTTCCGAACCATACCTCTCCTGCATTTCTGCTGCCATACGGAATTCCTCTTCGTTCTGGGTTACCGTACTGGACATAATCCCTATTTTCCAATCAATTTCTTCTGCCTCTTCTTCTTCACCAGCCGCTTCATCAGGTGCTCCATCATCGGGAGCAGCTGCTTCCTGACCACAGCCGAAAAGGCTGAAGATCATGAGAAGCGCTAACAGAACAAATAAGCTCTTTTTAAACATTGTCACCCTCCTGTTTTTTATAAAAGTTACCAACTTAAGTACATAGTTTTAGTGTCTTTTATCACCCCTTCCAACGGGAAATTATAAGATTATAGGATACTATAGTCAAATTCTGTAGTTAAATAATGAAAGTTCAACATGAAACGGCAAAACCCTTTTTCCCAAAATCTTGCATCAAAAGCAAACAGGCAAACTTCTAATGTTAAACCTGTACTTCTATTAAATTTCTATTAAATGAAGTTAGCTGGCGGGCACCTTTTTCAGTCATGGCCACAGTATCCTCGATACGAACTCCGAAAGAACCGGGAATATAAATCCCGGGTTCTATTGTAAAAGCCATGCCCGGTTCAAGAATCTCAGTATTACCTTCCACCAGGTAAGGCGCCTCATGCACTTCGAGGCCGATACCGTGCCCCAGACGATGAATGAAACGTGATCCAAACCCCGCTTCCGTGATAACCTGGCGGGCAATTTCATCAGCAGCCTCGCCGCTTAACGGGCTTCCCTGGTTTAGTTTCTGGAATGGCTCAAAATTTGCTTTCTGAACAGCGGTATAAACAGCTCTCATCTCATCAGAGGCCTGCCCCAAACAGAAAGTACGGGTAATATCAGAGCAGTATCCGTTACACAGCGCACCACTGTCGATTATAACAAAATCACCTTTTTCCAGTTTGCGATCGCCGGGGCTGTGGTGAGGCATGGCCGCATTGGGGCCGGAAGCAACAATAGGTTTAAAAGAAATATCGTCAGCCAGTTTTTTATACTCGACCTCCACCGTCAGCGCTACTTCTTTTTCACTCAGTCCGGGACGCAGCTTCTCCATGATAATTTCCATAACGCGGTCAGACACCTGGCCCGCCCTGTGCATTAGTTCCAGTTCTTGTTCATCCTTGTAAACCCTTAACCTGCTCACCAGGGTACTGGCCGGTTCAAAGTAGGCCCCGGTCATCACCCTGCCTATGCCCATAAAATGATCGGCTCTCAGGGTATCATCAATTGCCACACGATCTGCCCTGCCATGTATAATCTCAATCAGCAGCTTAAACGGATCTTTCTGGTCAGACCAGCCTGCCAGGTTATAATCACTGCCAAGCACCGGCTCAGCCGCTTTAATATACATTTCAGGCAGCAAGGCTGACGGAGATCCTTCTGCCGGAATTATCAAAAGCTGCAGCCTCTCATCGGCAGAAGTCATTAACCCGGAAAAATAGTTCATATTTGCTGTAGGCCCGATCAGCATGTAATCAAATTCTTTTTCCTGCATTACTTTCTGAACTCTGGTCAATCTATCCCTGTTTAAATTCATTGCCATACCCCTTTCGCTAATTCCGAAGTATTAATCTATGTTTTCCCACCTGCCACAACGCCCTCCCCAGCGAGCAAGCAGCTTGCCGTCGAGGGACAGGTTAACAATTTCACAGATATTCGGGCAGCCGTCACAGGTAAAAGTGCTGGCTTCAAACTCCAAGTCGCTTAGGGCAAAACCGCGAAATGACGAATTTCCACTATTTTCCATCATCGCATAGCGAGCTAAAACAGCTGAACCGAGCGCCCCCATGACATGATAATGCTCCGGTACAATAACTTTCTGATCCAGCGCCTTTTCAAACGCAGCCTTGATTCCTACGTTGGCCGCCACTCCACCCTGAAACACAACCGGTGTGAGTATCTCTTTACCCTTACCCACGTTATTCAGATAATTACGAACCAGGGCATCGCTTAAGCCGGCAATAATATCTTCAATGGAATGGCCCATTTGCTGCTTGTGAACCATGTCAGACTCGGCAAAAACCGAACAACGCCCGGCTATATGCACCGGATTTTTACTCTTTAATGCCAGTGAACCGAAATCTTCAATGGGAATTCCCAGGCGAGCTGCCTGATGATCGAGAAAAGAACCGGTTCCCGCTGCACATACGGTATTCATGGCAAAATCAACCACTACCCCGTGGCGGAGAATAATTATTTTTGAGTCCTGTCCGCCAATTTCAAGAACCGTCTGCACTCCCGGTTCAACCAGATCTGCGGCTATGGCATGGGCAGTGATTTCATTTTTTACCACATCAGCACCGACAGCAACCCCGATTAAATTACGTGCACTTCCGGTCACCCCAACCCCGGCAACAACTGAATCTATTGGCATCTTAGGGCCCAGGTTGCGCAAACCTTCCTGGACGACCTTGATCGGCTGTCCGCGTGTGCGCAGATATTCAAAGGCCAGTACATTATTATCACTATCAACCATAATCAGGTTAGTGCTAACCGAACCAACATCTATTCCCAAGAATATTTCTACCATCTATTCAACTCGCTCTGCTTTTTGCCCTTAACATATCAACAAAAGCTTCAAGACGAGTTTGCACACCTCCTTCACCGGTATGTTCATCAATGGTCAGGCTCAAAAAAGGTAGTCCTGCCGCCTTTGACTCCAGTTCAAGAGTTTTATCAACCATGGAGTCGGGCCCGCAGCCGAAAGCGGTAACATGAATTATTCCATCAACTATATCTTTCTTATCCAACAAGTACAGGCCCGCCCAGCAAACCTGGTTGCTATAATACCAGAAAAAGTTCTGCGGCATCACTTGCGAGTAACGCTTCATAATCTTCAGGGGAATCATTTCAAATGTAACAACATTAACCCCTAGCTTAACCAGCTTTTCGTGAACACCTGCACTAATATAAGGATCAAAAACAGCATAGGGATATCCCAACAGGGCAATGGAAATCGTCTTCGCTGATCCAGCCTGCTGCAGGGGCATTTTGATGGGATTATTACCTTTTTTACGAGGATTAAATAGTTGTTCCAGGGCATCAGTCGGCTTAATACCTTCCAGCAATAAAGCCTGGAACTTTTTCTGAACTGCCCTGGCCCGCACAGCCGCTTTAATAATGAGAAATGGATTTCTTACCCCTATTCCCCCTGCGACTGACCATAAAAAACGGATCATTCCACCCGGCCACCTGTGAATGTTGAAACGAGTATCGATAACAGGCGGGACATGATCCTGTGAAAAGCGAACCATATCGGGCAAACCTAAAAATTTAGGACAGAATGTAACTACGCCATCAGCACTGACCATACGCGGGATAAACAGGTAATCTACCCGCCCTATCAAATCAAAAGCATGACCGTGAAACACCTTGATCGGAATACAGGCATCATTTACAGTCTCTTTTATGCCCGCTTCAAGAATCTCCCGGTTCGTTAGCCTGGATAATACTACTTCAGCACCCAGTTGTTCTAAAAACACCTTCCAGAGAGGGAAAAATGTGTAATATGATAAAGCCCGGGGAATACCGACCTTAACTCGCCTGTTCAAGCAATTTCACCTCTTAAAGATGTCAGAAAAATAGATAAGGGATGTCCTTGACACCCCTCTAATAATAACCTATTCAAATAAAAAAAACAAAATCTTTTATTTTTACTTAACTTAAATATGGCTAGGACGAGAATCAACCGGCCCGACGAGTATCCTTGGCGGCTATGTACTTAAGCATCAGGATAACCGAAACCAGAACAACTATAAAAATAATCCCGTTTATCATGCTTTCTCTTCATCTCCCTTTAATAAATATTTTTCTCTGCGCTTTTTGGCATCAAAATGAATCAAAATCCTGGTTCCAACCGTCATCAAGAGAACTACTGCCATAAAAACAGCATACTTTGGCAACATAATAATTAACCCGCCTTTCGGCTCATCTTTTACACTGAAATGATACTAAATCACTTACTATTAAAAATTATAGCGACACATAATCTATCTGTCAAGTAAATTGCAAATATTTAGTCAAGTTATTAATTTCTCAAGCACCACGGACTAACTAAAGCTTTCTATTGGCTATTGTTTAGAAAAAACCACTATGCTATAATCATGATACAAAACAGCGGGGCGTAGCGCAGTTTGGTAGCGCGCTTGGTTCGGGACCAAGAGGCCGGAGGTTCAAATCCTCTCGCTCCGACCAGAAAACAGGGTTTGAAGGTAAGATAACCTTCAAACCCTTTCTATTGAGAGGTTTGAGCTAATATGCAAATTTGACGCTCAATCGACAGGCTGGTATCTTATAATTAAGCATGTCATAAGTAAAATGGTATATTAATTCCGGAACAGTTACATAAAAGGGGCTGAAGCAGCTATGAAAGGTAAAACAATTGAAGAAAGCAGCGTTGTAACAGTGCAGCAAATGAGCCAGGCAGATGCCAACCTTTCCGGCAATGTCCACGGCGGTATTATCATGAAACTTATTGATACTTCAGCCGGTATTGTGGCCAGGCGCCATTCTGCCAACAGTGTGGTTACTGCATCTATAGAAAGGTTGGACTTTCACAACCCTGTATATGTAGGCGATCTTTTAATGATCAGTGCATCGATTAATTTCGTTGGTAACACCTCAATGGAAATAGGCGCCAGGGTGGAAGCTGAAGATATAAAAACCGGGAAAAGGCGCCATACAGCTTCTGCCTATCTTACTTTTGTCGCTCTCGACAGTGAAGGCAAACCGACCAGTGTGCCGCCCCTGGTCCTGTTAAACGATGAAGAAAAAAGACGCTTCAGCGAAGCTGAAAAAAGGCACATCACAAGACGGGAAGAGCGTAAACGTGAAGAGCGATCCCAGATGTAGATTGGATCTTTTCATGATTAAAGAGGTTTTGCAACTCGATGAACAGGAAAGACAGGCGTGAGATTAAAACCCTGGAAACAATGATCTCGGAATACTGCCGCAGTCAACTCCATAACCCCGGCAGAAATCTCTGCTGTGAATGTGAAGAACTGCTGACCTATGCCATTGGAAAAATTACCAGGTGCGCATTGGGTGGTAAAAAAACAACCTGTGCCAAGTGTCCCATACACGGCTTTAATGCAGAGCAAAGAAAGAAAGTTCGTGAAGTGATGAAGTATTCCGGCCCCCACATGATCTATCGGCACCCCATTCTGGCTATCTGCCATTTAATTGACGCTAAACCCTGGCGCAATCCTGTTCAATAATAATACCGACAGTAATAGAAGCATCCTAATTAAAATGCTATTTACCCGGATAGGTCAATTATGTTAGTATATAACCAAATACACATATAGTTATTTATGAGTAAACATCCAGGAGGTTATTTAATATATGGCTGACAATCTTAACAACCTGCAGGCTGACCTGTTCAAAGCTATCGCTCACCCGACAAGGATAGCAATTCTTCATTTCCTGCGCGATGGAGAAAGATGTGTATGCGAAATATTCCCGGCTCTTGAAATAGAACAACCAAACCTGTCGCGGCATTTATCCATTTTAAAAAATGCAGGCATTTTATCTTCGCGTAAAGATGGCTTAAAAGTTATATACCGCGTTGACAATCCGCAAATATTTGAGCTGCTCGATTTAACAACCAGGGTCTTGAAAGATCACTGGAGCAAAAGGGAAAAAATATTACTGTAGGGAGGAATAGTGATGGAAATCAGCATCCTGGGCACCGGCTGTCCCAAGTGCAATAAGCTTGAAAAAATGGTCAGGGAAATAGTTGAAGAAAACGGTATCGACGCTACAATTAAAAAGGTTAAAGATGTAAATGAAATTGCAAAAACCGGAGTAATGCTCACCCCGGCCCTGATGGTTGACAAAGAGGTAAAATTCTCCGGAAAACTACCTTCAAAAGAAGATTTACTAACCCTGCTGAATAATGAGTAAGCAAAAAATATGGGAGGTTTCCAGATGAGAATGCTTGCTGAATTTTTCCCCGAGTTTGTAGAAAAGCTGGATGAAATTGATGCACTTTACAAAGATAAACGAACGATAGACGAAAAAACCTACCAGTTTATCTGTTTTGCACTTTCGATCAAAGCACGCTCTAAACCCTGTGTATTAAAACATTTTAAAGAAGCGCTGGAAGCGGGGGCAACGGTAAAAGAATTGTCTTACATTTTTGCCCTGGTTATGCGCGAAGCGGCTGGCGCTGATGATTGCTGGACTCATGATGTGCTCGGAGACTGGCAGGAAATAGTGGCTGGGAATATCAGCTGCGACTGCCAGAAATAAATAATTACCCTCCATTTAGCTCCTTTCCCCTCTGAGAAGAGGGGATTTTTGTTTCCCTGATGAAACGACCACTCTACCCGGAAAAAACAGTGACATTACCTGGTTTTTAACTCCCAGTACAGTATTGTCTTTTATGGGTAAATTATACCGAAAATCAAGCCTGATATTGTTGCCATAATAATCACCAGGACGACGAAAAGCAATGTTTTCCTGGTCCCCAGGACAGAGCGAATTACCAGCATATTCGGCAAGCTAAGAGCCGGACCGGCTAACAGCAAAGCCAGAGCTGGCCCATTGCCCATGCCGGCACCGAGTAAACCCTGCAATATTGGCACTTCTGTCAGGGTGGCAAAATACATGAAAGCACCGACAATTGAAGCAATCAGGTTGGCCTGCAGCGAATTGCCACCAACCAGCGTTTCAATGTAGCGGGCCGGGATCAAACCGGCATCCGATTCAGGGCGGCCCATCAACAGCCCGGCAACCAGTACTCCGGCAAACAGCAGGGGCAAAATTTGCTTGGTAAATTCCCAGGTTGTATCAACCCAGTCAACCCTTTCTTCCCTGTCAAACCAACGTACCAGGATGTAACCCAGGATGGCCAGCAAAATAACAACAACATACCACTTAACCAGGTAAACAGCATACCAAAAGCCTTCCACTTCAACCGGCCGGCCCCAGGCAGCAAAAATCAGGATCAATACCAGGGTAGCGAAAAAAAGTAAATTTTGAGCAGGTGAACGTTTTTCTTCTTCTCCTTCATCATCCTGAGCCAGGCAGTTTTGCATTCTTTCTTCTTCGTCTTTACGACAAAACCAGGCCATCAACAGGCCTATTAAAACCGCAAATATTACCGCGCCTGCAGCCCGGGCCAAACCCATCTGCCAACCAAGAATGCGTGCAGTTAAAATAATGGCCAGCACATTAATCGCCGGCCCGGCGTAGAGAAAAGCAATTGCCGGACCAATACCGGCTCCACGACGGTAAATACCGGCAAACAGGGGCAGCACGGTGCAGGAGCAGACTGCAAGCACAGTGCCGGAAACAGAAGCAACCGAATAGGCAATCCATTTTTTTGCCCCACCGCCGAAATACTTGATTACCGCCCCCTGGGAAATAAAATTGGCAATCGCCCCGGCAATAAAGAAGGCAGGAACCAGGCAAAACAGAACATGTTCGCGGGCATATTCCTGTAGCATGTAAAACGCTTCCATTATAGCCCCGCCAACCTGCGGGCTTTCAAAAGGGATTAGGTAAGCAGCAATAAAAATAGTAACAATCAGAATCAATTTTTGCCATTCTTTCACTGTTCTGTTTCACTTCCCTTTTTACTTTATTATATGCTTATATATGCATATAGTAACACATGTTATATTTCCTGGCAACAAGAACTGCACAAAAAGATTTTACAGGTTTAGTCATTGCCCTGAAAAGGTTTTAGCTTTCCTAATAGTTTTGGACTCATGATATAATAATGTGTATAGATATAAAACCATTACTAAGAGAGGATAATAATAAAATGGATATTCTAAGCATGCTTACCAAGCAGTTAAATGACCCTAGAGCCCTGGAAGAGCTGGGGAAGAAGGCAGGGGCCAGGCCCGACCAGGCCCAGCAACTGGCTCAGAATGCCCTGCCAGCACTGCTGAAAACCCTGCAGCAAAACGCATCAACTCCGGAAGGGGCTAAATCATTGAACAAGGCCCTGGAAGATCATAAAGACGACAAGGTTGACGATATACCCAGCTTCCTTAAAAATGTGGATACTAATGACGGGGCAAAAATGCTGCAGCATATTTTCGGCAGCAAAAACGAAACAGTTCAAAAAGACCTGGCAAAAAAAGCAGGTATGGATACCAACCAGGTTTCAAACCTGCTAACCCAGCTGGCCCCACTGGTGCTGGGAGCTCTTGGCAACCAAAAGAAACAACAGGGCGGCAGCGATGTGATGAATTTAATCGGTGGTGTGCTGGGCGGTATTTTTAAAAAGTAACCGGTAATCAGCCTGATTCTAAATTGTATAAGTAAAAGAGGTAGTATAAAACTACCTCTTTTTTTGAAAACCCTGTCAAAACATAAGAAAAGAATAGTAGCACCCAGCCAAAACCGGTCTTCGCAATCTTTAAGGTAAGCTCACCGTAATTTACCCGGCCAGTCCACGGCCCCGGCGGGCGGTAATCCAGCCAAGAGCAAAGAGTATTGCCGCTGCCGCCAGCCAGGCAAAGATGGTTAAGATAAGGATATCTGTTCCATGTTTGATCCCGATGCCAATTAGGGCCCAGATAAATACTGCAGCATAAATATAATCCTGCCTGAGATAAAAAACGGTTAAAGCAACCAACCCGGCAATGAGAATCATCAGTATGGTAAAAAATATTCCCCATCCACCGGTACCCAACCAACCTATATCGTAAAGCAGAACATTTAAGTTAACCAGCGTTGCCGCAGAAACCCAACCAACATAAAGACTGAAGGGATACTTGACCAGGATCCGGTCATAAACCGATTTAACATTCGTAACCGCACCAATTCGTAAATAAATAAAAATTAAGGTGGCCAGCAGCAGAAGCATGACAATCATTGACCAGCCAATTTTCTGGTAATGCCAGGCAAAGAGCCAGAGAATATTGAAGAGGGAGCTAACGGCAAAAAGAATGCCCACTGCTTTAACCAGGGAGTTATCCCGTGAAGCAGGCAGGGCCTGGTAAATGATGAATGCAATCAAACCAAGATAAATCAAGCCCCAGATAGAAAATACATAAGTTGCGGGGGTGAGCAAAATAGGGTAAATTTCACCCAGATCACCCTGGGTTAAATTATTTAACGGGATGGCGTTTGACAAAAAATTAAACAACAAAACAAGGGCCAGTGCACCAATGTTAATGTAAGCCCTGATATCACTGCGAATCACAAAAACCACTCCTTTCCATTTTAAAAGTACAGTTCCTTCAGGAACTAAACCCTGACCGGAGAATCAGGAAATCTCATGGTAGCAAAATAATCATCAATTGTTTCCGCTCTACGTATTAAGCAGACTGTCCCGCCAGGTTCAAGCAATAGCTCGGCTGATCGCAGCTTGCCGTTGTAGTTAAAGCCCATGGCATACCCATGGGCCCCGGTATCATGGATTACCAGCAAATCGTCAGCCTCAATAAACGGCAGCGAACGGTCAATAGCAAATTTATCGCTGTTTTCACAGAGCGAGCCGGTTACATCGTATTGCTGATCGGCCGGCAGGTGCTCTTTCCCTGGCACAGTGATGTGGTGGTAAGCCCCGTAAATACCGGGTCTCATTAAATTGGCCATACATGAATCAAGCCCAACATATTTTTTATATTTTACGGTTACATGCCTGACCCTGCTAACCAAGTAACCATAGGGACCGGTAATCAGGCGTCCACATTCAAAAACAATTCGCAGGGGGTGCAGCCCTTCAGCCACAATCACCTTTTCATACAGTTCTTTCATCCCGGCCGATACGTACTCCAGGTCTACCGGCTCTTCTCCGGGACGATAGGGGATACCAATGCCACCACCCATATTGATTAATTCAATGCGCACGCCGCTTTCCCTTTTAATTTTCACCGCCAGATCAAAAAGCATTCGCGCTGTCTCGATAAAATAACTGCTTTCGAGCTCGTTTGAAGCTACCATGGTATGCAGGCCAAACTTTTTTACTCCTTTTTCATGCATCAACCGGTATGCTTTAACAACCTGATCACGGGTTACACCGTATTTTGCCTCCTGTGGCAAACCGATAAGCACATTACCGGTCCGGGCATCACCCGGGTTATAGCGGAAGGAGATCATCTCGGGAATTCCGACATGCTTTTCCAGCATTTCAACATGGGCAAGGTCATCGAGGTTAATTACAGCATCCAAACGGGCAGCGGCAATAAACTCTTCCGGGGGTGTATCATTGGAAGTCAGGACAATTTCCTCACCCCGGAAACCAATTTTTTCAGCCAGGACCAGCTCGGTCAATGAGCTGCAGTCTACCCCCATCCCTTCCTCGCGTAATATCCTGAGAATTGTCGGGTTGGGACAGGCTTTAACTGCGAAATGGTTTTTAAAGCCCTCAACCCAGGAAAAAGCTTTCTTAAAGGCACGGGCATTGTCACGAATTGCCTGCTCATCATATAGATGAAAAGGTGTGGGGTATTTAATACAAATATCTTCCAGCTGTTCTCTGGACAGGGGTATTTTTTTCTCAATCAATTATATCGCCTCCACCTGCTTAATTATATATTATCAAAGGATTAGGTTTTTTCGGATATTATCAATCGCTTCCCCGATGTCTTCGCGATGTCCAAAGGCACTGAGGCGGAAATATCCTTCACCGGCGGGCCCAAAACCTGAACCTGGTGTTCCGACAACATGGGCTTCATTAAGCAATTTATCAAAAAACTCCCATGAGTTCAGTTCCCCGGGAATTTTTAACCAAAGGTAGGGGGCATTAACCCCACCATAAACGGTCAATCCAATACTGGTTAAAGCTTCCCTGATCAAACGGGCGTTTTCCATGTAGTAGTCAATCAAAATACGGTTCTCAGCCATCCCCTGCCCGGTTAATACCGCCACCCCCCCCTGTTGGGCGATATTGGAAGCGCCATTAAAAAAGGTTGTCTGCCGGCGGTGCCAGAAGCTGTGCAACTCTCCGGGTTTACTCTCTTCAACTACCAGATCAAACGGTACAACCGACCAACCGAGACGAACCCCGGTAAAACCAGCCGCCTTGGAAAAACTGTTTATTTCAATGGCACAGCTCCGGGCTCCTTCAACTTCATAGATTGACCTGGGAAGATCTGTATCGGTAATAAATTCGGAGTAAGAAGCATCAAAAATGATTACTGCCTGATGCTCAAGGGCATAGTCAACAAATTTTTGCAACTGCTCATGGGTCGCAACCGACCCGGTCGGATTATTAGGACTGCAGAGATAAATCAGGTCAGCCTTTTGTCGGGGTGGCTCTGGAATAAAACCATTATCTTCCCGGCAAACCATGTAAATAAAACCGTTATATTCGCCCTGATCAAGGTTGTATGCCCCGGAACGCCCGGCAATAACATTGGAATCGACATAAACCGGATAGGCGGGATCCTGGAAAGCAATCAGGCTATCGGGGCTAAATATAGATTGAATATTTGCCGCATCGGGCTTGGCGCCGTCGCTGATAAAGAATTCATCGGCCTCCAGTTCAACTCCCCTCTCCCGGTAAAGGCTGGCAAGAGCTGAACGCAGGTTATTTTCACCCTGTTCGTCGCCATAACCACTGTAGGTATCTACAAAAGCAAGCATGTCTACAGCATCGTGCAGCCCCCTGATTACCGCCGGGGTTAAAGGCTCTGTAGTATTACCGATCCCAAGGCGACGTATTTTAAGGCCCGGGTTTTCCTGTTGAAACTTTTTTATGCGCCGTCCAATTTCGGGGAAAAGATACCCGGCGCTTAACTTGCGATAATTACTGTTTACTTTTGCCATAATTTAAACCTCACTGATAAGTTTTCTTAAATTATGTAACTGTTGATCTATTACTGGTGCAGGTTTACCTGGAACGCATCGGCTACAGGCAGGTTAAGTCCTTCTATGGCCGACTCGATAATTCTGTAGTTTGCATGATCAGCCAGGGGACACATCGGCAGGCGGAACTCTTCCTTACACCACTTTTTCATGGCCATAGCTGTTTTTATAGGAATTGGGTTGGTTTCGACAAAACAAGCTTTAAAAAAGGGCATCAGTCTGGCTTCGAGCACCCGGGCCTGCTCAAAATCATTATTAAGGGCGCTGTGTACCATATCTTTCATTAACCGCGGCGCCAAATTGGCCGCTACAGAAACCACACCGTTACCCCCGGCTTCTATTAGGTCTACAGTCATATTGTCATCACCGCAAAGGACAACAAACTCTCCATGACGCAAACCAATAAGATTCTTCATCTGCTCAAGGCTGCCGGAAGCCTCTTTAACCCCGACGATATTCGAATGTTCGTTCATCAAGCGGAGCAGGGTTTCATTTTCAAGGTTCACCCCGGTGCGGCTCTCTATATTGTAAACTATGCAGGGAATGGAAACTGACTCGGCAATGGCCTTGAAATGCAGGTAGAGCCCTTTCTGGGTTGGTTTAACGTAATAAGGGTTAACCAGTAAAACTGCATCAACCCCGGCCTGTTCGGCATGTTGAGAGAGCTGAATTGCTTCGCTGGTAGCATTGCTGCCCGTTCCGGCTATAACCGGTACCCTTCCATCAGCATATTCCACGGTTAAGGCAATCACCCGATCATGTTCGTCATGGGTCAGGGTTGAACTTTCCCCCGTGGTCCCACAGGGAACCAGACCATCTATGCCCGAATCGACCTGGTATTCAACCAATCTTTTAAAAGCGCCAATATCAACCGACCCGGTTGATGTAAACGGGGTAATCAGCGCTGTATGTACTCCCCTGAAAATATCATTAACTGTTCTCATTGTGCTTTCCTCCAATTATTGTCTGCATCATATCATCGATGTTGTAAAAACCTTTTCTTCCCGCAATCCACTCCGCCGCCATTACTGCCCCGCTAGCAAAACCTTCACGGTTGCGAGCGCTGTGTTCAAGCAAAATGGTATCACTATCGCCGTCTATTATAACCTGGTGCACACCGGGCACAGATCCACACCGTGCTGATGATATTAATAATTTTTCTTCCCCGGGTTGAATGTTGGGGCCGGCACTGGCTACCTGTTTTTTCCGATCAACCGCATTTAACAGGATGTGGCCGAGCATCTCTGCTGTACCTGAGGGGCTATCAACCTTATGATGATGATGCATTTCATGAATTGTCACATCATAACCGTCAAAACGGTTAATTATCTCACCCGCAGATCGAACCAGCTGAAAAAACAGATTCACGCCAAGGGAAAAATTGCCTGACCAGATAACGCCAATCCCGACCCTCTTAACAATTTGAGCTACTTTATCCATTTCACCATACCAACCGGTTGTACCAATTACGGCTGATGTTTGCATCTGCCCGTAAAGCTTGACATTTTCAGGTACTGCAGACGGATTTGAAAAATCAATAACCACCTCCACCTGGGGCAAATCTTCACCAAGAACAGTCGAGGTAATTGCAGGGGCTGAACCTGAAGGGTCAACAACAACCGGAACTTCATGCCCCCTGGCCAGGGCCGCACGATGAATCAGGCGTCCCATTCTGCCATAACCAACAATACCAATTCTCATCTTTTACCAACCCCTAACCATGATCAAATCAAAATGATTAAATCTATTTTATTCGGCACTTATGCCAAACTTCCTTTTATTTATTTGATTTGACCGGAATTTACGCTCCAGCTATAATAACTGCAGCATGAAATGTGGTGGTGTAATTATGCAGTCCTTGAACAGAGACAAAAATCCGGGGCTAAACCGGACCGCTCTTGATAAGATCAAGCAGCAATCACTTACAGAAAAATGCACAGAGCTAAAAGAAAAACTGAGCAAAAGGCAGCCTGAAACCATTGCCCGCCTGGCCGGGCTCGCCCTGGAACCAGCGGCAAATGATACATTATGGCTTATCGGAAATTACCTACTGGAAACCTGCCGGATCAGCTGGCCCAATTTGCAGATTATATGCAGCAATTCAAAACCGGTTTCCCTTGGGCTGGAAGCGCTCTGGCTGCATTACCTGGAAAGAGCAGATGGGGAAGCACTAACCAGGCGCTGGGTCAATTTAAGTGAAATCGGCGGTCTGTTCTATCAGCAGGCTTTCCAGGGTTACAGCGGAGACGAACTGGCCGCTTACTGGCAGGATGATCTTGAAGGGTTTAAGAAGACCTGTCTTTCGGAGGGAGGCTGGCCCGTTCAGGGGCTGGGTGATCTGGCTTTTGAATGGCGGGTTCTGCCAAGATTACCTCTTTGCATCTGTTACCGTCTTACGGACAGTGAAAATGGTGCCTGGGCAACCATTCTTTTTGATTCATCAGCCAGCCATTACGTGGCAGCCGACGTTGCCGCCACAGTCGGCAAAGAGCTGAGCGATCGCCTGACAGGTACGAAGCGCTAACCAAAACAACATTTAAACGGGGGACTAAATGATAGGGGAAACGAGTACACCGACAAAAGAAGTCGCAACTGTTCAAACACCTTATTACTTCAGTTTTAAAAACTGGATTTTCTTTTACATATCCATTTTCTTTTTTGTAGCTAACATGTTTGTAGCCCTGTCTATATACCCTGCTTTCAGCCTGGCTATCGGCAGCAGTTCTTTTCAGGCCGGGCTTCAGAATACTGTTTTATCAATTTCCGCCGTTTTACTGCGTTTCCTGCTCGGCCCGGTCCTGGACCAGCAGGGTCCCAAACCGCTGATGCTGCTCGGAACCTTTACTTTCGCCCTCTCCCCCCTGTTTCTTATTGCTTCACCAACTTACTGGATGCTCATAGCAATGCGCATACTTCAGGCTCTTGGCCTGGCCGTGGTTCTGCCCGGCATTTCAACCCTGGCCGCCGGAATGGCACCGCCCGGTAAAATCGGTTCCTACCTGGGCTCAACAAGAATCTTCTTCAATCTCGGTATATTGGCAGGCCCTTCTGCTGCACTTTACATAATCGAGAACGGCGGCTACAATAGCATGTTCATAGTCAGTTCTGTAAGCATGATCATTTCAACCGCTGCCATAGCCCTGGTAAAAACTCCACCTGTAGCTGCAACCGCTAAAAACAGCAACAATCTTATTAAGCAATTTAAAAAAGCCCTGGCCATAAAAACAATATACCCGATTATTGGCGGAATAGCTGTTTATGCCTTCACTTACAGCGCTATTATCTCCTTTTCAGCAGTTCATATTGAAGCTTCAGTGCCGTCTGCCGACACACCTCTATTCTTTGTCATCCTGGGAATAGCAGGAATTATTGCCTGCGTGGGAGTAGGTATATTATCTGATAGCCTGGGACGCCGCAAGGTTGCCTGGCCGCTGCTGGCAATTCTGGGGGCAGGGGCGATTTTATTCTTCTTCATACCCGGTAAACCTTTTCTTGTATATGCCTCCGCCGCGATTCTGGGCCTGGGCATCCAGGGAACTTCACTGGCCCTTGCCACGTGGCTTATTGATATCAGCAAACCATCACTGAGGGCTACAGTGTTAAGTTTGCAGGAAAATACCATCGATATTTTGTTTGCTTTCGGCGCTTTTACCTTTGGCGCTGCAGCAGGTGGAACCGGCCTTGGAACAGCTTTTCTCGCAGCAGGAGTATTAACCATAATTTTGGTTGCTCCATTGAACAGAAAAAGCCTTGGTAATACCCCTGCTACAGGCAGCGGAAACAACCAGTCCTGTTAACAATAACTAAGAAAAAACAGATCAACTATTAAAAAGCACAAGGTAGACATTATCTTCTTCTTTTTTACCCTTAACCAGTTCACAGTGCCTGAGCACAGCTATCTGCTTTTCCAGTTCCCAATCGGGTATATTAAGATCATCGACAACCTGTTGACGTGTTACTTTACCTTTCTCCTTAATCAGGTTATATATCTGTTTCTGAATGGGCAATAGACCATCAGTACCGGTTTGCCCGGTTGCCTGACGATGTTTGACAGCGTGCTGGGTTGCAGCCACATCACAGGTTTTTGGAGCCTGCAGCGCACCCATATAACAATCCTCGCATAGTTCCTGGTCGCGATGGATGTAAATATCCTCTTTGGAGACATCTTCTCCACATCTTGCACATTTTACCATTTATTCTACGCCTCCTGTTTAGTCTCTAAACTCTTTTTATAATACAAAATAGCTTGTCTCAGGGCGGCAGCGCCAAGGTTGGAACAGTGAATCTTTGGGTCGGGCAGCCCCCCAAGGGCCCTGACCACGTCCATTTCACTGATAATAAACGCCTGATCAAGGCTTTTGTCCAGGGCCAGCTCGGTAAGTACGCTGGTTGTGGCAATAGATGCTGGACAGCCACAAGCTTCAAACAACACTTCCTTCAGGCGGTTATTTTTTACACGAATATAAATCCGTATAAAATCACCACATTCCGGGTCGCCAACAGTACCTACCCCATCTGCATCTTCAAGACAACCAACATTCCTGGGGTTTTGAAAATGATCGATAAGATTTTGTGTATACATTGAATCACCCCTGTCACAATTAAGAGTATGTTCGTGAGAACCGGATACACTGCTTTTCAATAATCTCCTTTTATATATTATATCACTGCAGCTCAAGCTGTCAGGCAGGAACTATTATGATTTTGCTGAATAATCTCTTCAGAGAAAAAGGATGCAGACCACTGATGGAGAATAAATATTAATGGTACCAAGTTCATCACAAGGAGGAGTTTTAAGTGAGCAATATTGCCAAGCATGTCCAATCC
>CAYMIW010000035.1:0-29634 GCA_964390725.1 uncultured Syntrophomonadaceae bacterium | reverse complement strand
TTTTCGGAGAGGGGCGCCAACTAGAATACTGCACCACTTATGCTTAATGTTCAAAACAATTATAGCATAACCTGTTAACCTTCTCAAGAAAACAGGACGCTCCAAACTGCCGTATTACAGTAATCCGTTAACCATTTTACAAGCTTTAAGAGCATTTTTCATCAGCATACGATTGGTAACTGAGCCAACGCCACCGGGAACGGGAGTGATTGCTTTGGTCTTATCCTTTACTGCATCAAAAGAGACATCCCCGACAGTTTTGGTTTTCGGTTTGCCTTTATCGTTGAGAACAGGTTCACCTTTTTCATCCAGCACTTTAACCCTGTTAATCCCCACATCAACAACTATTGCGCCTTCCTTGACCAGATCGGGACCAATTAAATCCGCTTTTCCGGCAGCAACTATCAGGATATCAGCTCCGGTCGTGTGTTTGGCCAGGTTACCTTTCATGCTGGTGAATACGTGAGTTACCGAAACAGTTGCATTGCGGTTAACCGAAAGATAAGCTGCCGGTTTACCAACAATGTTTGAGTGGCCTACAACTACTATTTCAGCACCTTCAAAGAAATCTTTCGGCTCAATTCCTTCTTCACGGGCATACCGCTCAAGAATTTCAATACATGCTGCCGGGGTAGCCGGAGGAAAAGTTGCCTCACCAAGGGCCAGTTTACCCATGTTGAATGGATGGAAGCAGTCGATATCCTTATTAACATCTATTGAATTGATTACAGCGCTGTCAGAAATCTGCTCCGGAAAAGGACGTAGTGGCAGAATGCCGCTTACAGTGGGATCATTATTAAGCTTTTCGACAATCTTAATAACTTCTTCTTCGCTGACATCTGCCGGGGGATTTTCATTTATATACTTGAACCCGGCCTCATCGCAAAATTTTTCTACCTGGCCACGGTACATCCTGGCCCCAAAATCATCACCAACCAGTAGGGTTGCAATGCCGGGAGTAATACCTTTACTCTTTAGTTCTTCGGTCTCCTTCACTATTTCTTTCATCATTTCATCACCGATAGCAACGCAATCAATTACCTTTGTCATAATACTGATCCCCTTTCTAGCATTTTATTGTGCAAAAAGCCTTCATCCCGTTTAAGAAGGATGAAATGCTACCGCAGCTTATTTATAACCATCTCAAGAGTTGCATCTGCAACTTTGCAACCTTCCTCTACCAGGTAGTTCATTTCCTTGACAGTATCATTAACAAAACTTTCATTTTTAATTGCACCAAGGTTGATCATAACATTAAGTTGTCCGCTGACCAGGGCCGCTTTAAGAAATGCAACTCCACATCCTACATCTGATATAGCCAGCCTTGAACCTATTTCACCCATTCGTTCATGTATTTTTATACCTTCAAAAGATTTTCTCATGATTTCCATGGGCACTGAACAGGCTTCGATAGAACACTCTTCCATAACTTTTTCCTTGTAAGCAACCTGTTCCGGAGTTTCTTTAGGCAGACCATATGCTTTTGATAACGGTTCAAATACTTCGGCATCTTTATCGACCAGTTCTTTCAATTCTTCGATAATGCATGATCCTTTTTCAAGTAGATCTTTAACCTCATCCTCTACATCTGCATATTTTTTCTTA
This sequence comes from uncultured Syntrophomonadaceae bacterium, assembly GCA_964390725.1. GTDB lineage: Bacteria > Bacillota > Dethiobacteria > DTU022 > DTU022 > JAABTH01. Next base: position 28,029 of record CAYMIW010000035.1, on the reverse strand, counting down.
CCAACGGTCAGATTTCCGACCATATTGGATAACGCCATACCAATAGCGCCTCCCATTGCCGCGGCTCCTCCTCCTCCGGGCACAGGAGCTTTTGATGCAAGCAGGTCAAGAAAATAAGAACTGCTTTTCTCAGCCATTGCCATTTTTCTTAATCCTCCTTTTTCAAGTAATTATTATAATGATTGATTGCACTTTTATTTAATCCTGAAGACCAGCATACGGGCCAGGGCAACTAATAATTCGGTCGGACAATCCAACTTCTCCAGGGCTGCAAGGGCATCTTTGAGAAACGAATTGGCCTTTTCCCTGGCATTCTCTTTTCCCAGTAAAGCTGGGTAAGTAGCCTTGCCTCTCTCCTGGTCAATGCCTACTGGTTTTCCCGTTACCTCAGAATCTTTTTCATAATCCAGGAGATCATCAACAATCTGAAATGCTTTGCCCAGGGCAGAACCATATTGGTCAAGCAGCTCCAGCTGTTGTTTGGAAGCTCCTGAAGCGATAGCCCCGCTTTTTACTGAAGCCCTCAGAAGAGCCCCGGTTTTTAGAGCAGCAATATTTTCAACCTGCTTTAAATCAAGTTTTTTCCCTTCGGCGAGCAGGTCAAGAACCTGCCCCCCCACCATACCCTTAATCCCTGCTGATTGGGCAAGTAAAGCGGCAATATTCACTGATCTTTCAGCACAACCTTCTTTTAAACCAAAACGGGCAACCATTTCAAAAGCAAGGGTTAAAAATGCATCCCCGGTAAGGATAGCCATAGCATCGCCGTATACCCGATGGCATGTTGGTACACCCCTGCGCAGGCTGCTGTCGTCCATGGCCGGCAGATCATCGTGAATAAGGGAGTAGGTGTGGACAAGTTCAACAGCGCAGGCAACTTCCATGACCTCTTCATTTGATGAACCCAGGGCCTCGGAAGTGGCAATAACCAGGATTGGCCTCAGTCTTTTTCCACCTGCTTCAATACTATATCTCATCGCAGAAGAAATCAATTCTGGAGCCCCAGCCGGTAAACAGGCGTTTAAAGCCCTGTCCACCAGTTGCCTTTTCGCCTCTATATATTCCTCCAGGTTAATCATGTCCATTTTCTTCCGGGAGTATCGATTGCTGACCATCATTAACATCAAGTGAGTTTTGTTGTTCTTCTTTTAAAAGATATTCCACCCGGCATTCAATTTCGGTCAGCTTATCCCTGCAATAACGTGATAGAGTCATCCCTTCCTGGAATAAAGTGAGAGACTCTTCCAGGGCAATTTCGGGATCTTCCAGTTGGTTAACAATCGTTTCAAGCTTTTTTAAAGCCTCTTCATAGCTGAGCTTCTCAAGTTGGCTGTCTTTTTTATGATCTTTCAATAATACTACCCTCCTCCAATACCTCGGCTCGGCATCTGGCCGTTCCGTCACTGAAACTCAATTGCAGGACTTCGTTAAGCTTAATTTCTTTAATTGAACGAATAATATTACCGTTATCGTCACGACAAAAACTATAACCCCTGTTCATAATTTTCAGGGGACTATATCCATCTAATTTTTCAATTAAAGAGGAGAGTTCCATATTTTTTAAACGAAAATAATTTTTAGCCTCTCTTTTAAGCTGGGTTTCAAATCTGTCCAGCCGATCCTGAGCTTCTTTCAACCTTTTTCCCGGAAGGCTGAACACCCTGTCGCTTATTGCCTGATCAATAAGCTGTTTCTCACGCTGTAGTCTTGCCTGCAGTGCATTAACTATCTTCTCATTGAACCGGTTAATTGCCGCAATCATTTCGGCAAGATCAGGCACAGCTGCCTGCGCAGCTGCTGTTGGAGTGGCAGCCCGCAGGTCTGCAACAAAATCAGCTATCGTGTAATCTGTTTCATGACCAATTGCCGATATTACCGGCAGGTGGGATCGAAAAATTGCCCTGGCCACAATTTCTTCATTAAATGGCCATAAATCTTCAAGGGAACCTCCACCCCTGGCCAGGATAATCAGGTCAATATCATCCAGTCTATTAACCAGTTCAATAGCCCTTACAATGTCTGCCGCAGCTCCTGCACCCTGGACCAGGCTTTCAACGATACATAACCTGACATTGGGAAATCTGGTTTTTACGGTTATCAGGATATCCTGCAGAGCAGCTCCGCTTGGTGAAGTAATAATAGCAATTTTTTCAGGTTTCGGCGGTAAAGTTTTTTTATATTCGTTTCTGAATAGTCCTTCTTGTTCCAGCTTGTTTTTTAGCTGTTCAAAGGCCAGATACAGTGAACCCATGCCTGCAGGTTCCATTTCTGTTACATAAAGCTGGTAGACACCGTCGGGTTCATAAACCGATATATTTCCATTAATGATAACCTCCATGCCGCTCTCCGGGTTAAAAGGGCAACGGAGATTATCCCGGCGAAAAAACACAGATCGCAGGGATGATGACTGATCTTTCAAGGTAAAATACATGTGCCCTGAACGGTGGTGCTTATAATTAGATATTTCTCCGGCAACCCAGATATCGCGCAGTCGCGGATCACCCTGTAGCAAGCCTTTTACATATCGGTTGATATCACTAACCCTGAATATCTTTTTTTCTTCACTCATTAATAGTATGTCTATCCCGTTTTCTTATTATTCTGCCGGAGTTACACTTTTCATCTCCAGGCGCACGTCTTCTATAGCCTTGTAGCTCCAGCGAGAACCAATTGTTGCAGCTATATCGGTAATTAATCTCCAGTCCTCGCTCATTAACTTGGTTTCACTGCTAATAGTCCGGTTTACCCGGGTTCGGCCTGAAGAATTTGTGTAATAACCTCTCTTATAGGGCAGGGGTTGGGCAGGGAAAAATAATTTTGTTCCTAATGGAGCCTGATCAATAGAACTGGCCACTGTAATTCCGTAAAGGTTTTTCGGTAATACGAGATCTTTAAAGCCATCACCAAAAACCAGCAGCACTTCAATCTTGCCGTTTTCTATTTCACTAATGATCGATTGTTGATCATATATTTCTTCCGAGTTGCTTTTGATCAAGCCTGGCCCATACCAGTTGGCACCGCCGGTAAGCAGAACACCACAGGCATTGCCGAAAGCTGACAGTAGCATAACCCTGCTTCTTCCTTTTTCCAGCACTCCGCCGGATGTTAATAAATTAATCAGTTCGGCAACGGTTTCATCATCACAATCAGCAAAAAAAGAAGGCGCGACAACTGTTATGTTGTTATCCGCTGTGATAACCTCAATTGCTTTTTTAAGCTGCCCTATCGATACCCCCGGGAGTTCTTCTTTATAATCTTGCTGCGGATTTTCTATTACTTTTTTCATTACTTCAAAGAGCTTTACAAGACTATTTCCACCAAGGTCCAAAGCAACTTGTTCCCAGGATTCCTCATTATTAGTGCAGTCTCCTATCCTAACCACTGCTGCCCTGCCAAAACGTGCAGCTTTCTGAATTGCCATGGCGGCAACGGGATGACTTTCTTCAAGACCGCTTCCAATAACTGTTATGCCATCCGCTTCATTTATATCAGAAGGCAAAGGCCCCGGTATCCCCAGGCCGGTCACTTTCATAGATAGGCAGAGAGCCTTCACCCAAAATTTTTCTGCGCCAAGATTAAATTTTTCCGTCCCGATAACAGAACGGGCCATCTTTTGCAAAAGAAAGCTTTCTTCATTGCTTAAATTTCCTGAAGCCAGCACCGCAAAGTTTTCTGTTTTGCCGCTATCAATCAGTTCCTTAATTTTTGCTCCAGTTTCACTTACTGCCTTTTGGTAATCAATTTCTTTATAACCGTGCCCGTCATATTTTAGAGGTTTGTTATTTTTATGCTGAGCCATTACTTCTTTGAACCCAAAATGGCCTTTTTCACATAGCCATGCTGTCTTGTCCCCATCCCGGGGTACAGTAACCCTGATCAGATTCTCACCAGAACTGCAGCGCTCAAGGTGGCAGTTTAATGAACATTCATTACAGATACCTTCAAACCGTTTTAATTCCCACTCACGTCCTTCACCCCGACGTCCCACCTCGGTAAGAGCCGCTACCGGACAGACATCAACACATTGCCCGCAGAAAATGCAGCCGGCTTCTTCCAGCGATACTTCCTCATTATTATGCACCGGTGCCACCCTGGTATTTACCCCACTGCCTACAAGATCGTAAACTGAACGTCCTGCCAGCATCCGGCAGGCCTGAATACAGCGCCCACATAAAATACATTTTTCATCATCACGGATTATGTGTGGATTATCTTCAGTCAGACCAGGAGCAATGTCCCGTTCCAGCTGTTCTGGTAAACAAGCCTGGTAATAATATGCCTGTTCCTGCAACTCGCAGCTTCCGGTTCGTACACAGGTAAGACAATCCTTGTAAGGGTGTGTGGAGAGTGCTAGCTCAAGAATTTTTTCCCGCATCTTAACCAGGCGGTCATTCCTGGTTGTAACTACCATACCATCTTCAGCCGGGTTGTCACATGAAGTTACCGGCCTCTGCATCCCTTCAATTTCTACAACGCACATTCTACAATGTCCCAAAGGCTCAAGGCGGGGGTGGTAGCAGAGCGTAGGAATATATATATCATTTTGACGAGCTGCTTCAAGTATAGTTGTACCCCTGTCAACAAATACTCTCTTTCCATCAATATTCAGACTGATCGTATTATTCATTATGCTACCTCCCAGTTATAGAACAGCCAGGCCGAGCCTGAGGCACTTCACACAGCGTTCGGCTTCTTTGATAACTTCTGCTTGATATTTAAAACCCAAATCTGCTTCATCAAATCCGGCCAGCCTGTCTTCTACCGGGGCAATCTCTTCTTCAAGCCGAATTCTGGAACCAACCATTTCAGGCACAGTCTCTTCTTTATATACTCCGGTTTTTTCAATAAACTTTTCCATCACCGCATTTTCTCCTATAAAACATTTACCGGAACTCAAATAGTTGTCAATCGCCTCGGCAGCGCGGTTGGCGGTGGCAATAGCTTCAATAACTGTTCGCGCTCCCAACACCGCATCGCCGCCGGCGAAAATTCCCGGCACTCCTGTTGCCATTGTTAGTGGATCTGCTACCAGGGTTCCCCATTTTGTTGTTTCCAGTCCGCAATCTTCGGTAATAAAATTAAAATCTGCAACCTGTCCGATCGCAGGTATAACTGTATCGGCTTTTAAGACAAATTCAGATCCATCTAGTGGCACGGGCCTTCTGCGCCCGCTTTCATCTGGTTCTCCCAGCGCCATTTTGATGCATTCCATTCCACTGACAACTCCTCCATCGTCAAGTATACAGACCGGATTAGCCAGTAAGTGAAAAATAATTCCTTCCTCTTCGGCTGCCTTAACCTCAGCAGCGTTGGCAGGCATTTCATGTTTGGTGCGCCGGTAAATCAAATTGACTTCCTTAACTCCGAGTCTGACTGCAGAACGGGCACAATCCATGGCTACGTTCCCTCCGCCGATTACCGACACGGTTTCGCCAAGATTGATTTTTTCTCCCAGGTTCAACATTCGCAAAAATTCAACTCCGGGCATGAAACCCATATAACATTCATCTTCACCACGACAACCCATGTTTGAACTTTTATGTAGTCCACTGGCAATAAATATTGCTTTATACCCTTCTTCACGAATCTGTTCCAGCGAAATATCTTCCCCGACCCTGGTGTTGCACTGGATATCAACCCCTAAATTCCGCACCAGGTCAATTTCATAATTTAATATATCCCTGGGCAAACGGTAGCTTGGTATACCCACTGCCAGCATGCCTCCCGCTACGGGCAGAGCTTCAAAAACAGTTACTTTATAACCCTTTCGAGCCAGTTGGTAAGCAGCATTAATACCGGCCGGCCCAGCACCGATAATGGCAATTTTTTCTTTTTTTGCCTGGACCTTATTTTTAGCAGTTTTCTGATCATACCCGTTACGAAGTCCGTAATCGGCAGCAAATCTTTTTAACAACCTAATGGAAAGAGCTTGATCAACCGGTTGCCGGTTACAATTAGATTCACAGGGATGCACACAAACCCTTCCGAGGGTTCCCACGAATGGTGTCTTTTCACGGTTGACCGCCAGTGCCTGGGCATAATCACCCTCGCTGATCGCCTCTATATAAGCTGGTATGTTTATGTGTGCAGGACAACCATTGCGACAGGGAGCGGTCAGAATCGCCCTGTAATGATCATTAGTCTTTTCTGTGGGCGTATTGTTTAAAAATACTTCAAAGTCTTTCCTGAAATATTCGAGAGCATGCAAAAGGGGCAGCGGAGATGATATACCAAGCTCGCACAGGGAACCATCATGCACCAGGGAAGCCAACCCTTCCAGCTGGTCAAGATCTTCTTCATTCCCATGTCCTGAAATAATCTTTTCAAGACGGTCAGCTATTGCCTTACTGCCAACCCGACATGGAATGCAACGTCCACAAGATTCTTTCTGTACATTATTAAAATATTCCTGAAGGGCGTTGACAATATTAACTTCCGGATCAACAATAACCAGCCCTGACCATCCAACCAGGGCTTTTATGTTTGCTCCTTCTATGTCCGGGGGCAGTTCAAGCTGCTTTAAATCTATTCTTTCGTCATAAATCTTTTTCCTCTCATCCAATACATTACCATTCCAACTGCTGAAAAATACTTTGGCCATATATTTGTATCGCTCCCTATTGTATAAACAATACAGTGATTGTTTTATGATCCTGACTCTTTTACTTCTTCATATTTCGGCAAATTCCTTTTCCCTTTTAGGATTGGCCAAGAGCAATGTTGTTCAGTATTAATCGTTACTTAAGCGGCAGGCCTGGACAGCCAATCCAACCGCACAATCGGTAGTGAACTGCCGCTCAGCATAATAAATGTGCCATTTTTCTAAACTTCTGTTGAGGTAATTTCTGATAAAACTGTTTGCCATAACCCCTCCAACAGCAAGCATACCTTTATATGTTGAATGTTTACACTCTAGATTATTTATGGCCTTGATTAATGATTCGGCAATGCATATTTCTACAGCCCGGGCTAATTCGGGTCCTGCTTCACCTTCACGAAAAAGCCTTTCTGCATGGCTTGCCGGACCGGAAAAACTGATTTTCCCTCCTGTGACAGATAGCGGCAGACGGGGTAGATTGGATCCTGCCCCTGATGCCAGTATTTCCATTGAAGGTCCGGCAGGGAATTTCAGACCCAGCATTCTGCCAGTACGGTCAATAAACTGACCTGCATTAAGATCACTGGTACCGCCGATTTTTTTAATATGTAATTTTCCAGGATTATATTCCTCAATATCAAGCAGTTCTGTAGTACCACCTGAAAAATGCACAGCTAAATATTTACCTCCCTTTAAGCTCTCTGACCACAGACCGGAAATTATATGACCTTCCTGGTGAGATGAAGGGAAAAAAATAAGGCCCGCTGCCTGCGATACAAACAGGCCGAGAGCCTCGCTTACTTTAAAAACCGGCATATATGACCCTTCAACCGGCCTGGGCCTGGTTGAAGCTGCAACTGCAACAAGACGGCCGGTATTTTCAGGGGGTAAAAACCCTTCGACTAAGGCAGAAACATTTTTAAGATGCGAGAATACTGCTTCCGATTGCCTTAATCCAAGCTGTCCTTTTTTTACCGGCAAGGCAACCCTTTTATCGTAAACCAAAATTTCCTGTTCATCTACGACAGCGAAAGAAGTTGTATAAGCGGAAGTATCTATCCCCATATAAAACTGCTTATCAGCTTTCTTTTTCAAGAGCCTCTCCTACAGCCCGATCAAGCACCCCATTTATGAACCCGACTGCTTCTCCGGTGCTGCCATATTTTTTTGCCAGTTCCAGAGCCTCGTTAATCGAAACTGCATAGGGGATATCCGGCTTAAAAAGAATTTCATACAGCGCCAGCCTGAGTAGATTGCGATCAACTGCAGAAAGGCGATCAATCTCCCAGTTAACCAGGTGCTTCTTTATAAGCTGATCCAGGTACTGGCTATTCTCTGCAGCGCCGGTAACCAGATCCCGGTAAAACTGTTCTTCTTCTTCAGACAAGTGGAAACCATCGAGCGAATACCTCAGGGCCTGTTCAGCCCTGCACTTTCCGATATCAATCTGAAATAAAGCCCTGAAAGCAACTTCTCTTGTAAGGCGACGGGACAAGGCAATTTAACCTCCACTTATAACTAAACCATAGAAAGCTTTTATAACCTTTCATTTAAACCGGTAACGTTTTATTAATTTATATTTCTTCTTTATTTGCAGAAAATAATTTTTTCAGGTAACGGCCCGGGCCTTTTCCAACATCGAGGCGCCAGCCTATTACCAAACCTATAGCGATACAAAGGTATATAAATACTGATAACCAAAAACCATATTTAACAACTAAAAGGGCAAAAATAAGGCCGAGCAGCCCGCCTAGTATTTTCCCCCAGTGCCTGTTTAAAAAATACCACCAGTCAAATTCGGACAAAGCTTGCTCCTCCTTTCATTTTTAATCAGCGCTGCTATTTTCCCGAGGCAGCCTGATCAATAATTATATTATCAACAATTACTTTAACTTCGTGCACAGTAATACCAGTAATATCTTCCAGGTATTCCTTCGTCCTCGATTGCAGGTCATTTATTAAACCTGGCAATGGTTCATCGGGCATAACGCGAATATGTATCCTGACTATCAATCCGTCCGGAGTATAAGTTATTTTGCGGCTGACATCTTTTATTCCCTGGGTTTTTTGAACAACCCTGAGTACCATATTCTCAAGTGTGGCAATCGAAACCTGCACTTCTCCGTATTCACTGCTCCTGGAAACAGCGCTTCCGCCTTTTTTAGCCGATCTGAGGCCAAAAGAGAGCAGTATTAAGGCTATCAGCAAAAAAACTACGCCGGTGGCCATTAAAACCGTTTCGCCGGCCCATTGTGGCAAATTAAGTGCCAGACCGGGAATTAGATTATAGTTAAGAGCCAACAGGAATAGAGCGCCGCCGATAAACAGAAGTCCTAAAAAGACCATTAAAACCCGGACTGCCGCTTTCATGCTTATTCCCCCTTCTTTAAATCCAAGTTAAGCCTGCCCTGATGGCAGGCTTAACTTTTTAGTAACTGCCGGGCAGAGCTTATAATCCTTGCTACTCAACCTTTTCCTCTTCCGTTTCTTCTTCTAATGCTTCTTCTTCAGGGAAATTGATCCCCTGCACATGTATATTCACGTACGAAACTTTCAGACCAGTCATCGTTTCTACAGCCTTCTTGACACTCTCCTGGATATTCCACGAAACATCGGGAATACGTTCGCCATACTCAACTATTATAAATACATCAATTTTTGCTTCTTCAGTGCCGACTTCTACTTTCACACCCTTGGACATATTACGACGCCCAAGCACTTCGGCAATTCCTCCACCTATCCCCCCGCTCATCGAGGCAACACCCTTGATGTCCGCAGCAGCCATTCCGGCTATTATCGATACGACTTCATCAGCAATTCTTACTGTTCCCAGTTCATTTGAGACGGTCGGACCTTCTTGATTTGTCATTCTAATACCTCCTGTTAATGACATTGAAAATCTATTCTGTCTCGATTACAGGTTGTATCCATAATTATATCAGACTCCAACAGCAGGTTCAAATAAGGCGAAGCAGCACTCACCCTATATGAAAAATTACTCATTATTTTGTTCGCCGTCTTCAGATTCTTCATCAAGCTCTTCATCCCAGTCTTCATCATCAATAAGGACAACTTCCCCACAACCCGGGCAAGTTACTTCTATTGCCGATTCCTGGTCCAAAATATCATCATCGACAACAACTATCTCGCGGCAGTTAGGACATTCTATAGAAAAACCGCCCTCGTAATCATCTGCATACTCGTTAAAATCATCATCATAAATTTCTTCTTCATCATAAAAATCTTCTTCAAGTTCAGTCAGATCGTCGTCAATTGCTTCCGTATACTCAAACAGTTCTTCGTAATCCACTCTCAGCTGCTCAATCTCATCTGTCATTTCTTCAAGCAGGTCTATTACCCTCTGCAGAACCTTCTGCTCCTTGCTTTCTTCACCCATCTCCAGTCCTTCTGTAAAACCTCTCAGGTAAGATACACGCGCTTTCAGATCTTCAGTCATAACTTAACCTCCTTCAATTAAATTTTTTACTACACTCTTTCCAGGTAAGCCCCTGTGCGGGTGTCTATTTTTATAGTGTCCCTTTCATTAATGAAAAGCGGGACCATAACCGTTAAACCTGTTTCCATGGTAGCCGGCTTTGTTGCGCCTGATGCAGTATCTCCCTTCAGGCCTGGTTCAGTTTCGCTTACCACCAGGTTAACTGTGATTGGCACATCAACACCGATAACTTTATCTTTATAGAATACCACGTTAATATGATCATTTTCTTTGAGATATTTAACCCCTTCACCAATCTGATCGGCATCCAGGGTTATCTGTTCATAAGTTTCTGTGTCCATAACATGAAATGAATCGTCATCACGGTACAGGTATTCCATTTCTTTCCGATCCAGGTGCGCCTTGGCTACTTTTTCCCCTGCCCGAAAGGTTTTATCGGTAATAGAACCGGTTCGCAGATTTTTCAGTTTAGACCTGACAAAAGCCTGCCCTTTGCCCGGTTTAACGTGTTGAAACTCCAGAACGGTAAATATTTCATCATCCAGCTCAATTGTTACACCGGTGTGAAAATCATTACTTGAAATCATTGCCAACCCCTACCCTTCATCTTGTGTATATGTTATTCCTGAGTTTATATAGTAAGCAGTTCCCTGGGGCTTGATGTAAGCAGTTCTGCCCCCTTCTCAGTAATTACAAGCATGTCCTCAATTCTAACTCCGCCGCGTTCAGGAAGATAAATCCCTGGTTCCACCGTTACTACCATGCCGGGTTCCAGTATAGTATCACTTTTAGCATTTAGCAGTGGATGCTCGTGAGTTTCAAGACCTACACCGTGACCAAGCCCGTGACCGAAATAATCACCAAACCCGGCTGCTGTTATTATGTCGCGGGCAATTTGGTCCGCTTCCCTCCCCGATATACCAGGCCTGATAAACGCTGTCGCCTCTGCCTGGGCATTCATCACAACCTCATAAACCTCCAGTAAGGAATCATCGGGGCTGCCCAGAGCAACCGTCCTGGTCATATCGGTTGCGTAACCTTCGAAAACCGCACCAAAGTCTATAGTAACCAGATCACCTTCCTGCATAATTTTATCAGAGGCCACTCCATGGGGCAATGCCCCCCTGTTACCCGAAGCAACAATATAATCAAAAGATGTTCCATCGGCTCCCTGCTGCAACATAAATATTTCCAGTTCACGGGAAAGCATGATTTCCGGCATTCCCGGCCTGATATTGCTGAGAATCCATTGAAATGCCAGATCCGTTTTTAAGGCGCCCCGGCGAATTTTGTCAAGTTCATTATCATCTTTCACAGAACGTAATTTTTCTATTTCTTCGATCACCGGGACTATTTCAGCATTAGTACTGTCACTAAGGGTTTTATAGTCATTCCAGAACATCTTTTTTGCTTCAAAACCTATCTTGTTCCAACCGGCTTGTTCGACAATTGCAGCGATTGTTTGCTGAATAGTATTATCATAACGTACTACTTCAAACTCCTGTGCCTCGGCTTCTGCCTGCTGCACATAGCGAAAATCAGTAACCAAAAATGCCTGTTCTACGCTTATTAACAAGTAGCCGGCAGTCCCGGTAAAACCACTCAAATAATAGCGGTTCTCCGCACTGTTTATCAAAATGGCATCCAGCTCTTTTTTATTAAGCAGCTGCCTGATATTAGTTAATCTTTTTTTAATCAATCTTTTTACCCCTCGAAATTATTCTCTGCAGCGCTTCCAGGCCTAAATAATAACTTTCGCTTCCAAAACCGCAGATCAAACCGGCAGCAAGTGGTGCAGTAACAGACTTTAATCTAAAATTATCTCTTGAAAATATATTTGAAAGGTGTACTTCGACAAAAGGCAGTTTAACAGCAGCCAGTGCGTCAAGCAGGGCATAGCTGTAATGAGTGAACGCTGCCGGATTAATCAATATTCCGCTGCAGCCATCACCGGCCCTGTGAATAGCTTCGATTATTTCTCCTTCATAATTTGACTGGAATATTTCAAGAGTCAGACCCAATTCTACAGCCAGCTTTTCCAGTTCTGCGTTAATCTGTCCGAGAGTTTCCGAGCCGTATATTTCCGGTTCCCTGCTACCAAGCAGGTTCAGGTTTGGGCCATGTATTATCATTATTTTCACTACAGTTCACCCCCTGTGATTAACCTTAATGATCTTATTGTGCCGTGTTTAAAGAACTTCCCTAATTCACTATGAAATCCTGCTTTCACATGTAAAAACCTCTGCTAACATTTCAGGGTCAGGCAGATTTCTTCACAGATTTCTTGCGGAGTTTTACCGTCAGTATTAAAGGAGTAATCATGCTCGGCGTAACAGTTTTTTCTAACTTCCAGGAGGTTCCTGATTTTTTCCAGCGGTCGGGGATCGTTTAGTAGCGGCCTGTCTCCGCTGGCCCCAACCCTTTTGAAAGCTTCTTCGGCGGAAACCTGGAGCAAAATAACCTTTCCAGCTTTTTTTAAAACTGAGCGGTTTGATTCACGCAGCATAATGCCCCCTCCAGTCGCAGCAACAAAACTACCCTGCGAATATTCCAGCAGTGATTCGGCCGCTTCACTCTCTGCTTTTCTGAAATATTCTTCCCCGCACGTTTCAAAAATTTGAGTAATACTGGCTCCTTCCCTGCTTTCAATCAATTGGTCGGTATCAATAAAGATGCGATCCAGCTTATTCGCCAGAAGCCTGCCAACTACACTTTTTCCTGCTCCCATAAAACCGATCAGGATTATATTATTCTTTTCCTGGCTCAATGTTAGTTCACCGTCCTTTTAATGGTTATCCGGGGGCAGATCAGAAATTCTAACCCTGCCCGTAGCCGGGGTGATAATCACATACAAAATACGGCCACCCGAGTCGACCAGGCTGATAGTTCCACCCCGCCCCGGAGCTCCGCTCCTGTAAAAGCTTACCTGGGGATAACTGCCGTCTGTTGGAAAATTTACTGACCTGTAAAAGATACCCTCAGGCAGCTTTACTACATACGCTTCACCACTTCCTGTATCCCTAACCCGGTAATCATTGTTATACAGGCGGAACTCGATCTTCTGAAGCGAACCGCCGGTAATTGCTTTTTGTCTTGCAATCCGCAAATCGATGGCCAATTCACGTGCGGCAATATCAAGATTTTTAGATGATGATATTGTAGAAAATGCCGGAACGGCAACTGCAGCCAGCAAACCGATCAGGGCGATAACAATCATTAGTTCAATTAGGGTAAATCCACTGTCCCTCACTATCTCCATCGGACCTGTTCCTTTTGTTCATATTAACTAATATTTCAAGATCACCAGCAACCACTAACGATCATGAAGAGCTTTAATGAAAGCAGTATTATCAGTGTTGCCGGCCAGTTTTTCATCAAAAATACTGCTGAAAGTACTTCTAACTATTTCATCCACGGTTGTTTTTCCACTTTCGACTGCACGCAGGCCATCCTTTACCAACGTCTCCATTCCGCACTCAACAGCCCTGGCCTGTAATAGTTCTGCTGTCACACCAGCCATAATTAGCTCCTGCAGCTCACGATTAAGCGCCAGCACTTCCTGGATGGACATACGACCTTTGTAGCCGGTGTTGTTGCAATAACGGCAGCCGGAACCCTTGTAGAGCTGCAACGGCGCTTCATTGCTGAAGAACCTCCGGTATAACCTTTTTTCTTCCTGGTCCGGATTGTAAACCTTGCGGCAGTGAGGGCAGATTGTCCTGACCAGTCGCTGGGCAATTACTCCCACCAGGGAAGCAGAAACGAGATATTCTTCCAATCCCATGTCAACCAGGCGAATAACGGCCGAAGCAGCATTGTTCGTATGCAGAGTACTAAGAACCAAGTGACCGGTCATCGCTGCCTGGGTGGTTATTTTAGCCGTTTCCAGATCCCTGATTTCACCCACCATGATAATGTCCGGATCCTGGCGGAGAATAGAGCGAAGCGACCCGGCAAAGCTGCGTTTAATCCGTGGCAAAACCTGAACCTGGTTTATACCATCAAGCTGATATTCAACCGGATCTTCTACCGTAACCAGGTTAACCTCAGGTCGGTTGAGGTAGTTAAGAGCTGAATACAGGGTGGTGGTCTTCCCGCTGCCGGTCGGGCCGGTAACCAGCAGTAATCCGTGATGATTTAATAAAAGAGGTAAAAACTGTTTGTAGTTATAATCAGAAAATCCCAATTTTTCAAGGGGAAGAATTATTCTTTCTTTCTCCAGAATTCTGATTACAACTTTTTCCCCGTGCACTGTAGGCAGGGTAGATATTCGCAGGCTTGCTCCCTTTCTGCGACCATGCCACTCAATGTTACCATCCTGTGGTAAACGTTTTTCCGCTATATCCAGGTTAGCCATAATTTTAACCCTTGAAATAATGTGAGCTGCACTACTGAGCGGAGATGATGGCAGATCATGCAATACTCCGTCCACCCTGAAACGAATCCGCAACGTTTTGCTGGCCGGCTCAAGGTGAATATCACTTGCTCCCTCTTCCACAGCTCTTTCAATTAGTGTATTCACCATTTTAACTACCGGCGCATCTTCCAGGGCTGAAAGCCTTTCTCTTTCTTCAGTTTGAGCTTTATTGCGTTCATTATTAGTCTGATGGGTGTTGTTTTCATTGGAGATGCTGTAAAGCTGTGTCAGAAGATAATTGATTTCACCTTCCTCTGCCATTACCGGCATAATCTCACAACCGCTGCACCTGGCAGCATCATCAACGGCAGCAAGATCAAGAGGATCCGACATCGCCAGGACCAGTTTGCCTTTTCTCATGGCCAGGGGTATCATTCTTCTTTTAAGAGCAAGTTCAGAAGGAAAAGCAGAAATTAAGTGTGGTACCGGTTTAAATTTTTGCAGAGATATTTTTTTTATTCCATACTTTTCTTCAATGAGGCCTTGCAATTCCTGTTCTGAAACAAGACCTTTTTCAATCATTAAACGGGTCAGTCTCTTTCCCGAACCTTTTTTTTCACTGAAAAGTTTATTCAACTGGCTACGGCTGACCAGGCCGGCAGCAACAACAATATGCTCAATTCCCCCGCGGCCATTTTCTATCAAACCAGTGCTCCTTTCGACTAACTGTAATTCACTGAGCGCTTCATCGCTTCAAGCGGCGCCTTTTCCCCGGTAAAGAGTTCGAAAGCTTCCACTGCCTGCCAGAACAGCATACCCAACCCGTTACAGCTTTCTCCTCCGCTTTCACGAAATACATTCATTACAGCTGTGTTGACAGGTTCATAACGAAAATCAAACAGCATTTTCTCTTTAGTACTGGTTTTTGTTAATGTTTCTTCAACAAGGTTATGATCCAGGGGCAAACTGTAGATAATCACTTTGCACATATCAATTGCTTCTTCAATATTGGCCCGGGACAGTCCGAGAGTAACAGTTTTTTTCAGTGGCGTATGTTCTCTCAGGAGATCTGCCAGCTGCTGTGCACGCTCTTCACTGCGATTGAGAATGTACAGTTCCTGCATATTCTTTTGGGCCAGGGTAAAAGCAACAGAACGGGCTGCACCACCTGTTCCAATCAGCATCACCGGCCAAGCTGGTTCATACTTCCCATATTCCACCAATAAGTTACGGTAAAAACCAATCCCGTCTGTGGTTTCACCATAAAGCAGCCCCTGCCGGTTGATAATCGTATTTACAGACTGCAGTAAAGCAGACTCCTCGGAAACATGATCAAGAAAAGGTATAACTGCTTCTTTAAAAGGACTGGTAATATTCGCTCCGGCAACCTGCAGGGCGCGCATTCCCTTTACTGCCTCACCTAATTGCTGCTCTTTAACCTCGGCTGCCATATAAATACTGTTCATATTCAGTTTACTGAAAGCGGCATTATGCAGGGCCGGCGACAGGGAATGTTTTACCGGGTTACCCAGGATCAGATACAGGGATGTAGCAGCATTGATCAGCACAGTTTTTCACCACCGGGATATATTTGAAATATTTAGTATTATAGCACGGCAACCTCTTCTGCGGAAGTCAATATAGTACCGTTTAAAACCTTTTGTCTGCCTTTAGAGCAGGATTTGGCTATTTCTTGTAGAAAATATTTTAATCTGGCAGTAATACATTTACTAAACCTGGTCAGATATCGATTGGGGCAACTAAAAGAACGGCTTGATCAAATTACGAGGAGTCGCTGCATTTAAATGGACCTTTTTAACATCTTTTTTTACCTGGTAATATTTTTGACCGGTCTCTGTTTCGGTTCATTTCTGAATGTGTTAATCTATCGGATTCCCCGGAAGTTATCGGTTGTAAGCCCTCCTTCTGCCTGTCCTGTCTGCTCGGAAAGGCTACGTGCAGGCGAACTCGTTCCCCTTTTCGCATTCCTGGTTCTGCGTGGCAAATGCCGCCACTGTGGGGCTAAGATTAGTTTTCGCTACCCACTTATAGAATTGTTCAACGGACTGTTATTCACTATAGTTCTCTATTATTTCGGCCTCAATGTTACTGCGCTGTTTTACCTTGCACTCTTATACATCCTGGCCGGAATTGCTTTAATCGATCTCGAACACCGCCTTATACCAAATAGCCTGGTAATAGCTGGCATTATCATGGCTGCAATTATACAAGTGCCCGCCTTTCTCCAGACCTGGTTCAGGGTAAATCCACTGCTGCTGACCGGCAGGGATCCTGCTGACTCGCTGTTTGGTTTCCTGGCCGGTGGAGCGGTTTTGCTTGTAGTTTTCCTCGTCAGCAGGGGCGGTATGGGAGCGGGCGATGTTAAACTGATTGCCATGATTGGCCTGTACGCAGGGCTGCGGGGCACAGCTGCCGTTCTGCTGCTCGCATTTTTATTCGGAGCTTTAACAGGGTTGGCCCTGATCGCCGCAGGAAAACTAACCCGCAAGGATGCTCTCCCGTTTGCACCCTTTCTGTCCCTTGCCGCCTATATCGAAGTATTCTGCGGCAACCAGATTTGGAACTGGTACATTAACCTGTTTTCCTGATTACCAGCTTAACTAAGCCTTACACTCATGCTGTTCGGAATGCCTGTAAAGCAACAATCACACTAATTAGTCGCACTTTAATCGTACAAGGAGAGTTTATCGTGTTCAACAACGTCCGCAGCAGCTGTCCGGGTTATACATTTATCGAACTGTTAATTGCCCTGGCCCTTTTGGGCCTGGTTATCACCCCCATTCTTACCCTTTACAGCAGCACTGCTCTAATGGTCAGCAACTCTGCCGATTACTCGGTAGCAGTTAATCTCTGTCGTGATAAAATCGAGCAGCTCAAGGCTCTCGAATCCAGCGAACTGGAATATTTCTATCTTGCGGGCGAATTTATCCTTGAAGATCAGCTGCCCGGTTATCCCGGTTTCGAACGGTTAACCACGGTTGCTCCTTTTCATTATTTTAACGGACATGCTGGCGGAGATAACGAGCCAGCTGAGAATATCATGCTATCAATAGACGTAACTGTCCGCTGGGTTGAAGGTGATCATGAAAGGAGTGAAACAGTTTGGACACTGGTAGGTTTAAGATAAGGCTACATCAATCAGCCAGCCCTGAGAAAGGCTTTACCATGGTAGAACTGCTGATTACCCTGGCCATTCTCGGGTTAATCATATCTGCCGCCTACAATTTCTACCTGGTTGGTTTAAAGTGCTGGAACAATTCTACTGCAAAAATTGAAGCATGCCAGAATGCCAGGATTGCCCTCGACACAATTATCAGGGAACTACGCTATGCCAGTTCCTATTCCTTTCACGAAGAGGGCAGCGAAATTCGTTTCACTGCCCCCCATGATCAATATCGCACTTTGCGTTTTCGCCTGGTTGGCAGGGAACTGGTATATGATTCATATCCTACCGGCTCAGCGCTCTATTTTCATAACAAAATTGCCCTTGATATAAACAGAATTAATTTCCTGCCCGGCGGAAGGGACTTAATTACCATTGAAATTGAAGCAGGCTCCACTTCAGATCCTTATAAACTGGCCGGAGCAATCTTACCACGCAATCTTCCAGGAAGTTTATCCGAAAGCAAAGAACCCGAAGAACATACTGTATATGAACAGGATCAAGAAAACATTGATGAATAAATTCTTAAATTTGAAAATGAACATTTTACGAGATAGTCAGGAAGGTATGGCGCTTGTGCTGGTGCTGGTATTTACCCTTCTTCTACTTGCTGCCGGAGCTGCGCTGTTGGATATGGCCCTGAAAGATCAGCAGGTAACCGGGTATCACTCAGCCGACATCAAGCAGTATTACCTTGCTGAAGCCGGTATTGAATCCTATTTGTTTCTTTTAAACAGCAGCAGCTTTACCGGTGAAGATTTAAACTACACACATGGCGACGGCAGTTTCACAGTATCACTCCATGATCATGATCAGGAAATAAGCTTGATTTATTCCACCGGATCAACCGATCGGGGAAGCACAACCCTGGCAGTCAGTATTGAACAATCTGATGACGGGAGTTACAGCATTGCTGAATGGATTAAACCCTAGCTGAAGAATGGAAGTGATAACGTTGACAGAAGGAAATGTCTTCTGCTCACAAATAAATAATAGAGCTCATAAATATCGGGGCAGGTATTCCCCAATCGGATTTGACCCGGGGAATTTCCAGTTAAAACTGGTACAGCTTGCAGTTGAAAAAAACAGGCTCTGCTGCCACCGGCGTATTTCCTGTCCCACGCCACCGGGTCTTTTTAATCAAGGAAAACTGAATAACCCCGAGAAATTGTCAACCATTCTCAGGCAGTTGCGAAACGAGACTAACTGGCGCAACAATACCATAAACCTGTGCCTGGGACCTCAATCTTTTAACCTGGCCCGGGTCAAGCTTCCCATAATGAACAAGCGTGATCTCGCCAGGACGATGAGCCTTGAAGTTGAGACACGTTTTTCTATGATTCCCCGGGATACTGTTTTTTCATACTGTCCCCTTTTTGAAGAGGCTAATATAAATAAAACGAATAAATTAAAAGAATATATTCTTGTCGCGGCCGATAAGTCGGTTAGCGCTTCATTTGTAAATGCCGTAAAGCTGGCCGGGTTTAAAATAGGTATTATTGAAGTCTCACCCCTTTCGCTGCTTCGCTTCCCCGAAAAGCCCGGTGTCGGTAACAGCCCTGATGCGAGCAGTTGTTCATTATTAATTGATATCGGTCACTCTGACAGTTCCTTTATTATCTACAACAGCAACTCTTTCTCTTATTATCGCAACCTGCGCAGCGGCGTATCGGGGTTTGGCAAAACCGGTAACAGATCCGTTCGAACCAACTCAAATATACTTGATACCCGCTTTTTAGCGGGAGTGGAACAATCACTGGAATACTGGTTGGAACAGTCTGAAAATGATCGCCTTTACCCGGAAAAATTATACCTTTGCGGCGGTGGTATATACACTCCCGGGCTGGCAGCCGCTATTGGGGAAAGGCTGGGTCTCAGGCCTAGACTGTATAACCCTGTTGCAGCGCTGTGCAGTAATACTGATACTAATAGTCAAAGAACAGTAATGGAAAATACCCTTTTTGCTTCTTCATACGGTCTTGCCCTGAGGGGGTGGGTCTCTTGAATTACCAGGTCAACCTGGTCGAAAACAATGGCAAAAAACCGTTAAGCCGGCCTGTAGATATCTTACTCACCCTACTGTTTGCCCTAACTACAGTATTTCTTTTATATGTTACCCTCTTTTTTTGTGAGCAGTACCTTACTGAACAGGTCTCTCTTGCAGAAACAGAACTTTTACACTATAAAAACATTTCTGCTCCCCTGCTTGAGCTAAAGAAAGAGCTTGATAATGCTGAAAGGAAAATAAATATATTCAATACCCTGTTTACCTGCAACCAATCGTGTTCATCGCTAATTACCGAAATCCGTTCAAGGGCTTTTAACGGAATCGATCTATATTCTATAATCATTGATCCCGGTTCAGCTGCCGAAATAACCGGACGTTCTTTCAATATGCATTCCGCTGCAGCATACCGTGAAATACTTGCCGATCTCAACAAAACCGCTACTGCAGATCTCCTGGAAGTAAGCCTGGCTGACAACGGCTACTACACCTTTACCATAGTTTTAAATTTAGGCGACAGAAACGGGGGTTATGACCATCACCAGGCTGACCGTTAAAAAGAACAACAATCATAATTATAATAGAATAGGTCTGTTCATAGCGGTTTTAACTGCCGTTGTTGCCCTATCCTATTACCTGTTTACATCATCCATGGTAAGTAATATACGTTCATCCAGCCAAACCTTAAATCAACTGGGAAGCGAAATCGAAGAACTTGAAGACCTTTTATCCGGGGGCAGCCAGCTTAAGGCCGTCTGGTTGGAAGTTGAGAAAGAATATGAAGGCCTGAAATATTTTCTCCCCCCTGATGAAGAACTATCCGCTGTTATGGCTGATCTCGACTTTCTGCTGCAGCCCTATAGTAATAATATTATATCGCTGACCGCGGGAGACATTAATCACAGTGAAGAGTTCACAATCCTAAACTGCCGTCTCCTGGCTTCGGGTGGGTCGGCCCGCCTGCAGGTCCTGCTCGATGATCTTGAAAACTTCATTTACCGGCCGGTAATCGGTCTGATCATCTGGCAGGAAACAGATTCACATCAAGCCACTCTTGAGATCGAATTTAAAATGTATTTTGATAGATATAACTAGGTGAATTTGGGAGGGAGCATTCTTGCCTCAATATTATCGATACCGGGCTATTAACGGTGATGGGAAAAAGGTTAACGGGTATATAAGCAGCCCTTCCCGGCATGATGCTGCTCTTGAACTGGAGAAGCGCGGTCTATATCCCCTGTTTTTAGCAACCAGTAATATACCCGGAGGTTCTCTCTCCGGCCTGCAAACCTTTTTGCTTGACAAAATCGGTTACGGCCGCTGTCGCAGCCGTGATCTGATGATTTTCTGCCGCCAGCTGGCAACCATGCTTCAGGCCGGAATACCGGTACTCCGTGCTTTAAATATCCTCTCAGTGCAGCTTGAAAATGCTTCATTGCGAAATAATATCCGTGCAGCTGCATCCAGTCTTGAAAAAGGTGCCGGAATAACCGAGGCCTTGGCCGGACAAAATCATTTCTTCCCCCGGTTTTTAATCAGTATGGTTGAAGCGGGCGAAGCCGGAGGAGTACTTGACCTGGTTATGGAGCGAAGTGCTTCTCACTACGAGAGACAACACGACCTTGAAGAAAAAATACGCTCGGCAACAGCCTATCCTCTTTTTATTTCTACTGTCGCCCTGGCTGTAGTAGCAGTAATGATTTTATTTGTGCTGCCCCGTTTTGCCATTATATTCAGCCAGATGGAAACAGAAATGCCCCTTTTTAGCAGGCTAATGCTCAGCATGGGGCAGCTTGTAATCGCAAACTGGTTGGTGATCTTAATAATTTTATTTGTTATAGCCTTTATCACTGCCCTTTTCTTACAAACAAAAAAAGGCCGGTTAATTACCGACTACCTGAAGCTGCATTTACCTCTCTTCGGTAAAATCTATATGATGGTCAATGCCGCTCGTTTTGCCCGCACCCTGAGTACCCTGCTATCAAGCGGATTGAACCTTTATCAATCCCTGCGCATTGCCGACCGGGTTATCAACAATCTCTATGTATCCCGTTTCCTAAAAACAATCGAACTGGCCCTTCAACGAGGTGAGCCTCTTGCCGATTCCCTCCAGGCAAGTAGATTTTTCCCACCCCTCCTGGCCGAAATGGTCCGAACCGGAGAAGAAACAGGAACTATCGACATCATCCTGGATAAAACCGCTTGTTACTATGAAAAAGAAGTATCCTACCTGGTTGACAGACTCGGCACTATCCTGGAACCAATTCTTTTGCTGGTAGTGGGCTTTTTTATCGGCCTGATAGTTTTCTCAGTACTGTCGCCCATGTACAGCGTTTTCGAAATCTTTTAGCATGTGTCAACGCTTCTAATAACCTGCTCTATCTTATCTACCGGCATCGGTTTGTAGAAGTAAAACCCCTGTAGCTCATCACACTTTTCCAGTTCAAGAAATTTAAGCTGTTCTTCCGTTTCTACACCTTCTGCAGTTACTTTCAAGCCCAGGCTGCGGCCGAGGCTGACAATTACAGCAGTAATTGCCTTATCTTTTTTGCTTAACTCAATGCCCTGAACAAACTGCATATCAATCTTCAAACGATCAACCGGCAGCTCTTTTAATCGGCTCAGGGAAGAATATTCAGTGCCAAAATCATCAATAGATATTCCGACACCTAGCGCTTTCAGGTCATTTAAAACACTTAGGGTATACTTGGTACCCCTGATGATATCGCTTTCAGTTATTTCCAATTCCAGGTATTGCGGTTCCAACCCGGTATCATGCAAAATCTTTTCAACTGTTTTTACAAAGCCGGGTTTTCTTAACTGAACCACAGATAAATTAACAGCCATTCGCAACTGCGCCAGCCCCTGTTTTTGCCAGCATTTACTCTGGCGGCAGGCGCTATTAAGCACCCACTCACCAATAGGATTGATCAATCCAGTTTTTTCAGCCAGTGGAATAAAAATGTCCGGACTGATCAAACCTTGATCGGGATGCTGCCATCGTATTAAAGCTTCCATGCCAACAATTCTTTTTGTTACAATAGAGACCTGGGGCTGGTAATGCAGCACTAATTCGCCACGTTCATGGGCGCGGTAAAGCTGGTTAGTCAGTTGTGTGCTTTTCTGAACATCTTGTTTCATCCCGGTTGAACAAAAGGCAAATTGATTCCTGCCCATTTTTTTTGCATGATACATGGCCAGATCGGCATTTTTGATCAGGGATTCACCATTTTTCCCGTCTGCCGGGTAAACAGATACGCCTCCACTGGCTGTAACAAATATTTCCTGGTCGCTAATGGTTATCGGTTCCTCGAACGATGACATAATTTTGTTAGCAGCCTGTAGAATATCTTCCGGTTGCTCCATCTGCGGAAACATGATTAAAAATTCATCTCCACCGAAGCGGCACACTGTGTCATGTTTTCTCATATTGCCTGTAATCCGGCGTGCTACATGCTGCAGCAATAAATCTCCCCGGTTATGCCCCATGGTATCATTTACATGTTTAAATGAATCCAGATCAAGGAACAGTATCCCGATATAATTCCTGTTACGCTTGGCCATTGATATGGCCTTTTCCAGGTAGTGATTAAATAAAACGCGGTTAGGTAACCCGGTTAATTCGTCATAGTAGGCCATCTTTTGTATTTCTTTTTCAGACTCCACTTTCTGCAACGCATCGGCCAGGAGGTTTGCCAGAACAGAAACCTGTTCCTTGTAATCATTAGCCAATTGTTCCGGCTTATCAAGAGCATCAAAACCCCAGATACCAACGATACGTTCTTTTGCATACAATGGTACAGCACAAAACGATTTTATCCCACGGCTGATCAAAAAATCTCTTACCGTACGTGCTTCCGCCGGTAATTGACCTATATAAGGTAAATATACAAGTCGCTGCCCCTTTAAATTATTTAGCCACCAGCGAAAGGTGCCGGCCGGTATAGAATTAGTATGATTAATTATCGGATTTTTACCAGCTTCGCACCATTCGTGACTATAGATAATGTAATAATAATCTTTTGAGAATAATAACAGGTATGTCATGCCGGCTTGAAAGTATTTTCCACTCTGTTCAAGCATCAGGCTAATTTTACTGTCCAGGTTGCTTTCTGTGACTGATACAAATTCAGTTGATACGCGGGCACTCATTTTTTGAAATTTAATCTGTTCTTCATTTTCTTTTAAACGATCAACATAGGTCCGGTTTAAGAATAAGGCAAGCGCAGCGCCAATAACAAATACAACCAGGCGCAACAGATGATCAGCACCTGCAACCCGGACAGTAAGAACCGGTACCGTATTCCATACCCACAGTTGGGTAAGCAGTGCCGCCGTAAAAATTACGATGATCATTTTTTTGTTGTTATATATGGCTGCAAGAGTGATAAATAGCAGGGGAAAGGGCCAAATATTATTAACGGCATAACTGTTCATAAAATGAAGCATAATCAGGGGAATGGCAAAAGCAAGCATGACTATCATCAGGTTGTCCCGGTAAAGGGTTGATAAAGGAATATAAAGAATGATGCGAAACATAATTGCCATTATGAAAAGTAAAGCACTGAACATGATTACCTGGTTAAGAACTACCGGGAAATAAAAATAATGGACCAGGTTTAAAAGGCTGCTGATGAGAAAAAATAATGACAGCACCTGGTATAGCTCTTTGCGTTTACTGCCGCTGAGAATTTCTCCCACTTTTGTTACCTTATTCTCCTTTTTCGGCATCAAAAATCCGTGCTTTTTAACTGTGTAAAGCAGGGCAAGCGATGGAACCAGGGCAATAATAACCCCGATATCAGGGAATACAGGCAACGCACTTTCGATAATATCAGTAATTGTTCCGGTGCCTATGGTAACAAATAAGGAAAAGCCCATGATCAAAGCCGTTTTCTTAACACCCTTATCTTTCGACGATTTTCCCCACGATAATAAAAGCCACAGGACACCCAGCGAAAAAAGGGTATAATACAGATTAAAATACCAGTCCCACATACTGCCGGTTGCAATATTAATCCAGCCGCCACCAGTGAACACAAGCTCATAATGTTGCACCGCCAGCGGTGAATAAATCCCGTAGACAAACAAGTTAAAGAGCACCGGGAGATAGATAAGCGCATATACCCACTTCACCCTGGTCAGCATTTTGCCCTTGGTCAGGTAAAGGAAAAAGTGAAATAATATAGCATATATTGTCCCCCAGCCCAGGGAAGACACTCTCCGCCAGAATAGCGAAGTTTCGAAATCCGGTGCTGCAACACCAAGGGAAAAAGTTATTGCCCAAATCGTAAGAGAAAGACAGATGAAGAAAAAAATACGGTTCATTGTAGCTTTTGAATTCAGGAATAGTACATACGTTCCCAGCAGGGGATATACCATAAATACAGCGTAATACATTAGTGAATATAATACAGGAGGTGGCACCAGGTAGCGCTCCTTAAAGGCTCACGAGCATTATCACCTTCAGATAAGCCGCTGTGAGTTGTTATTCAGGTTTTGTTAAGAAATAATCATTTGCAGGTACAGGCTGGTTTTAGTAGGGTACTATATGCGGTAATTATTAATAGATATCCTGCTTGTCATCCGGCGACTATATCTGCACCATAAAATATTCAGGCAAATGTAATCATAACATAAGATTTATAGCAGGATCAATTATTAACTTTACGAAAAAAACAATAAATACGCTAGGTTTTATTAATTAGTCGGGCTATTCAGTATTCGACAGATCACTGTATTTATAAAACGCGGTCTCGTCGGTAATCACTTCCCGGACCATAAAAATTGCATTTTCATTGTATTCGTTATCGGGAAATATCAGATCGCCAATAAAATAAGCCGGCTTAAGAGATACTCCGCTTCCATCACCGGCCTGCAAAGAGTCTGCCACCCGCACATAACCTTTAATTATGGCATCTTCAAAGAGGTACTGGCCGGTTACAGGTTCAATTAAATCGATGTAACGCTTCACAGTACCACCGGAGGTGAAAGCATCCTGGTCAAGGTAAAAATAATGTTCTTCCTCTTCTGCCCCGTAAACATGGGTGGCAGCGGAAATTGCCTGGGTGAGGCTGCCGCTTTCACCCCGGTCAGCCTTAACACTAATGGCAAAAACCTGGTGTGATTCTGCTTCAGCATCGTTTTCAGGATTCCCGGAAGGGCGGAAATTAGCTGCCACCTCCAGCCCCATCGGTGATGAAGGTTCGGCAAACCATTCACTGTGATTATAAAGATCAATACTGCCCGGTCTCATCAGGGTCTGATCAACCCTGAACAGCGCCCCTTCACCCCGGATCATGGTTTTATGTTTTCCACCGGCCTGGTCACTGCCGACCATCATTTTTACCGATATCAAGCCGTCAAGGTCGTATTGCTTATTGTACATAACAAACCCCGTCTCAGCAGCTGCGGAACTGCTTATTAACGGGATTAATATAATAACCAACAAGACAATATAAAACTTTTTTAGCAACATAAAATGCACTTCCTCCCTGTGAAAGTGACTGCCTGTTTAGCTCTCTCTATCTGTTATATATTTAAATAAGATAACTTTTATTTATTATATTTAAATTTTTAGATTTTGTCAAAAACATTAGCGCAATCCGCCTTAATCAAGCATATTTTCTACTCACGGTTGTTGTCAAAGAATTGAACCATGCTTTCTTCGTCGCGGGCATATTCCAGGGCTTCTTCCCTGCTGATAGCACCTTTTTTAAAGAGCTGCTGCAGGTGTTTATCCATAGTTTGCATCCCGTAACGGTTTCCCGATTGAATAACCGAGGGAATCTGGTGAACTTTACCCTCGCGGATCAGGTTGCGCACAGCCGGAGTGCAGATCAGTATTTCTGCTGCAGCGATACGCCCGTCCCCGTTATTTCGGCGAAGCAGGCGCTGTATTCAGTTCCACCAGGTTACCGTTAAGGCGCAACAGGGGTGGAGCATCAACCGTAATATGAAGATCAGAAGCACCTTTATCCAGGGCAATATTTAATAGTGTCTCTATAGCTTTACCTCCTTCTGCATAATCTTCAATTGTTATTTACTTCTGCTGTATTGGTTTCACGCCAGGTATTTATTTCCCAGCCGGAGTCAACCGGTTCGAGGAAATATGGTGGAGTTTGAAACACAAGCTTGGGATCGTGTTCAAAAACACGGCCGTACCCGGCACCGGTTGTAGCAAAGGCACCTCTTGTTTTTTGAATCATCGCTCCAAACATATTTACATTTCCTTTTTGAACCCCAATGCCATAATCATAAGTAATAGTACCGCTCAGGGCCATATAAGCCCCGTCCAGATCGAGATTATTGGGAGCAACATCATTAGGTGTATTCCAATATTGTAAACCGTTTGCATTGGTTGACCGGTGACCCGGCCAATATTTACCAAGTATTTCTATATTAGAGTTGGCAATTAACCCCAGGATGCTGGTGCTTTCCGTTCCAGGCGCATAGGTTATTCCAGCGGTTGCCGCCCCACGGGGCAGGTAACGCGGGTTCCCACCGGTGTATGATGGCACCCTCCAGTCGGTCGGGTCGTAGCCGGTCAGGTAGATGTTATTTGCGGCAGCAATGGTTAGTTTACCGTCCAACGTTCCCGAAATGTAAAGATCACCCGTCCCCCGTCTCCACTGGGCAGCATTGGCGCCGTCTATGTAAATCACACCATTGTCAGGCAGGGGCAGTGAGGCCACGGCTGGCTTGGGATCAGCCGCGCTGCCGAACGACAAGCCCAGTTCGGCGTATGTTTTACCATTATACATCCAGTTCCCGGTGTTGCTGTTATATGTCCGCACATCATAACTGTCGCCATTAAGGTATATCGCAGTCATACCGTTATAATAGTGGCCCCCGTTTTGAGCCCTGGCCTTGATTTCTGAATTGGTTGCCGGAAAAACAATCTTTTCCACTTTAACCGGGTTACCCATGTTGTAATACGGGTTTGCCGTTCCATAAGGGCTGGAGCTGTTTGTCTGGATTACCCCGGAATAAGAGACCGGCCCGTTAAAAGTAGGGCGTCCCCACACCCTCAGGTTTCCGTTGGTGTGAAACGGCCCTTCCCAGGTATGAATGGTAGCATTCCAGGCAACACCTTCGGAGTCGGTCAACCAGACATACTGGGTAAAACTTTTTTTTGAAAGCATTACTTCCAGGGTCCTGGTCCGGTCGGGGCTATCCTTATGATAACCGGAAGAGCGCACCGTAACAAAACCATCTTCCACCGAACCATCAATCAGTTCCAGGCGGAAATACCCCTCACCGAACTCCTGGTCGACACCGAGAGTAAGCGATTCAGAATCGATCTTGTTTAAATGCCAGAGATACTGGTTAATCCCCGATTCGGCGAAGTGCAGGGCATCTACAGAAGCAGCATAATGCCGGTTCATAGAGGCCTGGTTAAGGGTTACAGAGAGGGCAGAAGCAGAAA
>CAYMIW010000034.1:0-30552 GCA_964390725.1 uncultured Syntrophomonadaceae bacterium | reverse complement strand
ATGGCAAAACAGATTATTTATGATGAAGAAGCCCGGCGCGCGCTTGAAAGAGGCGTTAACGCCCTGGCCGATACAGTTACCGTAACCCTGGGGCCGAAAGGCCGCAATGTAGTATTGGATAAAAAGTTTGGTTCCCCCCAGATTACCAATGATGGTGTAACCATCGCCCGCGAAATTGAACTAGAAGATCCTTTTGAAAATATGGGTGCCCAGCTGGTTAAAGAGGTTGCTACTAAAACCAACGATATAGCCGGTGATGGAACAACAACCGCAACCCTGCTGGCCCAGGCGATTGTTCGCGACGGATTGAAAAACGTTGCCGCCGGGGCAAACCCGATGATCATGAAGCGCGGTATTGAAAAAGCTGTTGCTGTTGCCCTGAAAGAGCTGGAGCAAATGAGCAAACCGGTTGAAACCAAGGAAGATATCTCGCAGGTTGCGGCTATCTCAGCCAGCGATGAAACAATTGGCGAACTGATTGCTGAAGCAATGGAAAAAGTGGGTAAAGACGGTGTTATTACCGTTGAAGAATCAAAAGGTTTTACTACCGACCTGAAAGTCGTTGAAGGAATGCAGTTTGACCGCGGCTACATTTCTCCTTACATGGTAACCGACACTGAGAAAATGGAAGCCGTTCTTGAAGAGCCATTTATTCTGCTTACAGACCGCAAGGTTAGCAATATTCACGACCTGCTGCCGCTGCTGGAGAAAATTGTCCAGAAAGGCAAGCAGCTGCTGCTGATCGCCGAGGATGTTGAAGGCGAAGCGCTGGCAACCCTGGTTGTTAACAAACTGCGCGGTACTTTCACCTGTGTTGCAGTGAAAGCCCCCGGTTTTGGTGATAGGCGTAAATCTATGCTGGAAGATATTGCTATTCTGACCGGTGGAAAAGTTGTTTCGGAAGATCTCGGTATTGACATGAAGAATGTTGAAATCGATATGCTCGGAAGAGCCCGCCAGGTAAGGATCAGCAAGGAAGAAACTGTTATTGTTGACGGTGCAGGCGAAGCTGAAGATATTAAGAAGCGTATTGCCCAGATCAGGATGCAGATTGAAGATACTACATCTGACTTCGACCGCGAAAAACTGCAGGAGCGCCTGGCCAAGCTGGCCGGCGGTGTTGCCGTTATCGAGGTTGGCGCTGCAACAGAAACTGAAATGAAAGAGAAAAAACTGCGCATTGAGGACGCTCTTTCCGCTACCCGCGCTGCAGTTGAAGAAGGAATTGTACCCGGTGGCGGTATTGCCTACCTGAACGTAGCATCCGGTTTTGGTCAGCTGGAAAGTGATCTTGAAGGCGACGAAGCAACGGGAATGATGATTGTTAAGCGTGCCCTCGAAGATCCCGTTCGCGTGATAGCCAGCAATGCCGGGGCCGAAGGTTCTGTAGTTGCCGAAAAAATTAAGGCTATGGAAAAAGGTGTTGGCTTTAATGCGGCAAACGGTAAATTTGAAGATATGATGAAAGCCGGTATTGTTGACCCGGCTAAAGTAGCCCGTTCTGCTATCCAGAATGCGGCCAGCATTTCAGCACTCTTCCTGACCACCGAAGCCGTGGTAACCGACCTTCCCGAGAAGGATAACGGCGGTGGCATGCCCGGCGGCGGAATGCCCGGCGGCGGAATGCCGATGATGTAATTTAGCTAAGTTCCGGTTATATACCGGATGGCTATAGACAAGCCCCCTGTTTAAGCGACAGGGGGCTTTTTTATTTAGAGCGATGCTGGTTGGGCTAAACGGGGATTTAAAGGACCTAAGGTGAGAAATTTGACCAAACCTGTTATAATAGAAGAGGTTTGGTCTTCAAAAAAGCATACGGAAGGGGAATGCCTGTGGAGCAGTTCCTGAACCGTTTTTACAAATTGGTTGGCAGTTGCTTTGCCGGCTTGCTTAAAAAAGCCGAAAAGCGTAATAGAATATGCTTCATAGTGGTTACAGTGGCAGCGCTTACCTTAATGCTTACTTACCATAATTATTTAAATAGCCAGGTGTATGTTGTTTACATGGGTGGTTCAGAAATCGGGGCAGTTGAGGATCCGGCTACTTTGAATCTGTTTGTTGAAAACCTGGTTGAACGCTGTGGCGAGCTCTATGGAATGGAACTGAATTTAAACGAAAAAATTGATCTTGAGAAACAGTATAACAACGATGTAAAGGCGGACAGTCCCTCTGTCTGCGACGCAATTCGTCATAAAGCTTCATTTTACACCACCGCATTCTTGCTGCATATTGACGGTCATCCCCTGGTACCTGTGTCAACTCCTGACCAGGTTGAAGAGCTGCAAATATCTCTGAAAGAATATTATACAGCAGCCAGTGATGGCGACAGCCTGCGTGATGTTTATATAGTGGAAGAATTTCATGCGGAAGAATGTGCTGTATCACCGGAAGAACTATACACAACGGCTGATATCTT
Source organism: uncultured Syntrophomonadaceae bacterium (assembly GCA_964390725.1). Lineage (GTDB taxonomy): Bacteria > Bacillota > Dethiobacteria > DTU022 > DTU022 > JAABTH01. The sequence goes on along the minus strand of CAYMIW010000034.1, from coordinate 28,136 downwards.
TGCCATGCTGGCCGAACCAATCGGTAGCGAAGAGACTAACTATGCTGCAGCAGATAGATTGGGAAACGAAACATCTGAACGATCTGAACTTTCGAGCCGCAGTATGGGTGAGTTCAACGCCGCAACTACCACCCCCCTGTTAACTGTTACCGATATATTTACGAAAAGAGAGACCCGGGAAGCACCGGTAGATATTGCCGTGCACGTAAAAACCGTGGAAGAGGTAACCGTGGTAGAAGTAATACCCTTCCCGGTTGATTATATCGATGATCAAACCATGTATGTTAATGAAAGCAAAATTATTAATGAAGGTATAGATGGTGAAAAAGAAGTAGTTTACCTGGTTACCCGTGAAAACGGTGAAGAGGTGGAGCGGTCTGTTGTTGAAGAAATTATCCTGGAAGAAGCGGTGGTCCAGGTTGAGGCTGTTGGTAAGAAGGCGGTTCAGGTAACGGGGGGAGGAAGCTTCATCTGGCCGGTCCAGGGAGAGGGTATTATTTATAATGGTTATAAGCCCGGCCACCAGGCAATTGATATTCACATTGCCGAGGGAACCAATGTCCTGGCTGCTGCAGACGGTGTGGTTACTTTTAACGGCTGGGGCGGTACACAGGGCAATTACCTGATCATTCACCACGGTGATTACTGGACTCTCTACCTGCACAACAGTGCAAACCTGGTTTCCCAGGGTGAGCGGGTCAAGCGCGGCCAGGTAATCGGCAAGGTCGGGGCAACCGGCAGGGCCAGCGGTTCACACCTGCATTTTGAGGTGAGGGTTGATGACGGAACGCGCAAATGGGATTCTTATTACCAGCATCAGCCGGTTAATCCACTCCAGTTTTATAACGGCCGCATGTAAAAAAGAACAAATTGAGACGGCAGGCCCGGGCAGCGGGTTTCAATTTATGATATTATAAAATGGTTGCAGGAAGATATTTTATTCAGGGTATTTTACTGAAGGATTTTTACGAAAGATGGAGAAAAACAACATACAGATGTGTAATATAGATTAACTGCAGGGGTAATATTTTAAACACCTGCACCCAGTTTTCAGGGAGAAAACCAAATATTAAATCGTTAAAAGAATATTTTAACGAGGGAAAGTGCGCCTAGGGTTCCGCCGCGGGGTATTGTTAAAAATAAGTATCCGGCGGGCTGGTCCGAGTGGCGCAAGCATCCATGGCATTCTTCAATGCTTCAGGATGTCACACCGGAGGGATAAAAGCCCAGGCGGGTAGGTTTCGCTCGATACCTATCTGTCCGGGCATTATTTTTTTTCGGGAGGTGATTTCCGGACCACAGGCAAAGCCCTCGGACAGATAACCTTTGAAGCAGGTAAGGAATTATTTCAGATTCTTAATTACTGAATAAGTTCAAGGAGGAAAACATGGAAAAGTTTTTCAAGTTTAAAGAACATCAGACGAACATCAAGACTGAAACAACTGCAGGTGTTACTACTTTTATGACAATGGCCTATATAATATTTGTTAACCCCTTTATTCTCAGCGGGGCGGGGATGGATTTCGGAGCCGTAATGACTGCCACCATTATTGCAGCCGGTGTTACCACTATCCTGATGGGTCTGCTGACCAACTATCCGTTTGCCCTGGCCAGCGGGATGGGGTTAAATGCCTTTTTTGCGTTTGTTGTAGCGGCGCAATTCGGCTGGCAGGCAGCCCTGGGCGCCGTGTTTATTTCTGGTATTGTTTTTTTAATTTTATCGGTTACCGGAGCTATCTCCCATATTGACGCTGCTGTGCCGACCAGCCTGAAAAGTGCTGTGGCGGCCGGTATCGGTCTGTTTATTGCTTTTATCGGTTTGCAGAATGCAGGCATTATAGTTAGTGATGAAGCTACCCAGGTTTCCCTTGGAGATTTAACTTCTCCCGGGCCGGCTCTTGCTTTAATCGGCATTTTGATCATTGCCGTGTTAATGGCCCGCAAGGTTCGCGGGGCGATCTTAATCGGTATCCTGTTAACTACTATTGTCAGCTTTATCATGGGTTTTCAGCCCCTGCCTTCAGGGCTGGGCGATATCTTCGGACCTCCGGCTTCGATGTCACCTATTTTCCTGCAGCTTGACCTGAGAGCTGCACTGGCAATACCGTTCTTTGTTATATTCTCGTTTGTGTTTGTAGATGTTTTCGATACCATGGGTACCCTGCTCGGTACGGGAGCGCGAGCCGGTTTTCTTGACAAGGACGGCCGCCTGCCCAAGGTTAACCGGGCCATGCTGGCCGATTCAATCGGGACAATGGGTGGGGCCCTGCTCGGGACCAGCACCGTTACAACCTATATTGAATCTACTGCCGGTATTTCAGAAGGCGGTCGTACCGGTTTTACCTCGATTGTCACTGGAATCCTCTTCTTCTTAACCCTGTTCCTGGCTCCGCTGGCCGGTCTGGTTCCTGCCGAGGCAACAGCTCCGGCCCTGATTATCGTTGGGGTGCTGATGGTTGGTGCAGTGGCCAAAATTGATTTTGAAGACTTCACAGAAGCTCTGCCGGCATTTTTAACCATTATCTTTATGCCCCTGGCCTACAGCATTGCTGATGGTATTGCTTTCGGGTTCATAGCATTTCCGCTGGTTAAGCTTGTGGCTGGCAAGGGCAAGGAAGTACACTGGCTGCTTTACCTGCTGGCAGTTGTATCGCTGATTCACTTTTTCTGGCCAGTTTAAAATAGTTATAAAATATACAGTAATAAATTAATCCGTGTCCCGGGGCGATTTTCGTCCCGGGCCGGATAATTATAGAAACTAAAACTGAGGAGGCGAAAAATATGCCTGAGATCCAGGTGGGAATTGTAATGGGTAGTGATTCTGATTTGCCGGTTATGCAGAAATGCGCTGATGCCCTGGATGAATTCGGGATAGGTTATGAAATGGTTGTATCAAGCGCTCACCGACATCCCGAAAAAACTGCCCGTTATGCACGGGGCGCAGCTGATGCCGGGCTGAAAGTTATTGTGGCGGGCGCCGGTGGAGCAGCGCATCTGCCCGGGGTAATAGCCTCGATGACCACCCTGCCCGTTATCGGGGTTCCGGTGGCAATTGAACCCCTGCATGGGGTTGATTCCCTTTATTCAATAGTGCAGATGCCTCCCGGAATTCCGGTAGCCACGGTTACAATTAACGGCGCTTACAATGCCGGCCTGTTGGCCGTGCAGATTTTAGCTCTCGAGAATGAAGAATTGCAGGGTAAACTGAACAGTTACCGGCAGGGCCTGGCTGCAAAAGTGGAGGAAAAAGACTGCCTGCTGCGGGAAAAAACAAAACAGTGCAAGAGGCCTGAAAATGGTGATGATAAATGATTGACAGGTATACAGGCAAAGCGATGGGCAGCATCTGGAGCCTGGAAAATCGTTATAAAAAATTTTTAGATGTGGAAATATTGGCTACGCAGGCCTGGGCTGAGCTGGGCGTTGTTCCGCCGGAAGCGGCTGATTTAATTGCTGCCAATGCTTCATTCAGTGTAGAACGCATTGAAGAACTGGAAGCGCAGACCAGGCATGATGTAGTAGCTTTCACCCGCTGCGTGGCCGAATCTCTCGGTGAAGAAAGCCGTTTCTTTCACTACGGACTAACTTCTTACGACATCGTTGACACCGCCCTTTCCGTTTTACTCGGCGAAGCCGGAGAGCTTTTGCTGAAGGGTCTGGCCGGGCTTGAAGCGGCCCTGAAGGAGCAAGCAGTACGCTATAAGAACGTGCCCTGTGTGGGCCGTACTCACGGTGTGCATGCCGAACCGACCAGCCTGGGCTTAAAATTTGCCCTCTGGCTGGCTGAAATCAGGCGCAACAGTGAGCGACTGGGCCGGGCGGTTGAAACTGTACGGGTAGGTAAATTATCCGGCGCAGTTGGCAACTTTGCTCATATTGATCCCTTTATTGAAGAATATGTTTGCGAAAAGCTTAACCTGCAGCCGGCGCCGGTATCTACCCAGGTGCTGCAGCGCGACCGTCATGCCGAGTATGTTTCGGTATTAGCTTTGATCGGGGCATCCCTGGAGAAAATTGCCCTGGAGATTCGCAGCCTGCAGCGAACCGAAACAAGGGAGCTGGAGGAACCGTTTTATGCCGGGCAAAAAGGATCATCGGCAATGCCGCACAAGCGCAACCCGGTTACCTGTGAAAAGATTTGCGGGTTATCCCGCCTGCTGCGTGGTTACGCAACGGCAGCCCTGGAAAATGTTGCTCTCTGGCATGAACGCGATATATCTCATTCTTCGGTGGAGCGTGTAATATTACCCGACAGCACCATCACCCTGGATCACATGATCAACCAGATGATCCGGGTGGTAGGTGAGCTGAATGTTTACCCTGACAAAATGGTTAAGAATTTAGAACTGACCGGGGGATTAATATATTCGCAGAAAGTACTGCTTGAACTGGTCGAAAAAGGCCTGTCCCGCGAAGAAGCTTACGACCTGGTCCAGCGCTGTGCCATGCAGGCCTGGGAGAATAATATGAGCCTGAAGGATGTTCTGGCTGCTGAAGAACTGGTTATCAGCAAGCTGGGGTCGAACGGTCTGGAAAAATGTTTTGATGCCGCCTACTACCTGAAACGGGTTGACTATATTTATAAGAGGCTCGGTATATAAGGACGCTTTCGTTAAAACGAAACAACATATAAATGAACAGGGAGATGCATTTATATTCCGGCAGTGGTTTTATGATCCGGTGCTGGCAATAATCTGGTTAAAATATAGGATAACGGGGTGAGATGAATGGAAAGAGGAAAATTTCTTTATGAAGGAAAGGCCAAGAAAATTTATGCCACCGCAAACCCGAAACAGCTTCTGGTTGAATTCAAAGATGATGCTACCGCTTTTGACGGTGATAAGAAAGACCAGCTTGAAGATAAAGGTATTTTAAACAACTGTCTTTCAGCAATATTTTTTAAGATGCTGGAAGAAAAGGGTGTGGAAACGCATTATATTGAAACCCTCAGCGAGCGGGAAATGCTGGTTAAAGCCCTGAAAATTATTCCCGTGGAGGTTATCGTGCGCAATATTGCTGCCGGCAGTTTGTCGAAAAGGCTGGGTATTCCGGAAGGAGAACGCCTGAATAAAACCGTCATCGAATTTTCCCTGAAGGACGATGATCTGCACGATCCGATGATTAACCATTACCACATTTATTCTATGGAACTGGCCACTCCCGATGAGATGGCAACTATAGAAGCATCCGCCCTGAAAATCAATGATATCATGGTGCCCTACCTGGCCGAAAAAGGAATAACCCTGGTTGATTTTAAGCTGGAGTTTGGCCGTTACGAGGACAGGGTAATCCTGGGTGATGAAATTTCGCCAGACACCTGTCGTTTCTGGGATAGCAGCAGCGGTGAAAAACTGGACAAAGATCGCTTCCGCCGGGATATGGGCGGGGTGGTTGAAGCTTATCGTGAAGTTCTCAAACGACTTGAAGGTTAAAGTGCCGGGTTAAAGGCGGCCGGATCGGCCGACCTGTTTTACTGATAACGTGTTGAAATAATGAGGAGGGTTTCCCATGCATGACAAGGTGGCTTCTTCCACAGCGGAGAAGCTGCATGAAGCCTGCGGAGTTTGCGGTGGCTATGCAGAAAATCAACCGATGGCGTTTTTAACCTGCTTTGCCCTTTACGCCCTGCAGCACAGGGGTCAGGAGAGCGCCGGCATTGCAGCGGGTCCAGGGGATGGACGCAAATTTTGGCTGAAGCGGGGAACCGGCCTTGTGTCGGAGGTCTTTCCGGATAGTTCCGATCTGAAGGGGATTGTCTGCAAAATGGCTGTCGGCCATGTCCGCTATTCTTACGGGCAGGACGGTCGCAAGCCGGAAAATACCCAGCCACTGAAACTTCGCTACCGGCATGGTGAACTGGCCATTGCCCATAACGGGCGTATTGTAAATGCCGGTGAGCTGCACCGGGAACTGGAAGATCAGGGAGCAATATTTCAAACCGATACAGATAGCGAGTTACTGGCTCACATGATTGCCAGGCAGGGCAGCAGCTCGCTGGAAGAGGCGCTGACTGCCGTTGTTTCACGCCTGCGTGGGGCATTTGCTTTTATCATTTCCGATGGGCACAGGGTAATTGGGTTGCGCGATGGTAACGGGTTCAGGCCCCTATCGCTGGGCCGGCTCGAAGGAGGTGGTTTCTTTTTGGCTTCCGAAACCTGCGCTTTTGATACTATTGGCGCTACCTTCATTCGCGATCTCGAACCGGGTGAAATGGTAGTTTTGGACCAGCACGGTGAGCACAGCAGAATAATTATTGATAATGCACGTTCCAACCTGTGTGTTTTTGAGTATATATATTTTGCCCGTCCCGACAGCAACCTGCAGGGAATGAACGTTCACCTGGTCCGGCGCGACCTGGGCAGAAGGTTGGCCCGCACTCACCCGGTTGATGCCGACATTGTTTCCGGGGTCCCGGATTCCAGCCTTGCCGCAGCTTCCGGTTTTGCCGAGGAAGCGGGTCTGCCCTACGAGATGGGCCTGGTAAAAAACCGTTATATTGGGCGAACTTTTATTAAGCCGACCCAAAAGATGCGTGAAGAGGGGGTCGATTTGAAGCTTAATGCGGTGCGCAAAATTGTGGAAGGTAAAAGGGTAGTGCTGGTGGACGATTCAATTGTGCGGGGCACAACCAGCCTAAAGCTGATTAAAATAATGCGTCGGGCCGGAGCAACAGAAGTGCACCTGCGGATTAGCTCTCCACCGGTGATCGGTTCTTGCTATTACGGGATCGATATTCCCGACCCTCATGATCTGATTGCATACGGTCGCGGGGCAACTGATATTCCGGCAATGATTGGTGCCGATTCGCTTGGCTTCCTCGATATGAAAGAGGTAGTTGCCGCCGTGGGACTACCTGCAGAACATTTATGCAAGGGCTGTTTTAGCGGAGAATATCCTGCAGAATCTATGGTATAATATATTTCTGCCGGGTTGTTTTGCCAGTTATTGATGACTCGCAGGTTATTATCAAGGAGGTAGATAAAAATGAATTTTTTGATGTACGCCGTTCCGGCCTGTGCTCTGGCTGCACTTGTTTTTGCTCTTATTTTATGGTTTAAGCTGAGCAAGGCCGATGCCGGTAATGAAAAAATGAAAGAAATTGCCGCGGCCATTCATGAAGGGGCAATGGCCTTCATGAAACGTGAATATACATACCTGGCAATTTTTGTGGTGGTCCTGACTGTAGTGCTGGCCCTGGCCATTAATGTGCTGACAGCGGTAAGTTTTGTTGTCGGTGCAATATTTTCGGCTACCGCAGGGTATGTCGGTATGTCAGTGGCAACTATTGCCAACGTTCGCACTGCCAATGCTGCCCGGTCGGGTATAAACCCGGCCCTGTCCATCGCTTTTTCCAGCGGGACAATCATGGGCATGATGGTTGCCGGATTGGGCCTCTTTGGCCTGGGCATGCTTTATATCTTCATCGGTGATCCTTCAATCATCAACGGATATGCCCTGGGTGCAAGTTCAATCGCCCTTTTTGCCCGTGTGGGCGGCGGTATATACACCAAGGCTGCCGATGTGGGAGCTGACCTGGTTGGGAAAGTCGAGGCAGGTATTCCCGAAGACGACCCCCGCAATGCCGGGGTAATCGCCGATAATGTGGGCGATAACGTTGGTGATGTGGCCGGAATGGGGGCCGACCTGTTTGAATCTTATGTCGGATCAATGATTGCCACCATGACCCTCGGTGTAGTTTTATACGGCCTGGAAGGGACCCTGCTGCCCATGCTGGTTGCATCGGTTGGCATATTGGCCTCAATAATCGCTTACTTTTTTGTCCGGGCTAAAGAGGGTGTGCGCCTGAATGCCGTCCTGGAACGTGGAACCTGGATCAGCGCCCTGATTGTTTTGGTTGTGGCCTTTTTTATGGTTCGCTCTTTTGTGGGACAGGGTGTTTTCCAGAATTACGGACCATTTTTTGCCGTGTTATCCGGTCTTGCAGCCGGTTTAATCATCGGCAGGGTTACCGAGTATTACACCTCTGACCATTATAAACCTGTTCAGAATATAGCCCATGCATCTTTGACCGGCCCGGCCACTAATATTATCAGCGGGTTGGCTGTGGGAATGAAAAGTACCGTTGTGCCCATTATCACAATTATTGCTGCTATTTTGGTTTCCTATAATTTTGCCGGTATATATGGCATTGCCATTTCAGCAGTTGGTATGCTGGCTACTGTTGGCATGACCGTGGCGGTGGATGCCTACGGCCCGGTTGCCGATAATGCCGGGGGTATTGCCGAAATGGCCGAACTGGAACCGGAAGTGCGCAAGATTACCGACCAGCTCGACTCACTGGGTAATACCACTGCTGCAATCGGCAAAGGCTTTGCCATCGGTTCGGCAGCACTGACTGCACTGGCTCTCTTTACGGCATATGCCCAGGTAGCTGAATTAAGTGTAATCGATATTACCAGCGCCAAGGTTATATCCGGGGTGCTGATTGGTGGTATGCTGACCTATTTCTTCACCTCACGCACCATGGAAGCTGTCGGTAACGCCGCTTTTTCCCTGATTGAAGAAATACGCAGGCAGTTCAAAGAAATTCCCGGCCTGATGGAAGGCAAGGCAAAGCCGGAATATGCCCGTTGCGTAGATATCAGCACTAAGGCAGCCCTGAGAGAAATGGTTATTCCCGGCCTGATGGCCGTTATTGTGCCGCTGGCTGTCGGGTTGATTCCTTTCCTCGGTAAAGAGGCTCTTGGCGGTCTTTTGGCCGGTGCTCTTGTAACGGGTGTACTGCAGGCGATTTACATGGCTAATGCCGGTGGAGCCTGGGATAATGCCAAAAAATATATTGAAGCCGGAGCCCACGGCGGCAAGGGTAGTGAACCGCATAAGGCTGCCGTTGTCGGGGATACGGTTGGTGATCCCTTCAAGGATACGGCAGGCCCCTCGCTGAACATCCTGATCAAGTTGATGAGCATCGTGGCCCTGGTTTTTGCGCCGCTATTTTTCTAAGTAAAAGCGACCCGGCACTCGGTAAGAGTGCCGGGTTTTTCTTTTTAAGGCGAAGGGAGGATTTCCAATGGATGACAACCTTGATTATCGGCGGGCCGGGGTTAACATTGATGCCGGCGAAGCGGCGGTGGAAAGGATAAAAGGATTGGCCCGTACTACCTTCAGACCGGAGGTGCTCCAGGAACTGGGTGGTTTCGGAGGCCTTTTTGCCCCCAACCTGGGGAGGATGAAAGAGCCTGTATTAGTAGCCGGCTGCGACGGAGTGGGAACGAAGCTGAAGCTGGCTTTTGCCCTGAATAAACATAACACAATCGGCATTGACTGCGTGGCCATGTGCGTTAATGATATTTTGGTCCAGGGAGCAGAGCCGCTATTTTTTCTCGATTACCTGGCTGTCGGCAGGCTGGAACCGGGGCAGGTGGAAGAGATCGTGGCCGGGGTGGCTGAAGGCTGCCGCCAGGCCGGCTGCGCCCTGCTTGGTGGTGAAATGGCCGAGATGCCGGGGTTTTATGCTGAAGGTGAATATGATATTGCCGGTTTTGCCGTCGGTATGGCTGACAGGGCTGAAATTATCGATGGCTCGGGCATCGAGCCGGGAGACAGCCTGATCGGGCTTGCTTCCGGTGGACTGCACAGCAATGGGTTTTCACTGGCCCGAAAAGTATTGCTGGAAAAAGCCGGGGCTGCCCTGGATGAAATCCGGCCCGGAATAGGACATACCCTGGGAGAAGAGTTGTTGAAACCTACTTTTATTTATGTAAAACCGGTGTTGGAAGCTTTGAAAAAATTTAGAATAAAAGGAATGGCCCATATAACCGGGGGTGGGCTGCCCGGCAATTTGCCGCGGATACTTCCCGGGGGTAGGCAAGCATTAATCGATACAAGTGCCTGGAGCATCCCCCGGATATTTACAATAATTGCGGAAGAGGGACCGGTGGATCGGGAGGAAATGTTCAGGGTTTTTAACATGGGCATTGGTTACGTTATGGTTGTTGGAGCAAAGGAAGAAGAGCAGGTGATCGATTACTTTAACAGCAGGGGAATCAGCGCATATCTGATTGGCTCTGTGTGTGAAGGCAGTGCAGGGGTAAAGCTAAAGTTTTAAGAAGCGAATGTGAGTCTGCTTTTCTGCCGGGTGTAAATACTGCAGTTACCTCGATTAACTGCCTGACGTCAAAAGGATTTACCGGGGGAAGGTAGAATTTAATAAGCGGAAAAGATCACTAGCGGGAGGTTATAGGATGAAGCGTATAGCCGTCCTTGCTTCCGGACAGGGGACCAACCTGGAAGCGATTCTGGAGGCAGCTGAACGGGGAGAAATTAACGGACAGGTGGTTCTGGCAATCAGTGACAGGGCTGATGCACCTGCCCTTGGCAGGGCTGAAAAGAGAAAGGTAAAAGCGTTGTACCTGGATCCGAAAAAATTCGCCACCAGAAACGATTACGACCAGGCCCTGGAAGAAGCAATCAGGGCTGAAGAGGCAGACCTGGTGGTGCTGGCCGGTTACATGCGCCTGCTCACCGCAAACTTTATCCGGGCTTTTAACGGGCGAATTATGAATATACATCCTTCCCTGCTGCCTGCTTTCCCCGGTCTCGACGGTGTAGAGCAGGCATTGGCTTATGGTGTAAAGGTTAGTGGGTGCACGGTTCATTTTATTGACGAGGGACTGGACAGCGGACCGGTAATTTTGCAGGAAGCGGTGCCGGTTATTCAAAATGATTCAGCTGCAACACTTCATCAGCGCATTCATGCTTCGGAATACAGGCTGTATCCAACGGCAATAAACCTGTTCTGCCAGGATATGTTGAAAATTGAAGGAAGAAGGTGTCTTATAATTGAGTAGTCGTCGCGCACTGATCTCTGTATCTGACAAAAAAGGGCTGGTTGAATTTGCCGGCAGGCTGGTAGCCCTGGGGTTTGAGATTATTTCGACAGGAGGAACGGCAAAAACCATTCGGGAGGCGGAAATACCCGTTACTGCAGTGGCTGACCTGACCGGGTTCCCTGAAATTTTGGGAGGACGGGTTAAAACCCTGCACCCATATATACACGGGGCAATCCTGGCCCGCCTGGATCAGGATGATCAGGTGGAAGAGTTAAAGGAAAAGGGGATTAAACCGATTGAGCTGGTTGTTGTTAACCTCTATCCTTTTGAGGAGACCGTAAGCAGGGAAGGTGTCAGCACGGCTGAAGCCGTGGAAAACATTGACATAGGCGGCCCGACCATGATCAGGGCTGCGGCGAAAAACCACGCCCATGTGGCGGTGGTGGTTAATCCCGAACGATACCCGGGGGTAATTGCCGAGCTTGAAGAGAAAGAATCTGTAACCCTGGAAACCCGAAAGGCCCTTGCGGCTGAAGCTTTTGCTCACACTGCAGCTTATGATGCCATGATTGCCACCTATTTTAAGGAAAATGACGAATATGAAATAGAAAATTATCCGGAACGTTTAAGTATTCCCATGACCAAGGTGCAAAATTTGCGCTACGGGGAGAATCCGCAGCAGCATGCCGCTTTTTATAAATCTCCCGGTCGGGTGGGCGGCCTGGCCGCAGCTAAGCAGTTGCAGGGCAAGGAGCTTTCGTTTAACAACCTGAATGATCTTAACGCTGCCTGGGAACTGGTAATGGAATTTATAAAGCCCACGGCAGTAGCAGTAAAGCACGCCAATCCCTGTGGGGTGGGATCGGCCCTGACCCCGGCGATAGCATACAAGTTGGCCCACGATGCAGACCCCGTTTCTATATTTGGTGGGGTGGTTGCCCTGAACCGTACGGTTGATGGTGAAACTGCCGCGGAAATGGTAAAAATATTCCTTGAAGTTATTGCCGCTCCGCGTTTTACCGATGAAGCCCTGGAGATACTGGCAAACAAGAAGAATATCCGTTTGCTGTTAATGCCGCAGGAAATTGCCCGCGGTAGCGATTATGATCTGAAAAAAATTAACGGAGGTTTCCTGATCCAATCTGTTGACAGGGAAGCAATTGATGTGAGCCAGGGCAAGGTTGTTTCAAAGCGTGAGCCAACCCTGGAGGAATGGCGGGATCTTAATTTTGCCCAGACTGTAACTAAACATGTTCGCTCAAACGCTATTGTCGTCGCTGCAAATGAGCAGACCCTGGGCGTGGGGGCAGGGCAGATGAGCAGAATCGGAGCGGCAGAAATTGCCCTGAAACAGGCCGGTGCTAAAGCATCAGGAGCGGTAATGGGCTCGGATGCATACTTTCCCTTTCCGGACACTGTGGAGGCTGCAGCGAAGGCAGGTGTCACGGCAATTGCCCAGCCGGGCGGATCTCTTAACGATAAAGATTCGATCGAGATGTGCGACAAGTATAAACTGGCCCTGGTTTTAACCGGAAGAAGATATTTTAAACACTAGCCGGCATGATCGACAGGTTTAGTGGAGAGGCAGGTGTTACAATATGCGTGTTCTGATCGTGGGAAACGGAGGCCGTGAGCATACCCTGGCCTGGAAAATTTCTGAGAGCCCCTTACTCGGGCAGCTTTACTGCGCCCCGGGAAACCCGGGAACGGCTGCCCTTGCTGAAAATGTGGATATAGCTGCTGATGATCTGGAGGGTCTGAAAAAATGGGCCCTTGAACACAGGATTGACCTTACCGTGGCTGGTCCTGAAGCGCCGCTTGTTATGGGCCTGGCTGATCAATTCCGCCAGGCTGGTCTGACAGTTTTTGGTCCTGACCGGAGCGGTGCCCGGCTGGAAGGAAGCAAGGTCTGGGCAAAAAGGAAAATGAAAAAGTGGGGTATTCCAACGGCCCGGTTTGCCGTTTTTGATGATTTTGATGAAGCCCGGCACCACCTGGCACTTTTTTACGGAGGGCCTGTTGTGGTTAAAGCCGACGGTTTGGCAGCCGGGAAAGGGGTTATCGTGGCCTCGGGACCTGCGGAAGCAGAAGAGGCCTTATACGATATTATGGTTGATCAGGCTTTTGGTGAAGCCGGTAAAAGAGTAATTATTGAAGAATGCCTCAGCGGTGAAGAGGTCTCTGTTTTGGCGCTTTGCGATGGCAATGAACTGGTTATGCTCCCTTCTGCCCAGGATCATAAGGCAATCAATGATGGAGACAAGGGGCCGAATACAGGTGGTATGGGCGCTTATTCTCCGGCACCTGTTTACACGGAAGAACTGGCCCGCAGGACCGAAGAAATGGTTTTTCGGCCGTTGTTAAAAGGTTTCAAGGAGGAGAATATTGATTTTAGGGGAGTTATTTATGCCGGTTTGATGGTTACCGGCACAGAATTTAACGTGTTGGAATTTAACGTACGCTTTGGTGACCCCGAGACCCAGGCCATATTGCCGCGTTTGAAAACAGATTTATTGCCTTTGCTGCACGAGGCAGCTGAAGGCAGATTCCGCACTGTCGGGGCAGAATGGTACGATGAACCGGCGGTGTGCGTGGTTCTGGCTTCGAAAGGATATCCCGGTTCATATGAAAAGGGTTATCCGATTTATGGTATTGAAAGGGCAATAGAAAGCGGGGAAGGCAAAGTAGCTGTATTCCAGGCTGGTACAGCCTTAAGCAGCAGGCAGCTTGTCACTGCCGGCGGGCGGGTGCTCGGTGTTTCTGCCAGGGGCAGCGAACTGGGGGAAGCAGTTAAGCTTGCATACCGCGCTGCCGGGATGATTGATTTTGATGGCTGTTATTACCGCAGTGATATAGCTTACCGGGCTTTAAGGAAATAATTATCGAAAGGTTATCGATTATTAAGAAGGGTAGTGAAAGCCCGTCGTGAAAGAAACAGTAATCCTTGGTTATGCCAGAACCCCTTTTGCCCGGTTTATGGGAGGGCTGCATGAACTTCCTGCTGTTGACCTGGGAGCGGCTGCGGTAGAAGGAGCCCTTGAACGGTCGGGCGTGGAGAATAACGCAATTGACTACGTTATACTTGGCATGGTGGTGCAGGCCGGAGCGGGGCAGGTTCCTTCCAGGCAGGCGGCAGTAAAGGCAGGCCTGCCGTTTTCAATACCCTCTGAAACGATAAACAAGGTTTGTGCTTCCGGGCTGCGAGCAATAAACCTGGCCGATATGATGATCAGGGCCGGTGAAGCGGATGTGGTTATCGGCGGGGGCATGGAAAATATGAGTGCTGTTCCCTATTACCTCCCCTCAGCAAGAAAAGGCAGCCGGATGGGGGATAGCGAGCTAATTGACGGGATGATTCATGACGGTTTGTGGTGCCCCTTTCACAATGTTCACATGGGCGTTCACGGCAGCGCTGTTCCGGCCGAAAACGGTATTACCCGTTCCGAAATGGACCGGTTTGCCCTGCGCAGCCATAACCTGGCGGTGGCTGCAATGGATAAGGGGTACTTTGAAGATGAAATAGTTGCCGTTGATGTGCTGCAAAAAAGAGGAGCTGCTGTTTCCATCTGCCGGGATGAACTGCCGCGGAGTGACACCTCCCTGCAAAAACTGGCCGCCCTTGAGCCTGCCTTTGAAAAAAACGGCCTGATCACACCCGGAAATGCTCCACCCATAAGTGATGGCGCTGCAGCCCTGGTTGCTGCAGAAGGGGGAAAAGCAGAGGAAATGCAGCTGAAACCTCTGGCCAGAATAATAGCCCATGCCTCAGTTTCGCTGGAGCCGCGCTATATTGCAACAGTGCCGTACGAGGCTGCTCAGGCGGCCCTGGTTAAGGCGGGGCTGAAGGCAGGCGATATGCACTTGATTGAAGTAAACGAGGCTTTTGCCGCTGTTGCCCTGACCTGCATGAAGCTGGGTTGCTGGGATGAAAATAAAGTTAATGTCAACGGGGGAGCAGTTGCGCTGGGCCATCCAATCGGGGCCAGCGGGGCAAGAATCCTGATCACCCTAATCTCCGAACTGCGTCGACGGGGGGGCGGATATGGTTTGGCAACTATCTGCAGCGGCGCTGCCCAGGGAGAGGCAACGGTAATCAGGGTAGATTAGCAATTCACCGAAGTCAGTCATTTATGTAACTTAAGCGGGGAGCTGCCTGTGAAGTTAATTTTATCGGACCGTCACCTGAAAAAAAAGCAAGAATTTACCTCCTTTGCTGACCAGGAGCTGGATAACGGCGCGGAGTTCCCACGGAGAAATTTACGCAAGGCGGCGGAAAGAGGCTTGATGGGGCTGCCAATACCTGTTGAACATGGCGGCAGGGGAGAAGATTTTCTTACTTACATTCTTTTACTGGAAGAAGTTTCGAGGGTTTGCGCTTCTACCGGGGTTATTATCGCTGTACATACCTCGGTCGGCACCTTTCCCCTGCTTTACTATGGCAGCAAAACCCAGAAAGAAAAGTACCTGCCCGGACTGGCCGGTGGAACTTTGCTTGGCGCTTTTGCCCTGACAGAAACCGGGGCGGGTTCGGATGCGTCTGCCCTTTCGACTAAAGCGGAAACCCGTGAAGAGGGTTATATATTGAATGGAAGCAAGATGTTTATCACCAGCGGCGGGGAGGCCGACCTTTACACCCTCTTTGCCACGGTCGATCGTTCAGCAGGACGCAGGGGGATCACTGCTTTCCTGGTAGAAAATAATTTTCAGGGACTCAGTGCAGGACCCCCGGAGTTGAAGATGGGTCTTAAAAGATCAAGCACAACCGAGCTGAGATTAGATAATATGCCTGTCCCTTCCGCTAACCTGCTGGGCAAAGAAGGAGAAGGATTCAATATTGCCATGTCGCTTTTGGATGGGGGCAGGATAGGTATTGCCGCCCAGGGCCTGGGCCTGGCCCGGGCTTCTATTGAATATACCAGGCTGGTGCTTAAAAAGAGGGACACAGGCAAGCCGGGAACAGCCAGGGATGCTGCCTGCCTGCTGGCTGAACTGGAAACCAGGCTTGAAGCAGCCAGGTTGCTCACTTACCGGGCGGCTGTAATGAAGGGAAATGGCTTGCGCTGTTCTGCTGAAGCATCGATGGCCAAAATATTTGCCACCGACCTTGCCGTAGGGGCAGCAGTTAAATGCATGGATATTTGCGGAATAGCGCACTGCAGCGCTGAAGGAAAACTGGCCCGTTATTTTTGTGATGCCAAGGCAACCCAGATTTACGAGGGGACAAATCAGATTCAGCGAATAGTTGTAGCCAGGGAAATGCTCAAGTAAAAGGGCTTGGCTGAGAAAAACCGAAAAGTTATTAATTAGCTTCAAAGAGGCACGAACTGCCTAACTAAGAACGCGAAGGAGGTTTATTGATGAATTTTCAATTGAACGAAGAACAGGAAATGACCAGGCAGATGGTCCGCGATTTTGCAGAAAAAGAGCTCCGGCCAGGAGCAGAGGAACGTGATGACCAGGAAAAGTTCTCCCGGGATATTTTTAACAAAATGGGCGAACTTGGTTTAACAGGAATTCCCTTTCCCGAAGAATACGGGGGCGGGGGATGTGACTTTATCAGTTATGTTATAGCAGTGGAAGAGATATCCCGGGTTGATGCTTCATCGGGAACCACGCTTTCAGCCCATACTTCTCTTGCGGGCTGGCCCCTGTATAAATACGGCAGCGAAGAACAGAAGAAAAAATACCTGGAACCGATCTGCCTGGGAGAAAAACTTGGCGCTTTTGCCCTGACCGAGGCAACAGCGGGAACCGATGCAGCAGCCCAGAGAACAACTGCAGTTGCCGATGGCGATCACTACGTTCTGAACGGCAATAAAATCTTTATTACCAACGGCGGTGAGGCAGAAATTTGCCTTGTATTTGCGGTTACAGACAAGGAGAAAAAAGCAAAAGGAATCAGCGCTTTTATTGTTGATGGTAATACTCCCGGTATGTCTGCCGGTAAAAAGGAGCGTAAGATGGGGCTGCGTTCTTCACCCACGGTAGAGCTGGTTTTTGAAAACTGCCGGGTTCCAAAAGAAAATCTGCTCGGCAAAGAGGGAGAAGGGTTTAAAATTGCCATGAGCACCCTTGACGGGGGACGTAATGGTATTGCCGCCCAGGCAGTGGGCATTGCCCAGGGGGCCATGGAGGAAGCAGTTAACTATGCTAAAAGCAGGGAGCAGTTTGGTCAGCCGATTGCCAACTTCCAGGCTGTGTCGTTTATGCTGGCCGATATGGGCACCAAGATCGAAGCTGCCCGCCTGCTGACCTACCAGGCTGCTTACCTGGAGAGCAACGGCTTACCATACGGCAAGGCTTCGGCCATGGCCAAGCTGTTTGCAGCGGAGGCTGCGATGGAAATTACAACCAATGCCGTCCAGATTTTCGGCGGTTATGGGTACACCCGCGATTACCCGGTGGAACGTTACATGCGTGATGCCAAAATTACCCAGATTTACGAGGGAACAAGCGAGGTGCAGCGTTTGGTTATATCCCGCCACTTGCTCGGTTGATTATCCCATTGAGGTGGGCTATGGTTTGTTGGTAATGCAGCGGTAAGCATAATAGATTCATAATATGGCAGGGGAGGAGTTATTACGGTATGGATAAAGAAAAACCAGGCCTGATCATGGTCTTTACCGGCGATGGCAAGGGTAAAACAACGGCGGCGGTGGGGCAGGCGATCAGGGCTCTTGGTCACGGTTTCAGGGTGTGCATGATTCACTTCATGAAAGGGCGCGACTATGGTGAATTTCTTTCAACCACCACCCTGCCCAACCTGACCATTATTCGGGCCGGACGGGATAGTTTTGTTAAACGGGACAACCCTGACCAGGTTGACCTTGATTTGGCCCGCGACGGTTTCAAAAAAGCTGTTAGTGCTGTGTTAGACGGTGAGTATGACATGGTAGTACTCGATGAAATTAATGTAGCAGTTGATTATGGCTTGGTTGCGGAAGAAGAACTGCTGGAGCTGCTGGACAAAAAGCCTGCCGGCGTTACGATAATATTAACAGGCAGGGCTGCAAGACCCGAGCTGGTAAAGAGGGCCGATATGGTCAGTGAAATTTTAGCCATAAAACACCATTACGAGCAGGGAGCAGATTGCTGTAAGGGTATAGAGTACTGAGCTGCAGCTTAAAACTATTGCAGGTTTAGTAATAAACAGACGGGGTGTTTACATGCACCAGCTTGTAAAAGATTTGCTGGCAGGGAATAAAAGAGCGGCTGCCCGCCTGATTTCCCTGATCGAAAATGAAGACAGTCAGAAAAGGGATCTGCTCAGGCAGATCTATCCTCATACGGGGAAAGCATTTGTTGTCGGCATTACGGGAGCGCCCGGTGCCGGAAAGAGTTCGCTGGTAGACAGGCTGCTACAGCAAATCCGCGCAGACGGCCTGACCGCCGGAATCATTGCTGTTGACCCGACCAGCCCATTCAGCGGCGGGGCCATTCTCGGCGACAGGATCAGGATGCAGGATCACACCCTGGACGGCGGAATATTTATCCGCAGCATGGGTACGCGCGGCAGCCTGGGCGGTCTATCGAGGGCGACCCGTGAAGCGATACAGGTGCTCGATGCTTTCGGCAAGGATATGATTATTGTGGAAACGGTCGGTGTGGGCCAATCTGAAGTAGATATAGTAAAAACCGCCGATTCTACCGTGGTAGTCCTAACCCCGGCAGGCGGGGACAGTGTGCAGACAATTAAAGCGGGCATCATGGAGATTGCCGATATTTTTGTTATTAACAAGGCCGATCTGCCCGGCGCCGAGCGAACTGAGACAGAAATCAGCATGATGCTGGACATGGGCGGAGAGAAAGCCTGGCGCCCGCCTGTTGTTTCCACGGTGTCGGTTAATGGTGATGGAGTGCCCCTGTTGTGGAAATCTATGCAGGAGCACCGTGATTACTTAACCGGGAGCGAAAGATTGATTGAGGTCCGGCAGCAGAGGGTGCGCCGTGAACTGACCGAACAGGTGGAATACCTGGTTAAGTCAAAAATATGGGAAGATGTACGGGATACTATTGAGCTGGATAGCCTTGTAGAAAAAATCAGCCAGAGAAAAGAGGATCCGTATAGCGCTGCAGGTGATCTGCTGAAAAAGATTAACTTTTACGGTAAACAGCAGAAAGAAGGTGGTTGAGTGGGGGAGAAAGAGCAGTTTGAAGAGATGCTGAACAATTGGCGCAGCCAGGTTGAAAAAGACCCGTTGGAAGAGAAAAAGCACCGGACCATATCGGGAAAAGAAGTTAAAGCTATCTATTCACCACCTGATGTAGAAAACCTGGATTATTGCAAAGACCTGGCTTTTCCGGGCCAATACCCCTATACCAGGGGAGTACAGCCCGATATGTACCGCGGTCGCCTCTGGACAATGCGCCAGTTTTCCGGCTTTGGAGATGCTTATGATTCAAACCGGCGCTACCGTTACCTGCTCGACCAGGGCCAAACCGGTTTAAGCGTTGCATTTGATATGCCCACGATCATGGGTTACGATTCCGATCACGAGCGATCGCTCGGTGAAGTAGGCCGCTGCGGGGTGGCTATTGACTCACTGGAGGATATGGAGATCCTGTTTGACGGTATCCCGCTTGATCAGGTAACCACCTCAATGACCATTAACGGGCCGGCCGCCATTCTCTGGTGCATGTACCTGGCCAATGCCGAAAATCAGGGTATAAGCTTAAGGGCCCTGGGCGGGACCATTCAAAACGACATCCTGAAAGAATATATTGCCCAGAAATCCTGGATATTCCCCCCGGAACCTTCGATGAGACTGATCACTGATATTTTTGCTTTTGCTGCTGATTATGTGCCGCGCTGGAACACGATCAGTATAAGCGGTTATCATATTCGCGAGGCTGGATCCACAGCAGTTCAGGAGCTGGCGTTTACCCTGGCCGATGGGTTTGCTTACGTTGAAGCGGGGATTAAAGCCGGCCTGGATGTTGATACTTTTGCCCCACGCCTTTCATTCTTTTTTAACTCTCACATGGATTTTTTTGAAGAAATCTGCAAGTACCGCGCCGCCCGGCGGATCTGGGCCCGGAGAATGAAAGAACGCTACGGGGCCAAAGATGAGCGGTCTATGAAACTGCGTTTTCACACCCAGACGGCCGGCTGCAGCCTGACCGCCCAGGAACCTGAGAACAATATTGTCCGGACGGCACTGGAAGCGTTATCCGCTGTTTTGGGAGGAACGCAGTCACTCCATACAAATTCAATGGATGAAGTGCTGGCCCTGCCCACGGAAAAAGCTGTTAAAATAGCGCTGCGTACCCAGCAGGTATTAGCCCACGAAAGCGGGGTAGCCAATACGATTGATCCCCTGGCAGGCTCTTATTTTGTGGAAGAATTGACCGGCAAAATGGAAGAAGAAGCCGAAAACTATTTTCAGCGGATCGACCAGCTTGGAGGAGTGATGGCAGCGATCGAAAACGGTTTTTTTCAACAGGAGATTGCCGATGCTGCCTACCACTACCAGCAGGCGGTTGATCGTGGCGATAGAATTATTGTTGGTGTTAATTGTTTTACTGAGAGTGAATCGATGCAGATTGAACTGCTTAAAATAGATCCAATAGTGGAGAATAAACAGGTCAGCCGCCTGAAAGCTTTGAAGAGCCGGCGGGATAACGAAGCAGTTGCCCGCAGCCTGGAGCAGCTGCGCAGGACGGCAGCCGGTTCGGATAACCTGATTCCGAAAATACTTAATGCCGTTAAGGTTTATGCCAGCGAAGGTGAAATTGTGGCTGCCCTGAAAGATGTATTTGGCGAGTATAAAGAAAAACCACTATTTTAAGGTAATGAAACGTCCTGCTTTAAAAAGGGGGTAGTTTGTTTGCAGGCAGAGGCAAGACGGCTAAGAGTACTGGTGGCAAAACCGGGTTTGGACGGCCATGACCGGGGAGCCAGGATTATTGCCAGGGCCCTGCGCGATGCGGGTATGGAAGTAGTATATACAGGACTGCACCAGACCCCGGAACAGGTGGCGGAAACGGCATTGCAGGAAGATGTAAACCTGGTTGGCCTGAGTATATTATCGGGAGCACACATGACCCTGGTGCCGAAAATCAGGGAGCTCTTAACTAATATTGGCATGCCCGACGTACCCCTTTTTGTAGGGGGGATTATTCCGGAGGAAGACAGTGAGAAAATGATTGGGGAGGGCTGGGCCGATCAAGTATTCACTCCCGGTGATAAACTTGATAAAATAGTAGATTCAATTAAAAAGCGTATAGAAAATGATCTTTAAAAAGTAAAAGAGAAGGGCCGGACCGACCGGGTTGCTGATATGAAAAAAAACAATGAAGAAAAAACAATAAAAGAAAAAATTAAGAAACTACAGCGGGAAATTGATCAGCATAACTATAATTACCATGTTCTTGATCAACCCCGCATCGAAGATGACCAGTTTGACCGGCTGATGAGGGAACTGCAGCTTCTTGAAGAGAAATATCCCCACCTGCGTGATGCCGATTCGCCCACCAACAGGGTTGGTGCTGAACCGCTGCAGGCTTTTGCTCCCCTGGAACACCGGGTTCCGATGCTTGGCCTCGATAATGCTTTTGACAGGTCTGAACTTGATGATTTTGATACCAGGGTGCGTAAACTTACCGGTTTGGCGGTGATCGACTATTTTTGTGAGCTGAAATTTGACGGACTGGCAGTATCGCTGCGTTACGAAGATGGGATGTTTATAAATGGTTCAACCCGGGGCGACGGCTTTACCGGCGAAAATATAACGGCCAACCTGAGAACTATACGCCAGGTTCCCCTGAGGCTGCCCGAGCCGCTGAGCCTGGAAGTGCGGGGAGAGGTATATATCAACAAAGAGGAATTTATAAAACTGAACCGGGACAGGGAAGAGCAGGGTCTGGTTATATTTGCCAATCCGCGAAACGCGGCCGCCGGTTCGGTGCGTCAGCTTGACCCGCGGCTGGCTGCAGCCAGGCCGCTGAAAATTTTTATTTACGGGTTGGGAGAGCACAACCTGGACCTGTCCACCCAGGCCGAACTGCTGGATTACCTGGACCGGGTGCATTTTCCGGTTAATGATCACCGCAGGATTTGTCAGGGTACTGATGCCGTATGGGAATACTGTATGAACTGGCAGGAAGAGAGGGAGAATTTGCCTTATGCCATAGATGGTGTTGTAATTAAGGTAAATAACCTTGATCTGCAGAAAGAGCTGGGTAACACTGCCAGGAGCCCCCGGTGGGCTATTGCCTATAAATATCCTCCGGAGGAAAAGCAGACCAGGGTGCTTGATATTATTGTCAATGTAGGCCGCACCGGGGCAATAACCCCGGTAGCCGTGCTTGAACCGGTATTATTAAGCGGTTCCACCGTTCAGCGGGCCAGCCTGCATAACGAAGACCTGGTCAGGGAAAAAGAGATAATGATTGGCGACACGGTAGTGGTACGCAAGGCAGGTGAAATCATTCCCGAAATAGTGCAGGTGGTTAAAGAAGCGAGACAGGGAAACGAAAAAGTTTTTATAATGCCTGCCAAATGCCCTTCCTGTGGTTCTGATACAGTACGCCTGAGTGGTGAGGCAGCAACCCGCTGCCTTAATCCTTCCTGTCCGGCCCAACTGGTTGAAAGGCTGGTTCATTTTGCTTCCCGCAGGGCTATGGATATTGAAGGGTTGGGACCGGCTGTCGCTGAATTGTTATACGAAAACGGTCTGGTCCGGGACGTGGGTGACCTGTATTATCTGGACAGGGATGAACTTATTAAACTGCCCCGCATGGCCGAAAAGTCAGCCGACAACCTGTTGGAGCAGTTGGAAAAAAGCAAGGCCAATCCCCTGCGCCGCCTGCTCTTTGGGCTGGGAATACGTTTTGTCGGTGAGAAGGCAGCCCGTTTACTGGCCGCGGGTTTCGGCAGTTTGGATAAAGTTGGCAGTGCGGCGGCAGAGGAACTGACGGAAGTGGAGGAGATTGGGCCTAAAATTGCCGAGGCAGTAATAGAATTCTTCAATACGGCTGGAACAGTTCCAGTGCTGGATAAACTTAAAGGAGCAGGGGTAAACTTTACCGAACCGGTTGATCGGCCTGTCGGAGCAAGTTTTTCCGGTAAATCTTTTGTATTTAGCGGAGCCCTGGAAAGCTATACCCGCGAACAGGCGTCTGCCCTTGTAGAAGAGCGTGGGGGCAGGGTGAGCAGCCAGGTCAGCAAAAAGACAGATTACCTGGTTGCCGGTGATGATCCCGGTAGTAAGCTGGTAAAAGCAGAAAAGCTTGGTGTTCAGGTAATTGATGAGATACGGTTTGCAGAAATGCTTGCTGCAGGTGACAGTGAACAGTAAGGTTTGATTGGATTAAAAAACACAGCAAAGGGAGAAATATAATGAGTGAAACAAATGAAAAAATAATCGAACAGGTATATGAAAAGGCCTATCAAAATGAGGCTGAATATGGCGTCTGCCCCCAGGCGGTGCTGGCAGCTCTTCATGATTACTTTGATTTTATTGATCTGGGGATTATTAAAGCCTCGCACACCCTTGCCGGAGGAGTAGCCCGCTGTACCGATGGCAGTTGCGGGGCACTCAGTGGAGGAATCATGGCTATAAGCTGTAAATACGGTCGCAGTAGAGATGAGTTTGGTGAGAAAACAGCAGCACACCAGATAGGGCAGGATTTATCAGAAGCACTGCATGATCGTTTTATCCGGGAATATGGCTCGGTTCTCTGCAGGGATGTTCAGCAAAAGCTATTTGGCCGTTGCTTTGAATTGCGTTACCAGGAAGAATTTGACCGGTTTGTAGAGGCCGGGGGACATTCTGATAAATGTCCTGCAGTTACTGGGAAAGTTGCCCGCTGGACTGCCGAGCTGCTCCTGGACGGTAAAATCAGCTCCTGAGGGAGCTGTTTTTACCCGCCCTGTTATTTTTTTAATTTATATAATGTGAAAATTACGACATAAGATATATTGCATCTAAAATTAAGTGAGAATAAACCACGAGAGTGAGGTGGCTGCATGGATCACGACCTTACCGAATTCAGGCTACACGGACGAGGCGGCCAGGGAATAGTGATAGCATCAGCGATTTTCGCTGAAGCGGTTTTCTACGGAGGCTTGTATGCCAGGGCATTTTCTCTTTTTGGGGCAGAACGGCGGGGTGCTCCGGTAACCTCGTTTATCCGTACCGGTAAAAATAAGCTGATGCCTCGCAGCAGGGTATACCACCCGGATTATGTTGTTGTTTTTGATGCAAGTGTGGAACAAAATACCATGCTGGATGGTTTAAACAGGCGGGGAGCGGTCCTGCTGAATTGCAGCAGCAGCCGGATCGATGAATTCACTGATCTATTAAGGGCCGGGCTGGAGGAGAAAAAAGCCCGGCTTTTTTATGTAGATGCCGGTGAAATTGCCTGGCAGTACGGTTTAACCAGTGGTGGAATCCCCCTGGTAAATACAGTTATGCTGGGGGCAATGGCCAGGGTTAGCGGGCAGGTTCAACTGGATAACCTGGTGAAATCTGTAAGAAAAAAAATGACTGCCAGCCTGGAATCCAACCTGGAAGCTGCAGGGCAGGGATATGAACAGGTGAGGGAGGTGAAGTGCCTTGACGCTGATCAGTATTAATAATACACCAGGTTACAGCTGCGGCAGTGAAGCAGTGTCGGTAATTAAAACCGGGGAGTGGCGTTTTGTAACACCGGTGAAGATTGATGGTCTTTCTCCCTGCAGGCAGGATTGCCCCCTTGGTTCGTCTATACCGAACTGGCTGGACGCGGTCAAAAGGGACGATTGGGCCGGGGCCTGGGAAATTCTCAGTAAAACAAATCCCTTTCCTGCCCTGACCGGTCATGTTTGTTTTAACCCCTGCACCATAAACTGCAACAGGAGACAAATTGATCAGGAAATTGATATTCCGGGTCTTGAAAAAGCGATCGGCCGTTGGAGAGAAAAGAACTACCGTCCGTTAAATAAAAAAAAACCAGCCAGGGGAAAGGTTGCCGTAGTGGGAGCAGGGCCTGCAGGCCTGAGCTGCGCATATTACCTGAACAAGGCTGGTTACGAACTGACTGTATACGAGAAAAGCGCTTCAATCGGGGGAGTTCCTGCCCTGGGTATTCCCCGCTACAGGTTACCGGAGGAAGTAGTCAGGCGGGAAGCGGAAATGCTCAGGGAAGATGGCGTTAGTTTTGTGTTGAACTCGGCTCTCGGTCGTGATTTTACCCTTGAAGATCTCTACGGGGTTCATGACAGGATATTTTTAGCTATTGGAGCCTGGGTGCCACGCAAAGCACAGATACCCGGTGAGGAGGCTGATGGGGTCAGGGCTGCCCTTGAGTTTTTGGAAAACTGTAACCGGAACGCTGTAAAAAATGTCAAGGGCATGGTTGTGGTAATCGGCGGGGGCAATGCCGCTATTGACAGTGCCAGGAGTGCGCTGCGCCTGCCCGATGTATCAGGGGTTACCTTGCTTTATCGGCGCAGCAGGGAAGAAATGCCGGCTGATCAACGTGAGGTTGCTGCTGCTGAAGAGGAAGGAGTTAACCTGATCTTTAATGCAGCACCGCGTGAAATTAAGGTCAATGAAGGCCGGGCCTGCTCTATTGATTTTAATCACAGCAGAAGTGCAGCTGGAGAGCTGGTTGTTGATCCGAAACAAAAAGGCAGCCTGGAATGCGATACAATTATTACCGCCCTGGGACACGAACCGGATTATACCGCCCTGGGTGTTATGAAAACACCGGGTGTAGTTTTAGCGGGCGGCGACCTCACTGGAGGGCCGGCCAACGTTCCTGAGGCGATTCGGACCGGAAGGGTTGCCGCTGAAGCTATTATCGGGCAATTGGAGGGGGTTTCGGGACAGGATCCGGAAAAAATCAGCAATAAAGCAGTAACGTTTGAACAACTTAACCTTGCTGCGGCCGGGGTTTTGCAGAAATGCGGACGACAGGAGGATCCCCGGCAAGAAGCCGAAAGGTGCCTCGGTTGCGGCAGCTGTAACTCCTGTGGTGTTTGCTATACCTTCTGTCCCGACCTGGCAGTTAACACAATGAACGGCCGTTTTGAGCTTAATCTCGACTATTGTAAAGGCTGTGGTATATGTGTTACTGAGTGCCCGGCACGGGCCTTGCTCATGGAAGGAGGGAGGCGCTGGTGAGTTATGAATTTATCAGCGGAAGTCAGGCAGCGGCATTAGCGGTACAGCGAGTCGGGGTAGACCTGGTTGCTGCTTACCCGATTACACCCCAGACTGCAATAGTTGAAACGCTGGCCAGTTTCGATGCTCTTGGCAGCCTGGGTGCTGATTTTGTCAGTGTGGAGTCAGAATATTCAGCCCTGGCCTGCTGCAATGGCGCGGCGGCAGCCGGAGCCAGAGTTTTTACCGCTACAGCTTCACACGGGTTGGCCTATATGCATGAAATGATTCACTGGTGCAGCGGAGCCAGGCTGCCTATTGTCATGGTTAACGTTAACCGCTGCATTGGTGCACCATGGTGTCTGGATCCGGACCAGGGAGACAGTCTCAGCCAGAGAGACACCGGGTGGATGCAGCTTTATTGTTCGGGGGCGCAGGAAGTATTTGACACTGTATTACAGGCCTACAGGCTGAGTGAAGAACTGCTCTTACCCTGCATGGTTGTATTTGACGGGTTTTACATTTCACATACTTATGAAGCAGTGGATGTGCCGGATCCGGAAAAAGTAAGGGAGTTTATCGGCCCGCCCGCTTTTGAAGCCCAGGTGAGAGCGCTAACGCAGCTGAACATTCACGGGATAGTTTCCGGTGAGCAGTACCATGAACTGGTGCGAAGAAGGCACCTGGCAATGATGCAGGCTTTTGGTGAATTTGAAACGATAAATGAGCATTTCAATGATTTGTTTGGCCGCTGCTATGGTGTAATTGATGCTTATATTCCTGCTGGAGCCGATACGGTAGTCCTTGCTGCCGGCGCTGTTGCAGAAACTGTAAACTGGCTCTTACCCGTAATCGAACCGGTGGGGCTGATAAAATTAAAGATGTTTCGCCCGTTTCCGGCAGTAGAAATCTGCTCGCTTCTGGAAGATAATAATATTGGTAAAGTGATTGTTATCGACCGTAACTGCTCGGTAGGGGCAGGAGGAATATTTGCCCGGGAGTTGAAAGCCGGCCTTTATAACATGAAAAAGAAACCGGAAATCTACGATCTAATCCTGGCCGGCGGAATTGACCTGGATGAAAAGCTGCTCGCAGTCATGTTGGAGAAAGTTGCTACAGGCAAAGCTGATCACCTGGAATGGGGGAGGTGGATTTATTGAAACAGGAAGAAAAACTGCTGCAGGAAGAAATGATTTGCCAGGGGCACAGCGCCTGTCCCGGCTGTGGAGCCGCCCTGGCAGTCCGTTATTTAACCAGGGCTATCGGTCCGAACCTGGCCATAGCGCTGACTGCTTCCTGCTGGAGCATCATTGCTGCTTCGCCACCCCTGGCTACCTTAAAATGCCCGGTTTTACACTGCCCATTCCCCAGCGCCGGGGCCGTGGGAAGCGGATTGCGGCATGGCCTGAATGCACGGGGTATGTATGATACAACAGTTGTAATCCTGGCCGGCGATGGCGGCACTTTCGATATTGGTTTGCAGGCTATGTCGGGAGCGGCCCAGCGCAACGAAGATGTGATCTTTGTTTGTTACGACAACGAGGCTTATATGAATACGGGAATGCAGACCAGTTCGGCCACTCCCTTCGGGGCCAGGACCAATACGGCACCTTACCCCCTTTTCAAGGTAGGGCAGAAAAAGGATATTATGCAGATCATGGCATCACACGGTATTCCCTATGCAGCAACAGCAACGGTAGCCTACCCCGGGGACCTGGAACAGAAGATAAGAACTGCCAGGGATATCAGGGGATTCCGCTTTATTCATATCTTATGTCCCTGCCCTCCCGGGTGGGGAACGGAAGCGGCTGATACTATTCTGCTGTCCCGGTTGGCCGTTACGAGCGGGGCATTTCCGCTATACGAGGTGAGGGATGGCTGCCGCTGGAAGTTGAACCGGATTGAGGGAATTAAAAAGAGCCTGCTGAAAGATTACCTGATTCGGCAGCGCCGTTTTAAGGATATCGACCGGGATCGACTGCGCATCCTTCAGGAAGAAGTAGATCGTGACTGGGAATTCTTAATAGAAAAAGAACGCCTGTCTGACAGGGATGATCATCAGGACTGACCCGGGTGCCTGGATCTGTTTATTACTAATATTGTTCAAAATAAATTTTAGAATTATAATAAATATTATAACTAAGCGGCAGGAATTTTAACGGGCAAGCAGAAAAATAGTATAGTGCGGAAACAATAACCAGATGGAGGTGTGAGGATTTGCGAGAGCTGGAAGCATCGGTAATCACGGAGACGG
>CAYMIW010000033.1:0-31419 GCA_964390725.1 uncultured Syntrophomonadaceae bacterium | reverse complement strand
AAGATCTTTGCTTCCAAGCAGGGTAAAAAAAATGTATAATAGCAATTGTATGGGAGTAGTTAGCGGCCTGGTGGCGCTCCTGGACTTCAAATCCAGTGGCAGGGCAGCCCCCTGCGGTGGGTTCGATTCCCATCTACTCCCGCCATAAATGATTAGTATTCCTACGAGAAGGGATTATTCCTCCGGGTTATTTCCTTCTCGATTTGTTTGCCCTGTTAAGCTTGAGCAATTTCATTATGGAAGTGAAAGATATGCTGAAAAAGAAATCGGAAATCCAACCTGAACCCGGTTTGGTTAAGAACGAAAAGAAATTCAAACCTGTACTGAGCATCCTGGTTTTGGCCTGGCCGGTAGTGGTGGAAATGGGTTTACATACGTTTATCTGGATTTTTGATACGGCCATGGTAATGAGGTTGGGCGCCCGCGAAGCGACAGCAGTTGAGTACGGTGCGATAGTTCTTTTTAACTCATTAACCATTCTTGGCGCGCTTGGTATTGGAACGAATTCTTTGGTAGCACGTTATACCGGGGCAAAAAACATGCAGAAAGCAGCAAAAACCGGGGGGCAGGCTCTGGTTATCAGTATTCTGCTTGCGATAGTATTTCTGGTGGTTGGAATAATAGTTTACAGCCATTTTTTTGGCTGGATCATCAGCGATTCCATTACTGTAAAGTTAACTGAAGACTATTTCTATTACGCCCTGGTCAGCGGCGGTTTTGCCCTGTTACCCCTCTATGTTGCCAGCGGGATCATTCGTGGAGTCGGTAATACCAGGGTGCCAATGATTATTGCCTTGATAGCCAATACCTATAATGCCCTGGGTGACTACCTGCTCATATTCGGCAATTTTGGCTTCCCAGCCCTGGGGGTTCAAGGGGCTGCCCTGGCAACCGGTTCAGCCCAGTTGATTGCTCTTGTTTTGTCAATTGGTTACCTGTTTTTACAGAAGGGCATTTTGCCCTTTAACCTGAAAGCGATTATTCCCCTGGACAAAGCAGTGATCAGGCAGGTGCTTAGGCTCAGTATCCCTGCCGGTGCAGAAGAACTGACTCATGGGGGGAGTCGTATGATTACCTCGAGCTGGATCACAACCCTGGGCCCTGTCGCTTTTGCGGCCAATGCCGCAGCTATTGCGGCAGAAGCATTTTCATTTATGCCCGGCCAGGCATTTGCAATAGCGGCAACAACCCTGGTTGGACAGAGAATCGGGGCAGGTTTTATCAAGCAGGCTCGTGAAACAGGATACTGGGCAGTTGCCCTGGGAACTGTCTTAATGAGCATGTTTGGTTTGGTATTTTTCTTTTTTCCATACCTGGTAATGAGGCTATTTGACCCGCCCGACCCTGAAGTTTTAAAGTTGGGGGTTCTCTGTCTGCAGATAGCTGCGGTTGAACAGCCGTTTATTGCATTAACAATGGTTTTTTCCGGGGCGCTGAAAGGAACAGGAGATACAAAAGGACCATTTCGGGTTGGACTTTACAGTAATCTTTTTGTCCGCCTGCCCCTTATATACCTGGTGGTTTATGTTCTGCAGCTGGGTATTGTTTATATCTGGTGGGTAACTGCCCTGCAATACGCTGTAAGTTCACTGCTGTTGTTTATCATGTATCGTAAAAAAGATTGGAGCAAAATTGAACCTCTCCAGGCAGCTGAGAGGATATTGTTACACTGATTAAGGCTTCATGATAATGATTTAATAATTGAGAGGATGATTTATTTTACTTATGGATCTTACAGCACGGATTAATAAAGGAAATAACTGGTGGAAAAGAGCAGTTTTTTATCAGATTTATCCCCGTAGCTTTATGGACAGTAATGATGATGGTATTGGTGATCTGAAAGGAATAATATACAAGCTCGATTACCTTAATGATAACACCCCTGATTCACTTGGCATTGATGCAATCTGGTTCAGCCCTTTTTTTAAAAGCCCAGACCGCGATTATGGATATGATATTGCTGATTTTTGTGATATTGATTCCCGTTACGGAACTCTTGAAGATTTTGATCAATTGCTTGAGCAGGCGCACAAAAGAAATATCATGGTTATTCTTGATCTGGTGGTGAATCATACCTCCATTGATCACCCCTGGTTTCAGGAATCGCGTTCATCACTTGATAACCCCAGGCGGGAATGGTATGTTTGGAAAGATGGTAAAAAGAATGGGAAAAAACCGCCGAACAACTGGCGTAATAATTTTTTCGGATCGGCCTGGAGCAAAGACGAAGTTACCGGCCAGTATTATCTCCATTCTTTTCTTAATGAGCAGCCCGATCTAAACTGGGAAAACCCCGAAGTAAGAGAAGCCATTGCTGATGTGATCCGTTTCTGGCTGGATCGCGGAGTTGACGGTTTCAGGCTTGACGTGGCCCATATTTACTGCAAAGACAAGCAGTTTCGCAACAACCCGCCATTCTATTTTCCCAAAAAGAAGAGCCGGGGGCTGCGTTTTATTGACAGGTTAATGATCTCAAACGTTATGAAATTATTTTCCCTGCCAGAATTACAGGTGCGGAGATATAACCAGCATCAGCAGGAAACTCATAATGTTTTAAAAGGTTTCCGTCAAATATTTGATTCATATCCGGCCAAAACAAGTATCGGAGAAATTGTTGCCGATGACCCGGCCTTGATTGCCTCATATTACGGTCAAAAAAATGATGAACTGCATATGAATTTTTATTTTGAACTGCTGCACTGCCGTTTTAAAGCCCGTTCGTTCAGACGCTGTATAGATCTTTGGGAAAAAGCCTTACCTGAAGGGGCGTGGCCGGCTTATACCCTGAGCAACCACGATGTTACGAGGGCGATTAGCCGATATAACAATGATGGTCAGGGTGACCGGAAGGCCCGTTTGCTGATGATGCTCCTTTTAACCTTGAGAGGGACGCCTTTCATATATTATGGAGAAGAGGTGGGAATGAAAGAGGCTAAATTATCCAGGAAAGAGCTGAAAGACCCCGTTGGCCTTAAGTGGTACCCGTTTCATCGCGGCCGGGACGGTTGCAGAACACCGATGCAGTGGAACACTGATAAAAATGGCGGTTTCACCGCTGCAGAACCCTGGCTGCCGGTTGGTCCTGAACATGAAAAATATAACGTTAGAACGCAGCAGAACGATCCCGCTTCATTACTGAACCTGACTCGTAGATTGATTACAATCAGGAAGAATATGCCGGCCCTGCTTGAGGGCAGCTATCATTCCCGGGTGGATCAGGTTCCACCTGATTGTTTAGTATATATACGTGCCACGGAGCGCCAGAGATTACTGGTGATCCTGAATTTTTCCGCAGATGAAAAGAAAGTGATGATTGATCATTTTTCAAACAAGGCTTCGCTGGTAGCCTCAACAAATCACGGGCGCACGGCTGGTTTAACCGGGCCTTCAATCTTGCTTGGAGCATATGAGGGATGTTTGCTTGAACTGTAAAGCAGCCGATATTCTGAATAAGGAAACTACCCCTTGCAGGATTATAATATTATGATATAATAATATTCAAGGAGGGTAACCTGTAATGTCTGTTGCCGATGATATGACCATGATCATAGAAAAAGCTTCACTGCTAAAAGCTTTATCAAACCCTGTCAGACTTTGCATCGTAAGAGAATTGATTAAGAAAAATTGCTGTAATGTATCATCTATGCAGAACTGCCTTCAGCTATCACAGTCGACAGTGTCTCAGCACTTGGGACGTCTCCGAGATATGGGAATAATTGGTGGAGAACGCAGGGGGACTGAGGTTTATTACCGGGTTTTAAGTGATGAAGCGGCAAAAGTAGTAGAGGTTCTCTTCTTATAACATTAGAACGGAATTTGCTACAGGCTATCCGTTTATTTTGGGAGGTTAAAGTATGCTTAACTTTAATTTGAGCACAACTGCAAGAGATAAGTTTAAAGAGTTTTTAAGTGAGGAAAATAAAGATAGCGCTTATATCAGGATCTATGTAAGCGGCGTTGGCTGAGGTGGACCAAGGTATGGCCTGACTCTGGATGAGTCGGTTCAGGAAGATAGCGATGTTACCCAGGAAATGGAAGGATTAAAATTTGTTTTTGCCAAAGATATTTCACATTTTCTTGATGGCAAGTCTATTGATTACCATGACGGACCGCGGGGTGGTTTCTCCATTACCGATCCCGGTGCAGGAAGCAGTTGCGGAGATTGCAGCAGCTGTTAGTATAATCGCTGCCTGAAAAAAGGCAAAAGGAGATTATATCGATGGCAACTAAGAAAGAACAGGTTTACAACTGCCAGGTTTGCTCAAATGTAGTTAAAGTCGTGCAGGAAGGTGTGGGAACACTGGTCTGCTGCGATAAGCCAATGGAACTACAGAGTAAAGAAAAGTAAATAATTTTGAGTTGTATTTATAAATAAATAGGCCGAAGCAGTTTTATGAATGCTACGGCCTATTTGTTTTCTCACCCGT
This sequence comes from uncultured Syntrophomonadaceae bacterium, assembly GCA_964390725.1. Classification (GTDB taxonomy): domain Bacteria; phylum Bacillota; class Dethiobacteria; order DTU022; family DTU022; genus JAABTH01. The sequence goes on along the minus strand of CAYMIW010000033.1, from coordinate 26,992 downwards.
GAACAATTAATTTTTCAGCATTTAGCTTTTCAGCATATTCGGAATCCTTTTCCTGTATTCCACCAGGAAACTCATACTTGGCCATTCTTTCAATATAAGGATCGGGGTCGAAGGATTCAGGTCCATGAACGCCTTTAAGGTTCCAAATCCCCTTATCGAACAGCTCCAGCATAATTACCGGTGTAAAAGCGGTTTGGGCCACAACAGAATTCGTGCCGAACTTTTTATAGCAATCCTGGTTATTGGCAATCTGGTAGAGGTAAACTGAACGCTTTAATCCATCCTTGGTACCGGTTACCCAGGTTCCGGCACAGCCCTGGCCAACCATTTTGGGTGCCAGTTCGAGGGGATTCGGTACAACTTTAACCAAAAAATCGCGGGGGGTAATCTCGCTATCTCCAACTTTTATTTTTCTCGTAGCATTGTCCATACCGCACTGCTGCAAGTTTAGAAGCAGTTCCCTCATCTCTCGCGGGACACCATATTTGAAAGTTACTCTGTTACAATCAATAACTCTCGGCACCAGCATAACTTCTTCATGCTCAACATTAATAACTTCTATATCGCCGATTCCCCCGGGGAAAGAAAATATTTCCGGTTCAGAGAAGACATTGGTGCAGAACCATCCTTTATCTTTTTCCCAGATAACAGGAGGATTAAGGCATTCTTCAATAGTTGTCCAGATTGAAAACCCGAAGGCGACACCTTCGTAACCGGGTATTTCATAGTTGTCGCCATCACGTACATTAATCTCGTCGATGGTGTCAAAAAGGTGCTTAGCCGCGTAGCTTGCAAAAACATCAGCCATGCCCGGCTCAACTCCCGAACCGACTATTGCGGTTAAACCGGCTTTCTCCCATTCCTCATGTTTGGCAAACTGGTAGTCACCTAACTTAACATTAACTTTCTCAAAAGGTTTGTCCGGGTGACGTTTGGAGAGGGTCATGGCACAGTCAAGGTAGTTGACTCCACATTCCAGGCAGATGTCGAATATATTTTCATTGAAGACTGGTTCCACTGCGTTCATAATAAAATTGATATCGTGCTTTTTAACCAGATCCTTGATCTGATCAGCATTACCGGCATCGATCTGTTCGGGGACGAAACGTGGATCGTTGCACAGGGCTACTACCTCCTCGGCTCTGGCAAAATTAAAGTCGGATAGAACAACTTTTTCAGCCCAACGGCCTTCTTCACCCGCCCTTTTTATAATCATTGCTGCGGATTGTCCGACACCGCCCGATCCGATTATTAAGAGTTTCAAGTATATCCCTCCGTGCTTTACATTATTTCAATAACCGGCTCCAGTGAAAGCCGGAGCCGGTTATTGATTCATAGGTTAAGATGTTTTTTGCCAGAAAAACTTGGGTATATTGGTCATATCTTCTCCGTCCTGTGAAAGCATCGGTTTCGGAGGATATTTTTTCTGGGTTACCAGCGATACAATGATCAACGTTAAGAAGCTGATTATGAAAGCCGGGACCATGGCAATAAAGATAGCATCTTCTTCGAAAAAGTCCGTCGCCGGCATTGCCCAGAACCAGAATAGCACAATCCATGAAACCAGTCCGGTGAAGAAAGAGCTGACAGCCCCGGCAGTATTTGCTTTTTTCCAGAACATGCCGATTATGTAGGCTCCGCCAATGGTTGCCAGCTGAATACCTCCCGATAGAACAATTAACTTATATACTGTCTCAAAATAGAGTGCTATTGACATGGCCAGCAGCGCCGTAATCGGGATAAATATCCTGATAACGGTTAAAACCTGTTTGCTGGTAGCCTGCGGCTTTATGTTGCGGTAAATATTGTGTCCGACCAGGGTGGATACGATCAACACATTGTCACCGGAGGTGCTGACAATTGCCGCAGCCAGGGATACAATAAAGAGTATACTGGCCCAGGGAGGCAGGTAGTTGTAAGCAGCCCAGGGCAACACATTTTCTGCCTGCGTTTCAATTTCCATTACTGCATCCATAGCCCCGGTAGTAAATACCGCAATACCAATTAGAACCGGGATCATACCGATTGTCAGATAAAGCACCCCGCTGGTCAGGAAACCGGCTACAGCAGTTTTTTCATCCTTGGCAGCCAGGGCTCTCTGCATCAGAACCTGGCTGGGTACATCGCCGATTGACAGGGTCGTCCAGGCAGAGATATAGAGCAGCACGGCCAATAAACCAACATAACCCAGGTAACCCCCATCAGCTTCACTTTCAATTTTCATAGACCAGGTTGGCAATTCGGCCCAGTTTTCGCCGTTGGCAATCAGGGAACTTAAACCGCCAACTTCTCCGAGGGCTGCTGGCAATAGGACCAACAGACCAACAATGATCAGGATAAAGCCAATCATGTCAATCCTGGAAAGAGCCCAGAGGCCACCGAACGCTGTAACAATGATTATGGCCAGAGTAGCAATAATTACGGCGGTAGTCATATTAAACCCGGTGGTAAGGTAAACTATAATACCCAGGGCTACGAGCTGTCCGCCAAGCCAGGCAATAGCTGATAAAATCTGGATAATAGTATAAAGCATCCCGCTTAAATGTCCAAAGCGGTGATTAAAAAAGTCGGTTACAGTTGTGTACTTGGCTTTTCTCATGCGGAAAGCAAAAAAGATACCGATGATTACCATACATAGGGCCGGAGCCCAGGGATCGAATATAATTCCCTGCATGCCATATAAAAGGGCATAACCTGCTGCTCCCATCATGGCACCGGCACAAATCCATGTGGCAATAATTGAAGGAACCATAAAAATGAAGTTCAGGCTTCTGCCTGCGACACAGAGATCATCTGCTTCATGGACACGACGGCTGTAAAAAACGCCGAGGAATATAATAACAAGCATATAAATACCAAGGAAAAGAAGAATCCAGTTAGCCGTTGAGAATACTTGTAAAATACTACCTTCCATCTAGTCAGTCCTCCCGGTAAAAGAATTGTGAAGCATTGTTTAATTTATTTAATCTGGCTCAACCACCGGCAACCCGGGGGTTTACCACTACTTCTTCACCTCCCCTGACTAATGCTTCAAGATCTGACTTGTTACCGTTTACCTGGATAAAGGAAATAGAAGAGGCGGGTATCCCCAGTTGGTTGACTATATCTGCCAGCCGGGTCTTTTCGCTGCCCACTGGTACAGTAACTGAACCTTTGTTGTCAGCATACCTTTTCAGGGGCCCTCTTAAAATAAGAGTTATTTCCAATTATTCCGCCTCCTCACTGTTTTGCTTACAGTTGCAGCTCTTTCTTCTTCTGATCTGAAATAATACCGTTTTCATCCCAACCGCGCAAGCGGTAATATTCACCAAGCATTATTTCATAATCATCTTTTGGCAATAGCTTGCCTGCAGTAAAACCTGTTGCCAATTTTTCATTAAAAATCCGGTCAGGCAGGTCGTCATCTTTTCTGGTGAATCCTTCTCTTTCATTAAAGAGACGGGCAAGATTATTAATACGTTCGCCGATTGTTGTCAGCTCGGCAGCCTCAATTTTGCGCTCCAGAAGTACTGTTAATATTTCTGCCATCCTCTCTGTGCTCAGAGCCCAGAAATCGCAAAAAATAGCGGAGAATTTAACCGAGTTATCATCCTGCATACCAATCACCAGTTCAGCTTTGCCCTCGGCGGTGAATGGATCTATATCACCGAAGGCCTCAACTGCTGCGGGCCATGCTCTCATGTGACAGGCCCCACGGTCTGCGGTACCGTAAGCCAGCCCCATGGACCAGGAACCGCGGGGATCATAACCGGGGATTTCCAGACCCTTGACCTGCATGGCATAATTTTTACCGCCGAATTTTTCAGCCATTGCCCTGACACCTTCGGCCAGGTCTGCACCAACGCCTTCTCTTCTGGCTATCAGGCCGGGCATTTTGAGGAAGTTATCTACATCGCCAAAGCTGATGCCAAAATCGTAGACGCCCTTTTCGGTTAGCTCCATGGCAAAACCCACTGTATTACCAGCTGATATTGTATCGAGGCAGAAGTCGTCGCAAAGACGATTGAATTCAATGATTGCCTCAAGATCACTGATACCGCAGTTTGAACCACAGAGAGCCAGGGTTTCATACTCCGGCCCCTCAACCTCGGCCTGACCTTTTTTAACATAGTTACTGCAGGCCAGGGGGCAGGCAAAGCAAGCTTTTTTTGCTTTCAGGGTATTTTTTACTGCCTCCGAGTTGATTTTTTTATATTCCGGGAAAGCACCATCCTGGAAATTACGGGTTGGCAGGATGCCTGTTGATTGGCTTAAATCGACAATCATTGGTGTGCCATCACTGTATGCCCACATGTTATCGTCAGTCATTGTATCTTCACGTTTAATTTTATTCATGGCAGCGGAGAATTTTCTGATATTGGGAATCTCTATGCCACCGCTTCCCCAAACAGCTATTGCTTTTAAATTCTTACTGCCCATCACTGCCCCGATCCCACCACGTCCTGCCTGCCGATACAGCTCCGAACTGATACAGGCCATGGGCAGAAGATTTTCACCGGCCGGACCGATGGCCATGGTGATAACATCCCCCAGGGTTTCGGCAATTATATGCTCGGTTTCATGAGCGCCCTTTCCCCACAATTCCCGGGCGCTGCGCAGTTCAACCAGGTCGTCCTCGATGAAAAGGTAGACAGGTGCTTTTGCCTTACCTTCTATTATAACTGCATCATAACCGGCATATTTTAGTTCCGGGGCAAAATGCCCTCCAATAGAACAATCAAGTATGGTACCTGTTGCCGGCGATTTGGCTGCAATGGCCAACTTGCCTGAATTTGGCACTATAGTGCCGGTAGTTGGCCCGGTCATCAGGATTAGCTTGTTTTCTGGCGAAAGGGGATCGGTTCCCGCTTTCAGTTCTTCATATAAATATTTAATACTTAAACCTTTTCCACCTAAATAATTGCGGGCCCACTCTTTATTTAAGGGCTCTTTAGCAGTTTTGCCGGTGCTGAGGTTTACTCTTAAAACAGTACCGGTATAGGTCATTGTTTATCTACCTCCTCGAAGGTCAGCGCTCCAGTTGGGCACCAGTTGGCACAACTGCGGCATTGAACGCAAATTCCTATTCCCTGCTCCTTTTTAATGATCACCTGGTTGGGACATATGTCCACACAGAGTCCGCAGTCTGTGCATGTATCCTCCAGGAAGCTCAGGCGCCCGTTATTAACTACAATAGCATCAACCGGACATGCCTCAACGCATTCTAAGCAGAGATCACAGACCTGGCCTTCCACAACCAACCCGTCGCGATCATAATAGGAAGATACAACGAGCCGGGCCAGGCGCGGGTTAAAAACTTCTTCATTCTGGGCGCTGCAGGCCAGGTGGCAGAGCTTACAGCCGATACACTTTTTTGCATTAAATCTCAAAGCTTTCAAGCATTATCCACTCCTTTCAGTAGTTAACTATAAGTTATTGATGATATGAAATTCTTTTTATTTCTTTCTCCAGTATTTCCAGGAGATGGTCTATCTGCTCAATACTAACGGTTAACGGGGGTTCTATCTTAATAGCTGACCGGTTATTTAAGGCAGTCGTGATAATTATCCTGTTTTTCAGGAGATTCTCGGTTAAAGCTAAAGCATATCGTTCTTTTTTAAATTCCAATCCTAACAACAGCCCTTTGCCCCGAATTTCCTTTATGACCGGGTATTTGCAGGCAATTCGCTTCAGCAGGGGCAAAATATAATTACCTTTTTCGTCAGATCGTTCTATTAATCCTTCGTCGAATAAAACTTTCATTGCTGTAATTGCAGCTGCGCAGGAGAAGGGGGCAGTTGTCAGTGAAGATTGATTATAAGCCGGGGTGTTAGTCTGTAAGGCCCAGGGTTTATCTGAAGTTATCAAGGCGCCCAGTGGTAATATCCCTCCACCCAATGCCTTGCCCAGACAGAGTATGTCAGGGGTGATTCCAAAATGTTCGAAGGCAAAAATTTTGCCAGTTCTTCCCATCTCAATACCGGTTTCGTCTATTATTAACTGGGTGCTGTAGTAATTGCACAGTTCACTTGCCTGGGCCAGGTAATCATCTCCAGGTATCACAGCCCCCGTTTCCGACTGAAACGGTTCAAGAATAACAGCCGCAACATCATTTCCTTCATTATGGGCACATTGCATTATTTTAGTCAGGATATCAGCATCACCATATGGAACATAATGGAAGTTTGGGTTTAATGAATAGCCTTTCTGTCGATGATTTATCTTGCCGTTCAAGTTTAACAACCTTAGATTACTGCCATGAGTACTGCCGGCAGCTGAAATAATGGTGTTTCTACCAGTACAGATTCGGGCCAGATTTAATCCATTTTCAACTGCTTCAGTACCTGTGGCCGTTATTATAATATGATTTAAATCGGCTGGAGTAATCATGTTTAAAATTTTTGAAAGCATGGTTGCATGGAGTTTGGAGTATACCTGGTTGCACAGGGGGTGGCTGTTGAGCTGTTTCTGAACAAATTCTTTAACCCTGCCAGAACTCTGACCCGGATTATAAGAGCCGTAACCACCGCTGCAGTCTAAATAATTGCAATTTAGCAGGGCTTCATCTTCTTGCCCCGGATTACTATCCCTGGTATGGGAATAATTCCTGTCAGGCGGGATGTGTCGGTGGTCAGGGAAACCGGGGTAAAATAGATCGGAAATGTTTTCCGGGAGGTCACAGGCTAGCCGGTCCAGTGCCGGTTTGGATAGTTCTTCCCGGCATAAAAGTTCGAACGCCTTATTGGTGTAAGCTAAAACTGGCTCGAGACAGAAGGTCACTACCATGTCCTCCCGTGTTAGATTCGATACTCTGCAAAATAACTCTGCAGTAGTCTGCTTTATAATATGCAAAAGTAATGCCAAACAAACCCAGAATTAGGTCTCGGAATTCCGAGGGTTGTTCAGGCATAATTGTCGCTACTTTTTTACTTTGCAGATAGCCTCGTTGTATTTTCATGGTCAGCCGGTCATTCTCGATATTGAGATTTTTATCTGAAAAGCAGGTTTATCAGGAAGGTTATCGGGGCAGGTTGAAGAATTACTACAAAAAGAAGATCATCCGAACAGAAAAAGAAGGGTTAGTAATGCCGGGATTACTCTATATTCAATCTATGGTCCAGGATTTGGCTGAAGCTATAGCTGCAGCTCTTTCAGTTGAAGTTGAAATAGTCGACCAGGATTTAACAGTTGTGGCGGGCAGCGGTTTTTATACCGAGAGAATAGGGCAAAAAGAAGAAATGGGTTTGCTGGACAGTGATTATCTTTATGCCAGAACCCTGCGCAGTGGCAAATCTTTTGTGGTTACAGATCCGATTAGCGACCCCGAATATGATCCCTCTTCAAGGGAGGGAACGACCAAAGAACTGGCTGAAATATGTTCGCCTATTATTATGGATAATTCGATTATCGGTGTAATCGGCCTGGTTGCCTTCAGCCCTGTTCAAAAAAAAATATTATTATCCAAAACTGAAGCAATCCTATCTTTTCTCCAGCATCTCAGCCGTTTTCTGGCCGCCAAGGTATCGGAAAGTGAAGCGGTAGAACGCTTGACGGTTCTCTCTAATGAGCTTACAGCTATTCTTGAAACAATTCACGAGGGTGCCCTGGCAATTAATGCCGATGGTGTGGTTACACACTGCAACACTACAGCTGAGAAGCTGCTTAAACTGAACCGATGTGAAATAATTGGTAAAACCCTGGAAGATTTTTGGCCCGGAACCCCGGCCCTGCAGGTTTTGAAAACAGGAAAAGAGTATATCGAGAAAGAGGAAATATATCAAACTAAGGGTAGGCGGGGCATGCATTTCATCGTTTCGGTGAGGCCGATATCAGGAAGAGAAAAACCGGAAGGAGCAGTTATTTCATTCCGGGATATCTCAGAAGCCCGTAGGCTAATCTATGATCTGAGCTCAACTGTTATGGATTATACTTTTGAAGATATTATCGGGGAAAGTATTGTTATCAAGAATGTAAAAGAACAGGCTTTAAAAGTAGCTGGTGGCAATTCAACTGTATTAATCACCGGGGAAAGTGGTACAGGAAAAGAGATTTTTGCCCGGGCCATACACCAGGCCAGTTCAAGGCATGAAGGGCCTTTTATCAGTGTTAATTGTGGTGCTATTCCAGAAACATTGCTTGAAAGCGAGCTTTTCGGTTATGAAGGCGGGGCATTTACCGGAGCCAGGAAAGAAGGAAAGTCCGGTAAATTTGAGCTGGCCAGTGATGGCACAATATTTCTTGATGAAATTGGGGAAATGCCCCTGCATCTCCAGGTTAAGCTGCTTCATGTACTGCAAAACAGGGAAGTTGAAAGGGTTGGTGGTTCAAAAAAAATTCCCGTTGATGTCAGGATAATTGCTGCATCAAACCGTGATCTGGAACAGATGATGCAGCATGGAAATTTTCGCAAAGATCTTTATTTCCGCCTGAGCGTAATACCTCTTCACATCCCACCGCTTAAAGAACGCAGGGAAGACATTCCGGCCCTGGTTGAGCGATGTCTGGCCAAATATGCGCCCATGCTTAATAAGGTATTCTCCGGTATAGAGCAGGAAGCAATGGATTGCCTGCTCTGTTATGGATGGCCAGGCAACGTGAGAGAGCTTGAAAATGCTGTTGAATATGCAGTAAATATGGCTACCGGCGATAAGATCAGCTTACCCAGCCTACCTCCAAGGGTTAAAGAAAACAGTCAGGATCAGGCTGTAAAGGTTGGGGCACCATTAAAAGAGAGGGTTAGGGAGTATGAAAAAATGATTCTGCAGGGTTATTTAAACCGCTATGGGTCTTCACTTGAGGGTAAGAATGAGATTGCTGAAAAACTTGAAATCAGCAGGGCTACCCTTTACCGTAAGCTGTCTGAACTTGGCCTTTCGGATAAAACGAGGGAAGAGTAATATATTCTTTCTTACTATTAAGAATTACTTCCCTTCCTTTCTTATTTATTGGATAGTATATTACTGTTTAGTTATTAACTACTGTTTCTTACATATTCCGAATCAACTTTTTTACAGGCGGTGAAAATATAGCCTGCTTCAGGTTATCAATCGCCTCACTCCAATCTTCCTTAAAGTCGCTGTCTAAATTGAAGATGTTGGCATAATAGTTGCTTGGTTAATAAATAACAGGTAACAGGTTGAAAGGAGGTTGGTGCAAAAGGGTACTGAAGTTCGAAGAACGATTTTTAATAAAGTACAGTTTAAAGTGTTTTATAAAAGGGGGATGCTAAAATGAAAAAAACTATATTATTCCTTGTTGTCCTTCTCCTGGTTGGCCTAGTTGCTGGATGCGGGCAGGATCAACCTTCCGGTGATGTAGATGCTTCAGTAGATTTTGATTTTCCAGAAAACAGGGAAGCAATGGATAATATCCTGGCTATTGTAACCGAGCTGGGTGACAGGCTTAATGAGGGTGACGGTTATTATGGTGATTTACATGATGTTGTTGTAGCCAATGGAAATAGGCAGGGCCCTGAACATGATGAGCTTTATGATCTTTTCCACCAGTGGATGAACGAAGTTGGCGCAACTTACTTATACAGCTTTGTTGATGGTGGAGGAGACTATAACCTGATTATTGTTGACGGTGCGGAACCACAAGATATGGATCCTTATGGTACCGAATATGAAAAGGAACCCTGGACGGTTGATGCCTATGCCACCGGTGAACCTCAGGTTGCTAAAACCACCTGGATGGATGATTACGGTTATGGTCTGCAGAAGTCCGCATTTGCCCCGGTCTACAATTCTGACGGGGAAATTTCATTCCTTCTCGGTATTGACTACCCAGTTCCCGAGCTTGAAGAATTTGAGGAAATAATGGAGTAATAATAAGTTAGAATAATTTACAGAAAGCCGGAGAGCAAATTTGTTCTCCGGCTTTTTTGATCGTTCCATGTTTGGAGCAATGGCTCAGCATCAGCTCAAATATTAAAGACGTTCTTCAATTTCTATTTCAAGTCCGTATCGTGGCAGGTTTTTAATAAAAGGCTCTGGATCTAAGGCTTCGGGTGTAACAGCACCTCTTGTTTTAATTACTCCTTCAGCAAGGAGGTCGGCAGCCAGGGCGGCAGGAATTCCTGTCTGGTAAGATGTTCCCTGTTCCTGCATTGAATGATAGGCCGTTTCATGACTGATCCGGTTATACATGAATAGTTCTTTTTTCCGGCCATTTTTAAAGCCCCGAACGAGGGTGCCCACGCATATATTCCCTTTTATTTTGCCGGCCAGTTCTGCCGGTTTTGGCAGCAGCTCGATAACCACATCGCGGGGAGCAACCTTATTCCCTTTAATATTAAGGGGTTTTTCACTGTCCAGCCCGAGAGTTTTAAGCACTTTAAGTATATTTACCATTTCACCCGGAAGAGCGTAACCAAAATTGCATTTCTTCAACCGGTTTTTCTTTATAAAGCGTGGTATTGTCCAGGCTTCTTCATGTGAAATGGCATAAACCGGCACCTTGCCAATTGGGTCGGGAAAGGTAAAATCCTCTATTTTTTCCAGTGGTTCCTTGATTACGAACATTCCATTTTCATAAAAAAGTGGCGCTTCAGTTATACATTCATCAATGAATGTGTCCGGAGAGAAATATAAGGCTATATCGTGCCCCTGCACACTGGAAACATCGGCATCTCTAATCAGAATATCTTCAATCTCATCCATCTGATTAGCTAAATAACGGGCAAAAATATTTGTACAGCCCGGGTCAATACCAATCCCGCAAAGGGCAAGCAGCCCTGCGTCGGAAAAATGCTGATCAAGATCAAGTTGTTCAGAAAGATCAATTTTGCCGGGCAGCTCAAGGATTGTATCGCAGGCCAGGTCAAGGTAATGGCATTGGCCGGCAAGGCAGGCTTTCATAACAATCAGGTTAAACCGTGGTATTACAGCATTCACTAAAACATCTACCTTCAGGGCCAGTTTTTTCACCTGTTCATAGTCAGAAGCATCAACAACTGTACCATGGAAATTCTCTTTATTTATAGTGAGAAGCAGGTTATTAACTGTTTCTTCACTAATATCGGCACAAATTATTTCTTTGAACCTGCCCGTTTTAGCTACAGTTTTTGCTATTACCCTGCCAACTCCGCCTGATCCTAATACAGCCAGTTTCATTATTGCCCTCCCTTTTCAAGTAAGGTTATCTTTTTAAGACTTAAGCCATTAAGTTATTATTTTTGAGAATTATGATCGCTGGATTCTTATTAGTTAGATATTAAAGAAAGAAAAAGCAGTGGTTTATGTAAAAGATGTCTTTTCGATAAATGGCATCCTGGAAAACGCCCTTTCCTTATATTTGCCGATAATTATATACTCGCAATAAATGTGCCAGAAAACCGATTTAGCTAAACTAATCAAACGGTCATAGTGTTGTTGGCATAATAGTTGCTTGTTTTATTAATGATAGTAATATTATATTATTTAAAGGGGAGGTTAAACTACTGATGGAAGACGGAGCAATGTTTGGCCATATTGCTAACTGGATCTATATCGGCCTGGCGGTTTATATAGTTGTAGTTATTGTGATTGGTCTCTATTTTTCCCGTGGAATAAAGGAATGTGATGATCACGTTGTTGGCGGTCGCGATATTTCTTTTGTTTACCTGGTTGGCTCTACTGCGGCAACCTGGTTGTGCGCCGGAGCAATTCTTGGTGCCGCTGGTTATGCTTACATGTTTGGGTTCCAGGGGACTATTTATGATCCATGGGCTCCGGCACTGACCCTGGTTCTCAGCGGTTTGTTTTTTGTATACCGGATGCGTCAGGCCGGGTACACCTCGATTGTTGATTTCTATGATAGCCGTTACGGAAAGAAAATGAGTATCTTATATATGATCATCCAAATTATTGGAACCATGTCCTGGCTGGCCGGACAAATGGTCGCTGCCGGTGTCCTGGTGCAGGTCACCACCGGATTCAGTTTTACTGTTTCGGTTATTATAGGAACTATTGCCATTATTGTTATTACTTACAGCGGAGGTTTAAAAGCCCTGTCCCGCCTCGATACAATGAACACCGTATTAATTATCGCCGCTCTTGTGTTGCTGTTGCCGGCTGTGATTAAGGGTATTGGCGGATGGGACTATTTTGTCAGTAATGCCCGGGTTTGGGACGGTTTGCCCCCCTTTGCCCTGTGGCCGGTTTCAGGCTCGCGGGGATTCCTTTATTATGTCGGTCTGTTCGGTTTTATTTCATATCTTGCCGCCTGGCTCGGGGTCGGCCTGGGCGATTTAAGCTGTGCCATTTTGATGCAGCGTGCGCTGGCAGCCCGGACGGCTAAAACGGCTTCCGGAGGGTTTATATGTGCAGGTGTTCTTTATCTCGGTATTGCCATGATACCTGTTTTAATCGGTATTGCTATTTTTACCCACGGATTCAGAATTGCCAGCCCGGTTGATAATGAACATGTTTTAATCTGGGCTGCCCAGAACTTCATGCCCGATTGGTTTGCTGTATTCTTCATTGTTATGCTGGCCGGGGCGATTATATCTACCGCCGGCGATAGTGTATTGATTAATTCCACCCTGCTAGGTCATAACTTATATCGCTATTTCAAACCAAAGGCAACAACTGTTGATACCCTTAAAGCGGTTCGTATAGCCATACCTGTAACTGCTGTTATCTGCATGATTATTGCAATTGCTTTTCCCTCATTATATAAACTGATTGTTTTTGCCGGTTGTATTGGCTTGCCCACGGTAGTTCCTGCTTTTATTGCCGGTCTTTTCTGGAAGAAGGCTAACCTTAAGGGTGCCGTTGCTTCCTGGTTTGCCGGTGTTATTGCCTGGGCAATCGGTTTTGCAGCTGCGCTGCCCCACACCATTGAAGCAAACTGGTACATGGTTGATTTTGAAAAATGGTACTGGGTTGATGAAGGTATCTGGGATGCCCTGTTTTTTGCTACCATCCCGGCTGCTGTGGTTTGCGTTATAACCCTGGTTGTGGTTTCCCTCAAGACTCAACAAAGTGATCCTCCCAAACAAATGAAAACAGCCTCAGGGGAAAGCATGGAAGGAAAGCCTCTTTTCTTCTGGTCCAAAGATAAAGAAGCTTAAATTAGCAGATAAGTAATAGATTACCGGCAAAACCCGGCTGCGGCCGGGTTTTTTATATTGTCAAGACTTCTCAGGAGGAGTATATTAAAAATAACAGTGCGGGTATATATTCAAAAAAGTGAAGGAGGAGAGGCAGTTTGGAAGATGTTGCTATTTTTGGTGATATCGCACACTGGATTTATGTTGGCCTGGCAGTATACCTGGTAATTGTTGTTGCGATTGGTTTATATTTTTCTCGTGGAATAAAGGAATGCGATGATCATGTTGTCGGTGGGCGCGATATTTCATTAGTATACCTGGTTGGATCCACTGCGGCAACCTGGTTGTGTGCCGGGGCAATTCTCGGTGCCGCCGGCTATGCTTACATGTATGGCTTCCAGGGTACCATATATGATCCCTGGGCGCCTACCCTGACCCTGGTGTTAAGTGGTTTTTTCTTTGTTTACCGGATGCGACAGGCCGGTTATACTTCGATAGTTGATTTTTATGACAGTCGCTATGGCCAGAAAATGAGTATTCTTTTTATGATTATCCAGATCATCGGTACTATGTCCTGGCTGGCCGGCCAAATGGTTGCCGCCGGGGTAATAGTCCAGATAACAACCGGCTTCAGTTTTACCACTTCCATTTACATAGGTACCGCGGCGATTGTGATACTTACTTACAGTGGAGGTCTGAAAGCGCTATCCCGTTTAGATACGATGAATACCGTGCTGATTATTGTTGCACTGGTCTTAATGCTCCCGGCAGTAATTAAAGGGGTGGGAGGTTGGGAATATTTTGTAAATAATGCCCGGGTCTGGGATTTGAATCCACCTTTTGCCCTGTGGCCGGTTTCCGGACCACGTGGTTTTCTTTACTATGTTGGTTTGTTTGGTTTTATTTCTTATATTGCCGCCTGGCTTGGCGTCGGCCTGGGCGATTTAAGCTGTGCTATTCTAATGCAGCGTGCGCTTGCAGCCCGGACGGCTAAAACGGCTTCCGGAGGGTTTATATGTGCAGGCGTTCTTTATCTTGGTATTGCCATGATACCGGTTTTAATCGGTATTGCCGCGTTTACTTACGGTTTCAGAATTGCCAGCCCGGTTGATAATGAACATGTTTTAATCTGGGCTGCCCAGAATTTTATGCCTGATTGGTTCGGAGTGCTCTTCGTGGTTATGCTGGCCGGGGCTATTTTATCTACTGCAGGAGATAGTGTTCTTATAAATTCCACCCTGGTCGGTCACAACCTTTACCGTTATTTCAAACCAAAGGCTACCGGCGTTGAAACATTAAAAGCAGTTAGAATTGCTATTCCCGTTACGGCGATTATTTGCATGATCATCGCCATAGCTTTCCCCTCGCTCTATAAGTTAATAGTTTTTGCCGGCTGCATCGGCCTGCCAACAGTGGTTCCGGCCTTTATTGCCGGACTCTTCTGGAAGAAGGCTAACCTTAAGGGTGCTGTTGCTTCCTGGTTTGCCGGTGTTATTACATGGGCTATCGGTTTTATTCTTGCTTACCCTTTTACAAGAGAAGCCAATGTATTCATGGTTAATTATGAACCGTGGTACTGGATTGATGAAGGGATATGGGATGCCCTGTTTTTTGCAACCATTCCGGCTGCTGTTGTATGTGTAATAACGCTAATAGTGGTATCACTGAAAACACAGCAATCGGATCCACCTAAACCAATGGTTACTGCAGCTGGAGAAAATATGGAAAACAAACCTTACTTCTTCTGGTCCAAGCAAAAAGATTGAAGCTTATAACTATAAGGTTTTGTATATAGAAGCCCGTCAAAATCAAAAGCGGGCTTCTTAGTTATTTTTTTCAGACATTATTAAACAAGAAGGTTAACGTAACGTGGTCAACAGGGCAGCAGCAATCATAAATAATCCAGTTAACTGGTAAACCTGGATTGTTTTTGCATTAGCTTCCATCAGAAGAGGTATGTTGTCGTAATGTTTCCTGGCAACCTGCACAGCCCTGATAGCGGGAGGCATGCTGATAAAAGGCAGCAGCCACAAAATGTTTTTGCTAAAGATGGCCATTACCAGCAGGAAAAGGTAGGCAAAGCCAAAGAGGATTGCGTATACACTAACCGCTCTTTTTTTGCCCATCCTGACTACTCCGTTCATTTTTCCACCCTGTAAGTCAGCCTCATAATCAGGATACTGGTTAATCCACAGGACATTGGCAATAATAAAACCAAGCGGAAGAGATGCTAACAGAACCAAAACACTGATTGAACCTGTCTGAACGAGGTAAGTACCGGTTGTAATCAAGGGGCCAAATGTAAAGCCGACTGTCATTTCACCGAAACCGCGATAGGCAAATTGAAAAGGAGGGAGGCTGTAAAAAAGGGCGAAAAAAACTCCTGCCAAACCGAACCAGAGCACACTGAACTCTCTAAAACTGACAATATACAGACCCAGGAGACAACCGATTAAAACAGTTACAGCGCCAATATACAGGTTTTCTTTAAGAGTCAGTTTGCCGTCAACAATTGTTTTTTTACCCCCGCTAAAAGGTGTTCTCTTGTCTGGCGTAACAAAACGATCTACACCACTCAGGTAGTCAATATATTCATTGATGGCGTTTTTCCCTATTTCCAGAAAGTAGACAGCTACTGCACCGACAATAAACCAGAACCAACTGAAAGTCCCGCTTTGTGCATAAGCAAGTGACCCGCCAACTGCCATGGGAACTGTGGAAGCGATCCATATCTTCGGGTCTGCTATTTGCCAGAATCCCAACCAGAGCCGCTTTATCTTGCTATTAGCCATGAACAGGTTTATCCTCCGATCCTTTTTCTTTATTATCAAGATCAAATGTTTTATGAACTGCTCTTACTGCAAGCTCACCGTACTTCTCTTCAATTACACAGGAAATCCTGTATTCAGATGTACTGATCATCTCAATATTTATATTTTCTTCCGAGAGAGATTTGAACATCTTAGCTGCAACTCCCGGGTTGGTCTTAATACCGATACCGACAGCGGATACCTTGACGATATTGTTGTCTGCCAGCATCTCTAGGGCGCCAATATCTGCGGCGACTTTTTCTACCAAACTGCGCGCTTTCTCCAAGTCGGTTGTTGGAATTGTAAAAGTAAAATCGGCAAAACCATCGATACTTGCGTTTTGAATAATCATATCGACATTGATAGCAGAATCAGCCAGCGGCGATAATATATTATATGCTATGCCGGGTCTGTCAGGCACTCGAATCAGCGAAATTTTAGACACGTTTCTTTCCAGGGTAACTCCTTTGATAATAGAGTTTTCCATGACTTCCTCCTCATTAACAATCCAGGTTTCTTTTTCTCCACCGAAAGAAGATTTAACTACCAGGGAAACCTGGTATTTCTGGGCCAGTTCCACGGAACGGGCATGAAGAACCTTGGCTCCCAGGCCAGCCAGTTCAAGCATTTCCTGGTAGGATATTCTTTCCAGGTGCCTGGCCTTGGGGCATATGGCGGGATCCGCAGTATAAACCCCGTCAACATCGGTGTATATTTCACAGCAGTCGGCATTTAAAGATGCAGCAACGGCAACTGCTGTTGTATCGGAACCGCCCCTGCCCAGGGTGGTAATGCTGCCGCTTTTGTTTATACCCTGAAAACCGGCAATTACCGGGACTATTCCTTCATCCATATCCTTTTGCAGCACATCTGTTTTAAGTTCCAGGATGTGCGCTTTAGTATGGTTACTATCGGTTAGAAGGGGGAGTTGCAGCCCCATGTAAGACTTTGCCCTGTGACCGAGACTTTCCAGGGTTATAGCCATCAGTGCTGCACAAACCTGCTCCCCGGTGGCAACAAGAGCATCCTGTTCGCGCCCGGGAGGACCGGTCATTACTTTCGAGGAGAGATCAAGCAGACGGTCTGTTTCACCTCCCATAGCCGAAACAATTACAGCAACTCTGTTGCCCTTTCTCTTGGTTCTGAGAATACCTTTTGCTACTTTCCTGATATGATCCAGGGTGGCGACTGATGTTCCGCCATATTTCTGTACTATCGTTGCCATTTAAATTCACTCACCTTTGCTTGGAAGCACTGCTGCTGATAGAAAATTAATATTATAATTCTCTCATATTAAGGACTGCGGGGCAAGAGAAAAATGCTTCATCCGTTGTTTCGGAAGAGTTGTTTAATTAGCATATCATATGAAGTCAGTTATGGTAATGCGCCGAAAGATATTTATAATCAGATCATTTCCAAAAAAGCCTGAAGACGGGTCTGTATTGCTTCAGCCGGTTCAAAACTGTAATTATCATCGATGAGCAGAATGGGAATACCTTGAGCCTTTAGGAGATCACGCAGATCGGGATAATCAAATTTATGGGGATCACAGAATGAAATACAGTAACCGACAACTCCATCAACCCGATATTCCCTGATTCTGTCCAGCAGGTAATTATATTTCTGCAAGCCTGGTCCTCGATCAGTGCGGGGACAGAGGAAGTTGTTAAAATAATGATCAGTCAGGCCTTCATACGGATCTGTTGTTAATGGAAGATCGTTTTCCCAGGTTCTGAACCCTATGCAGGTATCATCTGCAACAACAGAACCTCCGCTCTTTTCGATCATCTTTAACAAAGCGGGATGATCGATTAAGCTACCCCAGATCAGGATTCGTTTTTTTATTTTTTTAGCAGGTTTCCTGCCGGCAAATAACCTTATTTTTTCACGAAGAAGTATTTCAAATTCAGGTGCCGGCAATCTGCCTCCGGCTAAAAGGATTTCAAGTATTTCGCTGCCCCCAGCACGGGGATTATCAACTGAGCGCATTTTATAAATATCCCTTACCAGCTGCCTGTTTTGATTAAAGAGATTAATTTCTTTTACTAAATTTTTATTCGATACCTGTCTGCCAGTAAACTTTTCCAGGCTCTCCCTGAAAAAGTGCAGCTCTCTTTTAAAAAAACGACGGCTCCAGGGTGTAATCTGATGCGGCACATTAAAAAGATAGGAGTAGGGAAAAGGATGATAATATGTCCAGATTCCGTAAAGTCTTTGAACCATATCACAGCTGTGTGATATAACCAGGCCATCCAGTGCATTAAAATCTTTTTTAGCAGCCCGGGCCATAATGTTTCGCACATAGGAACATCCGTAAGGTTCCAGGTATGCATCGGCAGCAGTATTGTCGCTTCCCGGTTTACCGGTAATCCGGTAGGGAATTGCTCCTGCAGCACTGATTAGTTCGGGAGGAGCGAAGCAGCATAAAAAACCGATAACAGGTTTTCCGGTTTTCTCTTTAAGGGCGGAAATGAAATCCAGATCATCAATTTTACTTTTCTGACTATCACAGTTGGGACAAGCTGAATCTTTCATTCAATCGGTCTCCTCCTTAATCCGGTCCAGTGTTTCCAGAAAAGCCTGTAGTCTGTTCTTGATCTGGGCGTCAGACCACAAACGGGGATCTGTCATATCACTTTCAAAGATCAGTGAAGGGATCCCCAGTTTTGCCAGGCGGTTTTTTGTGTGAACTTCACCGAATGAAACTGCCCGGCAAGATCTGGTCAAATGCATTATGGCCCCGTTCAGGCTATAATCATCAACCAGTTCATCAAGCAGGCTGCTTCCTGCAAAACCGCCGAAAACAGCCGGGTTGCATAGTTCGGGCATTGCTTCTGCGCCGTAATCATGCATTTTTACCGCTCTCTGCCAGGTTCTCCTTGCCAGGGCTTCAAGGGGATCTGAGAGATCTACTTCAAAATAATCACCTACATTATAAGTTGATTCATAGGCGAACACTGCGCCAGACGATTCAAGATAATTGAAGATACCCATGTTAAACCACGGGGGGAGTCCGAACCAGATCAGCCGGTATTTTTCTTCATCAACTATACCTATTCCCCGGTCAACCCTGTCCCGAACCTCTTCATACATTTCACGGTAAAAATCAACAGCTTCCTGGTCACCCACCAGGTACATCTGGGGGATAATGGCATGAAAATAATCAGTTGATCCCATTGGCGCCGGCACAGCCTTGCGCAAGGCCAGGGTATCCCGCCAGTAGGTCAGGGCACGGTGTGAAAGGGTCAATATGTCTCTCAGTAAATCGAGATCCAGCTTGCGGCCTGTCTGTTTTTCTAGGAATTCAATCTGACCGGCAAGGTCCTCTCTGAGCAAGGTAAGGTAATGATCTTCTATGCGGGGGTCATGAGGATTAACGTCCCAGGGTGGTGCCAGTGGGTCGCTGCTGTAAACAGGAACATCAAAAAATCTCGTTGCCACCGATTGAAACCACTTCCAGCGCGGCTCACAGATAAAGCCGGATCCCAGGAGGAAAGATGGTGTTCCCATTCCTCCCGGCAGAGGAGATTCAGGAGGCGCTTCGCCAGTTTCTCTAAAAAGTTTACAGTAACCCATGGTATTGGTAACATATGAGCACAACTCGGATGAGTAGCCATCATTATTCGCCACTTCAATAAACCTGGGCGCTACCAGTCTGCTTGCGCACATAGTACCGAAATTTTCCGGCCATTCAAAAAGCAGGTCAAAAGCTTTCAGCAGTTCCGGAGGAACTCCTACCATACACCAGGCCAGGGGTTCGTTGTTAAAACGTCTTTCCAGCATGCGCATGAAAAATCGGGGCAGCATATCTTTCATTTTACGGGTAGTTTCCAGGTGTCTTTTAGCCCTGCTCATTTCACTTTCAGACATCATCCGGCCTCCCCGGAAAAGGTTAATGCTCTGAATATTTCTTCGTCTACATGGCAGATCCTTCTCTTATAGAATAATGATACAAAAGAATAAATGGTTGCTGTAAATTAACCGCCCCGCGTTGACAGTATTGATTGAACATGCTAATTTAATACTACGCGGTTATTTATCAGGGTCCGGTCAATTTCCGGATCTTAACCAGGCCCAGGTTCAGTTTTATAATCCGAACCTCAAGGGTCGTCTTTTTTAAGAGAACATAAACAAAAAATCAAAGGAGAGATAGATTTGAACAAACTAAAACTAGGCCTGCCTGCCGGCAGTTTACAGAATACCACACTAGATATGTTTAAAAAAGCCGGTTACAATATTCATATTGGTGAAAGGTCTTACTACCCTTATATTGACGATGAAGAAATAGAATGTGTTTTGATGAGAGCCCAGGAAATCCCCAGGTATGTAGAAGATAAGGTTTTGGATGCAGGTCTTACAGGTAAAGATTGGATCACGGAAACAAATGTCGATATAGTTGAAATGGCCGATTTAAATTATTCCAAGCGTGGTCTCAGGCCTGTTCGCCTTGTTCTTGCAGTACCTGATAACTCTCCCTTTGAAAAAGTCGAAGATCTTCAGGGAAAAAGGATTGCTACTGAGCTGGTGGAAACGACAAAAAGATATTTCAAAGAAAAAGGAATCAGTGCATCAGTATCTTTCTCCTGGGGAGCTACCGAGGTAAAACCTCCCCTGCTTGCTGATGCAATTGCTGAATTAACAGAAACAGGCCGCTCACTTAAAGCAAACAACCTCAGAGTTATTGAAACTATTCTCGTTTCGACTCCCAGAGTTATTATGAACCATGAAAGCTTTAAAGATGCCTGGAAGAAGAAAAAAGTTGATAATATGATCACCCTTTTAAAGGGAGCGCTGCTGGCCGAGCAGAAAGTAATGCTTAAAATGAACGTCCATAGCGACAATCTGGCCAAAATAGTTGAGCTATTACCGGCTCTGCGTAAGCCGACCATATCGAACCTCTGTGACGACAACTGGGTTGCTGTAGAAACGGTAGTTGATGAACGAAAAGTACGTTCACTTATATGTGATCTTCAGGAAGCCGGGGCGGAGGGTATCCTCGAATTTCCAATGAATAAAATTATTCCTTAGTCGTTAATGAATAAGTTTTTAAATAAATAAAAGAGGGTGTTAAATATGACTGAAAAAAGTTCAGGTTTGATGGATCGAATTAACACAATAAAACCACTGCATTTGCTAATAGTAAGCCTGGCCCTGTTGATTGTAGTAGTTGTTCTTGCGGTTTTGGTGGCTCAGGATACACCCCGCTCAGCAGAATCTGGCCAGGATGCCGTAGCTGTTGCCATGGTTAACGGCGACCCTGTTCTCAAAGATGAACTCTTTGAAGTGCTATATGCCCAGGGAGGGGCAGATGCCTTAGAACAGTTAGTTGCCCGTAAGCTGATAGCTCAGGAAGCGGAACGAATGAACATTGAAATTTCTGAAGCGGAACTTGATGAAGAGATTGAACAGATTGTCAGTGAAAATTTTCAGGGATCCAGGGATGATTTTCTATCTGTCCTTGAGCTTTACGGTATTAGTGAAGAGTCGTTTGTTGAAGATGCCCGCTTGAATTTACTGGTTCGCAAACTGGCAATGACAGAAATCGAAACAACCGAACAGGATCTGGTCGATTTCTTTGACAGCCACTATTATCTTTTCGAAGAGAGGGAGCAGGTCGAAGCCCGGCATATACTGGTTGAAAGTGAAGAAGAAGCAAATAACATTATAGAAAAATTAAACGATGGTGAAGATTTTGCCGAACTGGCAGCACTGAATTCCATTGATCTATCTAACAATGATAATGCCGGTTATCTGGGATTTTTCGGCCGTGGGGAAATGGTCGAAGAATTCGAAGAGGCTGCATTTAACCTGGAAATTGGTGAAGTAAGTAGTGCTGTTGAAACTATGTTTGGTTTTCATATCATCGAACTGCTTGACCGGACCGAGGAAGTTGAAGTGCAGTATGATGATGTTAAAGATGAGGTTATGGATGCCCTGATCGAAGAGCAGGTTCCTGTAGTAATAAATCAATTAGTTGAAAAATTATATGTTCAGGCTGATATTGAATATTTGCTATAAGCTGAATGACTCAGCTGATAGTTAGAAAGGCCTTTACAGTTTTATGCCAAAACAGCAGACAGCGGGAGATCTTTCCGCTGTCTGTTATATTAACTATTAAAAACTGCAGGAGTAGTTAACACTTGGCAGAGAGCCGTTTATGTTTTTTTGAACTGGCCAGCTCAATCGCTGCCATATGCGCTTGTATTTCCAGGGTATCGTTCAGCTCATCCAGGGAGTGATCTTTATTACGGTATGACAAAGCTCGTTGTAACAGGAAGTCGGTCAACCAGGGGTTCTTCGGGAGTAAAGCGCCGTGCAGGTAGGTCCCGATAACATTTTTATAAACTGCACCTTCGGTGTTATCCCGGCCATTATTCCCGTAGCCGTTAAGAACTGTGCCCAACGGCTCAGCTGGTGGTTTGAGGTACGTTCTGCCGGCATGATTTTCAAAACCAACCAGGGTTTTTGGTTCCTGCCACAGGTGGCAGTTAACTACAGCATTACCAATCAGGCGGTTTTGACCAGCCTCGGTGTATATGTTGAGGATTTCCAGGCCTTTAATTTTATCACCGGTTGAGGTAATGTAGTAGTTTCCCAGCAACTGGTAAGAACCACAAACTGCAAAGACCGGCAGGCTTTTTTCGACTAAATCGGCCAGTTCATCACGGCGTGATTCGAGATCCCGGGCAATCAACTGTTGATCGCTATCCTGGCCTCCGCCCATAAAAAGCAGATCGCACTTACTGAGGTCAATATGATCACCAGGTTGGATAGCAATAATATTTAGCTCCAGCCCTCTCCAGAGGGCCCTCTTGGAAAGTGCAAGAATATTACCACGGTCGCCGTATAGATTTAGCTGATCAGGGTAAAGGTGAAAAAGATTTACATCTGCCAATTGATCTATGCCTCCCAGTATGGTTTTCCCAGGCCCATTTTGTTCAGGTGACTTCTGATTTCCAACATTGCAGTATAAGAAGGCAGTATAAATAATGATCCCGCCTGGGGTGTTTTTTCAATTGCTGTAATGAGCGCTTCCTCAGTGCTGCAGCTGATTTTAATCATATCCTGTTCAAACCCGGCATATTTAAAACGAACTGCCATATCCCATGCCCGCAGACCGGAGGCGGTCAGCGATGAAATTTGTTCTTTTCTTGCAGGGAGTTGCTCAAAGTCAACATCCCACAACCAGGAAACATCTTTACCATCGGCAATTTTATCATTAATAGCAACTAATAAAGAAAATTTTTCCCTCCTGTTAAGTAGTGTTCTGATTACTTCGTTGGCGCCAACGGGATTTTTTATCAGGGCCATGGTTATTGACTTGTCCTGGTATGTAAAACGTTCCATCCTGCCGAAAGATGGCCCGGCTTTACTAATGGCGGAGGCGATGGTGTTTTCCGGGATACCCAGGCCCAGAGAACAAGTTGCAGCAGCCAGGATGTTATAGAGGTTATAGCGCCCGGAGAGACTACTGGTCATCTTAATAGAACCTTTTTGATGGGTAACGTTTAAGATGGTAAAATTATCATCGTTACAGGAATAGTTTGTTAACCTCACGTCAGCCCGGGGATGTTTAAAATTGCAATTGGGGCAGTAATAGTGCCCGAGATGAGCATAGTATATCTTTTCATAAGCAAGTTCCTGCCGGCAGAGCGGGCAAGTTTTTAAATCCCTGCCGGTATTGTGCAGGTTGTCGTCGGCCAAGTCCAGATCAAGCCCGAAGGTCAACCTTGAAATACCGGAAGCGTGTCCCAGGGCTGCCAGTGAAGGATCATCGGCATTGATAACCTGGAAGCCTTTATCCGGTTGAATGTTTAGTCCGGTGCTAATGGCTTTTTGAATATAGTCGATTTCACCATAACGATCAAGTTGATCCCTGAAAATGTTGGTCACTACTATGCCCAGTGGCTGCAGCGCAGCCGTAACTGCTGGGAAGGCACCTTCATCTACCTCCATTATGGCATAATCAACTGGAATTCTTCCGTTGAGCTTTGCCTCTTCCACAAAAGCTGAAGCTACTCCCCAGGACATGTTGGAACCTGCTTGATTATGGATGCATGTTAAGCCGGCTTCCTTTAAAATGCTGCTCAGCAAGGCTGATGTAGTAGTTTTACCGTTTGTTCCGGTTACAATAATACTACCAACTTTTATTTGACGGGACAGAACCCTAACAAAGTCAGGGTTGATCATTAAAGCAATGCGGCCCGGTAGAGTTGTTCCACCACGACCAACCAGCCTGGTAAAAGTAAGCAGCAATTTGCCGATTAAAAGGGCGGCGTAAGCTTTGATAGTAAAAAGGCGGTTGAGATAACCGCCTTGATCAGGATTATTTATTGAATTGATTTTCACCGGCCTTTTTTACACCTCTCCCTAAAGATTGGCCATGCACTGGACCATATCAGACCTTGTAATTATTCCAACGAGTTTATCGTCATCATCTACAATAGGTACCCGGTTTATTTTATGCTTATTCATTAATTTGGCCACTTCTGTAACAGGACTACTTTCTTTGGCAGAGTAAACTTTTTTTGTCATTATCTGGCTGACCAGGGTTGTATGTAGCAAGTCGAAGCCTTTTTTCATGCTGGCCAGGTCGGCGATATCCGCATAGGGTGAAACCCATCCTGAAAGGTTGGAAAGGGGGATTACATTAATAGTGTGTGAATAGCGGATGATGTCTGTATCAGATATAATGCCGACAATTTTCTTTTCATCATTAACTACAGGGAAACCACTGATACGCTTTTCAGCCAGCAGTTCCAGAACTTCTTTTACAGTCTGATTTACGGTTACACCAAGCACCGGTGTAGTCATAATATCCTTGGCAGTTTGCATGTTATACCTCCCGAAATAATAAGTGTTAATGATTACTTTATGCCTTAAACAACAGTTGTTTACAAAAGAGATCTTGACAGGATTGGTTATTAAAGCCATTATTTGATTTACTGCTATGTTCCAGCTATGACTAATTCTACGTTTTTTGAAACTTTCCTGCCCGGAAGATAAACAAAAACAATGAGCTATAACATTTTTCTGAAAGGCAGGGCTTCCACAAAAAACTCCTGAAAATCTTTTCTCGTGGAGAGCTCCATATGTTTGACCGTATCTGAAAGTTTTTCAGCCCTGTTACGCATGGTTGCAGAGGCAAGGGCCATTCGGGCTCCATCACCGGCGGCATTGCCGATAGCGGTTATTTTCGACGGTGGCAGTGACGGGAGAAGACCGATTCCCAGGGCACTTTCCCTGCGGACATAGTTGCCAAATGCTCCGGCTAACAGGACTCTGTCAATATCGTCAACCGTTATTCCGGCTTCTTTGATAAGAATCATCAAGCCTGCGTTGATAGCTCCTTTTGCCAGCTGTAGTTCTCGCAGGTCGGCCTGGGTCAAAACTATATCTTCACCTGTTTCGGAATTATCTTTTGAAACTAGAACAAATTCAAAACCGCTATCACCGCGGCGTAATCTTTTCCTGAATTGTTCTGGCACAGCATCGGGTTTTTCCTCCGGGTTAACAAATCGACCACTTGGTTCAACCAATCCTGCATCAATTAGTGCTGACGCTGCATCAATCAGGCCTGAGCCGCAAATACCGCAGGCAGGTGCATCGTCAATCATCCCTAGCTCAATATGTCCATTGGTAAAATTGACAATTTCAATTGCTCCAGCGGCAGCTCTCATTCCCTGCTTGATTTGGGCACCTTCAAAGGCTGGTCCGGCTGCTGTAGAACAAGCCATTAGTTTGCCATTTGCCCGTAAAACAAGTTCGCCGTTAGTTCCAATATCAATTGCTGCACAATTGTCTCCCGGCAGGTCTAGATCCGCAGCCAGGATTACTCCTACAGTATCTGAGCCGACATATCCGGCGATATTAGGCAGGAATATTACTCGTCCCGATGGATTTATGCTTATCCCCAATTCTGTTGCTTCAACATTTAAGGATCTGCTGTAGGCCGGAACAAATGGGGCCGGAGCCAAATAGGTAGGATCTACACCCATAAAAAGGTGGCTCATTGTAGTATTACCGACGGCAACAATTTCATAGATTCTATCCCTGGCGATCCTGGTCTGGTGGATCAGATCGTGAATAATATCATTAACTGCTCCAATGACCTTATCCTGTAGCTGCTTGAGGCCTTCCGGCGCATCAGAGGCATGGTTTATCCTCGAGATAACATCGGCCCCGTATATATTCTGGGGATTTGTAGTTGCTGATACGGCAATGACCTCGGCGCTGTGCAGGTCAAGCAGGGAACCGACAATGGTGGTGGTGCCAATATCAAAAGCAACTCCGTAGAGCTGTCCGGTAGTATCGTTCGGCTCTATTGAAAGTAGCCGGTTGCCGCTGATCGCTGCTGTAACGCGGTAATCATTATTTCTCAACATGGATGGAAAATGGGCCAGTTCCCGTGTTTTTACCATTAGATTGCCACGAGCAAGCTTGTCGATTAATCTTTCCAGGTCTGCTGTTTGATCTTGAACTGCAGGCTTTGTCAACTGGACCGATATTTTTTCAATAACAGGTTCGGCAGTATATTTTTGAACCCCGCCTTTAAGGCTTGTTTTCCGACTGTGAGCATCCTTTTGAATCGGTATTTCTATTTGACAGTCGCCATTAATTTCGCGCTGACAGGCTAAGGCCCAGCCGGCTTGCAGTTCACTTTCTGAAAGGTGTTTTTTTTCTGCAGCGGTTGGTTCACCCAACTCTCCCTCAATTATTCTGACCTTGCATTTGCCACAGGTGCCTTTACCTGCGCAATCTCCTTCAATATAGAGTCCGGCCTGATCTGCAGCTTTAAGCAGATTGGTTCCGGCAGCAATTTCTGAATCTTTTCCATGCGGGATGAATTTAATCCTGGGCATTAGCTGAACACTTCCTTTCTACGGTTGAAATTGCAGTAGATTTATATTTATCGACCCCGGTGATATTTAAAAAATAAACAGGAGCAACCTTCGGCAGGTTACTCCTCAATATTGGTGCGCCCGCAGGGATTCGAACCCCGACTTCAGGCTCCGGAGGCCTGCGTGATATCCCTTTCACCACGGGCGCCTGCCAAAATTACACAAGATAATCATATCATCACCAACTGGTCAAGTCAATCAAGTAAAGGGTATAGATCGCGTCAAGCACTTGTAGGAAAAAGAAACCTCACCTTCAGCTCATACAGCTA
>CAYMIW010000032.1:0-31964 GCA_964390725.1 uncultured Syntrophomonadaceae bacterium | reverse complement strand
TGCGCGGCCATCAGCAAAAACTCGATGTTATCGGTAATAATATTGCCAATGTTAACACTGTTGCTTTTAAAAAATCGCAGGCCCGTTTTGAGGACCTGCTCAGCCAGACAATTCAGGGCGCCACGGCGCCGCTGACCCGCGGGGGGATCAACCCCTCCCAGGTCGGTATGGGTATGCGCGTATCTTCAATTATCGATATCCATTTCCAGGGAGCCATAACCAACACAGATCGTGAAACCGATCTTGCCATAGAAGGCGAAGGTTTTTTTATCGTCTCCGACGGCACCAGGGAATACTACACCCGTGATGGATCATTCGGCCGCGATGCAAACGGGGAACTGGTTAATGTTAATGGTCTCAAGCTGATGGGCTGGACCGGAGCAATCGGTGGTGAGCTGGAACCGATGTATATTCCCCTCGGTGAGCGGATGGTAGCCCGCCCTTCCCAGAACCTGGGTTTTGCCGGTAACCTGGATGCCCGCTCTTATTTTGCCGCAATTAATGAGGAACAGGAAATTGTTCTTAATGGAGCAAACGGTGGTACCTTTACCCTGACTTTTAATGGAGCGACAACGGGGCCTCTGACTTTCAACTCAACTGCAGGGGCAATTCAGACCGCACTTGAGGGCCTGGCCGGTATTGACCCCGGTGATGTAAATGTTGGGGGAGTAGCTGGCAACTGGACGGTGGAATTTACCGGAGATCTGGCCGGGACAGACGTCAGCCAGCTTGGTATTGACGGCAGTTCTCTCCAGTATCCCCTGGCTGTTGTTGCAACACTGTTTGATGGTGATGGAGTAGATAATGAAAGGCAGGAAGTAGATCTTGACGGGGCTGTTGGGGGCACCTTTGATCTAGACCTTGATGTGGGTGGTGTAAGCGGGATAGAAACTATTACAGTTGTATATAATGCTTCAGCTGCTGCCCTGCAAACTGCCCTTGAAGGCCATACCGACGTTGCTGCTGGTGATATTACCGTAACCGGTTCACCGGGAAACTGGGTAGTTGAATTCACAGGTGCCCTGGCAGGCAATGATATAGCTGAAATGACTATTGACGGCTCTGGCCTGGTTTATGATCTGGCTGCTGTCAACAACCTGGCCCAGGGCCAGGAAGAAGTGGTCGATCTTTATACCTACGAGTATTACGTTTTTGATTCGCTCGGCAGGCGCTATAACGTTGACTATGTTTTTACTCCCCTGGGGGGAAACACCTGGAACTATTCACTGAGCATCACTGATGGTTCCGGGGTGGAAATGCCCTTAACGGCCGGAGGCAGCGGGGTGTTGGCCTTTACTCCCCTGGGCAATCTCGATCTTTCCGCTTCCAGTATTCCCGATATCCAGTTTCAGCCGCCAGGGGCAGCTCCGTTGGTTATTGAGTCTGAGTTTGATACTGTGACCCAGCTGGCTGGGCAGAACAGCATGTTGGTTCGTGAACAGGATGGCTACGCCGCCGGTGAACTGGTAGCTTTTTATATCAGCCGCACCGGGGCTATTGTCGGCACCTACACCAACGGCATGGTTGAAGACCTGGGCCAGATTGCCATGGCTTTCTTTACCAACCCGGAAGGGTTAATCAAGGAGGGTGGTAACCTCTACATGGAAACCACTAACTCGGGTGAAGTGAGAATTGGTTTGCCGGGAACGGACGGGCGGGGGTTAATCTCATCATCGTCCCTGGAAATGTCCAATACCGACCTGGCTTTTGAATTTACTGAGTTGATCACCACCAGCCGGGCTTTTCAGGCTAACACCAGGGTCGTCACTACTTCCGACGAGGTTCTGGTTGAAGTAATCAACATGAAGCGATAAAAAAATGGCTGACCGGGAAGGGTTTAAGTCCCTTCCCGGTCAACCGGTTTAGACTTGGAGATAATAGGATGAAAAAGTTTGATCTAATGTCAGCTATCGGTATAGTGGTCGGGGGCGCCCTGGTTGTATTTGCAGTTGTTTCTGAAGGCGATCTCAGGGCTTTCTGGAACCCTTCCGGCATAATGATCACAGTCGGAGGTTCGTTCGGAGCCCTGATGGTTAGTTTTCGGCTGGACGAAATTAAAACAGTGCTGCAGGTAACCAGGAAAGTCTTTGTCCGCCAGGACGAATCTCTACTCGATTTACACAGCCGTTTTGTTGAACTGGCCCAGAAAGCGAGGCGGGAAGGTTTACTGGTTTTGGAAGATGAACTTGACCAAATTGAAGATCCGTTTTTTCGCAACGGGTTACAGATGGTAATTGATGGTTTTGAGCCGGATAACATACGTAATATTATGAATGCCGAACTTTCTTCACTTGAAGGCAGGCATGAACTTGGGCAAAGCCTTTACCGCACCTGGGGAGCTCTTGCTCCTTCATTTGGTATGATCGGTACTCTGATCGGCCTGGTTCTTATGCTTTCCCGACTTGATGACCCCAGCGCTATCGGTCCGGGTATGGCGGTAGCCCTGCTGACCACCCTTTACGGTTCGCTGCTGGCCAACCTGGTTTTCCTGCCTATGGCAGGAAAGCTGGCTATTTACAGCCAGGAAGAGATCAGGATGAAAGAGATTATCATCGAAGCTCTGCTGGCCCTGCAGAGTGGAATCAACCCTCGCCTGCTGCAGGAGCAGATTAAATCATATTTTTCACCTTCAGAAAAAATGCTGCTTGAACAGTCAAGCAAGCGGCCAGGGGATGAAGATGAAGTGGAGGATGTATTGATTAATGTCTGATCAGCGTGGCAACGGAGAACAGAATATGCGTAAACGCCGAAAAAAACCGGCGGAACAGGGCAGCCCCCTCTGGATGGTTACCTATTCTGATATGGTTACCCTGCTGCTGACCTTTTTTATTCTGCTTTACTCCATATCGGTTATTGATATTGAACGCTTTCAAACAGTGATCATATCAATTCAGACTTCATTCATGGGTTATACCGGCATCATGCAACAGACCCCCGACCCATACGAATCAACAGGAGAAGCTCTGGCATACGAAGAGGGTTTTTTCAATGAAGCGGCGATGATTGAAAGAGCACGGGATGCTGAAGAGATCATGGCCAAGGTTGAATCTTTTCTCGAAGAAATTGGTCTGGAGGGACAGGTTGAACTGCGCCTTGACGAGCGCGGTATTGTTATGGAACTGCCTGACTACATATTTTTTGAAAGAGCCCGGGCTGATTTGAGACCTGAAGCAAGGGCAGTTCTGGATCAGTTTTCTGATCTTTTCAAGGAACTCGATCGCAGTATAATCATCGAGGGACATACCTGTAATCTGCCAATTAATGTGCCGGAATTTCCCAGTAACTGGGAACTATCGGTGATCAGGGCAGTGAGGGTAACCCGATACCTGGTGGAAGAAAAAGGTATTGAGCCGGAACGCCTGACAGCAACCGGTTACGGGGAGTTTCAACCGTTGGAGCCAAACCTGACCCCTGAGGCAAGAGCAAGAAATCGTCGGGTGACCATGGTTATATCGCTGCAGAGCCCCGAAGCATATATGGAAGCTTACTAAAGGCAGGAGGTTGAATAAGATGGCAGCAAAGGCTGTGGCCGAAAAAGAAGCGGCAGAAGGTAAAAAGAAGAAAAAGGGTAAACCGCTGCTGCTCATTATCATAGTTGTTATACTGTTAGTTGTAATCCTGGCATTGGGAGTGGTCTTTTTATTATTTGACGGCTTTTCTTTTATAGGCGGCAGTGATGATGCAGCAGAGGAGGAAGTGGTGGAGCCGCCCCGTTTCCTCTACTCTTTGAAAGAGTTCCAGGTTAACCTGGCTGATCCCGGAACGAGACGTTTTTTGAGGACAACCATGGACCTGGCTTATAATGAAAAGGCACTGACCAAGGAACTTGAAACTAGAGAATCTGAGATCCGTTCCCTGATTATTTCAGTTTTACGCAGTAAGTATGTTGTTGATCTCGATGAACCCGGTGGCATGAAAGGATTGGAGCAGGATCTGCTGCAAACCCTGAACAACACACTGGTTGAAGGCGAGATAGAAGCAATTTATTACAGGGAATTCATATTCCAATAAAAAGGAGTACCGAGGTATGGCAGGCGAATCGTATAACAACAGCGCCGGGGATGATCGGGGTAGACAATTCCAGGATTATGCCCAGGAACAGCCTGAAATAAAAAAGGTTGTATTTCAGCAGCTAAAGGATTCCGGTTCGACTGCACGACAGCGGGGTATTCCTGCCGAGTTCCACCCGGTATCTCTTAAGATTAGTGCTGAGCTGGGTAAGGTGAAGCTCAAAGTGCGCGAACTGATTAATCTTGAAGAAAGCTCAGTTTTAAGACTAAACCGTGCTGCGGATGAAAAAGTTTTGATCCTGGTTAACGATACTCCTTTTGCCCATGGAGAGATAGTCGTTATAAATGATCGTTTCGGTGTCAGGGTTACTTCGCTCATAGACAGGGATGAAGGAGAAGATAATGATTCAAACAGGTGAAAAGAGGACGTCTGATGAGTGATTATGGTATGTTGTTCCAATCCATAGGTTTTCTGATTATCATCATTCTGCTGGCCTATTTTGCCCTCCGCTACGGCCTCAGATCAGCTTACCGTGGTTTTGGCAGTGGACGGATGCAGGTGCTCGAAAGGGTAGTTCTAGATCCCAAAAGCGGTTCTGCCCTGGTTCTCGTCCAGATGGGCAGGGAAGTGCTTCTCCTGGGCACCTCACAGGGAGGAGTAACTCTACTGAGAACCCTGAGTGAGCAGGATATTACTGAACTTGATAAACCGGATTCGGGTCAGGCTCTAAACCTGAAAGAATCTTTTTCACGGGTCCTATGCAATTTAAGGAAGGGATCGTCAGCCGATCAAGATGGCGACGGGAGCCAGTAATGAACCATACCTTGAAGAAATATTTGATCATCCTGATTGTAATTTTCCTGTTTCTGCTGGTTTTTGCAAATCCCGTTGCGGCTCAACCGATCCAAGTGCCTGATGTAAATTTACAGATCGGCGGGGAAGCTGAGGAAGACCCCGAATCACTGGTCGGTTTTTTGCAGTTACTGCTGTTGCTGGCCATCTTAACGCTTGCCCCGGCATTTGTCGTGTTAATGACATCATTCACCAGAATTATAATTGTGCTGTCATTTACCCGCAATGCCATGGCAACTCAACAGATTCCGCCCAACCAGGTTTTAATCGGGCTGGCTCTTTTCCTGACCTTTTTTGTAATGCAGCCGACCCTGGCTGAAATTAATGAAACAGCTGTACAGCCGTATATTGAAGGTGAAATAATCCAGGAAGATGCTTTTGAAATTGCTGCCGCACCTCTCAGGGAATTTATGTTTTACAACACCAGGGAAAAGGATCTTGCCCTTTTCGTTAATATAGCTGACATTGAGCAGCCGGAGACGGAAGAAGATGTTCCATTGCATGTCCTGGTTCCTGCTTTTGTAATTAGTGAACTAAAAACGGCTTTTCAGATGGGTTTCATGCTTTATGTACCTTTTTTGATCATTGATATGGTAGTGGCCAGCACCCTGATGTCTATGGGTATGTTTATGCTTCCTCCGGTTATTGTGTCAATGCCGTTTAAACTGTTGCTTTTTATTTTGGTTGACGGCTGGCACCTGGTTGTTAAATCGCTGCTCGAGAGTTTTTTATAAGGGGGATATAAAACATGACACCGGATGGTTTACTGAATATTGTGCAGCAGGCTATAATGATTATTCTGATTATGGTAGCCCCCATTCTCGGATCAGGGCTGGCTGTTGGACTGACAGTCAGTATTCTCCAGGCAACAACCCAGATCCAGGAACCGACACTGGCTTTTGTCCCTAAGATTGTTGCCGTTCTGGTAGCGATTATGGTTTTTGGAGGATGGGTTTTCAGTAATGTTGTTCAATTTACCCTGCAGTTGTGGAGTGAAGGGTTAACCATGCTTTAAGGCACCCGGTTAACAGGGAGGAATCTCATTGGAAGGACTACCGCCCATTGATCTGGGAAACTGGTTACTTTATCTTTTAATCTGGGCTCGCCTGATGGGATTTGTTTTCCTGTTCCCCTACTTTAGCTACCGGGGTATACCTTTTATGATGAAGGTTTGGTTATCCCTTGTAATTGCTTTTTTAGTTTTTAGTTCCATGGATAACCGCCCCGAACTGGTAATGAGTAGTTCCCTGGAAATGACCCTGCTCCTGGGCAAGGAGATCCTGACCGGTCTTGCTCTCGGTTACCTGGTTGTCCTGATGTTTTCATTATTTTTAAATGCCGGTCAGATGGTGGATATGAAATCTGGATTAATGTTGTCCGGGGTTTTTGAACCGCAATTTGGTAGCCAGGTAACTTTTATGGGCCAGTTTTATTATCTGCTGGCACTGGTTTTTTATTTAACTTTGAACGGGCACCATTATTTTTTAAAATCAATAGCAGATAGCTTTGCTATCATACCGATCGACGGGCTGTTTATGGGCAGAGAAGTTAGTGAAGGGGTAATTCATATCTTTGCCGATATTTTCGCCCTGGCATTTCAGCTTGTAGCGCCGATCATTATTATATTGATGATCATGGATATAGCTCTTGGATTACTGGCCAAGACAGTTCCCCAGGTTCACGTTTTTATTGAAGGGTTACCGCTGAAAATTGCTTTTTCCATGCTCTTGCTGGCGATATTGCTGCCCATGTTTGGAGTGGTATGGGAAAGCCTGCTTGGCCGTTTTGCTGAATATTTTTACCAGTTTATGAGAGGGTGGTGAAAACGTGTTCTTCTTCTTTTATGAGGGAGGAGATAAAACCGAAGAACCAACGCCGCACCGACTGCGTGAAGCACGCCGTAAGGGGCAGGTTTTTAAAAGCGTGGAACTAAACTCTGCGATCAATATTGTTGGTGTTATGGTTCTTTTTATCGTTTTCAGCACAGTAGCTTTCAGGGGTTTTGAATATGTTTTTAATACCTTTATCGGGGACATGCTTAGCTTTCCCCTGACTATGACTAATGTGCAGGTTGTTTTCCAGGAGGCTGTCACCCGTTACCTGTTGATGATGGCGCCAATATTTGCAGTTGCCATTTTACTGGGAGTCGGTTCAAACCTGATCCAGGTTGGGTTTCTTGCTTCAACCCAGCAGATGGCGCCCCAGTTAAATCGCCTGAACCCGGTAGAAGGGCTGAAGAAAATCTTTTCCAAAAAAGCCCTGTTTGAAATGGTTAAGTCGATTTTAAAAATAATCATTATCGGCGCAGTAACTTATTTTTATATCCGCAGTGAAATGGATACAATGCTTTTGCTGGTTAACCAGACAGCTGAAACCAGTCTTGGCGTATACTGGAGTACCATGACAACTCTTGGAATTATTGTCGGTCTTGTATTTCTTATTATTGCCTTTCTTGATTACCTGTTTCAACGGCAAGAGTATAAGACCAGTCTAAAAATGAGTCGTAAAGAGATTAAAGATGAATATAAACACCTTGAAGGAGATCCCCTGGTCAGGGCTAAAATCAGGGAAAAACAGCGCCAGGTTGCCAGGGAGCGCATGCTGCAGGATGTTCCTTCGGCTGATGTTGTAATTACCAACCCAACCGAACTGGCTATTGCCCTGGTTTACCGTGAAGGGAAGGATCAGGCACCCCGGGTGGTTGCCAAGGGGGCGGCAGTTTTGGCCCGGCGAATCAGGGAAATCGCTGCAGAATATGATATAGCGGTGGTTGAGAATCCGCCGATAGCACAAATGCTTTGGAAACATACAGAACTTGGTGATGAAATACCAATAGAACTTTACCAGGCTGTGGCAGAAATACTGGCAGCAGTTTTCCAGGCCCGGGAAAAGAGTATTGTTTAGAAGAAAGGTGACCTACAGATGGCGGTAACCAGAAGGGAGCAGTTTACAATTGGTTCTCTCGGAAAATTTTTCCGGGGTAATGCCGATATTGCTGCTGCCGTAGCTTTTATTTTCATTGTTATTATTATCATTATTCCCATATCGACCTGGATGCTCGATATTTTGTTAACTGTGAATATCGCTTTCGGCTTGATTGTCCTTCTGGTTACCCTTTTTGCCAGCGATACCAGGGAACTAAATATATTTCCATCTATACTGCTTACGGCAACTCTTTTCAGGCTTGCCCTGAATATATCTTCAACCCGGTTGATCTTATCTACCGCCGATGCCGGTTCGGTTATTCAGGCTTTTGGACAGTTTGTTGTTGCCGGTAACTATGTTGTTGGAATGGTTGTATTTATTATCATTACCCTGGTTCAGTTTCTGGTTATTACCAACGGTGCCGGGCGTGTTGCTGAAGTAGCCGCCCGTTTCACACTTGATGCAATGCCCGGAAAGCAGATGAGTATAGATGCCGACTTTAATGCCGGACTGATTGACGAGGACACTGCCCGCACCAAGCGAAAAGATCTTCAAAAAGAAGCTGATTTTTATGGTTCAATGGACGGTGCCAGCAAATTTGTCCGCGGTGATGCTATTGCCGGTATCGTAATTGTTCTGATCAATATTATCGGTGGCCTGGGAGTTGGGGTTCTACAGCTTGGCATGTCATTCGAACAGGCAGCATCTGTATTTACGATTTTAACTGTTGGGGATGGCCTGGTAGCCCAGGTTCCGGCTCTGCTAATATCTACTTCTGCCGGTATGCTGGTTACAAGATCAACGGCAGAAGCATCATTTGGTGAGGAAATGGCCAGCCAGCTATCTGCCTTTCCTAAAGTTATCCTGCTTGCTTCGGTGTTGTTGTTTTTCCTTGGTATCGTTCCCGGCCTGCCGTTTTTACCCTTTTTCCTGCTTGCAGCCGGGGGAGGACTTATTGCTTTCATCTTGTTCAGAGAGAAGAAGATCGAAAAAGATAAAGAAGTTGAATTGGCCGAGCAGGATCTGGCAGAGACGCCACCGGAACCCGATGATTTTAAAAACCTGCTCAAGGTTGAATTAATGGAAATTGAAATTGGTTATAACCTGGTTGATCTGACAGATGAAAGGCGGGGTGGTAACCTGTTGGAAAGAATTACTGCCGCCCGCAAACGAGCTGTTAATGAACTTGGTGTAATTATCCAGCCTATAAGAGTACGCGATAACTTGCAGCTGGGACCCTTCGAGTACCGCTTTAAGCTCAAGGGAAACGAAGTAGCCAGGGGAGAAGTAAGGCCGGGGCTTTCTCTTGCCCTTAATCCGGAAGGAGAACTGCCTTCTGAATTGGATGGAATAGCTACACAAGAACCTACATTTAATTTACCGGCAGTCTGGATCAGTGAAGATTACAAGGCTAAAGCAGAGGCCCTTGGCTGCACAGTTGTTGACGCTTCAACAGTGTTGATTACACACCTCACTGAGGTGATTAAGAATAATGCCCATGAACTACTCGGCAGGCAGGCAGTAAAAGAAATGGTTGAATCGATAAAAGAAACCAACCCTGCTGTAGTTGAGGAACTTAGCCCGGAAGTCCTTTCACTTGCCGAGATTCAGAAGGTGATGCAAAATCTGCTCAGGGAAAAAGTGCCCTTGCATGATCTGGTTACTCTACTTGAGGAGCTATCCGATCAAGGGCGTATGACCAAGGATATCGATGCCCTGACAGAATCGGCCAGACAGGCACTGCGCAGGACGATAACCGGGCAGTATATCAGTCCGCAGGGAAAGCTTGAGGTTGTAACAATCGACCCCAAGCTTGAAAAAGTAATTGCCGACTCGATCCAGTCCACAAGACAGGGCAATTTCCCCGTAATGGAACCCGGGATGACCCAGAATCTTATTGACGGTATCGGAAATGTAATTGAAAGCCTGGCCCAGAAAGGTATCAGCCCGGTTTTACTAACTTCACCGGCAATTCGTTTGCCGTTGAAAAGATTGCTTGACCGGTTTCATCTGCCGGTCACAGTGCTGTCTATCAATGAAATATTGCCCGAGGTCAGAGTTGAGGCGGTAGGAGTGATCAGGGATAATGAAAATTAGAAAGTATATGGCAGCCGATATGAAAGAAGGAATGGCCAGGATCAAGAAAGACCTCGGCCCCGATGCAGTGATACTTCACAGCCGCAGTGTGCGAAGAAAAGGACTGCGCGGTCTTTTTTCTCCACGCCAGATGGAAATAATTGCAGCGGTTGATCAGAAGAAAGACCAAACTACTGCGAACAATGTAATGCTAAAAAAGGTGATCGAAAAAGAAAAGCAGATGTCTGTAATGGCTAAAGAATTAAACGAGCTTAAGAATGTGGTTTCCGAACTCTCGGCTGTATCTGTTGCGGAGAATCACAATAACACAACAACAACTATCACTAAAAAGAAAAGCGTTAATTACTGGCGTAATTACCTTGAGCATCACGATCTTGATCCAAACCTTCTCGAGGAAATATTCAGCGAGGCTGAAACAGATGCTGCTGTACCCGGCAGAATGAGCCACAGCCGCATGGCAGAAATACTACATGAAAAAGCAGCCAGAAAAGTTTCCTGCATCAGTGGCTGCAGCTGTAGAGCGCAGATCTTTATCGGTCCAACCGGTGTAGGTAAAACAACTACCATGGCTAAACTGGCAGCACGTTTTGCCCTTGAAAACCAGGAAAAAGTTGGTCTTGTCACCATAGACCATTACCGTATCGGGGCGATAGACCAACTACGAACTTATGCAGAGATAATGGATTTACCCCTGGAAGTGGTCCTGGCACCCCGCGACCTCTTTAAAGTTATGGTGCGCCTTGAAAACTGTGATAGAATTCTCATAGATACTGCGGGAAGATCTACCGGTAGTGATGATCAGCTTGACGATTTGGTTCCCTATATCGATATGTTGTTGCCGGCTGATATTCACCTGGTGATTAGCGCTACAACCAGGCGCCAGGATGTGCAGTATATCGCGGAAAGATTTAAGCGGCTTAAATATAATCGCCTGATTATAACCAAGCTTGACGAAACAAATGCTTATGGAAACCTTCTGAACAGTTTTTATTACACCAAAGCACCCTTGATTTACCTGACAGACGGGCAAAGAGTTCCGGAAGATATTAAACCTGCCAGCGAAGTCGATCTGGCCGGCATGCTTTGGAGGACCACTTAATGATTATTGATCAGGCCGAACAATTGCGATCCGATGCCAGGCAGGTAAGTATGCAAGGTAACCTTACCCGCTCCAAAAACCCCTCCGGGTGCCGGGTTATTGCCGTAAGCAGCGGTAAAGGTGGTGTAGGCAAGACCAGCCTGGTTCTTAACCTGGGTCTGGCCCTGGAGAAAAAAGGATACCGGGTTATCTTGATCGATGCTGATCTGGGGTTGGCCAACCTGGATGTAATGCTTAATGTAACCCCGAAATATAACCTGAATGATGTAATTAACGGCAGTAAATCTATCGGGGAAATCATTATTAACGGGCCCCTTGATCTGAAAATTGTTCCAGGTGGATCCGGTCTATTTGAGCTGGCTAACCTGGATCGCATGAAAAGACAGCACCTGATAGATCAACTCTCTTTATTGGAAAGAGAAGGAGATTTTATCATCATTGATACGGCAGCAGGGTTATCACGCAATGTAATCAGTTTTATCGCCGCTGCCGATGATTTTGTTTTGGTTACCACCCCTGAACCAACCGCTTTAACAGATGCGTACGGCATGTTAAAGGTGCTTGTAGAGCAGGGTTTGAAAGAGAAAAGCAATGTTATTGTCAATTCAACTAAAAATATTGAACAGGGCCATAAAACGTTTGAACGTCTCAGCAGGGTCGTAGGCACTTACCTACCGGCGATGAAGTTACACTACCTGGGTGATGTGCGCTATGATCCTGCTGTAAGTAATGCAGTGCATAATTTTTATCCTTTTGTGATCAGCCGGCCTCACAGCGCCGCTTCTTTAGCGGTAAAGCGTATAGCCTGGCGCATAGCCACCAATGGCAATGATCGTTTTGCTGAGAAAAGCGGGGTTGCCAGTTATTTTAACCGCTTAAAGAATATGTTTGTTATTAAAGGAGAGGAGGGCTGTTACGGGGATGATGGAGCAGCTGCGCGTTGAAGATCAACTGCAGATTCTTAATGAGCAGGAGCAGGAATATTACATGACCAGAATCCGTGATATCGGGAAAGACAGTTTTACTGTGTATAAACCGGAATCGGGAGGAAAAACTCTGAACATGCCCGAACAGAGCAGCTGGCAATTCTGCCTCCTCCGGGATGATGCAGTATATTTTTTTACATCACGAATAATAGATATTAAACAGGAAAGCGGGGGAAATATTTACGGGGTAAGCAAACCGGAGTCGGTTCATCGTCAACAGAGGAGGGGGCATGTCAGGGTTCCCTGTCATCACAACCTGGTTTACTGGAATTGGGAGGAAACGAATGTAAATGGTTTACCCTCTCCGATAATGGCTACCCGTTCGTCTGAATTATGGGAAGATCCCCAGTGGATTGAAGATTACCTGGAAAAGCTTGAAAAAACGGTAGTTGGTAAAAATGCTTTCACCCTGGATATGTCCGGTGGCGGGTTGAGAATGGTCACTCTTGAGCCGCTCGAAAGGCATGATCGGCTGCTGGTAAAAATAGTACTCGAAACACAAAAAACGAAACAGCAGCTGCTCTTTCTTGAAGCAAAGGTAGTTCGGGTAGTTCCCCTGAATATTGGTGGTTGGAAAAGATATCGGGTGGGGTTAAATTTTATTAACCTCACTGAAAAAGTGCAGGAAAAGATCATAAGTTATCTATTCACAGTAATGCGTAAAAAGATTTGAGGAGGGAAGAGAATGACTATGCGAGAGCGTAACGCCAAGAATGTTTACAGGCAGCAGAGCACAGAATCAAGGGAGGAGACCATTACAAAGTTTCTGCCCCTGATCAGAAAACTGGCGTCGAAACTCAGCATAGCTTTGCCTCCTTCCCTGGATGAAGAAGATTTAGTAGGCAGTGGTATCATTGGTTTGATCGAAGCTCTTGATCGTTTTGAACCTTCCCGGGGGGTTCAGTTCTCCACTTACGCAACCTGGAGAATAAAAGGGGCAATGATTGATGAAATCCGGAAGACCAGTCCGGCACCTAGATCTTTTTTCAGTCAATTTCGCCAGGTCCACCAGGCAGAAGAACAGCTCCGCCAATCGTTGAACAGGGAACCGAGCCGTGAAGAAATAGC
This sequence comes from uncultured Syntrophomonadaceae bacterium, assembly GCA_964390725.1. Taxonomy (GTDB): domain Bacteria; phylum Bacillota; class Dethiobacteria; order DTU022; family DTU022; genus JAABTH01. The sequence continues at coordinate 18,926 of CAYMIW010000032.1, read as the reverse complement.
AACCAGACTTGGCTGGAACGTGAATGCAGTGGAGCAGGTTTGGGCTAACTATAACCTGATGACTGTCGTATCTCTGGAAAAGATGATCATGTCAAATGACGGAGATGATACCTTGCGACTGGAAGGAGTTATTTCGGCTCCCGATTTAACTCCCGAAGAAATGCTGACCGACAAGGAAATGATTGAACGCTTGGCTGCTGCAATTGAGCTGCTGCCGCAAAGAGAACGACTGATGCTGGCACTCTTTTATTACGAAGAACTGACCAAAAAAGAAATTGCCGAATTGATGAAAGTATCGGCAGCACGAATATCCCAGCTGCATGCCAGGGCAATTGAAAAACTGCGCCAAACCCTGGCAGATGAAGAATAGTTGGCATAAAAGAAAGGAGTTGCCTATGGGTTACCTGTTAATCGGTTTTATGATGGGAATAATAATTACTCTGCTATGGCAAAAGTATTATAAAGGCATGCCAGTTTTTCAGCTGTTAATGCAGCGCGAGCTGGCTTTGAACGGTCAACTTGGCAGTATTACTGCTCTCAAGAAAAGGATGGACCAGATAGAAAAGAAATTAGCTAATCTCGAACAAGATATAATTATTCCCCCCGAGGAGGAAGTATCAGCAAAACTTGAGATACTCCCCGGAGTTAATCATAACAACCGTTTAAAGGGTGTTGCTAAAACCGATCGTAAAATAATGCGAAGAAAGGTTTTGGAAATGTGGGCAGAAGGTAGCTCTGTTGCTGAAATTGCTTCAGTTACCAACCTGGGACAGGGTGAAATTGAACTGATTATTTCCATGCAGGCCAATGGTTAGTTGAAGCAACCCAACGTTTAACCTTGTTAGGTCATATAGAAAATGAAAAAAAATATTCGATAAGGGAGGTGAAAAGATGAGAGGGCTATATTTAGCCGAAGGCTCAATGTTGGTTCAACAGGCTCAGCTGCAGGTAGTCAGTAATAATATGGCTAACCTGAGGACTACCGGTTTTAAGAGAGACCATGGTGTGGAAACAAGTTTTGCCGAGTGGATGGTTCATGAATTAAGACCTGCACCGGGTAATGTCAGGGGAGGGACACTGAGGCCAATTGGAACGATGGCTCATAATGTGGCGACCCAGGAAACTGTAACTTCGTTTTTTCAGGGGCCGCTTGAAGTAACCGACCGCAGGCTTGATTTTACCCTGGTGGGCAATGGTTTTTTCCAGGTCCAGGGTTTGGAGGATACACTTTATACCAGGAACGGGCGGTTTTATATTACTGAAGAAGGCATGCTAGTAACTGCAGAAGGTTACGAAGTATTAGGTGAAGGAGGCCCCATACAAATTGGATCAGATCAGGTAGATGTACAATCTGACGGATCTATTTTTGTCGATGGTGCCCAGGTTGCCGTATTAGACATAGCAGTGTTTGGAGAAGATGCGCTAATAGAAAAATTCGGCTATAATTACTTTACAACTGATGCTGCCCCTGATGCAGAAGCAGATTATGAAGTCCTGAACGGTTTTCTTGAAAACTCCAATGTCAGCCTGACCAGGGAAATGACTTCACTGATGATGATTCGCCGGACTTACGAAGCAGCCCAGAAGATGATGATTACCTATGATCAAATTCTCGATAAAGCTGCCAACGAGCTCGGCTCTTCAGTATAAGCTGAAAAAGCCGATAATAAAAGAGGTGAGAAAAAATGAGCAGGTCATTTTTTAATGCTTTTTCCGGAGTGGCTGCCCACCATCGTTCTTTGCAGCAGGTAGCCGATAACATGGCTAATTTGAACACTAATGCCCATAAAAGGTCAGAAGTGTCGTTTACTGAGTTGCTTTACGGGGAACTGAAAGAAAAAAGATATGCTGTAGATCCCCTGGCAGAAAAGCTGGCGCCGATAGCCGGAAAGGGAACGCACTTATACCCGGTTACCCGTTTTTTCGACCAGGGTATCCTGCAGCTTTCTGATCGTCCGCTTGATCTGGCAATTGAGGGTAAAGGTTTTTTCCGGATTACTACTGAAGATGGTGGTGAAGTATACACGCGAAGAGGTGCATTTCTTCTGGATGACGATGGAAGAATTGTAACCGATCGGGGTGATTACTTAGATACCAACATTAATTTGTCAGGGATAGCTGTAAGCGATATTTCAATCAGCCCTGAAGGCAGGGTTTACATTCAGGAAGAAACAGGAGAGACCCGGGAGCTGGGTCAAATCAACCTTTATACTTTTGTCAATGAGGGCGGTTTATCAGAACGCAGTGCCGGCTTGTTTGAGACTACAGAAGCCTCCGGTGAACCGCAGGAAGGAACTCCGGGCAGCAATGGATTCGGGCATCTGAGGCAGAATTTTCTTGAAGCCTCCAATGTTAACATGGCTATGGAAATGGTTCAATTAATTGCCAGCCAGAGGGCCCTGCAGGCAAATGTGAGAAGTTTGATAACCGCTGACGAACTGAAAGCACTAACATTACTGGTGCGAGGGTAAAAATTGGTTGTTACACATAAAAGACAGGAGGTGACATTATGGCAAAAGATGCTTTATCGCAGTCGGAGATTGATTCACTAATTAATGCTTTATCAAGCGGAGATCTGGAAGAAGAAAGTGAACAGGTCAGTGATGATTACCAAGCTTATGATTTTCGCAGGCCGACTAAATTTTCCAAAGAGCAGATCCGGACGATGCAAATTATTCATGAAAATTACGCCCGGTTAATGGGCAACTACCTGACTTCTTTTTTACGGGTTCCTGTAAAACTGGAAGTCGTTTCGGTGGCCCAGGTTTCTTATGAAGAGTTTATTTTTTCTCTTCCCGTTCCCACCCTGATGACAATATTTAACATGTCACAGGAAATGGGTGTAGCTATGCTTGAAACAAATCCGACTTTTGTCTTTACCATAATTGATCTTCTTTTTGGAGGTGAGGGGAAACAACCGGGGAAAGTAAGGGAATTAACCGAGATCGAAATATCGGTTATGAGGCAAATTTGCGAGAAATTTCTCGATAACCTGGGCTATGCCTGGAAAGGCATCGTACAGATGGAACCCCAGATCGAAAGTATGGATACCAATCCCCAGTTTAACCAGGTCATAGCTTCAAGCGAAACAGTTGCCCTTGTTTCTTTTTCTGCTAACGTGCAAAATGTACAAGGTTTTGTTAACCTTTGTTTTCCTTTTATTGGCTTGGAGCAAATATTATCCAGCCTGACTGCTCAAAACTGGTTTAACCAGTTTCAGCAGTCTACATCTAAAAATAAACCGGGTAACATTGAAAAATGTTTACAAGCCCCCGAAGCTGAAGTCCAGGCGGTTTTAGGTACGGCCAGGATTACTCTCGATGATTTCCTGCAGCTGCAGGAGGGAGATGTTTTACCGCTGCGTAGAAGAAGAGGAGAACCACTTGAACTCCTGGTTGAAGGTAAGCCTATTTTTAAAGTTCAGCCGGGTTTGAAAGGAACACGTATTGGAGTCCAGGTAATAGACTGGATCTCAGAAGATAGCTAATAAAGCAGGTGAATAGAGTGGGTAATGAAAATTTACTGACAGAAGAAGAACTCAGGGCCTTGTTAGACAACGATCCAGGCCGGGAAGAAGACCTGAAAATGGATCTTAAGCTGAAAATGGTGCTCGATTTCCCTCTTGAAGTATCAGTTCGGCTGGGTGATGCTGAAATGAACGTCGGGCAGATTCTTAATCTTACCGTGGGTACAGTAATAGAACTTGACAGCATGGTTAATGACAAGGTTGACTTAAAAGTAAACGGGAAATCATTTGCCCAGGGAGAGGTTATAACTATTGGTGAAACATTTGGTGTTCGTCTGGATAACCTCAGTAAGCCGGAAGATAGGATTGAGAATTTACGTTGATCAGCAAAATATAGAAATAGTACCTTTCTTGAGGGAGAGTATTGAGAGGAGCCTGGTATGGAAGAGCTAAGCGCGCTGGAAAAAGAAACAATAGCTGAAGTGGGTAATATATCACTGGGTGCTTCTGCAACGGCTCTCTCTGTTATTCTAAATAGAGAAGTTGATATTACCACTCCTAAACTGGAACAGCTGCATCTTGCTGATGTCCAACGGAATTATCCTATCCCCTGCCTGGCTGTTGAGGTTAGCTATACTTCAGGCCTGCAGGGTAGCAACATGTTATTAATTAAAGAGAAAGATGCAATAATAATTGCTTCAATGATGATGGGCGAACCATTTGAGGGAAAAGAAGGCCCCCTGGATGAAATCGGACTTAGCGCTGTTCAGGAAGCAATGAACCAGATGATGGGTTCAATGGCAACATCCATGTCGGAGTTATTTACAAGAGCTATTGACATAACCCCACCCAAGATTGAAAGAATTGACATGGCTGAAGAAAAAATTATGTTTGGTGACTACGGAGAAGATGATTTATTTGTTCAGGTTGAGTTTACTATTAAAGTTGAGGATATAATCAACAGTGTTATGGTCCAGGTAATACCGGTATCTTTTGCCAGGCAAATGGCTGGTTACCTGCTCGGAGAAGTTTCAGAATCAGCTTCTGTTTCTGCTGTCGAATCAACTGCCGGGATAGAGGCAGGTTCTGAACCGGAAAGCGAAAAAGCCGCGGAGTTAAATAACAATGCTGTTGAAGCTGCAATAACCGCACCAGCAGGACAAGCAGGGGAAGAACTGAGTGAAATTGAGAAAGACACTCTTGGTGAAGTGGGCAATATATCTCTCGGTTCTTCAGCAACAGCCCTCTCTCTCTTGTTAAACAGGAGTGTTGAGATCACTACTCCCCAGGTCGAAATTATCAAGGTAAAAGATATTCAAAAAAAGTATCCCATTCCCTGCTTGCTGGTGGAAGTTGATTATATAGAGGGGTTAAAGGGCAGTAACGTTCTTTTGGTGAAAGAAGATGATGCCCTGGTAATTGCCGCCCTGATGATGGGGGAAGAAAGCCCGGGTGATAAGAAAAGTCCTTTAACAGAATTAGAGATGAGTGCTGTTCAGGAAGCAATGAACCAAATGATGGGTTCGATGGCCACTTCCATGTCGGAACTTTTTATGAGAGCTATAGATATATCCCCCCCAAGAATGGAACTGATTGATCTATCCGACGAAAGAGAAATGCTGGCAGACATGGATTCAGAGGATAGTATAGTTCACGTTAAATTTTCGATAAAGGTTGAAGATATGATTGATAGTGTCATGGTCCAGGTTATACCAATGGATTTTGCCCGGGAAATGTCTGGTTACCTTCTACAGGACCATTACAGTGAAGAAGAACCAGGTGCTGCCGATGTGGAACAGCAGCCGCAGCAGGATGCATTCCCTGAACCAGAAACTATTGAGAAAGAAGCTCAGAAGCAGGAAGCTCCACCAAAAATTGTTGAGGAAAAGCCTGCCGGGCATGTACCGGGTACTCCTGCACCTAGTATTGATAGGATAGCAGATATAGATTTGGACAAACTTGACCTGGTTCGGGATGTCCCTATGAATATAACCGTTGTGTTGGGAAAAACCAGGATGCCTTTAGGAGGGCTTTTTGCATTAGATAAAGGCGGTGTAGTTGATCTTGATTGTAATGTTAACGACCCGGTAGAAATAATAGCCAATGATCGTTTGCTGGCCAGGGGTGAAATAGTTATGATTAATGATCAACTTGGTGTGCGTATCACAGAGATACAGTTTGAAGAAATACTTGATCAGTATAATGTTTAGTGTTTACAGGTTGCTGTTAAAATAGTATTAATGCGGGGAGGTTCACAGGTATGGATGTTTCGCAATATGCTGAGCTCTTTCAAGCCGAAGCCGGGGAATATATGCAGGTATTAAACCAGTGCCTGCTTAACCTTGAGCGGGATCCTCAGGATCGTGAAGAACTCCTGGAAGCTTTCAGAGTTGCCCACAGCCTTAAAGGAATGGCGGGAACAATGGGCTACCATCATGTTACTGATATTGCTCATGGGTTAGAAAATTTCATGGAAGGTTTTAAAACAGGTGAACAGGAGCCGTGTCCCGACCTGCTTGATATTCTCTTCGAAGCAGTTGATCTACTCCAGTTGTCCCTGGAACATCCCGAGGAGTCACCTCCCGAAGATGTTGAAAAATGGAACGCTCTGCAGGTTAAAATGAATAACTATAAAGAGCGGGATTCATTTACCTTACCGGCTGAAGAAGAGCAAGAAGAGACAACTGGTGATCTGATTACGCTTGGAGTAATGGATCAGGAAATAATTCGTCAGGCAGAAGAAAAGGGGCAGAAACCGAGCAGGGTGACTATTACCCTCAAGCGGGAGGCCCTGATGAAGTCGGTAAGAGTTTATATGATTTTTAAAGTATTGGAGGAGCTAAGCGAAGTAATTACCTCATCTCCTCCGATGGCTGACCTGGAAGAAGAAAAATTTGAACAATCTTTTCATGTATTACTAATACCCCATCAGGGTAATACAGCGGCAATCCAGGAAAAAGTAATGCAAATTACCGATGTCGAGTTAGTGGAGGTTTCCACCTGGTCTGAAGATCAAGGTAGCGCGGATTCAGGCACCGGAAAAGGTGAAGAAACCTATGCAGTTTCAGAGGCTGAAACAGCAGATTTACCTGCCGAAGATGATGCGGCAGCGAAAGCCGATAGTAATAATAATAAACCTGTCAGTAAGGTTGAGAATAATCAGGCCACAGAAGAACAAAGTCAGGTTGCCAAGGCAGTGGATAAGATGGTCAGGGTAGAAACACAGAAACTGGATGACCTGGTAAACCTGGTAGGTGAAATGGTGGTTGCCCGGACCAGGATAACTGAAATTGGGCGAGGCTTTAGCGAAGATCTCGACAATTCTATCGACCAACTGAAAAGATCAATTACCAACCTTCAGGATACAGCTATGGGTTTGAGAATGGTTCCCATTAAGCAGGTATTTGAGCGTTTCCCAAGAATGGTGCGCGATTTATGCCGGGGGAAGGGAAAGAAAGTTCAACTTCATATTAGTGGCGAAGAAACTGAACTTGACCGTTCAATAATTAATCGTCTTTCTGATCCACTGGTGCATTTGTTACGCAATTCGTTTGATCACGGTATTGAAACGCCTGAAGAGAGAATAAAAAAGGGTAAAAATGAAGAAGGATCTATTTTCCTTAGCGCCTGCCATGAAGGAAACCAGGTTGTAATAACAGTTGAAGATGACGGGGCCGGGATTAACCCGGACAAGGTGGGTGAAATAGCTGTTCAAAAAGGGGTTATCAGCAGGGCTGAATTAAACCAGCTGACCGATGAAGATAAAATCAACCTGATCTTTTTTAACGGCTTTAGCACTTCAGCTGAAATAACCGATGTTTCAGGACGTGGAGTGGGTATGGATGCTGTTAGAAACAGCATCGAATCGTTGCATGGAACGGTTGAGGTGTTTAGTGAAATAAATGTAATGACCCGTTTTGTGTTGCGGTTGCCCCTGACTCTGGCTATAATAAAAACACTGTTGGTTAAATCTCTGGATCAATTTTATGCCATCCCGGTTGAGATTATCAAGGAGAATGTTTACCTGGACCGGACCGAAATAAAGTCTATTAAAGGCAACCCAGTTGTAAACCTGAGGGGAGATGTTATCCCCCTCTACTCCTTGAGCGGATTGCTTGGTTTCGGACACAGTAACCTGCCCGATGGAGAATGTTCTGTTGTAATCGTTGAAGCAGCAGGTAAAAAAGCCGGTTTTGTTGTTGATGAACTGGTTGGCCAGCAGGAGATCATGATTAAATCACTGGGTAGTTACCTGAAAGGGATAAAAGGTATTGCCGGAGCTACAGTCCTTGGTGACGGAAGGGTTACCCTGATTATTGATGTTGCCGGCCTTTTAAGTGAAGGGAGGGAGTATATTGAGCAAAACTGTACTGGTAGTTGACGACACAGCTTTTATGAGAATGACGCTGAAAAACATGTTGGAGAAAAACGGGTATGAAGTTATTGGTGAGGGAGAAGATGGTTTAAAAGGCGTAGAATTATACAAACAGCTAAAGCCATCTCTCGTAACAATGGATATCACTATGCCCAATATGGACGGTATTACGGCAATTAAGGAGATAATCAGTTTTGATCCTGGTGCTTCGATTATCGTAGTTAGTGCCATGGGGCAAAAAAGCCTGGTTATTGAAGCATTGAATGCCGGAGCGAAGGACTTTGTAGTTAAACCGTTCCAACCTGATCGGATTGCTGAAGCGCTTGCCAAGGTTGGCGGTTAGATTATTGACTGGTTATTATTTGCTGTCCAGGCAAATATGCAGCACTTTTTGGAGGTAGTAGATGGATACAGTTCATGTGAAAATAGCCGATCTCGCTGCTCGAAAAGATCAGGGAGTTCTGGTCACTTTCGGGCTCGGCTCTTGTGTTGGCATAGCTCTTTATGACCAGAAGGCGAAAATCGGCGGCCTGGCGCATATATTGCTTAACGACAGTACTAAATTTGTTCGCCCAAGTGTTACCAATGTAAACCCGGCAAAATTTGCCGATACCGCAATTCCTCATCTGCTTGAAATGATGGTCAAAATGGGAGCTCAGAAGAGTTCTATTGTAGCAAAGATTGCAGGTGGTGCCAGCCTGTTTAATTTCAAATCAGAGTCGGGCAATGTTGGCGATAAAAATATAGAGGCTGTGCGTATTAAACTGAAAGAATTGGGCGTATCAATTGTTTTTGAAGATGTTGGAGGCAAACATGGCCGCACGATGCGCCTGTTTGTCGATACCGGGGAAGTAACCATTTCGACTGCCGGCAAAGGAGCACTTAAGAGTTGAAAATAATTAAAGTTTTGGTAGTAGATGACTCTGCTTTAATGCGCAGGGTTATTTCTGATATTATAGCCGAACATGATCAGCTGGAATTGGTAGCGACTGCCCGTGACGGCCTGGACGCTTTAAAAAAAATAGAATCAAAGAGACCTGATGTTGTTACCATGGATATTGATATGCCCCGCCTGGATGGTCTGCAGGCGCTGGCGATGATTATGGCAAGGCACCCCCTGCCTGTAATTGTTTTAAGCAGCCATACAGTATCCGGCAGTGAAAGCACTTTAAAAGCGCTGGAATCAGGAGCTGTAGATTTCTTACCCAAACCGTCCATGAAGTCATTGCAGGAATCGTTTGCAGAATTGCGTGATGTATTACCCGGAAAGATACTTGCCGCAGCATCGGCACAGGTTGGTCTTATAGCAGAAAAAAAACAAGCTGTCCAGGTTGTTCCCCCTGCCAGGCCACCCTCAACAATAATTTTTACAGACGATAAAGCACCGGTTATTGTCGCTGTTGGGGCATCAACCGGAGGGCCGAAAGCGCTGGAAACTTTTTTTAGCAACCTGCCTGCAGATTTACCGGCAGTATTATTATTGTCACAGCATATGCCTCCCGGTTTTACATACTCTTTTTCACAAAGGCTTGATACGATGTCTCCGCTGAAAGTAAAAGAAGCAGTTGAAGGAGACAGACTGTTTAAAGGCCATGCCCTTATTGCACCCGGTAATTTTCACATGGTTGTGGAAGAAGGAATCATTAAACTTAATTCGGGACCAAAGGTTAATTATGTCAGACCTTCAATAGATGTAATGCTTCATTCTTTGCGCAATATCAGTCAAAAAGTGGTGGTAGTGATAATGACCGGCATGGGCAGAGACGGTGCTGATGGTGCCCAGGCATTGAAAAAGAGCAAAAACGATACTATTATTGTTGCCCAGGATCCCGCAACGGCTTTAATATCCAGTATGCCCGAAGCCCTAATAAAAAGGGTTCCCTGTGACGCCATAGTTCCTTTAGAAAAGCTTGCCGGTGAAGTGTCCCGTTTGGTTCGCCTGTTGGTCTGAAATTGAAGTATAAGCTTAACATTTAGATTTTCTGGTCGATATAATAATAGGAGAGGGGTAGTATTTTTGCAAGGTAACTGGGATTTTGCCAAGTTTAAAAAAGAATTTTATTCCTTTACCGGGCTTGATCTGGAAAGTTATAAGGATAAGCAGATGGAGAGAAGGATTAACCAGTTGATTACCCGGGAAGGTTACGGAGATCTTGCCTCGTTTTTCAGGGCTTTAAAAGGCAGCAATGATGTGCTGCACAAGTTTTATAACTATCTAACGATTAATACTTCATCTTTTTATCGCGATGCTAAGATTTACGATTATATCGAACAGAAAGCCCTTGTAAACCTGTTGAGGAACCACGAACGCCTGACAATATGGAGTGTTGGGTGTTCTCATGGTGAAGAACCTTATACCCTTGCCCTGATTTTAGATAAGCACAAAGCGCTGCACCGGGTAAAAATTCTGGCCAGTGACATAGATGATAAAGCCCTGGAGATGGCCAGAGAAGGACGATACGTTAAAAATCAATTAGAAAAAGTGCCTCCGGAAATTTTAAGCACTGCGTTTACAGAAAAGAATAATGCTTATTATATTGATGCCCGCTATAAAAAAGTAATTGATTTCAACAAAAAGAATTTTCTTGATCCAATTTATAGTAATATGCCATCTCTGCAGATGGCCTTGTGCCGAAATGTATTTATATATTTTAAAACCGAGGTCCAGGAATGGATAATCGATCATGTCTCCCGTTTAATCGTTCCGGGGGGTTACTTCATTATCGGAAGCGCTGAATTCATTAATAAGCCAGAACGATTTAAGCTTGAACGACAAATTCCTTCGGTTTATCTGAAACAGCCCTGATAATCCTGGTGGGAGGATCTCATGTCTTCACGACGCAGGTTGACCTTCATAATATATATGTTGACCCTGTCGATTATTTTACTGTCCATTAGCGGTGAAGGGTCGGTTTTTTTAGAGCGGATTCGTAATCTTGGTAAAAAAAATAGAGTAGAAAGTGCTGTTGAAATCACCTCATCCCGCACTGAAAGAATCCTGATGGCCGGAACTCCCTGGGAAACAGAATTAATAATTGTGGTTTCTCCCCATGAAGGCCCAACGGTTATGGTTATTGGCGGTATTCACGGTGATGAACCGGCTGGTTTTATGGCTGCAGATAGTATTGCTTCATGGGCGGTTGATCGAGGCACCCTGCTGGTGCTGCCTCACGCCAATGTTCCGGCAATATCCAACCGCAGCAGAATGGCTCCGGGAGGCAGCGATTTAAACCGTGTTTTTCCAGGAGATCCGGGAGGCAGTGGAACTGAACAGCTGGCCGCAGAGATATATTCCGTAATGGTTGAATTTGAGCCGTCCTGGGTAATTGATCTTCATGAAGCGGATAATTTTGAACGGGAATTAAGGGGTGCCCTGGGGCAGACTTTTATATATCCTGAAGCTTCTGCTTCTGAAGATATAGCAAAAGAGCTGCTTACATCTGTTAATCGAACGATGCTTTTGGATGATTACAGTTTTATACTCCTACGTGGAATGGCACCGGGAAGTGCTATTGAAGCAGCCAGCCAACTTGGAGCTGATGCCATGATCATTGAAACCTGTAAAAAGATGCCTCTTAATGAAAGAGTAAAAATTCACCGGCAGGTTATTAGCTCTCTCTTATACCTGCTGGATATTGTGGTTTATTAGGCGGGAGGAGGGAATTGTTTGGACAACAGTATTCTCAATGCGTTATTACGTGATCCCGTTCTTAATCGCCTCGCTGTTTCAGAAACATCATCAGGAAAGTCGGTTCTACCTGAATCGGTAGTAGCCAAAGTGACTGCCATGAAAGGCGATATAGCTATGCTGCGTTGGCAGGGAGGAAATTTCAACGCTTCTTTGAATGCTTCTGTTGCCCCGGGTGAAACTCTTCTTTTAAAGTATAGTGGAACTAAGGAAGGCCGATCGCATTATCGCATAATAGCCCGATTTCCGATCGGTGCTGATCAGGCCCAAGGCTCAGCCAGGGATTCCGGTGAACCCCTTTTGTTTGGCTTAATGCCTGATCAAACAAATAAAGATAATTCTAAGCCGGCCCTGGTTCGTTTTATGCCCGAGAATATAAAGCATAAAGGAGAATTTGAAGGTAGGGAACCACTTATTGAACTTTACCTGGATACGGAAAGTTTTGGAATTGTCCTTGTCCAGTTTTTCTTCGTTCAGAAAGACAGGCTTGAGTGCCAGTTTGTAGTTGAATCTCCGGACGCTGGTCGGGCTTTACAGGCAGAAGCAGAACGCTTAATAGCCGAGGCAGGGGGAGAAAAGAGAAATCAAACTAATGAACCGCTACGTTGGTCTGTCGGGAACATTCGACGAACTGTTTCAGAAGTTTTGTCACAGGGAGGATTAAAACTGAACAAAAAAGTTTGAGAGGGTGTAGTTATTGAACGGAGAGGACAACAAGAGCTCAAAAAAAGCAATACGCAGGGCGGTCGCCTTGCATTATAAGCCTGAGCACAATCAGGCTCCCACGATAGCTGCTTCGGGAAAAGGCTGGCTTGCTGAACGCATTATTACCCTGGCCAGAGAAAACAGTATACCGATAGTTGAAGATACAGCCCTGGCTAAGATGCTTGGCAGTCTTTCCCTGGGCGAGGAGATTCCAAGAGAGTTGTATGAAGCAGTTGCAGCAATTTACGCTTTTGTTATGGAAGCTGATCGTCGGCAGGGATAAGGGCCGGCCATCGCGAAGTAAATAATATGTTATGTCTTAACAGTTAAGGGAATTAGCCGATAATAATTTTAAGCAGCTGTTTCGGTGGTTCTTTTTTATATAAAAATCGCTAGCGAAGTGTTTAGTGGAGGAGGTTGGTTATGGCGGAGTTAGGTAGAGACGGGGAGACTCAATTAGTTGTATTTGTTCTTGAAAATGAGGAGTTTGCCTGCAATATTTCTGATGTCCGTGAAGTTTTAAAAATGGTCAGGGTAACGCCGCTCCCTCGGTCGATCGATTTTGTTGAGGGAGTTATCAACCTCCGTGGAGAGGTTATTCCCGTTATAGATCTTCGTAAGCGTTTTAATCTTGATGATGCAGAACGAACAGATGACAGCAGAATAATTATTGTAGAAGTTGAGACTAGAATGGTTGGTTTAATAGTTGATTCGGTCAGTGAAGTGATCAGGATGGCTAGCGAAAACATTCAGGATTCGCCTGACCAGGTGGCCGGCAGGCACACTGATTTAATTATTGGTGTAGGTAAACTGGAAGAGAGGCTGTTGATTATCCTCAACCTGGGTAAAATTCTTTCCACAGAAGAGCAGATAGCCCTTGACGATATTTCTGATGCCGGCCGGCAGGTAGTTGAAGAGATATAGTCAATTATTAACAGGAAAAAATGAAGGATTTTGATGGTCTCCCTCGAATTAGTATAGTCATGACTATAAGTGGGAGACTATTTTTGTCTGTAATTGTATAGATAAGATACATTAATCATTTATTCCGGGAGGTACTTTTGTGAACATTTACTTGGCCAGGCAGCCTATATTTGACCGGCGGCAAAAGGTTATAGCCTATGAATTGCTTTATCGGGCCGGGGAAGAAAATTATAATCCAGAAGAAGACAGCGACCTGGCAACCTCAGAAGTAATCTCCAACAGTTTTTTGAATATCGGCCTGGAAAGGATTACCCGGGGCAAAAAGGCTTTTATAAATTTTACAAAACATCTGCTTGATGATGAAGTAGTCCTCTTGCTTCCCAAGGAACTGGTAGCTGTTGAAATAACAGAAGATATCGAACCTGATCAAAAGATGATCGCAGCCTGTCGGAAGCTTCATAAAAAAGGCTACAATTTGATCTTGGATGATTTTAATATGGACTCCAAATGCATGTCGCTGCTTGATGTTATCGATATTATCAAGGTGGATTTTCAGGAAACCAGTGAAGCGGATAGAATGAAAATACTTGATTTCTTTGCAGATAGCAACAAAAAATTATTAGCGGAAAAAGTTGAAACAGCCCGTGAATACGGTGAAGCCATGTCTGGTGGTTTTGATTATTTCCAGGGCTATTTTTTCTGTGAGCCGGCCATAGTAATTGGTAAAGATATTCCCAGCACGAAGCTACAGAATTTACGCCTTCTCCAGGAAATTTATAAGCCTGAAATGGATTTTGACCAGGTTGAAAGATTAATTAAACAGGATCCTTCACTATCATACAAGTTATTGCGTTTTATCAATTCAGTAGCTTTTCCTGTTAGATTTCCGATACGTTCAATCAGGCAGGCTATAGCCCTGCTTGGTCAGCAGGAGATGATCAAGTGGGCATCACTGGTAGCGCTGCGCAATGTAGGGTATGATAAACCTGATGAACTTCTGGTAACTGCAGTGTCCAGGGCTAAGTTCTGTGAATCGATGGCCAGCTGTACCAGCCTGAAGGAGCGCAGTGCTGATCTGTTTTTGACAGGTCTTTTTTCTTTACTCGATACATTTCTGGATCAACCGATGGATGACATTCTCAGGAATTTGCCCCTTGATACCGACATCAAAAAAGCACTTCTAGGTGAACAATGTGATTTTTATAACATCCTTGAACTGGTGCAGTTGTATGAAAGAGGGGCATGGGAAAAAGCCTTTGAGATTGCCCGTAATAACTACAGTCTCGATGAAGTTGAGATCATGTCGTATTACCTGGAGGCACTTGAACTGGCAGATCTTGCCTGGAAATAATTTAGGGTAACGGTGGGAGGTATAATTTTGATTAAAGAGGTTGAAAGAAAAGTATACGATTATCTCGATGCTCTGGAAATTGAATATGTCAGGCATGAGCATCCGCCGGTCTTTACAGTTGAAGAAGCAAATCAATACTGGCAGGGAATTGAAGGAGGTCATGCCAAAAACCTTTTTTTACGTAACAATAAGGGAAACAAGCATTATCTGGTCGTACTCGAGGAGACTAAATCGGCTGACCTGAGAAGTCTGTCAGAAAAACTGGGGGCCGGAAAGTTAAGTTTTGCCTCAGAAAGACGCCTGGGGGAACACCTGGGACTTGAGACCGGGGCAGTTTCACCATTTGGGTTGATTAATGATACCGGGAAATCTGTTACAGTCGTTATTGATAAAGATCTCTCAAAATATGAAAAAGTAAATTTTCATCCTAATGTTAACACAGCGACGATTACGCTTAACTACAAGGAATTTGTTAAATTTCTAAAACATTGTGGTAATGAGGTGGTATCTCTTTAGGGAGGCATGTTCTGTTGAATCGGTTAAAGAGCATTCAAAGTTTCCTGCAGCAGGTTACAGAGGCATTTGCCGGAGTCGTCGATATTGAAATAGGGGTTATCAGTAAGGATCTTGAAGTAATTGCAGGTAGTGGGTATTTTGAAAAAGAGGTTGGGGTGGTCTATGATGAGGGGTGTATGACATCCAGGATTATGTCTGCTCCCGGGAATGAATCGATCATGGTAGAAAACACCTCTTATGCAGTTTGCTGTGCTGATTGTGATCATTCAAGCCAATGCGAAGTATTGGCTTTTTTAATGCGCCCGATTATTTATGACGGACTGAAGATAGGTACGCTTTCCCTGTTGGCACTTAATGAAAAACAGCGGCGTAAATTAATTAACCATCACGATAAAATGCTTGATTTTCTTAATAAGCTTAGCAACATGATCGGCATCAGCCTGAATGAAAAGAGGATGGAAATTAAAATTACCAGCCTGATGAATCAATTCAGGGATGTGATCAATTCAGTTTATGAAGGAATAATTGCCATAAATGTTCAAGGTGAAATATCAAACATTAACCAGGCAGCAGAAAAAATGCTCGGTATTGAGAGAGGCAGCATCAGGGGTGAACATATTAATTCACTATTTCCTGATTTTGATCTCGAACAGGTTGTGAAAACGGAAACTGGTAGTGGGGCGTACAGGTATTACAGCAAGGAAATAGTTTATAAGAGTAAGGGTAAAGGCGAAACTGTTCTTTTGTATCACATAACCCATATGTATGAAGAAAAAAATATTTCCGGTGCTGTTCTTTCTTTCAGGCTCAAGGAAGATGTGGAAGAAATGGCTAACCGGATAGTTAAAGAGAATAAAAAAACGACGTTTTCCGGAATTATCGGCGCCAGTAACCAGATAACCGAGATTAAGAAAAAAATGAAAAGAATTGCTTCTACCGATTCAACGGTATTAATCCGGGGCGAAACCGGCACAGGTAAAAGTGTTTTTGCCAGGGCAATCCATGAAGAAAGCCCTCGTCGCAAAAACCCATTTATAGCGATCAGTTGTGCTGCAATTCCTGCTCCCTTACTTGAATCCGAACTGTTCGGTTATGAAGAAGGTGCCTTTACCGGCGCCCGCAAAGGCGGTAAGCCTGGTAAGTTTGAGCTGGCTCACGGGGGAACAATTTTTCTTGATGAGATTGGTGATATGCCGCTTGATTTCCAGGTTAAGCTGCTTAACGTTATAGAGAATAAAACCATTGCCCGTATCGGCGGAGTATCATTCCGTGATGTGGATGTACGAATTATTGCTGCCACTAACAGGGATCTTGAAGAACTGATCGGGGAAGGACGGTTCAGAGAAGATTTATATTACCGCATCAATGTAATTCCCTTTACCCTTCCACCGTTAAAGGAACGAAGAGATGACATTTTGCTCTTAATGCACCATTTTCTCGATTTTTATTCAAGGCGCCTCAGCAAGCAAATAAACGGTTTCAGTCAGGATGCCCGGGAAGCCCTGCTTTCGTATCCCTGGCCCGGCAACGTGCGTGAACTAGAAAATGCAGTTGAATATGCCGTAAACATTGAAGCTGATAGAAAGATTAACAGGAGCAGCCTTCCTGATAAAATAACAAGGAGCC
Organism: uncultured Syntrophomonadaceae bacterium; assembly: GCA_964390725.1. Classification (GTDB taxonomy): domain Bacteria; phylum Bacillota; class Dethiobacteria; order DTU022; family DTU022; genus JAABTH01. Next base: position 2,275 of record CAYMIW010000032.1, on the reverse strand, counting down.
TGAACCGGGGCGACTCCGGCAGCCTGGAAGATTTAACTTCCCTGGAGAGCAAGGCAATTACGGCAGCACTTAAGAAATATGGAAATAGCACCTGCGGAAAAGAAAAGGCAGCATCTGCCCTGGGAATCAGCAGGGCAACCCTGTATCGGAAACTGAAGAAACTGGATCTTAATGTTTCTTAATGTGAGAAAAAGTATCATAATGAGAAAGAGTTATTAAACCCTTTTGTTGCTACACTTCACAAATATTTAAATATTCACAAATATCATATTGAGAAAGTTTTTTCCGCCAGAAGCCAGGCGGTTTTTTTTATTTTGCCTTAAAACAAGGATTAGTAGATAACAACTATCACTTTATTTCTATGGCATGAATATTGCTGTTATTTAATTAAGTATGCTATATAAAAGTGTAAATATATATAAATTCTTTTATATAGTTATATTGCAAACACAATAAGCAATGAAAGGGGATGGTTGATGAGGTTTGCTGTATTCTGCTTTAAATACTAAGAAATAAGGAGGTTCGAGTTTTGAATAACGGAGGTAGCATTTATAAGAAACCAACATTTTTAATTGCTCTTATTGTTATGGTTGTTTTTGTCATTTTGGGTGCGGCTGCCCCCGAGGCATTCAGCAATGCCACAGGAAAAGTCTTTGATTATATGGTTACTTCCTGGGGCTGGTCGTTTATCCTGGGCTGCAGTGCCTTTCTCTTTTTAATTGTCTTTTTGCTGCTCAGTCCGGTTGGCGAAATCAGATTGGGTGCCGACGACGAAAAACCAGCTTATAGTAATGAAGTATGGTTTGCCATGCTTTTTAGCTGTGGGATGGGAATTGGCTTGCTTTTCTGGGGAGTTTCCGAACCGATTTGGCACTATATGTGGCCCCCTATGGGTGAACCTTATACCGCTGAAGCGGTCCATACTGCCATGCGCTATGCCTTTTTCCACTGGGGTTTTCACCCCTGGGCAATTTATGCTGTTGTGGCAGGTTCACTGGCTTATTTCTCATACCGTAAAGGGTTGCCCATGCTTTTAAGTTCCTGTCTGGAACCAATCCTGGGGCGAAAGGGAATAGAGGGCCCCTGGGGAATTCTGGTTAACGTTATCGGGGTATTTGCCACCCTGTTTGGCCTGGCTACTTCTTTGGGGCTTGGCGCAATGCAGCTGGCAGCAGGACTGGAAAGCCTGTTCAATATTCCCAGTACTCCAACCGTGGTAGTTACAATAGTAATTGTTGTAACTGCTGCTGCGGTTATTTCCACCTCAACAGGTATTGATCGCGGCATTAAATGGCTCAGCCAGATAAACATTGTTGTTGCCGGCTTGTTAATGCTTCTCGTGCTTATCGTCGGTCCTACATTGTTTATTCTGAATATATTTACCCATTCTGTTGGAGATTACCTGCAGAATATTATTTACATGTCCTTTGGCCTTGATGCTGCCGGATCGGGTACCGGGGGATGGTATGCTGCCTGGACTATCTTCTACTGGGCATGGTGGATTGCCTGGGCTCCCTTTGTGGGAACCTTCATTGCCCGTATTTCCCGCGGCCGGACCATTCGTAACTTTATTGTCGGTGTGATGCTCGTTCCTGTTGCTGTAAGCCTGGTCTGGTTTTCTGTATTTGGCGGTTCAGCACTTTGGCAGGAGCATTTCGGTGGCGGAGGTTTGGTCGATGCCGTATCGGCAAACGAGGCGTCAGGCTTCTTTGCTCTTCTCTCAGGTTTTCCTGCTTCTTCCCTGCTGATTATCGTGGCGATGTTTTCAGTCGCGGTATTCTTTATTACCTCGTCTGATTCGGGAACTTATGTTAACGGTATGCTTACTTCAGGCGGTAATCCGAACCCGCCCTTACCGTTACGGATATCCTGGGGAATTCTTGAGGGAGCAGTTGCAGCAATTTTGTTATTTACCGGTGGAGCAGGAGCACTGAAATCGCTGCAAACAGCTTCAGTTGTTGGTGGTTTCCCCTTTATGATTATCATGTTCCTTATGCTGTATTGTCTCTTTAAGGCCTTATACAGTGAAATGCGCGAAGGCACTTTGCCTCTTGAAAAAAAGAGAATTAAAGATGCCTTGGAGGAAATAAAGGCAGAAAAATAAGATATCAATGATTGTTTAACAATTATCGGAGTAAGGCAGGCCGCCGCCGGATACCTTTATTCGGCGGCGGTGCTCCGATTTAACTTATACCAACAAAAAACGAAAGGGGTTGTTAAGTTTATGGCTGATTTTGAAGCTTTGGCAGGAGCGATTATTGAATGTAACGCGGCA
>CAYMIW010000031.1:0-33239 GCA_964390725.1 uncultured Syntrophomonadaceae bacterium | reverse complement strand
CCGCCGCCAGGTTGGCTTCCACGATATCGTCAATGTAAGTAAAATCGCGGGTCTGCTCACCACTGCCGTATACAACCAGTTCTTCACCAGCCTTGATCGCCCTGATAAAACGGTTAAAAGCCATGTCCGGCCTCTGCCCCGGCCCGTAAACAGTAAAATAACGCAGGCTTACAGCCGGCACGGAATAATTCTGCCGGTAAAGGTTGCAAAGGTGTTCCGCAGCCAGCTTGCTAACCCCGTAGGGAGACATGGGTGCCGGCAGATCCTCTTCGTGCATTGGCAGCTTGCCTGTATCGCCATAAACCGAGGATGAAGAAGCATAAACCAACCGTTCCGGTTGATTGTGCCTGGCCCACTCCAGCAAGCGCTGTGTAACCAGTACATTATGATGGGTATAAAGTGAAAATTCTTCCCCCCAGCTCGCCCGCACTCCGGCCTGGGCCGCCTGGTGAAAGATCCACTTAATTCCCTCGCTTTCCAGGTTAAGGCTCGCTATCGCAGCCAGGTCTGCTTCAACCAGGCTGAAATCACGGTTATTTTTCAGTTCGTCAAGATTTTTTTCTTTGAGGCTGCGCTCGTAATAGTCGGTAAAACAGTCAACCCCGATTACCCGGCATCCGGCATTTAAAAGGCGTCTGCAGAGATGCGACCCTACAAAACCGGCCGCCCCGCTGACCAGGCAGGTTTTCGGCTGCTTTAAGATAATCCCGTCATGCAAATTTATTCTCCCCCAGTCGCTGCCCCATTCAGTTTACGGACCAGCTCTTCTTTATATTCCTGATCAAGCTGCAGGTAATAGGTTTCACCGTTATCCGGGCTAAAATACTCACCGGAAAGGGAATAATCAAGCATAGCGTCGCTTTCTAACCGTTCCCCGGCAAACAGGGCCAGGGCAGCAACCTGGTTAAAGCTCAGGTTGGTATCGATGTGATCGCGGTAAGCGGCATAAGTGGGCACCACGTAGCTAAAAAGCCCCATATCCTGGAAATACCTGAAAGTGTAGCGCAGCAGTTTTTTCTGCCTGGCAATCCTGTTCAGGTCGTCGCGCACATCGGGCTCCCTGTAAGTTAGGTAGGTAATGTAACCCTGCCCGTCAAGCTGCTGGGGCCCTGCTTTCAGCGATTCCTGCGGGGTAAAACCAACCAGCGGTTCCTCAACATCAAAGTAAACCCCGCCCATCGAATCAATCAGCTGTTTCAGACCCTGCAGGTCCAGGGCAATGTAGTAATGCAGGTCCATTCCTTCCAGCAAGTTGCCGACCGTATCAAGGGCGCAGCTAATACCCTCTTCGTGCCCGGCTCCATTTTCCGCTTCCCTGTAACCGTAACTGTAAGAGTGGCGGATCTTGTCCCACCCGTTAGTGCAGGCAATCGGCAGGTAGGAGTCGCGCGGTACCGCCAGCAGGGTTAAAATATCACGGTCAAAATTTATCGAAGCGATGAGGATAGTATCCACGTTATAAATTTCACCGAAGGTATTGTCATCGTTGCGGTTATGCAGGCCTAGAACAACCACGTTGATTATTCTCTCTTCGAAATATTCTTCCACTGCCGCCGCATCGTTAAAATCGCGGCTGAACAGGGTTGCCGGGGCAAAATAAACCTGGTAAACCCCGAAAAATATAATAGAAAACGAAACAATAATTATCAGCAGCACTATTCCCAGGGCTAGGTAAACCCTGGCCTGTTGAGACAGGCTGATCATAAACCTTCATCCCCGGCTTCCCTGGAAATAATCAGGCTAACTACAGTTCCCGGGCTCACCGTTACCCCCGGCAGGGGTTCACAGTAGATTACCAGGCCCGGTTCAAGCAAGGTGTACTCCTGCTCGCGGATATCCCCGATAACAAGCCCGTTCGCCTCCAGAATACTGCGCGCTTCCGCCACGGTTTTGCCACGCAGGTCAGGAATCATTATCCACGCCTGGGGTTTCCTTTCCTCCGGATCCTCCTCAGCCTCCTGCTCATCCCCGGGGCGGGGCAGCGCAAAGTCATCATCCGCCTCTACACCAAACTTTTCTTCCCAGCGTTTACGCTCCTGTTCCTCCAGGTACTCCGGGCTGTCAACTAAAACAATCGGCGGCCAGGGCTGGGCCTCAATACCGAATACTTCTTTAATAATTGCAACCCGCCTGTTCTGAAACAGCACCTGGTACCAGATACCGTCTTTCATCTGTCCATCGCCCTCAACCGTGTAAAAGGCCGGGTTGTCTTCGTTCATTTCAAACTCAGCTGCATAATAGGCCAGGGCAGCAATCTGCTTATAGGTCAGGTCTGTTTCAACATAATCCTTGTAGATCCGGTAAACAGCGGGCAGATCGGTAATTTTGCCCTGCTCGCGCAGGTGGATATAGGTTGCCTTAAGCAGGTTCATCTGCCTGTCGATGCGCCCATAATCCTGGTTGGTGGCATCATCGCGGTATTGCAGGTAGCGCAGGTAGGTCTTGCCATCCATTACCTGGGGACCCTCCGGCACCAAAACTCTTCCCACTTCCCAGTGCTTGTCGATAATCTCCTGCTCCGACTCGTAATAAATACCCCCTACGGCATCAACCAGTTCAATAATCGAATACATATCGACCGAAATGTAATAATGGATCGGAATACCGCCCAGCACATTACTCACCGTAAGCAGGGTATTGCGGATACCGTCCGCATGGGCATCATCGCTGTTGCCCGAACGGTAACCGTAATAGTAGGAGTGATTTATTTTGTCGTGAAAACCACCGGTGCCATGAATCGGCACATATGAATCGCGGGGTATTCGAACCACCGCAATAGTATCCTGATCGAAATCAATTGAAAGTACGGCCAGCATATCAGGCCGGAAAAGATATTCGCCATATTCTTCCCGGTTCCAGCCCCGGTCAAAACCGAGCAGCCCTATATTTACTATATGATCAGGGAAATATTCATCTACCAGGTAAGCTTCGTCCTGTCCGGCTGCCTCGGCAGGGCTGTCGTTCAGTAAAACGCGCTGTGTTTCCTGGACCTGGTTAAAAAAAGCCAGCCCGTAGGCAGCTATACCTAAAATCAGCAGTACTAGCACTGCAGCAACAATTATCAGGGCTGTCCTCACTTTTTTGAAACCCGGTTTTTCAGAAACGTTTTTATCGCCGGCCTCACCCTCCAGAACAGGTTGCTCTTCACCACTGCCACTTATCTCTTCGCTGCCTTTTATCTCTTCCGGCTGCTGTTCGTTTTCATTTCCGTTTTGCTCTTTATCTTTCACCCTGATCGCCTTCCTTGTTTACCTTATAAACGCCTGACCTGATTATAACATACGGCTTAAACTTTCTGCCTTTTTACCGCTGAGGAAGCTCTGGTCGCTCCACAGATAATCCCAGAGGCCAAAGCGGCCTACCGGTAATATTCCAATACTCCTGATGTAGTCCAGTATATAATCGCGCCGCCCGGTCATTCCGTGATCAAAAACCACGTTGGCATAAGGCAGTTCGCGGTAATCACTGGCCAGTATATCCTTTCTACCGGCTAGGCCCATTTTTTCCACAACCTTTATAACATGCTCCACCAGTTTTTCACCGCTTGCCGGCAGGGTCTTGTGTCGTGAAAAATATACTTCAAACTGCAGCGAACTACATCCTGCAGGGGCGTTATCCGGTGATTTGCGGTAAGGAGCATGAACCCTGGCCGGGTAGATATCTTCATCGTAGATATAAAACCAGAGGTGATCCCCGGCCCGGGGGACTTTGAAACCAATTGATACCAGGGCAGCCGCGGTAGCCCACAGTGTTTCGGCCGCCGCCCTGACCTGGTCCGGAACACCCTCAATCATGGCCACCAGCTCGGGCAGGGGCACAGAGCTGACCAGATGCCCGTAGTGTTCCGCCGTCCCATCGCTGAATTCAACCCGGCGTTCTGCCGGCTTAATGTGTACCGCTTTTTTACCGCACCTGATCTCAACTTCTGCTGCCAGGGGGTCGAGAATGGCCCGGAACCCGCCTTTTTTCGGATAAAGCATCTCCTGCAGATAATAAGTTTGTGGTGTTTCAGCTGTCATGGCACCGTAGAGCACTTCATCAAGGCTGGGCCGGTAGAGCCGGTTGCCAATCCACAGGGTGCTTAATTCCTGTGCCGGTACAGTCCAATATTTCTTCGTATAGCGAACCGGAAACCTTTCGGCAATTACCCGGCCAAACTGCTGCTCAAGCCAGAGCCTGTAATTAAGTTGATCATCACTTTCAGGCCGTTCAATAAAACTTTTAATTGCTGCCACCTTATCCTCAACCGGCAGCGGGTAAAGATTATTCTGAACCGGGTGTTTAAGCCAGAATCCATCTCCGTAATTGTAGGGTTCGGGACGATGCACAATCATTTCGGTCAAATCGAGCACGGACTTAAACTGATCGTTGCCGCTGAAAGCAAAATGCACTGCGCTGTCAAAGCGGAAACCATCGACCATGAAACAGTCAAGCAATCCGCCCCAGCGTTCTTTTGCTTCGTATACAACCGCTTCCCGGCCTTTCCGGCCTGCATGCCAGGCGGCCGATATACCGGAAACCCCTCCGCCCAGAACAACTATCTCTGCCATAAAAACACTTCCCGTTAATTATTTTAATCTCTGCCGGGTTCCGGCTTGTCTGCAACCTGTTTCCTTATTCCCCTGGCGGCATCCCGGTTAAAAAGGGTCGGTATGGTTAAAAGCAGAATCCTGAAATCAAGCAGCAGGGAATAGTCAGCCAGGTAATAGAGGTCATGCCGCAGCTTATCGTGGGTATTGGTTGAATAGTAGCCGGCTACCTGGGCCAGGCCGGTTATCCCCGGCTTTACCAGGTGACGCAGGCTGTATTCGGGCATCTCTTTCTCAAATTTCTCCACGAAGAATGGCCGTTCCGGACGCGGCCCCACAATGCTTAAATCGCCGCGCAGAACATTATATATCTGGGGCAGCTCATCGAGCCTGGTTGCCCGCAGAATCCTGCCCACCGCGGTAACCCGGTCGTCTTCCTCGGTGGCAAAAACAGGCCCGCTTTCGCCCTCGGCGTCAACAATCATCGTGCGCAATTTATACAGGGTAAATACCCTGCCCTGCAGGCCCACCCTTTCCTGGCTGTAAATAACCGGTCCGGAGCTGCTGATTGCAACAGCCAGGGCGGATATAAAAAATAGTGGTAGCGCCGGCACGGCCAGTACAGCGGCAAGAACCAGGTCAAACAGTCTTTTTATTGTCAACTGGAAAAAGCTGAGCTGTAAATCGCGGCATTCTATTAAAGGGGTATCGTGCACCTGGGTCATCGCCGCCCTGGTGAGAATAATTTCATAAAGATCAGGAACTATGAAAACTTCGCGGCTGCGGTTAAAACTGTCGCGGATTATTTTGTTTTTAACTTCCATATCAAGCGGTCCGGCAATCATCACTGCATCAACAGCAGGAAGCCATTCTTTTAGTTGCTCGGCTTTTCCGGGCTCAAGCACCTTTACAACCTCGTAAAGACCCTGGGGGAGACACATCAGTTTCTCCAGTGCCTGTTCAACTTCTTCACGCCCCCCGATTACCAGCAGTTTTTGCTGTCCGTGTATCCACAGCTCCAGGCGCCAGTATAAAATCCGCCACCCCAGCAGCAATAGAAATTGCAACAGCGGGGCCACGGCAAAGACCATGCGCTGGAATAAAAATGCCCTTGTCATAAAGGCAAATATGATGGTAAAGAGGAATAGCCCGATCACCCCGGTAATCAAGGCCCGCACTACCGGGGTAAAACCGCTGCGCTGGCGCGAGTAAAGGCCGAGACTGCTAAAAAGCAGCACAGTAACAATTGATACCGAGGGCAGCAGCAGAAACAGAGGGCCGATCTGAAAACCCTGCAGCTCACCGCTGACCAGTAAAAAACTGATATAGATACCCAGGTTGGCCAGCGAAATATCAACCAGGGCAACCAGCCATTTTGGGATACCATCTGTTTTAGAAGTACTGCCCTTAATATTAGAGGTCATCATTCTATCTCCATTGCTGTAATATCCTTCTCATGCACTTTCTTTAAACAGGGTATATTTTCCTGCAAATCACGAAGAACATTATAGCATTATAGCGTGGAGGTCACAATTATTTAACCTTGCGGTAACGCGGTTCAAAACGGCGGTAACGGCCCAGGCCGCGCAGCATTTGCAGCAGGTTGCCGAGGTAGACCAGGTAGTAATACCACTTTTTTGTTATGCCAAACCACAGGGCCAGGGCCAGGTTAAGGGCCAGGGCGGCCGCCGGGCAGAAAAATAACAGTGGAATAGATGCCAGCAATCCGCCCAGGACAATAAAAGGCTGGGGATAAGTGCAGATAAAGGCAACAAGCCCTCCCTCCTTGGCGCGGGCAGTGATTACCTGGCCCAGGCCGTAAAGTTTTTTACCCCTGAATTGAGCCATAAAGTTTAGTCGCAGCCGCTCGGCAAGGCTTAAAAACGGGGTGTTATGTTCAACCATCGGCAGGTCTACCGCCCGCAGCAAACCGCCCCCGGCCCTGATTCGGCTGAACAGGTCAATCTCTTCCAGCTGGTAAACAGCCGGGTTCCAGTTTCCCGCTTTCAGCACAGCTTCTCTCCTGTAAAGAACTGCCCCCCCGTGATAACGGGCTTCTTTACCCCACAACTGCGGGTCGCCCATCTCTTTTTTAACCAGCACGGCATAATCACGCCCGGCAACCATCCTGCCATTATTATCGAAATAACGGTTGAGAGTTCGCCCGCAAAAAGCTGCCGTTCCCGGGGGAAGAATCGGTTCATTCCCTTCAACATCAGGCTTGAGTCTCTTCATAAAGTCCACAAACTCTTTTTTCAGAACCATATCGCCATCCAGGTAAAGCAGCCACCGGCCCTGCGCTTCCTGCGTGCCGATGTAGCGGCCTGTTCCGGCGCCGTAAACAGAATCGGCCTCCACCAGGTAAACCGCCGCCCCCGCCCGGCCGGCCAGCTCAATGCTATTATCCCCCGAGCATGAATCAACATATATCCACTCAATTCCATCTCCGGCAGGCAGCGAGGCAAATAACAGCGGCAGGTTAGCGCTTTCATTGCGCCCGATTATTATTATTGACAGCCAGGCAGCCATATCCGCGGGTTCACCCTGTCCTTTCCTAAACATTGTCTTCACTCATTAATTTGTCGATTATCTTTTCAACTTCTTTATAGCGCGCCCTCCAGGTCTGGTTTTCGGCATAGCGCACCAGTTTCTCTCTATCTTCTTTTGCGGTATTAACCCCGTTCCTGATGGCCTGACAAAATTCTTTCGCTGTCCTGTACATGTTCAACGGGCCGTTCATCCCGGTTAATTCACGCATCGGCGGCGCTACCACCGGCAGGCCGCAGGCCAGGTATTCATAATATTTAATAGGATTAACCGCCGCCGTCAGATCATTAAGATGAAAGGGTATCAAACCTACCTTACATCGTTTGAGGTAGGCTGGCAGTTCGCTGTAGGGTTTGGGGCCAACCATTTTAAAGTTTAACTGCTCCTGTAATTTTTGCAAGCCGGGCAGCAGCCGGTTGTCGGTAACAGGCCCGACCAGGAGAAAATAAATATCGGGCATGGCCCCAACTGCCTTGGTGAGTGTTTCAAGATCAAAACGGGTATCGATAGTGCCCAGGTAAACGGCCACCGGCAGCCCGGTTGACGGGAAATCATCCGGCTCAAAATCACTGTCGGCAAAAAATTGGTCGCTAACCCCGTTCGGCAGGTAGTAAACATGGTCACGGCGAATGGTTAAAGCCCATTCTTCAAGCTCCCTGGAGGTGGCCAGAACAAAATCAACCTTTTTAACCAGGTCTGCCTGTAGCTCATTCACATTGTTCGGTATAGTGCTGAACTGATCCAGCCGATCAGCCAGGCGATAACAACTAATACGGTGCGGTACCAGGTCAAGCAGGCTGTAAGCAACGGGGCCGGCACACCAGAGCAGGTCGGTGCGGCCAAACCCGGCTTTTTTCAGCTTACCGGGCAGGGGAGGCAGGCAGAAACGGTACTGGTTGCGGCCAATATACAGGGAGCGCAATAACGGCTGATTGTAGTAAAAAAGCAGGGTAAAAGGAACCAGCCATTTAATCCCCTCCATAATGCGCCCGCCCGATCGCCACACCCTGAAACGGTGGCGGTTTATCTGGTCAGGTTTGAAAATATGCATGGGGCTCACCGCGGGTCCGAGCCAGAGACAGTTATGCCCCGCCTCTTTAAAAAGGCGGATGTACTGGTGCGAACCAACCGGGTCGGGCCGGTCCAGGTTGTGTGATTCGGCAAAAATTACCTTCATCGCTTTTATCCCTTCCTGTTAAGCAGCCCTGCGATTAATTCCCGTAAACTCTTTCCCTCGGCTTTCGCCACCAAGGTAAACAGGATCAGCCCGCAGAGCACCAGCACAATCAGTTTCAAAGCCAGGTTCACTAGTATTCCCGGCCCGCAGCGAGCAGCGGCGGCAATTAAAACAATGGCAACCAGGGGAACAGCCACCAGTAGTGCTAAAACCCCGTGCGGATAACTAATCGGCCACAGACGCCTTGAAATCAAAGCATAGCTGGCAGCGAACAGAATATAAGCAACAGCGGTTGCTGCCCCTGCGCCGATCATCCCGAAATGAGGAATCAGCATCCAGTTCAGAAAAATATTAAGTGCCGCCACCAACCAGCAGGCCAGCATAATATATACCGTTTTATTTTTTATCAATATCGCTACAACCGATACATGGGCACTGGTGAAAAACAGAAAGCCGACAGCAAGGAAAGGTATCACCGAGTATGCCGCATAGTAAGCAGGCGGCACCAGGATAAAGAGCACCTCCTGGGCCAGGGCGACAAAAGCGGTAACCACAAAACCGGAGACTGCCAGTAAATAAATCATTGTTTTTTTAAAAACCGCAGCTGCCAGCTCGCGGTCTTCCTCGTAAACTTTTATACCATGCGGCTGCCACGACTGGCCTACAGCATTCTGCAGCACCATCAGCACCGCTGCCATAGAACCGGCAATTGAATAAAGCCCAACATCTTCAAGACTGGCCAGCCGGGCCAGCATCAGGCGGTCGCCGTTGCTGAACAACCAGAAAGCTATATTCATCGGAACAAGGGGCAAGCCGAACAGCAGCAACTTCTTAACCAGGGCCAGCGAAAAATTCAGGCTCAGCAAACCGCGCACCGACCACAGCCGCAGCGGAATCATCAACAGTGAAGCTGCCGCAGCTCCCAGCAGGGCTCCTGCCACACCCATGTCAAAAACTGTAACAAATATAACAGCCAATAATATTGTCAAAACTGCAGTTGCCACGTTAAAAAGGGCAAATTCTCGGGCCCGGAATGTATTACGCAGGGCCTGGGCCAAAATCAGGTTCATCATCGCCAGGGGGCTTGAGGCCAGGCCGATTACCCAGGCGGTTTTATAGCCCTCACCACCCATCATCCAAGTCGATAACGTTTCACTGAAAGGCAAAATTGCTGCCAGCGCTATTACACTCCAAACAGCCAGAAAAGAAAACCAGGTTACCGTCAGGCTCTTTTTTTCCTCTTCACTTTCGCACTGGAAATAAAAACGGGTGTAAGCGCTGTCGCCTCCGAGCAGCATGATTCCGGTCATCAGGGAAACCATTACATTGATATAACTCCAGGCACCATACTGCGCCGGATCAAAAAGGCGGGTAAAGATTGGTGCGGAAATCAGGGAAAGACCCTTGATTACGAGGTTTCCCGAACTGTAAACGGCCACATCGGAAAATAGTTTGCGATAGTTAAAATAACCGGCAGCTTTTTGCACAGGTTCGCTAGTTGGCTGTTCTTCTTTATTTGGCAAGGCTCACAACTCTCTCCCTGAAAATTATGCAGCACCTGGATACAACCGGCGGCTTTTCAACCGTGAGACTATTCAGTGATATATCCTCAACCCGGCAGATAACTTAAAAAAGTCTCGTAAAGCCTGGCTGTAAAAACATCCTGGTTTGCGAGCTTTTCCCCCCGCTCCTGTTTTTCTTTAAAATAATACAGGCGATCGGCCAGCTCCTGCAGCGTAATTACGTGCTCCAGTTTCCCGGGCAGTCGGTAAAAACCGTCTTCCCCCGGCGCAATGTCCTGTTCAAGATGGGCGGTAAAAGCGTTAACCACATCATCAATATAATAAAATTTCATTACTTTCGCCGGATCACTGATCATAACCGGCAGGCCGCGGGCAATATTGTAGCAGAACGTAGCCACCACGGAATGACCATTCGGCCTGGCATGGCGACCGAAAGTGTTGGTAAGCCTGTAAATTATAGCCCTGGCCCCGCTCAGCCGGGAGTGTTTTATCAGGGCTGCTTCAGCTGCCAGCTTGCTGCTGCCATAAACGTTATCCTGTCCCACATGAATCGACGAGGGAAGCAGCACAGGGCAGTGATTGTTTTTAAAGCGCAGCTTCTCCAGCAGCCCGGCAAAAAAAAGGTGGTTAACCCGGTCAAAATCGCCCTGGTCATTCGGTCTGTGCACCGCTGCCAGGTGGTAAACAAAACGGCATTCTTCACAATAAATATCAAGCAGGGCCGGGTCACTTTCGCTGTTAAAGGGCAGCACCACGGCTTTTTTGTTATTCTCCAGGGCCGCGGCAAGGTTTTTGCCAATAAAGCCCGACGCACCGGTAACCAGAACTTTCATTATCTCAGCGACCTTTCCATTCTTCCAGCTCTTCCCTGACCATCTTCATTCCGAGCAGCTTTTCCTTTATTTCCCCCACCGACATAATCTGCGTATTGTTGGAATTATACTCCACAGCGCCGGTAATCAGGTCCGACCCCTGCTCAAAATAGAGGGAGTAATTCAAATCCCGGTTATCTGCCGGCACCCGGTAAAAACCGCCCAGGTCAACCGCCTTGGCCGATTCCTCCCTGGTCAGCAGCACCTCGTAAACCTTTTCTCCATGCCGGGTGCCGATAATATCAACCGGATTGTCGGCATTAAAAATTTCCTTCAGGGCCTGCACCAGGTCGCTCATGTAGCACGATTCCGCCTTCTGGATCATCAGATCGCCCGATTCCGCATGTTCAAAAGCATACAGAATCAGGTCAATCGCCTCATCCAAACTCATCATGAAGCGGGTCATTTTGGGGTCGGTCAGGGTTATGTGTTGGCCACTCTTAATCTGTTCAATGAACAGGGGCACCACTGAACCGCGCGAACAGATGACATTGCCGTAGCGCACTCCGCAGATCAAAGTCCTCCCCGGGTCAACAGTTCTCGATTTGGCAATGAATACCTTTTCCATCATCGCTTTTGAAATACCCATGGCGTTAACCGGGTAAGCAGCCTTGTCGGTTGAGAGACAAATTACTTTTTTGACCCCCTCTTCAATGGCGGCCGTTAAAAGATTTTCCGTGCCGATTACATTGGTATTCACCGCTTCAACCGGGAAAAATTCACAGGAAGGCACCTGTTTCAGGGCTGCGGCATGAAATATATAATCTACCCCGTGCAGGGCATTCCTGATGCTCTGCAAATCGCGCACCGTGCCCAGGTAAAACCTCAGTTTACTGCTGTTATATCTCTTGCGCATCGAATCCTGCTTTTTCTCATCGCGCGAGAATATCCTGATTTCACCGATATCGCTATTCAGAAAACGCTCCAGGACGGCATTGCCAAAGCTACCCGTTCCTCCGGTAATCATTAATGTTTTGCCGCTGAACATAACCAGTCACTTCCTTTTTCGAATAACTTGGGCCTGCCCTGCCAATTTTTAATCCGCTTTCTTCTGCCCGGTAAACAGGCGAACCGGCTCGCGGCGGATAATTTTTTTCAAAGCCAGGGCAGTAAAATACAGTGCGCTGAGCGGCACATGGTAAAGCGCCGCTGCCGGAATAGCTCCCAGGTGCTGCAGCGCTCCCCTTAAATCGCCTTTTAGAAACCGGCCCAGCATAAAGCCAAATGAATCGTTAACCAGGTTATTCTTTATCTTTTCTACCTCAGTCCACTTCAGCTTAACCCGGTCGTACAACTTCAGGTTGCGGTAGCGAATCAGGTAGGCTTCCCTGAAAGTATCTCCTTTTGCCGTGCTCTCAGCCTGTCCCGATGCACTGTGATAACCGATCTGCACCAGGGGCCGGTGCACGTAAGCCAGGTCGTAGCGATTCAAAATACGGTAAAACAGCTCGGCATCGGCGTGCAGCAGGTCTGTTCTGAAGCCGCCCATTTCCCGGTAAACACCAGGTTTAATCAGCAGCGAGGCCGGTGAAAATATGGTGCTTCGCGCCCCGGGATCTACCAGCATGCGCTGCAAAATTTTGGGTCCCTCAACCAGGGATACATCCGGCGGAAGTACGCCTGAAACCAGTTCGCCCCCGTTGTAATAATGGGAACAGACCAGCCCGGCGCTCTTATGCTCTTCTCCGGCCCGCCCCATCTCTTCCAGGCAGCCGGGCAACAGCCGGTCGTCGTCACCGACAAACTTAAACCAGCGGCTTTTTAGGTCTGCCGCGGTAAAAACAATGTTGAAGTTAACCAGGCGCGGCACCGTTTCGCTGTTGCGAATAACCCGCAACCGCCTGTCATCGCTGTAATCTGCAATGATAGACGCGGTGCCGTCTGTGGAAGCATTGTCGGCAATCACGAATTCAAAGTTGGGGTAATCCTGCGCCAGAACGCTCTCGATCGCCCCGCGTAAATAAGCTTCACCGTTATAAACCGGTAATAATACACTGACCAGCGGTTGCAAAACAGCAACACCTTTCCCCGTTTAACAGGTTAATTTCACTTGCGCAGAATGTAGCTAACACCCTGCATTCGTTCTTTCAGGTAATCAACTGGCCGCCTGCCTTCACCGCATATTAAAACCCGGTAGCGCAGGGTATCATATAAAGCGGCCGGCAGGGCCAGCCAACCGTAGCGGCGGGCATCATAAGCGCCTTTAAATACCGTATTGATTGTGGCAAACCTTTCTATTGACTTAATTGTGCTCACCCGGGCATGCTCCACCACGTAAAGCGGAAAATACTTTACCTGCAGCCCGGCCCTGATACAGTCGTGGATAAAAACAGCTTCTTCACCGAAACTGTTCAGGGCACTGCCCAGGCCAAAGCGCTCGTCAAAGCTCAGGCCCCGGCTCTTGATCGCCTTAACCCGGAAAGCAATTTCAATTGTCGATAAGTAATGCCTGCTCTCCCTGTTTAATAAATATGCTTCTTTGGCATAATCCTTGTAATCCCCGTCACCGGGGGGAGTGGCAATTCTGAAACAACCTACATCCATATCCCTGTCCCTGTCAAACGCCTCAATCAGGTTGTCAATATATTCATCGCGGTAACGGACATCGTCATCGGACAGCAGGGCCACATCCCCGTCGGCCATGGCTATGGAACTGTTGCGGTTGCGGCACAATCCCCGCCCTTCAAGCTGCCCCACTTTAACATCATCACGCTGCAGGGCCTGTGGAATAGCCCGGTATTTTTCATCGGTAACCTGGTGTGATATTACATAGGCCAGGTCGGGGCGCGGAGGCAGCAGCAAGTTTTCCACTTTTTCAATACCCCTGTCGATAGTGGAAACCAGGATATTAATCAGCACTCTCAAAAAACCCCCTGTACCACTCTACCGTCAGGGCCAGCGCCTCTTCCATGGAATACAGGGGGGCCCAGCCGAGCACTTCACGCGCCTTGGCAGCGCTTAAATACTGGTGGCGGATCTCCCGCGATGCATTTCCACGCACATCCGGCTCAAGATCAGACTCCATTACCTGCAGAATCATCTCCACCAGCTGCAAAACAGTAAGCTGTATCTCGTTTGAAAAATTAAAAGCCTCCCCGGCCAGCTCAGCCTTTTCAGCCATTTTTTCAGCCAGCAGCAGATAGGCGGCCGCACCGTCTTCAATATAGAAATAATCGCGAATATAATCGCCGTCAGAGCGGATAACCGGCCTTTCACCTCGCAGCACCGAGCGAATTGTGCCGGGTACTATCCGGTTCCAGTTCAGGTCACCCCCGCCAAAAAAATTCCCGCAACGGGTTATCGCCACCGGCAGCCCGTAAGAAGAAAAGTAGCACTGGCTGATCAGGTCGGAACAGGATTTACTCACATCGTAGGGGTAATCCCCCTGCAGGGGCAGCTCTTCATGGTAGGGCAGCTCTTCATGCTCGCCGTATGCCTTGTCTGACGAAGCCACCACTACCTGCTCTACCGTGGAACTGCGCCGGCAGGCTTCCAGCAGGCTCCAGGTGCCCTTAATGTTGCTCTCAAAGGTCGAAACAGGGTTGCGGTTGGCAATCGGCACTATGGTCTGGGCAGCAAGGTGAAAAACCGTCTTAACCTCGTATTCACCGATTGTCCTCTCCAGCAGTTTCTGCCTGGTGATATCACCCCTGACCAGGTTAACTTTTTCAGCCAGGCCGCTGCGAATCAGCTGGGAAGCAGGAACCCAGTCCCGCACCGGGCAGACAATATCTGCCCCTGCTTCAATCAGGCCCCGGACCAGCCAGCCCCCTAAAAACCCGCTGGCCCCGGTAACCATAACCGGCCTGTCGAGCCAAAAACTGTTTTCCCCTTTCATACCCTCACCTCCGTCTTTCCTTTACCAGATCTTCCAGGGAGCCTGGCCGCTCTTCCAGTAATTCTCAAGTATTTTCAGCTCCCGGTAGGTATCCATGCACTGCCAGAAATCATCGTGCCGGTATGCTACCAGCTGCCCTGCTGCAGCAATGTTACGCAGTGGTTCGCTCTCCCAGGGCAGGTCGCTTTCTATATATTCAAGAGCGCCTTTATTCACTACAAAGAACCCGCCGTTAATCCAGCCCTCGCCGCTCAGGGGTTTTTCTACAAATTCGGTAATCAGGTTGCCCTCGGTAAAGTTGAGGCTCCCAAAGCGGGCCGGAGGCCGTACCGCTGTCACCGTAACCAGTTTACCGCTGGCGCGGTGAAAGCTCAGCAGGTTGTTTAGATCCACGTTACAGACCCCGTCACCGTAGGTAAGCATAAAGGTATCCTCATCAAGCCAGGGTTCCAGTCGTTTTATTCTGCCGCCGGTGTTGGTCAGCAGGCCGGTATCAATCAGGTGAACCAGCCAGTCTTCTTTAACAGCATCGTGAACTTCCATTTTTCCGTCGGTCAGTGATATAGTCATACTGCCGTTAAGGTGAAAATAATCGTGAAAATAGCGCTTGATTATCTCGCCCTTGTAGCCGAGGGCGATTACAAACTCCTTGAATCCGTAGTGGGCATAATGCTTCATGATATGCCAGATAATCGGTTTCCCGCCAATTTCAACCATCGGCTTCGGCCTTGTTACCGTCTCTTCGGCCAGCCTGGTACCCATTCCGCCGGCCAGAATTACCACTTTCATATTTCTGCCTCCCCCGTTAAAACTCTTCTCAATTTATGCCCCGCTCTATTCAGTTTCATTTTGCTTATATTCCGGTTAATATATTGTTATTTGCATTGTAACAATAAAACCGGGAGCGCTCAATATTATTCGCCAGTTTAAGGCGCTGCTGTCTGCCCGGTCACTGTATAGTATGTTTTTAACGTTTCGGCTGCCATCTTTTCCAGGGTAAATTGTTCCAGGTAACGCTGGCGGCCGGCCCGCCCCAGCTCTTCACGCAAGGCAGGATTCAAAATCAGCTCTTCCAGGTGGCTGCGCAGCCCCGCGCTGTCCCCGGGTTCAAAAAGGTAACCGGTATCGCCATCGGCCACCGCTTCTGCAACTCCGCCCGCCCTGGAAGCAACCACCGGTAATCCGGCGCGCATCGCTTCCAAAATGCTGATCGGGAACCCTTCCCGCCGGGAGCTGAGCACAAAAATAGAGGCTGCTGCCAAAAGATCATTTACATCGCTCCTGGTGCCGGTAAACTCAATTTTATCTTCAAGGCCGAACTGCCTGGCCTGCATTTCTGCCTGAACCCGCCCGTGCCCGTCACCAACCAACTGCAGGCTCCAGGGAAGATCTTTCAGCCCTGCCAGCGCTTCAAGCAGGGTTTGGTGATCCTTGGGCTTGGCAAAGCGGGAAACCATAATTATTCGCGCCGGTTCTCTCTGCGGTTTCGCCCGGCCTGGTTCGCCCAGGCCGGCAATGCCGTTGTGGATAACGGTTATTTTATTGGGCGGGATCACCTTTAATTGTGTCGCCAGGTGGTATTCGCTCTGCGAAACGGCAATAACCATCTCCCCGGCAGCAGCGGCAATTTTCTCCATTAAACGGTAAAAACGGCCGGATAATTGCTTTTCCCCGCCGCCGAATAAAAAACCGTGTGATGTATGCACTGCCGGTATGCCTGACATTTTCGCCGCCAGGCGTCCCAGAAGCCCGGCCTTGTTGGAGTGGGTTGCCACCAGGTCGGGGGCAATATCGCGCAGCAGCTTTTTTATCTCCATTAAGGCACTAATATCCTTAAGTGGGCGGATCGGGTGAACCAGATTCTTTACCGGCAGGCAGGCTACATTAAGTACTTTTAACTGCTCGAAGAACACACCCTTCCCACCGGCCAGGACAATAACCTCCTCGCCCCGCTGCTGCAGCGCTGTTGCCAGATCGCGTACATGGGCCTGGGCCCCGCCCAGGTCGTCGGCCCTGGTTATAATATACACAATTTTAATTGCCGGTTAACCTCCCCCACCTGCCTGCACTGCAAAAACCTTTTTTGCTGTTATATCTTTTTTATTGCCGACCAATGCCGGTATATACATAGCCGTGACCAACCAGGTCATCACGTTCCAGCATATTGCGGCCGTCAACAACTATCTTTTTATTCATCAGGGGGGCTATCTGCTCCCACCTTACATGCCTGAACTGGTCCCAGTCGGTCAGCAGAGCCAGGGCATCGCTCTCGGCAGCCGTCTCTTCAACGGAGCTGCAGTAAACAATGTCCTGGTCGGGATAAGTGGTGCGGTATTTTTCCATTGCCACCGGGTCGTAAACTTTTACCCGGGCCCCCATTTCAAGCAGCCCGGCAATTATATCAATGGCCGGTGATTCGCGAATATCATCAGTGTTCGCTTTAAAAGCCAGGCCTAAAACACCAACCGTGCTGCCCCTGATTACTTTCAGGGTCTGCTGCAGTTTTTCAATCACTTTTTTACGCTGGCGCCGGTTAACCTCCTGGGCGGCCATAACCAGCGGCATTTCACAATTATACTGGCCGGCGGTAAACAAAATAGCGCGGACGTCCTTGGGAAAACAGCTTCCGCCCCAGCCCACTCCGGCCTGGAGGAAGCCGGGCCCAATCCGCTTGTCAAGGCCGATACCCTTGGCTACTTCAGTAATATCGGCTCCCACCTTGTCAGCAATGGCAGAGATTTCATTTATAAATGAAATTTTTGTCGCCAAAAAGGCGTTGGCAGCATACTTGGTCAGCTCGGCGCTGGTCGGACTGGTGGTTACCAGGGCCGGCAGCCGGTATCCCTCGGGGCGGGGCAGCGCTGCCGGGGGAGTAAATGTTTGTTCCAGGATGGGGGCATACAGTTGGCGCAGCAGGTTTAAAGCCCTGACATCTTCAGTGCCAACCACGACCCGGTCGGGGTAAAATGTATCGTTAAGGGCTGCACCCTCCCTTAAAAACTCGGGGTTTGAAGCCACACTAACCTGTATTTTTTCACCCCGGCGCTCCATTTCCTGTTTAATTATCGTTTCAACCCGGCGGGCCGTGCCGATGGGCACAGTCGACTTGTTAACCACTACAGGCGGGTTTTCAGGGTCCATAGCCGAACCGATTTCGGCGGCTACCGCTTCAACATAGCATAAATCGGTATCACCGTTATTTTTCGACGGAGTACCCACTGCTATAATCACGATATCAGCCCCGGGCAGTTCATCTTGCAGGTTACCGGTAAACAATAAACTATTCCATCCCTCCTGCAAAAGCTCTTCCAACCCGGGTTCATAAATAGTCGAAATGCCCCGCTCCAGTTTGTCGATAATTGCCCTGTTACTATCAACACAGGTAACGCGGTGCCCCAGGTAACCAAGGGCCACCCCTGTAGTCAGCCCCACGTAACCGGTGCCGATAATAATCACCTTTAACTTGTCCGTCGTTTTCACTCAAGTGCACAACCCTTCCAATATTATGAAAGCCTCTTTCCGCTTTTTCAATCTCAGGGAGCCGGTCAGAGGTTATTTCTTCCGATAGATCACTTAGCTGTTTTCCTGCGCCACCACTCCACAGTTTCCATCAAACCCTGTTTCAAATTGTAGCGTGGCTGCCAGTCTACCTCTTCATTCAGGCGCCGGGTATTGGCCAGCAGCAGCTGTTGGTCGTCCGGTTCAACAGCAATCGCTCCCAGCCGAACCAGGTCGGGCCGGCCGGTAGTTTCTGCCGCTTCGGCAATCAAATCTTTCAGCACAACCGGGCGGCCGGATGCAATATTTACAGGCCCTTCCACCTGGCTTTCCAGCAATGCTGCCAGGGCTGCCGCCGCATCTTTAACATAAATATAATCGCGAATCTGTTCACCATGGGTGCAGAGCGCTTCTTCTCCCTGCAGCAGTGAATTTATAACCGCCGGAATAAGGCGGTCGCCGTGTTCTCCCGGCCCGAAAAGGAAAAAGAGCCGCGCCCAGGACAAACTAACACCCTTTTCAGCAGCAGCCGCCGTGGCTACCCGGTGGAGGGCATCTTTGCAAACCCCGTACAGTGTTTCCGGTTGGACCGGGGTTAAATTTTCGGTGCAGTAACCGTAGTTCCAGTCGTACTCGGCACAGCTGCCCACCAGGAGTGCTCTCTTACCGCCCCCGTCGATAAAGGCCTGCAGCAGGTTCAGGCTGGTTTTAACCCAGCGCAGGTTTTCCAGCGAACGCCAGTAAATACCGTGGGTAACATCCCAGGCCAGGTGAAGCAGGTAGTCCGGTTTAACAGACGCAATCAGCCTTAATACATGCTCGGCATTATGCAGATCGGCATGGTGCCATTCAACCTGCTCACGGTAACTGTTGCCCCTTTCCCTGGCGCTGACGGCATGAATGGAATAACTTCGTTCCAGCAATGCTTCGAGACAGTGCAAGCCGATAAAACCGCTTGCCCCGGTTAATAAAACTTTTTTCATCGCCTGTAATCCGGCAGCCGCCTGTCCTTTTCGGACATAATCGGATTCGCCAACGGCCATTCAACCATAAAAGCCGGATCATCCCACCTCACTCCCCGGGTATATTCAGGCGCATAGGCCTGTGAAATCATGTAATAAACCAGGGTATCGTCTTTCAGAGTCTGAAACCCGTGGGCAAAACCTTCAGGCACATAAAGCAGGCGGCCGTTTTCAGCGCTCAGTTCCACTGCGTACCAGTTACAGTAGGTGGCCGACTGCGGCCGCAAGTCAATAATTACGTCATACAGGGCGCCCCGCAGGCACTGCACCAGTTTAATCTCTGCTGCCGATTCCACCTGGTAGTGCATGCCCCGCAGTGTTCCCCGCCTGCTGTTCTGCGAGATGCTGTTCTGTATAAATTCGCTTTCCAGGCCCTGTTCCCTGAAGCGGTTGCGGCAAAAAACCCGGGCAAAATAACCGCGCTCATCTATAGCCGGTTCCGGTTCAATCAAAAAAGCCCCCTCAAGCGTTGTTGGATTAAATTGCATTAACTTTTATCCCCTTCAGGCAGCAAGGCTCAGCGATGAAAAACGGCACGAACATCTTTAACCCGGGGGCTAATCTCTTCAAGCAGCTGCAATACATCTTCCGACTGTTCCAGGTCAAGCTCACCACCGCTGTTGTTAATCATCTCGATAGTGCCGGTCAAATCATTGTAGAGATTCTCCAGCTCTTCCAGGGCAGCCAGCACCTCGCCTCCCTGCATCATCCATTCATCCTCGCCGCGTATAACCACAACCTGCCACGAGGCGATCTGCTCCTCTGAGGGGAAGTTGTCGCCCTGCAGGTGTTTCCGGTGAATTGCTTCCAGGTTCTCTGCATGCTCACCAAGCCATTCCCTTCTCTCCTCGTCATACCTCAGGGGCAGTTCGTCTTCGTAAGGTTCCCTGATCCAGCCCTTGAGGTCAGCTTCCAGGGTTTTATCAAGCAGGGCAGCGGTCATTTCGTCCACATAAGCATTAACAGCAATCAGGGCGGCTTCGTCAAACTCTTCCGGCTCAGAAGGGCTGCAGCCGCACGCTGCCGCCAGCGAAAACAGAATAATGGCGGTAAAAAATAATTTTTCTTTCATCGCTTTCCCCTCTTAATCTTTCTGGCTGGGTTTTATCAACTCAGGCTGTATCCACACCCGGAATTAACGTTACAAACTTACCGCCCCAGTCCCTGATCCCCGCCATTTGCTCCATAATTTCAGCTTTCAGGTTCCAGGGCAGGATAACCAGGTAGTCGGGCCTGGTCTCGAAAATTTTCTCCGGCCCGTAGATGGGAATACGGCTTCCCGGCAGGTATAAACCCTGTTTATGCGGACTGAGATCAACAGTATAATCGATAAAATCGGTGCCGATTCCACAGTAGTTCAGCAGGGTGTTACCCTTGGCCGGGGCTCCGTAAGCGGCTATGGAGCAGCCTTCTTCCTTTAACCCAATCATAAATTTTAAAATATCTCTTTTTACTCTGCGCGTTTTTTCAGCAAAAGCCGCGTAGGTAGCCATATTCATTAAACCATTCTTCTCTTCCAGCAAGAGAATATCCTTCACCCGTTCGCATCTTTTATGCCGTTCATCACCGCTGTGGCAGGCAAACACCCTTAAAGAACCACCATGTGTTTGCAGCAGTTCGGCATCAAACAAGTGTAGCCCGTGGGCAGCCATAATTTTTTCCATGGTATACAGGGAATAGTAGGAATAATGTTCGTGGTAGATAGTGTCAAACTGGTTTTCTTCAATCAGGCTCAGCAAATGGGGGAACTCGAGGCTGATCACCCCTCCTTCGTTCAGAACGGTTTTCAGCCCCTGTATTAAATCATTAGTATTGGGGATATGGGCTATAACATTATTGCCGACAATTAAATCGGCCTTCAGTCCCCTGCCGGTTAGTTCTGCAGCCAGGGCGCTGCCGAAAAAGTCAGCTACCGTGTCGATACCATTCCGGCGCGCCACAGCAGCAACATTTTCAGCCGGTTCAATACCGAGCACCTTAACCCCGGCTTCTTTAAAATAACGGAGCAGGTAACCGTCGTTACTGCCGAATTCAATTACCAGCTTTTGGTCATCCAGGCCGAACCGTTTTACAGCATCCCCGGCAAACCGCGCGGCATGCTCAAGCCAACTGCTGGAAAAAGACGAAAAATAGAGATATTCGCTGAATATCTCCAGTGGGCTCTCAATCTCTTCAAGTTGCACTAACAAGCAGTTGGAACAGACAAACACATGCAGGGGATAAAACTGCTCAGCAAGCTGCAGTTCCTCCTTTTTTCTATAAGCGTTAGCCAAGGGCGAAAGACCCAGGTTTACAAAAGTTTCTTTCAGAGGTGTCCTGCAGAAACGGCAGAGTTTATTACTGTTATTTGTTTCTTCACTGGCTTTTTTATTCATCTGTACCCCTCTTGACTATAGAAAACCCGGCTTCAATTATATTTATGATGATAAATTCATTGAAAGCCGGGTTAATTTATGCATATTACCCTATAAAAAGCCCTTTAGTTAGCATCAGGAGCTTCCAGCGGAATAGGCTCCACCGTTTCCAGCGCCCCGCGAACCATCAGGCGCCAGTCAGGATTCGATACATGTGGCGGATCACAGGTTTGCAGCGTAATAGCCGGGTAGTCAGTTGTCTCTATAGGGTCCCAGTCATATTTGCTGAAAACTTCCACCCACTCAACCATGTAGATAAAGCGATAACCGCCTACATCAAGGTAAATCTCGTCGCCTTCTTCAAGCTCGTTTATGTTTAAAAAGAAATTCCAGCGACCGGCCCTGTGCCCGGCAAATACAACATTACCCTTTTCCGTATTCGGCAGGTCACCCGGCACGTTTACGCCAAGGTGAGTTAAATCATTAAAGTGAGTCGGCCCCTGATCCAGGAGTGTTTTACTGAAAACATCACCGTCACCAACTGCCATCAGGTCAACCTCGATGGCTGGAATAACAAGGCGCATCGGCTGCCACTCAGTAATATACACCTCTTCAATTTTTTCACTGCGGTCCAGATGGCTAAATCCGGCTGTCGCTTCAAAGGCATCGCGCAGCTTGGCCTGATTATACTCAACCAAGACCCTCTGCAACCCGGCATAGCCTAAAATCACCACTCCGGCAATAATCAACAGCGTTGCCACCGTTTTGAAAAGCTTTGATTTCCCGGCGGCCTTTTTCTTTTTTCTTGTCTCTCTACGTGAAATGGCCATAATTTTTCCTCCCTGCCCAGTATAAATTATCTATAATATATATCATTCTCTACGAATCTGCTACCTTTTCAAAGAACCTAGAATAGAATTGTAAATATCCAGTAATTGCCTGGTTTCACAACTGTTATTTATCACCGCTACCTTGGCCCGTTCCACCCAGCGTTCTTTAACCGCATTGGCTATTTCCTCCCCGCAGGCCACAATGCGCTGCGAGTGTTCATACACTTTTTCTTCCAGGTGCTTGGCTGCCTTAATCAGCAGCTTATTACGCAGGCTTCCCCGCTCCTGCGGGGCATCGGGCCAGAGCTCGCGCACCTCGGTTACCAGCGGTACACCGGTTTCCCTGCTCAGCTTCAGCGCTGCCCAGGCAGCAGTCAGCGGAGGTGAAACCGCAATAATTAAATCCGGGCTGGGCAAACTTCTTCCCTGCCTGACTACCATGCGGGCAAACTGCAAGTAAGAAATAAGTTTACCACGGCTGCCCATTTCAGGGTTATACGGCGTATTAAAAGTAACCTGGGGGATTCCGTTCTGTTCAAGTAAACCAACTTTTTTCTCCCCGAGATCAAGATCACTGCCGCTGTTAATTGTAAAGATCGTAACCTGGTGTCCCTGGAAAATCCATTCCCGGCCCAGTTTTATTAACCTGTCTTCTCCGTTACCCGGAACATTCAGGTACTGGGCAATTATATATATGTGCATTAATAAACCTTCCCGGCTATTCTAAATGATGTCAGCCTTCATCTTTCCTAAGTAATAATCTATTACTATTATACAATATTATGGCAAGTATTTCTGCAACTAATCGCACGTTTTTACCGTAGGTAAGATAAATTTAGCAGTTTTTGCGGTAGGATTTACTTCATTTACGTAGAAACATATCTTTTAATGAAAGCTAACTTCATCGAAAAAAAACCCCTGAGAATAATTATTCGCCTGGCGGTAACAATCGCCCTGGTTATAGCGCTGATTGTTATTTTTTACTTCATCGGACGCACCCCCGCAGAAACTTTCAACGGTGAAACCTTAAACGGGTTACCTCATGGTTTCGGTACCTGGAAACACCAGGGCGGCGCTTACTATGCCGGGGATTTTTACGAAGGAGAAAGACACGGCCGTGGCACCTGGATTCATCCCGACGGCATCAAGTATGCCGGCGAATGGCAGATGGGCGAATATCATGGGCGGGGTAGTCTCATGCTGCCGGGCGGTTCTGCCTACCACGGCGAATGGGACAGCGGCAAAAAAGAAGGCCGCGGTATTTATATCTGGCCCAATGAGATTTTTTACAGGGGCTACTGGGTTGCAGATCGCCAGGAAGGTTACGGTATCTACCACAACCCCGCAGGTGTAAGCTACGAAGGGCAGTGGCACAACGGTCAGAAACACGGCGAGGGCCGCGCCTATTACCCTGATGGTTCTGAATATTACGGCCAGTGGATTAAAGACAGGCGCCACGGCAGCGGGACGATGATTTTTGCCGACGGCTCAATTTATGAAGGCAGCTGGTCTGAAGACAGGCAGCACGGCGAAGGAACCCTTACTCAACCCGACGGTACTATTAAAACAGCAGTCTGGATCAATGGGCGCCTGCAGCAGGTTGCCGCTGAATCAATATCCCTTGAACCCGAACAGCTTACCCTGGTTTCCGGGGGGGCAGGGGCACAAATTAATGTTGAAATTCTTCCTGAAGAGGCTACCGAAACTGCTGTCTTTTGGGCCAGCAGCAACAGCACTGTTGCTGCGGTTGACGAAAATGGATTTGTCAGCCCGCGAAACCCGGGAAGCTCAACAATTACGGCAACTACAGCGGGAAACAACCTGACTGCCATCTGCACTGTTACCGTTACCTCTACCTCGGTGGCGGTAACCGGGGTCAGCCTCGACAGAACTTCAATTACCCTCAGGGCGGGCGAAACGGCCACCCTGGTTGCAACAGTTATCCCCTCCGATGCTACCAACCCTTCTGTCACCTGGTCTTCCGGCGATTCCGAAATAGCCGCCGTCTACCAGGAAACTGGCCGCCGGGCCGGAATCAGGGCTTTTGCCCCCGGCGAAGTTTTCATAACGGTCAGAACCGTGGATGGGCGCTATTCAGCCCGCTGCCAGGTAACCATTTTACCAAAGGAAGACCCGGCCAACAGGGTGGAAGTACCACGCCTGATCGGCCAGCCGGTTGAAGTGGCCCGCGCCATGATCACAGAAGCAGGGCTGGTTGTCGGTGAAATACGTTCAGAGTATCACCCCAGCGCACCCGAATACCAGGTAACCAGCCAGAACCCCGCAGTTGGCGCTACTGTGAACAAGGGCAGTTCGGTTAACCTGGTTCTCTCCCGGGGACCGGAGCCTGCACCTGAGCCCGATCCCGAACCGGAACCGGAGTTGCCTGCTGATGAAGAAGATGAATGATCAATAATGATGTATAATTACACAAAATAAAACTTTAACCAAACCGGCATAAAAGCATCAGGAGGCTGCATAATTGTTACATCCCGACATGCCCTTAAAACTTACCACCAGCAACCCGCTGTTCAAAGGTAATTACGACAGCAAGGTCCTCTTTGTTGATGAAAAAAAGCTGGTTATTGCCGCACCCATGCTCCAGGGAAAATTAACCCTGTTACCGGTCGGCACCATCCTGAAAGTATATCCCGCCGGGGCCAGCAGTGAATATTCGTTCCATGCTGAAATTCTTTCCCGCACTTTCCAGCCTGAAAGAACAGTTACCATAACCCTGCCCCACGCCATTTCCCGCAGTGGCAGAAGTCAGGAGAAAAAAGCGGGAGCCACCCGGGTTATCGCTATAACCAGTGGAAAAGGCGGGGTCGGCAAAACCACCCTTTCCATCAACCTGGGCATTGCCCTGAGCCGCCTCGGCAACCGGGTTTGCCTGATTGATGTCGACCTTGGCACGGCCAACGTAGAGTTTGTTTTAAACCTGAAAGCGCCCTACAACATCTCTCACCTGATCAACGGCGATAAAACCTTAACTGAAATCCTGGTCGAAGGCCCCGAAGGAATGTTAATTCTGCCCGGATCTTCCGGCCTCGACAATTTGGCCAACCTGAATGACTGGCAGTTTACCCGCCTGGTCAATTCATTTAACGAGCTTGACCATAACTGCGACCTGGTCATACTGGATACCGGGGCCGGAATATCAAGCAATGTAACCAACTTCTTAATGGCCGCCGATGAAATTATCTTAGTTACAAACCCCGACCCGCATGCCGTACTTGATGCCTATGCCCTGATTAAAACTATTGCCAGGCGCAAAGAAAGGCTGAATATCAAGCTGCTGATTAACCGGGTTGAAAAACAGTCCGAGGAGACCAGGGTCAAACTGAACCTGCTCAATACCTGCCGGGCTCACCTTGATCAGCCCCTGGAATACCTGGGCACCATCCCCGAGAGCAGGCAGGTCGGGCAATCGATGCGCGAAATGTTTCCCTTTATCCTGCAGTATCCCGACATAGCGCCCTCCACCGCCCTTTATGCTATTGCTTCCAAGCTGGGTAATTCCCCACTTCTGCAACCGGTGGAAGAAGAAGCAAGTGAAGATAAAGGCCTGCGCCGCTTTATCGGCGAGCTAAAAAATCTATTTAATACCGGCGCCCAGTCATAATTATTCCATCATTGAAAAAACGGTATTAAAATAGTAGTTTGCAGGATACAGCTGTTATGAGATAGAATACTAAAATAGAAACCGAATTGAGGTGAATGCAGCAGTGGAAGAAGAAATCAGTTTAATTGAAATAGGGCAGGTTCTCCTCAAACGCTGGAAACTGCTGTTATTTCTGCCCATATTGGCAGCGCTGATTACCTACGGCGTCAGCCAGTATTTTTTTACTCCCGAATATGAATCTTCGGCAACCCTGCTGGTGCTGCCCTTTACCGAAACTGTAGAAGGCAGCGGAGTTGTGCGTCACGATGTAGCTTCAACCCGGCAGGTTGTGGAAAGCTGCAAGCAGCTTACTCTCAGCCTGGACAGCATGCAGCGGATTATCGGTGAACTGAGCCTCCCCTACACAGCAGGCGATCTGCGGGCTAAAATTGACATTACTGTTGCCGATGTTACTACCATAACTGTAACCGATACCAGCCCCAACCGGGCCTTTGAAATAGCCGACCATGTTACCGGCGTGCTGATGTCATTCATAACCGATACAGCCCGCCTTGATAATGTACAGCTTTTAAACCCTGCCCAGGTTCCCAACCGGCCGGTAAACCAGCGCACCACCCTGAACATGGCCGTTGCCTTTGTCCTGGCCCTGATGATTGCTGTAGCACTGGCCTTTCTTTTCGAGCATCTCGATAACACCATCAAAACTTCTGATGATGTGCAAAAATATTTAGGCGTACCGGTGCTGGGGGTAATTCCTGATTTTGAAAATGAAGAAAGGCGTAAATAACCATGAGCAGACGACACAGAGAAGAAGTTGAAGGATTGCAGGTAGCGATGACTGACGGCCACTCGGCCGCCTCGGAAGCCTACCGCACCCTGCGCACCAATATCCAGTTCATGACCCTGGACAACCTGACCAAGTCAATCCTGGTTGTTGGCGCTCACCCATCCTGTGGCAAAACCACCACCGTTACAAATTTAGGGTTAACCCTGGCCCAGGCCGGTTCTTCAGTGCTGTTGGTCGACACCGACCTCAGGCGGCCCAAGCTGCACAACGTCTTTAAATGTAAAAACTTTTTCGGCCTTACTACCATGCTGATCGAAGAAGATTTAAATATGAATGCCGCCCGCCATAAAACCCTTGTTCCCAACCTGGAGGTTATCCCCAGCGGGCCGGTTCCACCAAATCCAGCCGAGCTTTTAGCCAGCCGTAAAATGGTTAAAGCCCTGAAAGAATTTCAGCATCGCTACGATTACGTTATTCTCGATTCCCCGCCCATGCTGAACATGGCCGATGCCTCCATCCTGGCCCAGATGGCCGATGCCACTGTGCTGGTTGTAGCTTACGCCGAAACCACAAAAGAAGAAGCACAAAAAGTGCACCAGCAGCTGCAAATGGCCAAGGCCAACCTGATTGGCGCGGTCATTAACGGTGTTCCTCCGCACCTCGACCCCTATGGCTATTACGGCTATTACATGGAAGAACCGGTGGAAAAGCAACCAAAGAAAGAAAAAAAGCGAAAAGATAAAAAAAAGAAGCATTTAGAAGAAGATGATGGTGACTTTGATTTCGGTTTCGATAAAGATGATGCCTACCGCGATTTTTAAAACCTGCAAAATTAGCGGGTCCCTAACTCAGTCGGTTGGGGCTGCAGGGTTAAATACTACTTACGATGCCAACGCCAGGCGCTGCTAACGATATTATCAAGCTCACCAAGTTTAGCCCTCCAACCCAACTCACGCACTGCCCTTTCTGCCGAAGCTACCAGTACCGCCGGGTCGCCTGCTCTGCGGGCCCCTATTTCATATGACACCTTTTTTCCGGTCACCCGCTCCACAGCCTCAAGCACCTCAAGCACAGAATAACCCTGGCCGTTGCCCAGGTTGTAAACCGCCCCCGCTCGCTCTTCTACCAGAGCCTGAAGCGCAAGTAAATGAGCATCTGCTAAATCTTCAACGTGAATATAGTCGCGCACTGCCGTTCCATCCGGGGTCGGGTAGTCGTTACCGA
This sequence comes from uncultured Syntrophomonadaceae bacterium, assembly GCA_964390725.1. Taxonomy (GTDB): domain Bacteria; phylum Bacillota; class Dethiobacteria; order DTU022; family DTU022; genus JAABTH01. Next base: position 5,416 of record CAYMIW010000031.1, on the reverse strand, counting down.
AAACCACCAGCTTCTCCCGCTGCCCCAAAACCGCCTGCAGTGCAAGCGGTATCAGGTGTGTTTCCGGATCGTGGTCTTCACCAATTTCGCCCCCTGCCGCCGCCCCGGCTGCATTAAAATAGCGCAGTGACACCGCTTTTATCCCGTAAGCTAGCTCGTAGTAGTGCAGGGCCTTTTCCAGAATTACCTTGCTTTCGCCATAGGGGTTAGCCGGCTTTAATGGGTGTTCTTCCCTGATTGGCACCTGCTCCGGCTCCCCGTAAACCGCGGCACTGGAAGAAAAGACAAAATACTGAACCCCGACCTCTCGAACCGTTTCGAGCAGCATCAGCCCGCCAATTACATTGTTTTCATAATAAAGAGCCGGTTTCTCCACCGACTCCCCCACCTGGCTGTGAGCGGCAAAATGCATCACCGCTCCCACCTTAAATTCCCGGCAGATTCGACCGACCAGCTTTTGGTCAGCAATATCGCCTTCAATTACGGTAAAGTCCTTCACAGCTTCACGGTGCCCCCGGCTGAAGTTATCCAACACCACAACCCCGTAGCCTGCACTTTTTAGCACCCGCACTGCATGTGCCCCAATGTACCCGGCCCCGCCGGTCACCAATACATTCATCATACTTTGCTCTCAACACCATTCTTCACCTGGGCTATTTACCCATTGTTGAATAGATCATATTGCTAAAACATCAACTTCCAGCTTTCCGGCCTTTTCAATGATTTCAGGATCACCGGTTACAACAGTTGCTTTTTTCTCTAAGCCTAAAGCAATAACAAATAAGTCGGCATATGATAGGCTACCGCCGGCTTTAATAACCGCTGCCTGTTTAATTCTTGGCCAGTCTGCTTCTGCCATTTCAATTGTTTCACCAAGCAATATGGTATCTATTACAGCTTCAGCTTCTTTATAACTTCTTCTGCGTAAAAGGATATAGTATATTTCACCCAGGCTGATATTACTCACCCAGACACGATTGTCACTGATAGTTAAAATATCTGCAACTATACCTGCGCCCGGTCCATCTTCAAGTAGTTCAAGTAAGGCATACGAATCAAAAATATAACTCTGATTCATTTATCCTTAGACCTTTCACTTTTTCTCTCTTCCAGAAGGGTTTTGACCATGGACTTCTGATTGCGATCTTTAAATCTACCCCTTAGCTTTAAAAGCTCTTGATCAGCCATGGTAAGAATCATAAAACCTTCATCACTTTCTTTTATAATAAGATGATCTCCTTTGCTTATATCATAATGTTTTCTCAGTTTAGCAGGAATAGCTATCTGACCCTTTGAGGAAACTTTTACTTTATGCATATGTCTTACCTCCAAAAAAGTATCTTACAAATATACTATACCATACAATTAATGCTTAACCAATTTACTCACGCTATCAAACCCTCCAGCGCTCCCAAAGATAAAAATGGCCCAGCTTCACGTATTCAAGCATTACCTGCTTTGCACTTTCGCAGTCACGTGACCAGGATGCTAACGAATACCATTTCAGCCAGATGGGCTATATCGTATACACTTTACAGTTCTAAAGCGCTAAAAGAATCCTCATCCTATCTTCAACCTGGAACATTACACCAGGTGACGCAAATCCTTTTTGTTCATTCAACCTGTCTTTCGAAATCGATCTTACATCTTCACACTTTATATAGCTTCTAAGCTTCAAACCGCTTTCTTCCGGTTCAATGGGAATATGAAAGGGGATTTTCTTTTCCCTGGAAGTGATCGGCAAAACAACCAACAGTTCCGCCGGGCCATGGTTAAACATATCTACCGATACTACCAGGCATGGCCTGTAGCCGGCCTGTTCATGTCCGCGCACCGGATTTAAATCAACCATCCATATCTCGCCTCGGGAGGGGTTCATCAATAAGAATCCTCCTGGCCGTCAGTTAGACTAACAGCCCACGCATCACGTTCTTGCTGCTCCTCATCCCAAAGCGAAGAGTCATTTTTCAGCCTGGCATAGGCGCTATTAGCCTCTTTTAGGATTAATGTGCGACGGTGCTCTTCAACCGCTTCGTCTAAAACTTTTTGGAGAGACTCTCCTTTTTGTTTGGCAATCACTTTAAGAACCTGCGCTGAACGTTTGCTAATACGCACTGTTGTTCCAGACATCTGATCACATCCTGTATGCATTTTCGTAAGCATAATTGTAACATATTAGCATGCACAAATCAATTCAATGGACACTTTTCCTTAATATTATTATCATCAGAAAATATAATTAGGAAGTTCTATCGTGGCAGATAAAACAATTAAAATACTAAATCAATTACTGTCGGAACAAAAACAACTCGAAACCAATGTATCCAAATTCATACATCTCACGCCCTGAACCACTCTACCGTGCGTTTTAAGCCTCCCCTGAAGCTTACCCCTGCCTCGTAGCCTAAAAGCTCCCTGGCGCGGGTAATGTCGGCCAGGGAGTGTTTTACATCACCGAGCCTCGCCTTATCATAAAACGGCTCAATCTTTGTGCCCAGGATATCATTTAAAGCTGCTACCAGCTCATTTAAGCTGTAGCGCTGGCCACAGGCCACGTTAATCACTTCACCCCGCCCCACTTTTTCACTTTTACAGGCCAAAAGATTGGCCTCCACTGCATTGTCAATATAGGTGAAGTCACGCGATTGCTCACCGTCGCCATAAATAACCGGCCGCTCGCCCTTCTGCATCAGCTCAATAAATTTTGGGATAACCGCCGCGTATTCCGAGGCCGGATCCTGGCGGGGGCCAAAAATGTTGAAATAGCGCAGGCAAACCGTCTGCAACCCGTAAATTTCTGCAAAAACCTTGCAGTACAGCTCACCGCTGTATTTGGCCACGGCATAAGGAGATAACGGATCGGCGGGCATACTTTCTTTCTTTGGTAGTACTTCTGTGTCGCCGTATGCTGATGATGATGCGGCAAAAACCAGCCTCTTTACCCCGGCTTTTTCCGCTTCAACCAGCAGGTTAACGGTTCCGGTAATATTAGCTTCATTGCTTTTTAATGGGTCGGCTACCGACCGGGGCACAGAAGGTATAGCTGCCTGGTGCAGCACATACTCCACCCCTTTCAGCGCTTCCCGCACCACAGACGTGTCCACCAGGCTGCCCTTTACCAGCTCTACACTTTCTAACCCGACCAGGTTTTCTCTCTTGCCGGTTGAAAAATCATCCAGCACGCGTACAGCTTCTCCCTCTGCTAACAGCCTGTGCACAATGTTGCTGCCAATAAAGCCTGCTCCGCCGGTTACTAAGTACATTTTTCTCCCCCTCAACTGTCTCTTCAACCCGCTATCTCACTTAATCAGGTCTTTTATGCTGCTGTCGCCGAGCATCTCACCCAGCCCTTTTATCTCGTTGCTCAATAAAGTTTCATCCCAGTTACTATCGGGTGCTATAAAAATTCTTTCATGCCTGGTCAGGTTAAAATTTTCCCGGTCGCTAAACAGTTCCTCGTAAAGTTTCTCGCCGGGGCGCAGCCCTGTAAATTCAATTTTTATATCCTGGTCCGGCTTTAATCCTGTAAGAATAATCATGTTCCTGGCCAGGTCAACAATTCTAACCGGCTCACCCATATCAAGGATAAAGATTTCTCCACCCCTGCTCAATGCCCCGGCCTGGATCACCAGCTGCACCGCCTCGGGAATAGTCATAAAATAGCGCTTCATTTCCGGGTCGGTTACCGTCACCGGACCGCCTTTAGCAATTTGCCGGCGAAAAAGATGAACCACACTGCCCTGGCTGCCCAGCACGTTGCCAAAACGCACAGCGCAGTATACACAGCTGCTGCAGCTGCGGGCTTTCTGCTGCAGGTAGATCTCCACTACCCGCTTCGTTGCGCCCATCACACTGCTTGGGTTTACCGCCTTGTCTGTAGAAACAGAAACAAAATGTTTTACCCCGTAGAGAGCAGCCAAATCAATCAGCGCTTTACTCCCGTGGATATTGTTGCGCACAGCTTCGGCAGCATTTATTTCCATTAATGGAACATGCTTGTAAGCGGCGGCATGGAAAACTACCTTGGGTTTAAAAACCCTGAACACTTCTTCCAGGGCATCATAACTCTGGATATCGCGTACCAGGGGCACTACCTCCAGATCGGGAGCCAGGTCATTAATCTCCAGGTCTATATAAAATATCCCATTTTCATCGTGATCTAACATCAGCAGCTTGGTCGGATTCAGTTCGGCAACCTGGCGACACAACTCTGAACCGATTGAACCACCGGCCCCGGTTACAAGTATCGCCTTATTCTGGATATAGTCAGCGATGCTGCCCAGGTCTACCTCAACCGGAGGTCGCTGCAGCAGGTCTTCAATTTCCACTTCTTTTAAGGCGCTGACGCTGACCTTACCCTTAACAATTTCGTAGATTCCGGGTACCGTTTTAATCTTAACCGGCAGTGCTGCGCATTCAGCTATAACAGCCTGCAAAGTACTGTATGGGGCTGAAGGCATGGCAATGATCAGTTCTTCAATACCAAGGCGTTGAACCAACTCCGGTAAATCTTCACGTGACCCCAACACAGATATGCCCTGGATTACCTGTTTCTTTTTACTTAAATCATCGTCTATAAAGCCGATTACTTTCAGATCAACCCCGGGGCCATGTTTTTTTAGTTCCCGGGCAACCAGCACACCGGCTTCACCGGCTCCAACAATTAAAGCACGTTTCTGGCGCCCTCTCTTGCCCTGGCGGCCCAGGTAATCAGCCAGAAGGCGTACAGCCAGCTTTGAACCCCCAACAAATATAACAAGCAGAAACCAGGCAATAATATAAACGCTACGGGGCAACATGCCAAAAAAGTAACTATACAGGTAAAAGCCGCCAAGCCCCGTGGTAACAGCAACAACAACCAGCATCAGGTCGCCTGAACCGGCGTAACGCCAGGCCCGTCGGTAAAAACCAAAAGCAATAAATGAGGCTATAAAAATGACCAGGGCCGGCAGAAACAGGGACTGCAACCTGTCAGCCCAAAAGCTGGGAACCTGCCCATCAAAGCGCAGGTAGAGGCTTAAAGAAAAAGAAGCCATTACCAAAGCTGCATCAAGTAAAACAAAACCAACCTGAGTAACCTTTCCGTTAAACTTGACCATCTGAACCTCCTGCCAAACATCTGCGAATCACATCAATTACCCGCCCCTGATCTTCTTTCGTCATATCAGACCCGGACGGCAAACAGATGCCCTGCTTAAAGAACCAATCTGAAACACTCTGATCATCGTGCGAATAGTACAGGCATTTCGCATATAGCGGCTGCCGGTGCATCGGTTTCCAGACCGGCCGCGCTTCAATATTTTCTGCCTCAAGTGCATCAATAATATCTTCCCGGCTGACCCCGCATTTTTCAGGATCAAACGTCAATGCAGTGAGCCAGCGCGAAGAAGAACCGTAATCAGCTTCCGGCATAAAT
>CAYMIW010000030.1:0-36626 GCA_964390725.1 uncultured Syntrophomonadaceae bacterium | reverse complement strand
AGAGGTTGGCTGCAGTAGCTTAGCAAATTGTCTATAAAAAGGTTGACGACCCTATAAATAGATTTATTGTCTAAAGAGATACATATTACCCTAATGTACGTGTAAGCCTTGAAGGAGTATTTTATGCATAAATTAAAGTTGACAGTTGACGAACAAATTACTTACATGAGAGATGTAAAGGGAATAAAGTTTAATATAACCACAGAGGAAGAGGCACGGGTATTTTTACTTGAAAATAGTTACTACTTTAAAATAAAGGCTTATGCAAAAAATTATCAACAATACGTTAAAGGTGCAAAACTTGGGAAATATGTTGATCTTGAATTTGCTTATCTCCAAGAATTATCAACAATTGATATGCATCTAAGGAAATTTACAATAAGAATAGCTCTAGACATCGAACATTATCTCAGGACTCAATTGTTAAGGGATTTTGCTGATAATCATGATGAAGATGGATATGAAATAGTCAAGAAATATTTCCTGGAGTATCCACATGTTAAGAATAACATAATAAAAAAATATACAAATGCATATTGTGGAGAGCTTGTAAAAAAACATCAAGATAACTTTGCTCTTTGGAATGTTGTTGAATTATTATCATTTGGAGATTTTACATTATTATATGATTTGTACTACCGTAATAATACGGCTATGAGGAAAATGAAAAGTGGAATTTTTTCAGTAAGAATGCTGCGTAATGCTGCCGCACATAACAATTGTTTAATAAACAGACTTAGGAAACCTTATTCAAAAAAAATTGAAATAAATAGGGTTGTGAACACTTTTATTTCTAAGATAAAAGATATTGACTCAACTCAAAGAAAAAATAAACTATCAAACCCTTTTATACATGATTTTGTTGTTATGCTATTTGTATTTGACAGAATTGTCAGTAGTGATCAAATTCGCGTTAATGGATTTAGAGAACTAAAGGATTTAATTGATAATAGATTTACTCGGAACAAACAATACTTCTACAAGAATGAAGCACTTACAACAGCTTATGAGTTTGTCAAGAAAATAGTTGACTATTTTAACAAAGATAGTGTATACTTTAGATGCTGAACAAAAACACTTTGTGTTTTTATCGGGGGGGTGCCTGCACCATCCCGATTTTTTGTTTAGGTAAAATTTTAAGTTTATGAAAGAAATAAACGAATGAGTTTCTGGGATAAAATAAAGGGATTATCTAGAAATTATAATGCAATGCTAATTAATATAATGGGTATAAGTTTTCCAAAACTCTTGATCATTAGTGTGCATATAGTGTGCCAAGAGAACCATAAAGGGGCATAAACAACACAACACACCAATAAATACCAAATTCTTGAAACCCCAGGAAACAATAGACAAACAGACAAAAAACTACCTATGAATAGGCAGTAAGAAAAGGTCTTCGCTGAATCGTAATCAGCATGTTGGGGGTTCAAGTCCTCTTGCCGGCTCCAATTTAAAAAAACCGGGCCCGGGTTAATTTACGGGCCCGATTTTATAAAATACCGTTCACCTGTATTTCATTCCAAATACCCGGATCAAGGATAGTATTGATTACACCCTGTTATTGTTTTTTTCCTTTTTATTTATCTTTCAGCTTTTTTAAAGCCTCGGCCATCGCAGTGTTAATCGGTTCATTTTTAACCTGGTTTTGTTTCTTTAAATATTTTGAAACATCTTTTTTTGATACCTTCTGCCCCTGTTGTTTTTTTCTTGCTTCAAAAGCAGAAAGTTTTTCCCTGAAGCCGCACGGACACACGAATAACTGGCCTTCTCCGGAACCCCTTAGTTCAAGTTTCTTGCGGCACTGGGGACAGCGGGCGTTAGTAGTTCTGGCCACCAGGTCGCGGTGACCACATTCGCGGTCCTGGCAGACCAGCATTTTCCCTTTCTTGCTTCTTACTTCGAGCATATACTGACCACATTGCGGGCACCTGTTACCGGTGAGATTATCATGTTTGAATGTTTTATCGCTGTTTTTTATTTGGTTAACCAGAATACCGGCATACTTTTTCATTTCGGCTACATAACTATTCCTGGAAAGTTCTCCCCTGGCAATTGCTTCTAACTTCAGTTCCCACTCTGCCGTCAGATCCGGAGTTTTAAGGTCTTCAGGCACCAGTTCTAACAACTGTTTTCCCTTGGCGGTGATATAGATATCTTTGCCCCGGAGCTCAATTAAAAAGCTGTTTAACAATTTCTCAATAATATCTGCCCTGGTTGCTACAGTACCCAACCCTCCGGATTTGCCAATAGTTTTGATCATTCTTTTATCTTTGGCGGCCATGTATTTAGCCGGGTTTTCCATTGCTTTCAATAAGCTGCCTTCGTTGAAATGGGAAGGCGGTTTAGTTTCGCCACTGGTTTTATTGAGGGCGGAAATCTTCAGCCTGTCTCCTTTTTTTAATTCAGGCAGCAGCTGATCTGCCGTTGTTTCATTCTCCCCGTCATTTTCTTCTTCGTGCCCACTGTCGTTTAGATATAATTCTTTCCAGCCATTTTTAAGCACTGTTTTACCTCTGGCAGTAAATGTTTCATCGCCCAGTTTGGTTTTGACCATGATTTGTTCATACTCGCAGAGGGGATAGAAAACAGCCATGAATCTTCTGACCACCAAATCATATATTTTCTTTTCGCGAATGCTTAAAGAGTTAAGTGAGGGTGTCTCCTCTGTAGGAATAATAGCGTGGTGGTCTGATACCTTTTTATCATCAATAAATGCCTGGCTTGCGCTGATATTCTTTTTTAATATTGCTCGGGCTGCTTCGCGATAAGGGCCCACAGCACAGGCCCGGACCCTGTCTTCCAGGCTTTCTGCCATATCGCTGGATAAATAGCGTGAATCTGTGCGGGGATAGGTAAGCAGCTTGTGGTTTTCGTAAAATCCCTGAATTATAGATAAGGTTTCCCTGGCAGAGAAGTCGAATAGTTGGTTTGCCTCTCGCTGCAGCTCGGTTAGATCATATAACCGGGGAGCACTTTTTTTCTTGTATGTTTTGTTTACTTCTTCTACCAGGGCATCTTCACCTGATAACGCAGAAAAAACCCGATCCCTTTTTTCCTGGTTAAAAGTTCTTGTTTGACCTGATTTCTGATCCTGCCAGGTAAGATTAAAATTGTCTGCCCGGGCAGTTATACCGAAGTAAGGCCGTGGAGTAAAAGTGCTTATTTCTTCTTCTCTTTCCGCAATGATTGCCAGCGTAGGGGTTTGGACTCTGCCGCAGGAGAGTTGAGCATTAAACTTGCAGGTCAGGGCTCTTGTGGCATTTATGCCAATGACCCAATCAGCCTCGGAGCGGGCTTCTGCTGAAGCATATAAGTTATCGTAATTCCTGCCGTTTTTTAAAGCGGCGAAACCCTGCTTAATCGCTTTATCTGTGACTGAAGAGATCCAGAGCCGTTTCAGCGGTTTATTTACCCCGGCTTTATCAATAATCCACCGGGCTACCAGCTCACCTTCGCGTCCTGCGTCGGTTGCAATTATGATCTCATTAACTGTATTACTGCGCATAGCTTTTTTTACCAGGTTATACTGCCTGGTTGTTTCCCTGATCACCTTTAGTTTAAAAGGGTTGGGAAGCATTGGCAAATCTTCAATCCGCCAACTTTTATATTTTTCACCGTAATCCTCGGGATCGGCGAGGGTGACAAGGTGCCCCAGGGCCCAGGTCACGATATATTTTTCGTTTTCGTATGCGCCATTATTTTTAACCCGGCAGCCTAATACCCGGGCTAAATCTTTGCCAACCGAAGGTTTTTCTGCCAGGATAAGGGATTTGCCCATAACTAAGATGTCCTCCATTTGTTTCCGGTTTATTATTATAACATTTATCTGACCCAGGAGTGAACAGGCCCCGGGATACTGTTTATAGGCCAGCTGTGATCTATGACTATAATCCTTAGTAAGCCGTTAGTTTTGACTGACATCCTGAACAGTATCATTACCCGGTTAGCCTTCGTAACCACCACTCAAAGCTGTAGCGGCCATTTCGTTTATCCCAGGCAATAAGAACCAGGTAGAACAATATTATAAAAACTAATACAACTAACAGGGCCAGGGCAGTGGGCATTATATATCCATAAAGCTGCCACCTGTATAACTCCTTAAGGTAGTAAGCGTAGGCAATTAGAGCCCATAAAAACAGGGCATGATGCACAATATAGGCAGTTAGGGCATAACGACTGTAACGGTTGCAGAATACCTGGAAGGGACTGTCTTGTCTGTCACGTTGTTTAAGGTCAAATACAAAAAATAAACAGCTGAACAGAAAGATGCATATTCCCAGGGAGAGCAGTAGAAAAGAAGATGAAGCCGGGTAAAAAGAGAAAGATGCTATATACCAGGATGCTGTTTCTGGCAGGCCAGGGTAAGTTGAAAGGAACATTAACAACAGGGAGGCTATTACCAGGCCTGCGGCTATAGCAAAAAGAGATCCTGGCAGTCGCAGTGGTTTGCCACCAAAACAGGTTCTGCCGACCAGATAACCAGCCAGGGGAAAGACAAGCCAGGGAAATAAAGGGAAATAGGCATTTGCCAAAAAGCCCGTTAAAACAGATGGCATATCAAATGATGCATTATATTCTCCCCACTTGTTCCAGGACTCTGAATAATTTGTAAAAAACCTGATTACCGGGCTGATCATTATTACCAGAAGGATTATTGAAAATAGTTTTCCTGAACTCAGGTTCCTAAGGGGAAATAAAATCAAGAGTGAAGCCCCAATAAAAGTTAGTATATCCCAGGCGAAAACCTCTTCAGGCATCCAGATGAAAATCATGAAAATCAGGCCGAGAAAAAACATGCCTATTCCCCGGCGTAGGTTTCGATCGGCTATTAAAGCCGGTTTAAACCCTTTATCTTCCTGCCTTTTTACAGAGATATATAAGCTCATGCCAACAAGGAAGGTAAATATAGGAGCCGGGAAACTGCCAACGAGTGAACTGATTTTATAAAGTATAGACTGGTAATCTGTATAACCGGAAAGCCATTCGGTAACATGCACCTGGATCATACCGATAATAGCCAGGGTGCGCAGGATATCTATCGAGTGATACCTTGTTATGTTAACCGCCTCATTTCCAAATTGATCTATAAAAGCATAAGTTTTATCAAATATAATAATCTTCAATTCTTGCCTTTGAGGTGAAATCCTTTTACTGATTTTTTATTCTAAAAAGAAAAGAAAGAGCACAGCTTGTTTGCTGTGCTCAATTAAAATATATAAAAAAGAGGGGGTCAACTCATATACAGTATAATAGCCCAAGATTACAGCAGTATTACAAACAGGTTCTATTTTGGTTACATTATTCATTTTCCCTGTAAATGTGCATATGTACATTTGACGGCAATGCCAGGCCACAGGATACTTCAATTGCTTTCATTATTGCTGTCGGCACGGGGCAGGCTGCATGTTTTATATGCTGCTTAGATTTTTTAAACAGCTCAGATTCGCCATAGGGTGCAAATACTTCTTTCATGCCTTCTGTTTCCTTGTAATCTTCAGCTAATGATTGCACATGGGGGCAGGTGCTTTGGATCTCCATATCCACTTTCCTGTTGCTATTTTGTTTTGCCAGAATTTCTGTAACGAAACCGCATACCCCTGCTTCAACGGTTACTTTTGCCATAAAAATGTTTCACCTCTGTTTATTTGTTTTTTTTTTTAACTAATGTTTTTCTTCAACTAAATCAGCCACAAGTGTTTTAATTTGATCTCTCACCTGTCTAAACTTATTCAGCACTGCATTTTGATTTCCTTCAGCCCGGGCTGGATCCTCCAGGGGCCAATGGCGTTTTTCAACTTTCACCGGGATATAAGGACAATTTTCACGGGCATCGCCACAGAGGGTGATTAACAGATCGATCTTGCTTATTAATTCCATGTCAACGGCATCAGATGCTTGAGCACTAATATCGATACCAGCTTCTTTCATTACCTCAATTGCGTTCGGATTTACCCCTACTGGAGATATCCCGGCGCTGTAAACCTCGAATTTGTTATTACCAAAATCTTTCAGAAAACCTTCTGCCATTTGACTGCGGGCTGAATTACCGGTACAGAGAAACAGGACTTTAACTTTTTTATTATCACTCAAAAGGTTAACCTCCGCTGTAAATAATATGCTTAATCATTGATTCTGCATAAGTACCATTTTAAGAAACCTTTTTCATTGCCGGGAACTGCTTCCTGGTTCTGAGGCAAATTCTTACCAGCCAGAGCATAACGGGTACCTCAATTAATACTCCGACCACAGTAGATAACGCTGCTCCTGAAGTGAGTCCGAAGATGGTTACCGCTGTGGCAATAGCTACTTCAAAGTGGTTGCTGGCGCCAATCATTGCTGCGGGGGCAGCTTCTTCGTAGGTCAGGCCAATGAACCTGGCAATAATATATCCTATAAAAAAGATAACCAGGGTTTGGATGATCAGTGGTATAGCAATCATACCCACAACCAGCGGTGCTTGTAAGATAACTCCGCCCTGCAGCATGAACAGGAAAATTAAAGTGAGCAAAAGGGCAATAATCGAAATCGTTCCCATGTTTTTCAGGAATACTTTTTCATACCAACCGACTCCCCGGGTTTTAATTAGCCTGGTTCGGGTGATATAGCCGGCTACCAGGGAGACACCGACATAAAGCATAACGCTGAGAAAGATAGTCAGGAACGGAACGTACATATCAGCCACCCCGAGCAGAAAATTTCCGAGAGGGGCATAGAGCACCAGCATAGTAAGCGAGTTAAGAGCAACCAGGACCAATGTAAGGCCCATAAAACCTCGGGCGAGATAACTCCATACCAGTACCATGGCTGTACACGGGGCGATGCCAAGGAGAATCATCCCGGCTATATATTCTCCGGCTACTTCATAACCGATAAACGGCGCCCAGATGACTCTCATAAAGAGCCAGGCGAAAAAGAACATTGTAAAAGGCTTGACACCCCAGTTGATAATTAGGGTAAGAAGCACAGCTTTTGGAGCTTTAACTGCATTGACAACTTCGTTAAAATCGATCTGGACCATAATTGGGAACATCATGGCGAACAGCAAGATGGCCACTGGAATATTCACCTGGGCGATAGACAGTGAATTTAAAAATCCAGCTGCGTTGGGAAAGGCAGCTCCTAGCCCAATACCGGTTAAAATACAAAGTGCTACCCAGATTGTTAAATATTTATGAAAAAAGCCAAGGCCGTACTCTTTATTACTCTTCATTATTTATTTTTCACCTCTTCGTGAAAATTTTTCATTAGAACCTGTGATAACATGCAGGGACATTGCAATTATTCACCAGGTTCAAATAGAAAAACTATTAAATAACTGTTCGTTAATAAGTTGTGTTTCTCCAGGTTTATACCTCTAAGCAGTAAAGACTGTGAAAAAGACGCTGTATAACTATATGACATTATAGTAATATAGTAACACAGAATGTTTTCCGAAACAATGGTTTTGATATTTTACAGTAAACAGTTTTCATACTAAAAATAGCGAAAAGTAAGGGTAGGTTGCACTGTCAGATTTAAAGAGAATAAAATAATTTAAATAATTTTTTATTTGAGCAGGAGTTATAATTACTATAGCGAATAAAAAAATAATTTATTTTATGTGTTTTGCAAACGTTTTCATTTACTATATTTTCCATTTCAAATCTTGAACTGGCGAGGTTATGCTGATGAGTGAAAAATTGCCTTTAAAGCTTAAGTTACTTTATGGTGCCGGATCATTTCCCGCGAACTTGGTATTTGTAGCAGCAGGGGCCTGGTTGCTTTATTTTTATGTGGGTGTCGAGGGTGAGGGTAACCAGCTGATAACTCCTATGGCTTTTAGTATTTCACTGGGCCTGATGCGATTGATCGATGGTATTACTGATACTCTTGTTGGAAACTGGAGTGATAATTTAGATACTCGCTGGGGTCGAAGAACGCCTTTAATAGCTGTTGGTACGCCATTTCTGGCTATCTTTTTCGTTTTACTCTGGACTCCTCCGGTAGATGGTCTCAGTATGATCAATGCTATATACTTTTTTATCATTTATAACCTGGTATTCTTCACTTCAACTTTAATAATGGTTCCTTATCAAGCGCTTTTACCAGAATTAGCTGTATCTAATGCTGAGAGAATTAAACTTTCAGCCAGTATGGCTTATTTCGGAATTATTGGGGCTATATTCGCCAGTTTTTTCTCAGGGTTGATAGTGAGTCGGTGGGGTTTCCTGGCGATGGGACTCATCATTGGTGTGTTGTTGTTCACTTATTATTTGCCTATATTAAGCTTTAGTGAAAAAGAGATAACCAGGGAAAAGCATAAACACGTTAAGCTAAGTCTTTCAAAGGCTTTGTCGGCTACATTTAAGAATAAGCCTTTTCTGCATTTTATGGGTGGTTTTGTATTTTTCAGGATGGGTTTTGAGTTGATTTTGGCTATTATGCCCTATGTTGTGGTTTTATTGATGGGCCAAAGTGAAGGAATGAGTGGTTTAATAATTGGGATATGTCTTGTCGCGATGGCTGGTTCCATACCGTTTGTTTCACGTCTGATAGGTGCGTGGGGAAAGAAAAAAGTGATGCTGCTTGCTCTTGGTTCACTTGGGGTAGTGTTCCCTTTAATGTATTTTGTTGGCTTGTTGCCCCGCTTAGGCGGCCTTTACCAGGGAATTGTTTATGTTTTTATTGTTGGAATTTTTCTCTCTGCCTTGTTTGTTTTACCAAATGCCATACTGGCAGATATCGTTGATTATGATGAAAAGAATACCGGAAGACGTCGTGAAGCTATGTATTACGGAGTTCAAGGTGTGCTTCATAAAATATCTACTGCGTTATCTGCTCTGATTATCAGCGGCTTGTTTATGCTGTTCGGTTACTCTCAGGCTAATCCATTAGGGGTAAGATTGGCTGGCCCGGTAGCAGGATTTTTTATGCTCGCTGGTCTGATCTGCTTTATTGGCTACCCTCTTCTGGAGAAAGCAGCTAATGAGGATGGTGTTCATAAAGATGAGCAGAGTATTAAATAACTGGAACACATACAGTGGCCTCTGCTTTAACCGGTTGATTAAATTACCCGAAAAATACGAACTAAGGCTGGCAGTATACATGCCGGACCAGGGTTTATATACATCCCAGTTTCTTTTTTCAGCCGAGCAGGATTCTGACACCGGCAAGATTGAACGTATCAATGCTCATTCTCCCTATGGCGAATATATACAACAGATAGCTATTTTCAATGGTTACAAGTTTAAGTATTCTGTTGCTGCCTCCACCGAAGGGGAGCTGGCTTGCAGGTGTCAACCTCTGGTTTGTTACAATAAACCTGTTAAATTTGTGCTCCAAATAGAAAAGTTATGGAGCCAGGATGATGTAATGCTTTCAGGCGATCGTGTATTGGTATCTTTGCAGGATGGATCTGTTTTAACTATAGCGGCAGGATTAGAATCACACTATGAAGAGAAAGGTGTTTATACTGCCGAAGCAGAGCTTATTGAAACCTTGCAGAAAGGGGAACCATTAAACGGTATTAACGGGCAGGGCCGGGTTGCAGTTTTGCTTTTTGACGGGACAAAACCTTTAACAATTGCCGCAACGCAGTATGGCGATGTTGTTTTTAAAAAAGTGATTGATGTTTTGCAGGATGCCGAGCGGGAATACATCTCTACTGCACCGGCTTCATCTGGTATATATTCCGGAAGCATTGAGTCGTTAAATACTGCGGTTAATGCCCAGGTAGTCTGGGATGAGATCCACGGCGAGTTATATACTCCTGTGACGAGACGTTGGATAGATTTTTATCTGCGGCAGATGCAGTTGGATCCTGAGGTAAAAGGACCGGTTCTCGGCTTGTGGGATTGTTTATTCTCTTCCGTGCTTCACTCGTGTGATAATCAAGCTGCTGCAGAGGGTAATTTGAAACTGCTTTTTAAAGATGATATAGTCACCGCCGATGGTTATCCCCCCAATTATGTTGCCCACCCGGTTAAATCCGGTGATCGTTCTCAGCCTCCTCTCGGTTCGTTTACTGCCTGGAAATTATTTTTGAAAAATGGAAACCGGTCATTTTTATCACAGCTTTATCCACACCTGGTCAAGTGGCACCAGTGGTGGCCTCTGGCACGGGATGGCAACCAGGATGGCCTTCTTGAGTGGGGTTCAAATAGCGATGTAATCGCGCCTGGTAATGATGCCGGCACTCTTTTTGCAGCTAAATGCGAATCTGGTATGGATAATTCCCCACTCTTTGATGAAGCGGTTTTCCAGGAACGGTCCGGTGTTATGAATTTGAATAGTGTTTTTTTAACCAGCATATATGCCTCTGACTGTCTTTTCCTTACAAAAATTGCCCATGAGTTAGGTCTGACAGATGATGCCCGGGGTTTTCAAAAAGAATACGATGCAGTCCGGGAAAGAATTAACCGGTTGCTTTGGTCTGAAAAAGACGGGATTTATATTGATCGCTACTGGGATGGTAGTTTTTCTCAGCATATCTCACCGGCCTCGTTCTTTCCAATGATGGCCCGGCTTGCTTCTCAGGAACAGGCTGAGCAGATGGTTAAGCAATACTTGCTTAACGAAGAACATTTTTGGGGTGAATATGTATTCCCGGCGATCAGTAAAACAGATCCGGCTTTCAGGGAGCAGAATTACTGGCGCGGCAGGATCTGGCCTCCATTAAATTATTTAGTTTATTTGGGGTTAAAAGAATATGGTTTTGATGATGTTGCGGCGCAGGTTGCTGAGAAATGTTACCGGCTTTTTATGCACGAATGGGAACTTGATGGCCATTGCCATGAAAACTACAATGCTCTGAATGGCCTGGGCTGCGACGTAAGGGCAAAAGCCGAATCTTATGACGATGGTTTTATGGGTAACACGGGATCTGATTCTTTTTATACTTGGGGGGCACTCCTGCTGCTGCCGTCTATTGAGGAGTTAATAGATGTCGATTTGGATGGCGGGCTCCGGTTTAGCTCTATTGATATGCCTGGTGATAGTGTTCTCAAACGGCTTCGTTTCGGTGGATGCGAGTATAGTGTAAACGCTTCTGACGAACACCTGGAGATTCTTAAAAACGATAAGTTGCTCCTCGATGCTGTACCTGGTGTTAATGTCAGGAGATTTAAAGCAGAAAATGGAAGTATTAGCTGCTTGATTAAGGGCCAGGGCAGTACCCTGTTAAAGCTCTGCACTTTTGCGCCTCAGGAAATGATCCGGGTTAATGGGATGGGCCCGGTTTTCCACGATATAAAATGCAATGCTGCAGGGAAACTTTTAATTAAGTTAGACCTGGACCATGAATATCGTCAGTTTGATTTTACAAGTATAAAGGGGTGATGAATAGTGAGCAATGATAAGAAAGTACCTGTTGTAGTCGGGCTGGTAACTTTAATTGATCCCAGGGAAGAGTTTTATACCAACTTCCAGGAGACCAAGGGTATGGATTTGCGAGAACAGTATCAGTTTAATCACAGCAGCGCGCTGGAAATGCTTGCCGGAGAAACAATTATTGACTTAGGGGTAGTTGAGCAACAGGAAGATGTTTACGGTACCGTTGATCGTATGAAGGAAGTGGGAGTGGAGCTGGTTTTGCTTAATCTTCCCGGGTGGACTCCTCCTGGTTGGGGCGGAATCATTTACTCCATGACCGGGTTGCCTCTATTAATATTCGCACCGTTTGCCCTTTCAGGTCCACTGGCTATGCGCGGTGAATTGGCTGCCCTGGGGGCAGAGTGTGAGGTTTCTTTTGGAGATGAAGAGCTTGTTAAATCATTTATTGATCGGATCAGGGCCCGAAAACTCTTAACCTCTTTGCGGTCGGTAAGAGCAGGCCGCATCGGCGGTTTTAGTATGGGAATGCATTATGCCGATCCAGGCTCTGCTGATATTCTGAGGGACTTTGGAATTGAAATAATACCGGTGGATGGAACCCTGGTTTTGCACGAAGCAGCCAGGCTTGAAGGGTCGCGTGTTAATAATTTTATAGCAGCATTGCAGAAGAATACATCTGATTATCCCGAAAAAATAAAACCTGTACTGGAAAAGCAGGTCCGCTACTACTTGGCACTGAAGGACCTGGCGGAAAGAGAATGTTTTGATTTTTTGTCAGTCCAGTGCCAACCTGAGTTTTCGGACATTCATGGTGCTCTCTGTTTTGCGGTATCCTTCCTGCCTGCACCGGCGGATTCAGAAGGAGAGAAGAAGATTATTCCTGTATCGTGTGAAGGAGATTTTTATGCTGTCCTTGCCGGTTTCCTGCTTCATCGTCTTTCGGGGGTTTCACCATTTTTCGGTGATATAATAATGCCATTTTTTGATGACAATATTCTGGCTGTACAAAATTGTGGAGGGGCATCTACATGGTATGCTGCGCACAGTGCGAATCAGCTTGAGAACTTAAATCGTATTCGTATTGTTAATAATATCCAGGGTAAGTGTGGATCTTACGGAATTGACTACCTGAGCCCGGCACTTGCCGAAGCAACGGTTCTGGCTATGGGTCCGAATAAATGCGGCTATTGGATGGCTGCGGAAACAGTGGAACTGGTAGAAAGAGATGAGTTGAAACCGTTGCTCATGGATTGGCCAACATTATTTATAAAAGCTGACGATGCCAGGGATCTGTTGAACCGAATCTATACTCAACATATTGCTCTTGTGCCGGGGAACTATGCCAAAGTACTTGGAATGTGCATTGATCAGCTGAAATGGGGTGAGCTAAGTGGATAAATATGTTCTCGGAATTGGGATCGCCACGGTGGATCTGATTGGACAGGTAACTTCTTTTCCTGAACCCGATGGGTTTACTTTTATGCAGGAATTTGATCGCCAAATTGGTGGCCCGGTGGCTAATGCTCTTACCGCCCTTACTCGCCTTGGAGAGAAGACAATGTGGGCCGGTAAAGTTGGTTCTGATGAGTTTGGCCGGTGGATTATTGATGACCTGGAAGCTGAGGGCGTGCTGCAAAATGTAACTGTAGATGATTCTGGCAGTACTCCCTTAAGCTTTATCCTGGTAGATGTAGGTACGGGCAGTCGTAGTATTGTCTTTCATCCAGGATGTGCATTGCTGTTTGAGCAAGAGCTAACCCGGGCCTGCTTATCTGGCGCTAAGCTGATACATTTGGATGGCGGCTTTATCGATGCTGCTTTTCAGGCGGCCAGTTATGGCAGAGAAAACGGGATCAAGGTAGCTCTTGATGCCGGAGTGTATTTCCCTGGTCTTGATGATATTCTTAGCCGGATTGATATTTTTATGCCCACTTTGGAAATTGCCCGTATGTTAACCGGTGAAGATAAAGCAGAAGACTGTCTTAAAAAGTTACAGGAAATCGGCCCGCGTTCGGTTATCGTTACAGATGGTAAAGCCGGCAGTTGGGCTCGTGAGGATTCAGCATGCGCTCATGCTCCTGCAGTAAATGTTGATGTGGTGGATACTACTGGGTGCGGAGACGCATTTCATGGTGCTTATTTGTTTGGTGAAATACAGGGCTGGCAGTTGTCGCATAAACTACTTTTCGCCAATGCCTATGCTGCTTTGAAAGCGACACGCCTGGGTGGCAGGAAAGGACTTCCCACCACGAAAGAAATGAAAGGGTTCCTACAGGATAGAGAAATTTCTATTCCGCAATTTTAACGACACAATAACAGAAGGAGATTAAATATGACGGGTATTATAATCAGGTTGAGCCGCTTTTCCGGGCCAGGTGCGAGATTGTTTGATTTGACCTCGAACTTAAAATTTAATTTTAAACCAGCTGCGCTAATTCTCTACCCTCATCAAGTGACAAAAGCTGTTACAGATAACGCGGCGGGAAGAGATCGCTCTTTGTTGCTATTTCGCTTAACTGAATGGTTTGAACACAAGGTGAGTTTATTGTTTTCGCCTGCTGCTGTAGCTCCTTTGGGTGGTGATGGTTGCATTGTTGACCTTGCCGCGGGTTATGAAGATGAAGTTGAAATTGAGTCTTTAAGAATTTTATCCGATATTGTTAATCGGGTACACCAACATGGATTACCGGTAGTTGCCTGGATCAGGCTGAATGAAGCTCTTTATCTTGATAAACCTGCAGCGCCTTACCTGGAAATTCCCCTGGCTGCGGCAGAAGAGATGGGAGTTGATGCGGTAATAATTCCACGTTCAACTGTAGAAAAAGGGACTATGCAATACCGTTCTGCCTTACCAATGTTTCTGGCAGAAGACAATGGAATGATAGTGAGGGATGACCGATGAACGGGAGTCAAATCAGGTTAACTCATTTAATGGATGTAAAAGATGGTAATAGTTACATAGTAGCTGCTGATCATGCTTTTTTAATGGGCCCTTCCAGGGGCACATACAATCTGGCAGAGACGCTGGATCAGGTTTTACTTGGTACACCTGATGCTATATTACTCAGTAAAGGCCGGGCAAAACTTATGTCTCATATTTTTCAAGGTCCAGGCAGTCCTGCGCTAATCATTCGAGCTGACTGGTTCAGCGGTCCCCGCTTATTTTCACCTCATCTGCCTTTGAGCCGGATAGATAAATTTTTGGCGTGCAGTGCGGAAGAAGCGCTTTCCCTCGGGGCTGAGGCCATGATGGTCTATTGCCTGGCTTCATTTTCATCGGAGTTTGATTCGCTCTGCTATGCTCAGGCTGCAGCAGCAATCCGTAACTGCGAAGCTTTCGGCCTGCCTCTAATTGCAGAACCACTTCCCGGTAATCCTTTTATGGAGGATGAAGATAAGAATCGTGTACTAATAGACTCTGCTCGCATGTTGGAAGATTTGGGAGCGGCAGCCCTGAAAGTGCCTTATGTTAATGAAGATGGTTTGCGTCGTTTAGTAAAGGCAGTTAAAATCCCGGTATGGGTGCTTGGTGGAGATCTTGAAAGTGAAGAAGCAGTTTATCAAAAAGCTTCCTTACAGATGGCCGCCGGAGCCAGGGGCATAGTATATGGACGCAATGTTATCGAGGCAGCTAAACCGGCTAATGTAAGCCGAAATTTATATAAAATTGTCCATGAAGAATGCTAATTAAGCATGCTTCATCTTGTTGCCTTACATTTAATTCTGAAACAGGAAGGAGTATGTGTATTTACAAGCAATAAGGATGATCTGGATAAAGGGGGTACAGGTGTGATTGATACAATTGAAAACGGTATACTAAAAGCTGTCGTTAAGTTAACCGGCGCAGAGCTGGTAAGTCTAAAGAGCTGTGATGAACAGTTAGAGTATCTGTGGCAGGATGATGCTGACAGTTATTCCGGCCATTCACCCCTCTTGTTTCCAATTGTAGGAAGTCTTCCTGATGACCGTTATACCTATGAAGGTGTGTCCTACGAAATGGGTTTACATGGTTTTGGAAGTCAGTTGAAATTTGACTTGGTTGAAAAACAAATGGATATGCTCTTTTATCAAACTCAATATAACCATGAAACTTTGCAGCAATATCCTTTTAAATTTAAACTGGGAATTCGCTATGCCCTTGTCAAAAAAATGCTGATCATAAGATTTGAAATTACAAATCTTGATAAGGGCATTATGTTGTTTTCTATCGGTGCACATCCATTTTTTCGATGTCCTTTAGGTCAAGATGAAGATATTAGTGATTATATGCTGATTTTCGAAAAACCCGAAACAGTTAAAAGAAGAATTAAAGAAGGTTCTTTATTAACAGGAGAGACTGAAGATTTCTTAAATCAATCCAGGGAGGTGAAGTTATCCCACAGCCTTTTTGATAGAGGAGCGATTATTCTGGAAGGAACAAGATCAAAATGGGTTGAGATGCGTAACCCTAATCACAAAAAAGCTGTCAGGGTATATTATACGGGATTTCCGTATCTGGGAATCTGGTCTTTCGGGGATTCTCCTTTTGTATGTATCGAGCCGTGGTGTGGAATCGATTCAACATTTGGCGATTCACATGATTTAACAAAGAAAGAAGGTCTGCTTAAGCTTAACCCGAGAGCTTCATTTACCTGTGAATACAGGATAAAAGTTATATGAAGCGATAAGGAAAGAATAAATTGACTGTATTGCAAACGTTTTATATACTAAATATATTAAATTCAAAAGAACCCATAAGAAGGTAGAAATACATGAGCGTGACGATAAAGGATATAGCAAAAATTGCAAACGTCTCTTATTCAACTGTATCAAGAGCATTAAATGACATACCGGGCGTGAAGCTTGAAACGAGGGACAGAATAGTAAAGATTGCCAAAGAACAAGGATACTCTCCCAATGCAATTGCCAGAGGTTTGGTGAGTAAAAGTACTAATATGATTGGGCTGGTTATACCTGATATTACGAACCCTTACTTCCCCGAAGTTGCCCGTGGGATAGAGGATTTTGCCAGTCGCAATAAAAGGAATGTTTTTTTATGTAACTCCAATTGGGAAAGTGAAAAAGAGCTGGTTTATATCAGGGCCTTACAGGAAAAAAGGGTAGAAGGACTGTTAGTGGCTCCTGTTGAAGAGGGCACACATGAAAGAATTAAAAATGAGAAACTAGATATTCCAGTTGTATATATCAGCAGTATGTCCGGAGACCCTGGTGAAATGTTTGTAATTGTTGATAATATTAAAGCATCATATCTGGCTACCGAACATCTTATAAAGTTAGGTCATTCCAATATTGCATTCATCGGTGGCAGTGAGAATTCGATCAGTAACCGCGATAGGATCAAGGGTTATATGGATGCTCTTAAGCGTTACAGTATAAAGATGGATATAAGCATGGTTAAAAGCAGCAGTTATAAGCGCGAAAGTGGCTATGCAGCAGCCCTGGAATTAGTAAAAACAAAAAGAGTTCCGACAGGTTTAATAGCTGCAAACGACATTATTGCCCTTGGCATAATTGAGGCCTTAGAAGGCAACAGCTACAGGGTCCCTCAAGATGTATCAGTAATAGGATTTGATGATATTGCATTTGCATCCCTGCCTAAGATAAACCTGACAACAGTAGCGCAACCCAAATATGAAATGGGTTTATCTGCCGCAGACATTCTTTTTAAGAAGATCTCTGGTACCGAACAAGGCAGTGATAACAATTACCAGCATATTTTAGAACCACAGTTAATTATAAGAGGAACAACAGGGCCGGTCTAAATTTTTATGGTTACTTTGCAAACGTTTGTATATATATCATATGTCAGGAGTGGACTACATGCAAGGTACTATGAATGGCGTAACATTGTTGGCAGACTGGGATCCAAGGCCGGGTTATAAAGCCGGGCCCAAGGATGTTTTAAAGAAACAAACCTACCTGGGAAGCAAAGTATGGCGCAATCCACGCCTGGAAGTGATTGAATATGCAGTTCCTAATCCCGGGCCTGATGAAGTGCTGATTGAGGTGAAAGCATGTGGTATTTGTGGTTCGGATGTTCATTTGGCACAACAAGATGAAGAGGGTTATATTCTTTATCCCGGTCTTTCAGGATTCCCGGTTATACTGGGCCATGAACTTTCCGGGGTAGTTATAGAGGCGGGCGATAATACATTTGATAAATGGACTAACAAGCCTTACAAGGGTGGCGAGGTTGTTTGTGCCGAGGAGATGATCTGGTGTGGGCAATGTAAGCCATGTGCCGATGGGTATCCGAATCATTGTGAAAGATTAGATGAGATTGGTTTTAATATTAACGGTGCTTTTGCCAGGTATATAGTATTGCCATCAAAGGTAATATGGAATTTGAAACCACTGGAAAATGTATATAAAGGAAATGATATTTTTTACGCCGGAAGCTTGGTTGAACCGACCAGTGTTGCATATAATGCGGTTATTGAACGAGGTGGAGGTATTCGTCCGGGAGATAATGTGGTTATCATGGGTGGCGGTCCGGTAGGGGTAGCTGCTTGCGCAATATTAAAGAGGCAGGGTGCAGCAAAAACTATATTAATTGAACCTGAGGAAGAAAGGGCTTTAATAGGTAAAAAGCTTGGTGCAGATAATATAGTTAATCCCTTAAAAGAGGATTCAGTTCAAAGGGTTTTAGAGTTGACTAATGGGATGGGAGCTAACTTATACCTTGAAGCAACCGGGCTGCCAACAACAATATATCCATTAATTGAAAAGATGATTTGGGAAGGCAGGGCGTTGAACAGTAAAGTTGTTGTTGTTGCAAGGGCTGATGCAAGTATGCCTGTAAATGGCGAAGTGCTGCAGGTCAGGAGAGCAAGTATTATTGGTGCACAGGGCCATTCCGGGCATGGAAACTTTACCAGGGTAATTGAATCAATGGGTGATGGCATGGATATGCTGCCAATGATTACAAAGAAAATAGAAATCGATGAGGTTATAGAGAATATTGTTATGCTCGGCACAAACCGTAAAGAATGCAAAATTACCTGCAAATTTTAGGTAGGTATAGATTACATAAACATTTATTATGCATAACGAGGAGGAACACACATGGCTGATAAGGACAAAAAATGGCTCTTTACAGATAATCCTGCCATTAAATTTGAAGATAATACTGTTGGAAGATTGAAAAAGGAAATATGGGACAAAACTGAAGAAGAGATAGACCAGATACTCAAGGATTATGAAATACCTTCTGCTCCTGAACTGGGAAAAGGCGGGACGTATATTCAGAATACCCCCAGGGTACAGGCTATAGAGAAAAGAAGAAAAAACGATCTAGTGTTTGTGCCGATTGGCTGCACTGAAAATCATGGATTACATGCAAACAGCGGTCTTGATACTTTTATGGTAACTCAGATTCTTGAGGGAGTAAGAAGATATACTAAAAAGCAGGGAAGAGAAGTTAATCTTGCTTTTACTCCTTTGAATTATGGCGGACATCCATATCATCATCTAGGTATGCCTGGAACGGTAATAATGCCCGAAGAAGTAGTGAAAGAAACTCTTATATACACGATGCTGGGGTTATGGAATGACGGTTATCGAAAAATAATCCTTGTAAATAATCACGGGCACCTTTGGATGCTTGAATCTGCAATCCACGAATTTATGAAACGCTATCAACTTCCCGGGTTTTTTATGGTTACAGATTGGCATAGAGCAGTCCGAGAGTTCTTTTATCCTACACATCAAAAAGATAGCCTGGAAACTCATTTTGTTCATGCAGATGAAAGTGAAACTTCAATAGCATTATTGTTATTTAAAGATATGATAGACATGAATGCTGTTGAAGATGCCGAAGGTGAGAGTTTTCTCCCGGATGGGCATTTTGATAAGTCCGTAGATCCTTTCAACAGGCCGAACAGGTGGTCTCAGGCAGAGGGACACATGGCTATTGAAAGGGCTGCAACCCCACAAGGTGTTGTTGGTAAACCTTCTTTATCTACAGATAAAAAGGGGAAACGGCCTATTGCTGCCATCCTTAAGTATCTAACCCTTCTCCATGATCAGGTATTAGAAGCTTTTCCAGTGGGAGTATTGCCACCTGTAGAAAAGGTTACACTGCGTACTGCAAAAGAAATGGAACCATTCCTGAAAGAGCCTTTTAGCGAAGGGTGGAAGTCAGTTTATGAGTTGCCGGCTATCGGGGTGTTCAATAAGCTGTAGCTTAAGGATTAACTGAAGTTAAATATTCGGTTACTGCCGGGTATTAAACAAATAAGGAGCAATAATATGAAACTCAGTGTAACTGCAGCGCTTGAGGCATCCGAAACAGCACCAATTTTGCTCAGGGGCAATATATTTGAAAGTATAAACGCAGCCCTGTCAATTGGGTTTGATTCAATGGAAATTCACCTGAGATGTGCCTCTGATGTTGATGGTGCAAAAATAAAAGAACATTGTTCAGAAAAGCATTTTTGCATATCAACTATAGGCACGGGTATGGCATATGTAATAGATAAACTGTCATTAACTGATAGCGATAGGTGGGTCAGAAAAAAAACAGTTCAAAGGTTGTTAGAACATGTTGATTTGGCAGACAAATTAGATTGTGCAGTAATTATAGGATCAATAAAAGGAAGAACCCAACACACAAATGATCATGACCTGTCAGTAAAACATTGTTTAGAAGGTATTCGTGAGGTAGCCGAGTATGCCGGTGGAAAAGGTGTATTTTTATTTATTGAGCCGATAAACCGCTATGAGCTTAATTATTTGAATACAGTTGAAGAAACCATATTATTTCTGGATCAAACAAAAATGACAAATATAAAAATACTGATAGATACATTTCACATGAATATTGAGGAAACCAACCTTGAAAAAAGTATCAGTATGTGTGGCAACAAGCTCGGACATGTCCACCTGGCAGACAGTAACCGAAGGCATCCTGGCGCCGGTCACTTGAATTTTAAATCGATCATTAATAAATTACACCAGGTAAGGTATGGTGAATTTGCGGCTTTTGAGTGTTTGCCATATCCAGATGCCATTACTGCTGCCACCAGGGGCTTGGAATATATCAAAATGATTAATGAAAAAATTTGTCAAAACAGGGGTAAGGTTGAATAAACGCTGGGTAAAAAAATTTGTTTCATTAGTATTGATATGAGAAAAGGAGAAAGCCCTGAATGCGAAACAGGCTAAATGTTGGGGTTATTGGTGCTGGAAGAATTGGCAGGTTGCATGCTGAAAATATAATGTCCCGGATACATGAAGCTGTGGTAAAAAAAGTTGCAGATGTGTGTCTGGATGGTCTTGATTATTGGGCACATTTTAATGGTATCAGCAAAATAACAAGTGATTATAAAGAGGTTCTAAATGATCCGGATATAAAAGCAGTATTGATATGCTCTTGTACGGATACTCATGCTGATTTGATAATTGAAGCAGCAAGAGCAGGAAAACATATCTTTTGCGAAAAACCGATGGCTTTAAATATAAAAAAGGCCAGAGAAGCTTTACAGGCAGTAAAGGATAACGGTGTAAAGCTTCAGATAGGTTTCAACAGACGCTTTGATCATAATCATCGAAGTGTAAGAAACGCAGTGCTTTCCGGTGTAATTGGAGAACCACACTTAATCTGCATTTCATCTAAAGATCCGGCCCCGCCATCATTAGAATACTGCAAAGTTTCAGGAGGTCTGTTTATGGATATGACTATTCATGATTTTGATATGGCCAGGTATCTTTCTGGCAGTGAAGTGGTTGAAGTATTTGCCGCCGGTGCAGTTCTTATTGACAAAGAAATTGGAGAATTAGGTGATGTAGATACTGCAGTAATAACTCTAAAATTCGAAAGTGGTTCCCTTGGAATAGTGAGTAATAGCAGAAAATCAGATTTTGGTTATGACCAACGTGTTGAAGTTTTTGGTTCATTAGGCAGTGTTGCCGATTTTAACGAATTACCTTCAACAGCAATTATTAGTACAGCCGATGGTATATATAGCGACAAACCATATAGTTTTTTTATTGAACGATATGAACACTCTTTTGTAGCTGAGATTAAAGCGTTTATTGAGGCAATACTTAACGATAAGGATCCTGAAGTATCAGGAGATGATGGTATTAAGCCAATTCTGATTGCACTGGCAGCAGATAAGTCGTATCGCCTCAACCGCCCGGTTAAAATTTGTGAAATTGAATAATTATTAGTATACTGGCAGGGCGATAAAAGTAAGTATTATACATTGAAAGACATCTAAAGGTGGCTTAAGAATTATATTAAAACAGCATTGAAAGTATAATTATTGCTTCGTACAATTAATAATATGTTGACAGGTGTTTTTAGATATGATAAATTATGTTTAAGTAGCATGTGAAAAATTTAACTATATTTCTGTTTAGATAAGGTTATCTATGCTTTTTAATAACAACTAGACTAAGGAAAGGTATTATAAGCGGATTTAAAAAGCGTCTGGGTACTTTAAAAAAAGACTTTATATAAAGGGTCGTTCGAAGATGATGCTTTAATCTTCTCACCCAAGGGAGAGTGGCTCATATTATCGAAAGTTAAATTTATTAGAGAAAAGGTTTTTTTTTGACAAGACATGTGAAATTAATAACAATATAAGGCGCCTTAGTAACTGAATTAGCAAGATAGTATTTAAAAAACCATGACCTTTAATCATGTCGTTATTCACAAAAGAGCAATTAATTTGAAAGGAAAAGTGACTGAATATGTTTGAACTTAAGGGAAAAGTAGCTGTTGTAACTGGTGCATCTTCAGGGCTGGGGGCACAGATGGCAAGGGGTTTTGCCAGGCAGGGAGCTGACCTTGTGCTTCTTGCCCGCCGTAAAGAACGCTTGGATGTTTTAGCAAAAGAGCTGGAGAGTGAAGGGGGCAGGTGCTTAACGATCCAGTGTGATGTTACGAATACGGAAGAGGTTAATACTGCTGCTGAATTAACCGAGAAAGAATTTGGTAAAGTGGATATACTGGTCAATAATGCCGGTGCGGCTGAAAATGCAGGAGTCTGCGAGATGACTGATGAACAATGGGATTTTACGATTGATGTTGATCTGAAGAGTGTGTTTCTTGTAACCCGTGCATTTGGAAACATCATGAAGAAGAACAAATACGGTCGAATCATTAATATTGCTTCGATGTATGGACTGGTTGGAAATACTGCTATTGATACAGTCGCCTACCATGCATCAAAGGGTGGAGTTGTGAACTTTACCAGAGCGGTGGCGGCAGAGCTTGCCAGGTACAATATTACCTGTAATGTTATCTGCCCGGGTTATTTTGAAACAGAATTAACAACCGATGTACTAAACACGGAGGATTTTTCGAACTACATGAAAGCAACCGTGCCACTTGGTCGATATGGCAGAGAAGGTGAATTGAACCCGGGCGCTATTTTCCTGGCCAGTGAAGAAGCGGCCTATGTTACCGGGGTTGTATTACCGATTGACGGTGGCTATACCGCAGTTTAACTGAGCAAACCGGAAAGATTGGCTTAAGCATGAAGGTTTTTTGTTATATACAAAAACTTTCATGCTTATGTGATTAGACAATTAATTACAATTTTTAGACTTTAATTTAATTCTGAAATACCTCTTCAAGTGCTTGAGGTATATGGCTGATGATGTCATATATCTGGGTTGCAGGATCTGGATTGGCATATGAACCGGCGAGCCGGTTTATCTTAGCTGCACCTAAAGATGAAGCTTTAATATTTAGGCATGATTCAATCAGGGCAGATACTATTCCGGTTAAAGTGTCTCCGGTGCCACCAATAGACTCAAGCGCTTCTTCCTGTGGACTGTCTACCGTTCCAAGTATACCGTTTTTATTGGCTACATAGTCTATAGCGCCTTTTACAAGCAGGTGTTTGGCAGCGTTGTTATGCAAGTATGCTCTTTTAATTAATTCAGGAACCTGGTTTTCTTCGTGTAAGATGAAACCCCTTGTATAAAAAGGGTGTGGAGCCTTTTCATCGGATAGATAAGCAAGTTCTCCCGCATCCGGAGTAAATAAATCGAAAAAAGACGCATCCCCACCCATTTTGGCAACATACATAAAACCAGCATCAGCAATTAAAGTCGGACGGTCAGAAATGCTATTAATAACTGCCAGGAATTCTTTAAACAAATTAACATCCGGTTGAAAATAGTGTAAAGCCAGGGTTTTAAGTTGTATTTTTGAAAAATTGGCTGCTAAATGCTTATAGAGAGTTTTACACCCTTTACCATTGCCTATATCACCAACTAAGTAACAATAAGGATTTGGTTTATCCATGTACTGTAGTGTTTTAGCAGCAGCTGCTATCATAGCCGGGGTACCACGATTAACAGCAATGCTTTTGTTATCTATTATAATATGATTCTTATCCAAGATAGCAGTTCCCTCAATTAGCGGAAAGTTTTCCTCGGGGACAGTCCCGACTATTCCGAGCATATTTTCACCAGCCGATCATATGCAATTTGAAGAGCATAGGCACAAAGAGTATAGCCGATGTCCCGGGGATGTGGAGTGTCATGTAAAAACTTGTTAACCATTTGATCCGCAAGGTAAGGTACATCCGGGCAACCGCCTCCTGAAACATTGACAATTAATCGTGTATTCTTATCAACTGTTATTTTCATATTTGCAGCTCTTACCATCAGAAAGTTTCCGTATTCTTTTTCTTGAAGAAGGTCAACAGGTTCTAACAAAACGCTATTAACAGGCACAGTTTGTATGGGTTTAACATTAACTGCTAATAGTTTTCTGATGATTGATAACTCTTCAATTAAAGGAAACTCGATTACCAGGTCGCAACCACTGCGAATTTCAGGGGGTGGGCCTTTTACATCAATTTCCCACCCCTCATCTCTTAAAATCTTTTCTGCTCTGATAACTTCAGTAGTATTTTCAAAAACCAATATACCCCGGTCATGTTTTTGCACAGTGGTAGTTTGTTTGTTTTTAAACCGTTTAAACATAGCTAGTCTTCTTTCGTTATTGTAACCCTGTAACCGTCTTCTTCCGGTTCAACATTTGCAATTTCCCATCCCTGAGCTTTCGAAGCGCGGCTAACATTCTCTTTGGCAGTATCTGTGTCTACCATAATCACAATGGTGCCATTCTTAACTTTTTTTATTTCATTTACGGTCATA
The DNA here is from genome assembly GCA_964390725.1 of uncultured Syntrophomonadaceae bacterium. Classification (GTDB taxonomy): domain Bacteria; phylum Bacillota; class Dethiobacteria; order DTU022; family DTU022; genus JAABTH01. The sequence goes on along the minus strand of CAYMIW010000030.1, from coordinate 12,191 downwards.
ATGACCGGCTGGGGACATGATAAACCCCTGGCATTGATGATATTATCCATCGCTTAATTCCTCCTATATTTTATCTCGCATGGTGAATCCGATCAGCAGGCAGGCTGCAAGACCAATCACAAAAGCGACCATTCCTGCCGGGGTGGCTCCAGCAGGTGAGCTGGCTAAACCAAAGTTGTGAGCAAAAGCTGCGCCGGCAACCATGCCAATTACAAATATTGCTGCGTCGCCGTCGCCCTCTCCGGAAAGGAAGAGCTGACGTCCCGGACAACCACCGGCCAGGGCAAACGCGAGGCCAGCCAGAGTCATTCCGGCAAAATTCCAGAAGTGCATGGAATGGGCTACAGGTTGGCCAGCAAAGCCAGGGTTAAATTGGTTAACAAGCAGGTTTGTAACGAACGCGGCGATAGCAAGGCCGACGATTCCTGAAAAGAGGTGGGTTTGCTTGAACAAGATAAGGTCACGGATGGCACCCATGGTGCAGAAGCGGCTTTTTTGTGCCAGAAAACCTATTACCAGGCCAAAAAACAGGGAAACAATTAAAGGTGCATGCATTGATCCCGGGCCCTCTACACTGTAAAAAAGAATACCGCTTTGAGGTTCACCGGCGATTTTTGGATTAAAAAGCATCAGGACCAGAAAACCGGCCATAATAACAGGGAATATCCAGCCTACTGATGTGTGTGTCTTGTGAGTAGCACCTAAATTATAGCCGCTTTTTAGAAACCTGGTTCCAATCCAAATGCCAAAGGCCAGGCCCAGCAGACCCAGTATAGCGTTCCAGTCGCCGCCTGCCAGGCGGAGCAGCGCCCGCCACGGGCAGCCAAGAAACATCAGGGCCCCAATCATGGCGAAAACACCTAAAATAAATCTTACCAGGGGGGCAGATCCTACTCGTGGTTTAAACTCCCTGAACAGGTAAGCAGCGCCAAAAGAACCTAAAACGAACCCAATAATTTCTGGTCGCAGGTACTGGACTACAGGAGCCCTGTGTAAACCCAGTGCGCCGGTAATATCCCGCACAAAGCAGGCTACACAAATACCCATATTGGCAGGGTTGCCCCACAGCTGAAGTAACGAAGCAATAACACCGATAACAATTCCAACTACGATAATTCCCCACTTGGTTGCTAATAAATTTTTCATCTTTTGTTAAATTACTCCTTTTTCATACTGAAGTATAGTATAATATTAAGACATTTATACTGTATCGGTAAAAAGGTTGGCATTCAAATTAATAATATTTATTTAAAAGGCTCTTACTATTAAACGAATTAATATTGCTTTCTTTAAAATTATTAAAAAATGCTTGCAGTTAAGTTAAAAATAGAGGGGATATAATGGAGTTCAAACAGGTGGAATGCTTTGTTGCGGTTGCCAGAAAAAAAAGTTTTTCCCGGGCAGCGGATGTTTTGTTTATGACGCAGCCAGCGGTTACCCTTAGTGTTAAAAAGCTGGAGAATGAACTTGGGATTGCTTTATTTGACAGGAAAAGAAAAGAAATAACCCTTACAGCAGGGGGGGGGATATTTTACCGCTATGCTGTTGAGATGATTAACCTTTTTGCCAAGGCAGAAGATGCTTTAAATGAATATAAAGATAACATCGAAGGGCTGCTTGAGATATGTGCCAGTACTATACCGGAGCAATACCTGTTACCTTACATTGCCAAGGCTTTTAAGGAACTATATCCGTTGGTACGTTTTTCGATCAGCCATAAAGATTCACAGGAAGTAATTGATGAGCTCATTTCCGGCAGGATTAATTTAGGCTTTGTAGGGGCACAGTATCCTTGCAAAAACCTTGAGTACATTGATTTTTACGAAGATATTTTACTCCTTATTGCTTCTCCTGAGAAAGATTTTCCTTCAGAATCTTTAAACATTAAGAGCCTGGCGGGAGAAGATATTGTTCTCAGGGAAGAAGGTTCCGGGACAAGATTACTTATTGAAAAAGCTTTGAGAGAAAAAAATATGGAAATAAACATGTTTCGCTCTCAGGCGATCAATGAAAGCCTGGAAGCAATAAAAAAAATGGTAGAATTAGATATTGGTATCAGCTTTGTATCCCAAATTGCTGTAAAATCCGAAGTTGCTTCAGGCAGGCTGAGACAATACAAAATAGATGGTTTAGATCTCAAGAGGCATTTCAGCTTGGTATATTGCAAAAACAGATGCCTTTCTCCAGTTGAGGAACGATTCAAGGATTTTGTTTCTAATTGGAAATGGGAGAATATAGATATTTAGAACTATCTTTGCCTGATATCAAAACTGGCATGTAGCTATGGTGTTTTTATTCCGTTACCTGAATGATTTAAAGATGAATGAGCTAAACAGCAGAAGCTGAATATCTCAAGATCCGCCAGGCAGTTATATTGAGATTAGGTATTTAATATAAGTATCAGCGAATAAAAAAGTTGGTGCACGTAATCTATACTTGCGATTTCACTCCCACGACTGAAAGTGAGGGATAGGCCAATGTTCAGGGCAATGAGAAGAAATAAGCAATTACTGTCCGGGGATCTTACCGAGGCAGTAATGAACAGGTGTACCAATGGCGTACTGGCCTGCAGGGGTGATGACGATTACCCTTATGCAGTTCCTCTAAACTATGTTTACCACGACAATAAAATTTACTTTCATTCAGCAAAAGCGGGGCATAAAATTGATGCAATTTTAAAAGATCCCAAGGTATCATTTGCCGTAGTTGATGAAGATTATATTGTCAGTGCAGAGTATACTTCATATTTTCGCAGCGTTATAGCCTTTGGCAGGGCCAGGATTACTGAAGGGGATGAATGGCTTATGGCATTTGAAGCGCTGGTGGAAAAATATTCATCAGATCAGCCTGAGGAAGCAAAACGTAGCGAAATAGAAGGGTGCAGGCGCTCTCATATCGTAGCAATTGACGTGGAGCATATAACGGGCAAGGAAGCAATTGAATATGTTAATCAATAAAGCCTATCAATTAATTTAGTATCATCGGTAAAAAAGGAGATTTTAATGCAGCCAGAAAATGAAATTAAAAAGGCCGGTTGTTTTTTTTGCCATCATAATTGCGGTGTCCTGGTTCATGTAGAAGAAGGACGTGTTGTTAAGGTAACCGGTAACCCCGATCACCCCGGGAGCCGTGGCCATATCTGCGAAAGGGCTGTAAAAGCTCCAAAATGGCTGTATCATCCCGACCAGCTTCAGCATGCGCTTAAAAGGATCGGCAAACGCGGAGAAGGAAAATGGCAAAAGATTCCCTGGGAGCAGGCTATGGATGAAATTGCCGACAGGCTTAAGTCAATCAGAAAGGATTACGGCCCCGAAAGCCTGGCTGTGGCAGAGGGAACCTACCGTAGTGATCTTTTTTGGGCCAGGGCTCGCTTTTTAAACCTTTTTGGTAATCCGCAGAATATAATTACTCCGGGTATGGTATGTCTTTGCAATGTTTACAGTATTGACCTGGCTATGGCCGGAGCAATGATATTTCCAGACATACCCAGATCAAAGTGTGTTGTATTGTGGGGGGCTAATCCCAGGGAAGCCCGCCCGTTACAGTGGAAGGTCCTTAAAAAGAAGTGGGATGCCGGGGCCCTGAAGATTATTGCAATTGACCCGCAAATTTCCAGCGGGGGTCAATCCGCCGATATGTGCCTGCGTTTAAGGCCGGGTACTGATGGAGCACTGGCTCTTGGCTGGATCAACGTGATTGTTAACGAGGGTTTGTACGACCGGGAGTTTGTCGACAAATGGACTCATGGTTTTGAAGAGCTCACTGCAAGAGTTGCCGGATATACCCCGGAAAAGGTGGCAGAAATAACCGGTTTAACTGCGGGAGAAATCAGGGAATCGGCCCGCCTTTATGCTACCAGCGAAGCTTCCTGTATTAACCGGGGTGTGGCAACAGACCAGCTCGGTTTAAACTCAGGTCGGGTGGAGCAGGCAAGAGTTATTCTCGGTGCGATAACAGGAAATCTGGATATTCGGGGTGGCGATTTGGTTAGCACTCCCACCACTCACTTTGGGGGGAAGAAATTCCTCAGCGAATCAGAACTGGAGCTGACAGGTGCATTGCCCGAAGAAAAGCGTAAACTGATGATTGGCAGTGATCGTTTCAAGCTGATGTCCTGGCCGGCGTGGGAAATGGTGGCGCCCCTTTATGAAAAGCAGCTTGGTATACCCTGTCCCCAGCTGCATTATCTTCAGGTATCAACACCACTGGCCCTGAGGCAGATAATATCGGAAATACCTTATCCCCTGAAAACGTTAATCACCTGGGCCAGCAACCCGGTAATGTGGGCCGCTAATACAAAACTGGTTTTGGAATCCCTGACTCACGATAATCTTGATTTACATGTGGTTTTAGATTACTGGATGACCCCTACCGCCCAGCTGGCCGATTATGTTCTTCCTGCAGCAAGCTGGCTGGAAAGACCGCTGTGCACTACCACCGAAGATTGGCTGCCTGTAGTTATAGGCGGTGAAAGGGCGGTTCCTCCGCTTGGCGACCGCCATGATGATTACCAGTTTTGGAGTGGCCTGGGTAAAAGGCTGGGACAGAAAGAGCAATGGCCCTGGGATAGCATGGAAGATGTGATAAATTTCCGGATAAAAGATTTAGACTTAACTTATGAAGAATATGTTGAAAAGGGTATGCTCCTGCCCGATGGTAAGAATCTGCTTAAACATGAGCAGAGCGGTTTTGCAACCCCCACTGGCAAAGTTGAGCTTTATACCACCATATTTGAAAAGCTCGGCTATGATCCCCTGCCTTATTATGAAGAACCACCGGAAAGTCCCCTCAGGACACCCGATATATATAATAAATATCCGCTATTTTTGTCAACCGGGGGCAGATTTATGCCGCAGTTTCATTCTGAACACAGACATCCGGGCATGGGGCTGCGTGAAAAACATCCGGATCCCCTGGTAAAGATCCATCCCGCAACGGCTGCAAAATATGGTATAGCTGAAGGTGACTGGGTTTATATTGAAACGGCAAGAGGTAAGATCAGGCAAAAAGCTAACCTTTCAGATGGCATGCGTCCGGATTTTGTTAATGTAGAAGCAAGCTGGTGGTTCCCGGAAAAAGAAGGAGTGTTGCCTAACCTTTTTGGCGCTCTCGAATCAAATGCCAACGTGTTGACTATTGATGAGCCTGATATGCTGGATCCCCTGACTGGGGGCTGGTGCAACCGGGCTATGCTCTGCAATATTTACAAGGTTTAAATTACAAAGCAGGTAAGTTTTATTAGGGCCCTGCACGTTCCTGATGACTTTTTGTTTTCCCCGACTTCCCTGTTTATCTGAAAGGAATTAGGTATATGAAGAAATGCTTAACAATAATTGCAGTTACTTTGATAATTACAGCTCTTGTTTCGGTATCGGTATCAGCGGCAATTAATTTTGATGCTGAACAAATTGATAACTTTATAGAAGAGGAAATGAGTATATCCCGTATCCCCGGGCTGGCCCTGGGCATTGTTTATAACGGTGAAGTTATATACCTTAAAGGACACGGTAGTGCCGGGAAAATCCGTAATGTAAGCGTGCAAACACCTTTTATTATCGGCTCAGTCAGTAAATCTTTTACTGCTCTGGCTGTCATGCAGTTGGCTGAGGAAGGTCGGCTGGAACTGGATAAACCGGTGCAGGAATATTTGCCCTGGTTTACCATGGCCGGTGAATATGATGCAGGCGACATTACAGTCAGGCACCTGCTGGTACAAACCAGCGGTATTCCCAATGAAGCCGGTGTTACCTCCCTGGCTCACAGTAGCCTGTTGAATATAGAAGAGGAAGTGAGAGCCTTAAGCAGTGTTTGCCTGGCAGGCAAGCCGGGTGAAAGATATATCTATTCCAATGCAAATTATATTATTTTGGGCCTTCTGGTTGATGTTTTAAGTGATAGCGGGTATGCAGATCATATTCGCGATAATATTTTTAACCCGTTGGGGATGACGAGCAGTTTTTTAACGCGCGGTGAAGGTATGGCGGCCGGAATGTCTGATGGTCATACCCAGTTTATCGGTTTTCCATTAGGGGGAGAGGTTCAGTATCTTGACAGCGCCCTGGCTGCCGGTTTTATCATTTCCACTGCCGAGGACATGTGTCGTTACCTGTTAATGCACCTGGGTGGAGGTAGTTATAATGGCAACAGGCTTCTTTCAGAAGCAGGATTAGCCCAGCTATATAAACCCGGAGAAGTGAGAGAAGGGGAAAACCTTTATGCCATGGGACTGGTAGCTGTTGAAGACCAGGCAGGCACTCTGATCATGCATGATGGTATGACCCAGGGTTTTAACTCGGGTATGGTATTTTCACCGGAAGAGCGGTGGGGTGTTATTGTGCTGACTAACATTGGAACTATGCTTGAACTGCCCGCCATGCCCCTGGCTCTGGCGGTAGCCGACCTGATCAGGGGCGAAACTCCTGATACCGGATCTAAAGTATCGCGTGCTTTTTATCTCGGCATCCTGGCTTTGATGTTAGTTTTATTGATTTTAACTGTCAGGTCACTTATTCTTCTACCCGGAAGATGGGCGCAGAGAATCAAAACAGAATTCCCAAGAGGTTTACTTTCCCTGCTGCTGCACTTGGTTATGCCAGTCCTTCTTGAAGTTATGCTACCCCTGATAATATTTATCATTATTCCCGCCGGGGCCGGTTTTCCTGTCTGGCGGTTACTTGGTCTTTACCATCCCGATCTGGTCTGGGGACTACTTATATTATCAGCATTGTTGCTTGTTAAAGCAGCCTGGAGAGCACTTATTTTTTGCAGGCTGAAAATGCAGTCTAAATAGCATTAACATCAGTAGTTTTCAATGATCTGGTTGATCTCCTGCAGCAGGCGGTTGTCCAGGGGAGCGGGCCGGTGATTATCCAGGATCCAGCGAGCTTTCTCCCTGGCCTGTTCTTCCGCTTCACGGCATCCTTCTGCCAGCCATTTGCCATAAGGAGCCCGGTTAATCAGCGAAGGTTGCCACAGTTCACGCATGTGGGCCAGGGTGTGTGGCTCGACCATGTAGTGCCCTTCCGGCCCAACAGAAGCTATAGTATCAAGGGCCAGTGTTTCCCGATTAACTTTTATACCGGCGGTTGTGCGTCTGATCAGTTCGTATGTTTCGCAGTCCAGCAGCAACTGCTCAAAAGAAAATATCACGGCTCCGGCCAGCAGCCCGGCCCCGCACATCATATCTGCACCGGATAACATGCTGATAGTACCGGAAAGTGTGTTTTCCACACCGGCGTGCCAGTTTGATGCTTTAGCCCCGGTGGCAAAAGTGCCAACGTTGGAAGGCAGTTTATAATAACGTGCCATCTGGGCTGAAAATGCCTGCATCTGAAAGTCTTCCGGCCCACCGCAGCAAACTGAACCGCTGCTTAATTCCATTACCGTAGCGCAAGACCCATAAAAGGTCGGAGTCCCGGGGCGATAAAGTTGTAGAAAAACCAGGCCGGCCAGCACTTCGGCATTGGCCTGGGCCATGCTGCCTGCTACTGTGGATGGGGCAGTGGAACAACAGATCTGCATGGTCAGAAAACCGGTTGGCACTCCTGCATCGGCAAAAACCATGGCCGCTTCCAGTCCCTCGGGGTCGTAGGCAAGGGGACTTATACTGCACTGAAAATTAGAGATGATCGGTCTTTTACGCAAAGCATCTGCTCCGCCGGCAACCAGGGTGGCAATTTCCACTGATCCGCGGGCCGAGTTGCCATTAACCGCCGTCATGGCCTGGACATGCTTGCCCGACATGGAAAGTTGAGCTTTAAGCTCAAGCAGGGGCTGCCTGGATGCCGGATAATCCTGGGCACTGATAATTGGCCACAAAAAAGCCACTTCATTCAGATAATCAGCCACCAGTGTAGCCTCCTCAAGGTCTCTGAGCGTTGATTTTCTAAGTTTTCCGCTGTTCAGGTCCAGGACCTGCAGACCACAACCATCCAGGGTAAGATAACCGTGGTTGCCGTCCAAAGAAAGATCATTTTCAGCAAGGCGGGCGCAGAGAGTGTAATGGGCCGGAGCCTGCTTAATTGTTTGCTCAACCAAGTCTGGAGGAAAGTATACCCGGTTCTGTTCCCGATCGATTTTTGCTCCCCCTTCAGCCAGAATATCCTGCACCTTGCGATGGGGCATTTTAATCCCGATTTTACTTAATATGGTCAAAGATGCCTCGTGAATCATTTCAACCTGCTGTGGTTCAAGCAGATCTGTTTTGTTTCTGTATTGAACCGGATGAATACTTCTGCTGTTTTCTTCTGCACGCATATTGGCACCCTCTTTCTTTAATTTGACTGGCTATTGCCTGATTATTTCAGAGGATCAATCTATCCCTGTCCGGGTCGTTAACATAATCATCCAGCCTGAGCCCTTTAAGTGTAGAAGCGATATGTTCTTCTACAGCTTTTTCTGCCATTGTCGGGTCGCCGAGAAATAGAGCTTTTACTATATGTTGGTGTTCGGGGTAAGAAGGATTATCTTCCAGCTGATAAAAGTTTTCGTAAAGAATTAAAAAGATCTGACTTCTATAAATAATTCTGTTCAAATATTCTTCGAGAACCGGATTACCACTCAGGGCTGCAATACCGCTGTGAATATCATAATTCAGATTGTAGTATATGCCGATATCGCGCTTATCAAAAGTATCAGTCTCTGCAGTCAACAGCAGCTCGAGCTGCTGCAGCGCTATTTTGTTGTTTTGTCCGACAGCTTTACGGACAGCTGCTTTTTCCAGTTCCAGTCTTACTTCGAAAGTGTCGTAAATTTCCTGTTTCGACGGTTTAACAATGCTTGCACCGCGGTTCTTTACATAATTAACGTAACCATCGTGAGCCAGTCGTTTAATTGCTGCCCTGACCGGGGTTCTGCTCACGCCAAGCTGTTCGGCAATTTTTGATTCAACCAGGCGGGTATCAGGACGCAGCGTTCTTTTAAAGATGGCATTTTTCAGCTTTTCGTAGGCAAAATATTCAGCGTTTCCCTGTTCCAATATGCTCACCTCTTGATTAATTCTAATCTTCCCGGTTCCGGGCCAGCAGTTACCTAAAGGATCTTATTATTCTGCAGTTGGAACCTGGAATAACAGTTTTTCTTGTCAGCAGCAACCGCAAATTGTATACTACTATTGTATACTATTTCTCAGAAAGGAGGTAGTCTGATGGATAAAATATTTACCAGGATGGGTGACGGTTCATCAATTTGGATCAGCCCGGATGAAGTAAGATTTGAGCTTAATGAAGGCACTCTTGATGCTGCAGATCGGGCGAAAATTTCCCCCCTGGGAAAAGAAGAGCTGCAGCATCTTTACGAGATTATAGCCCTTCCTGTTAATGCCGTTAGCATTAAGCGCGGACAGGAAACGGTAACTTCATCGGATTCGGGAGCGTTTAAAATTAATTACCAGGCTAATATCTCTCTTGATCGGGCCACTGCAATCATGGTCCACGAAAAAGTGCTGGCTGCCGATTCCCTTGATCTCGGTAACATCGATTACAGTTATAAATCAGTTAAAGCAATTTTGCACGATGAAGCAAAAGTTATGGAAAATGTCCAGCTATGTGCCATAATGCCAGTTTTATATGGTGCCATGCCGAATCTTGGTCTTTATACCAGGCCTGATGGGCCGGTCGAGAACTGGTCCGAACTGCTTCCGCTCGGTAAAATCAAAGAAGCACGAGCTGCCCAGGAAGAAGCGGTTGAACTGGCCGTTAAGGATATGGTTTACATTGCCGCCGGAATGCATGCAGCCGGAGCCGATGGCATAAATTTTGATACCTGCGGGGCTTCAGGTGATGCCGATGTTCTGGCTGCCCTGATGGCGATCCGCGAAATAAAACGGAAATATCCCGACCTGGGAGTTGAAATGGGTATGGCGGGAGAGTTTATCCTGGGAATGCATGGTAACCTCGAGTTGAATAATACCAGGATTGCCGGGTTATACCCGCATCATCAGGCTGAACTGGCTGCAGCCGCAGGGGTAAATATTTTTGGCCCTGTTATTAATACTAACAGCAACAGGAGCTTTCCCTGGAACCTGGCCCGCACTGTAACCTTCATAAAAGCCTGCTGTGAAGCTTCACCTGTTCCGGTCCACGCCAATGTGGGAATGGGTGTAGGCGCAACCCCGATGACTCCGGTCCCACCGGTAGATGCGGTCACAAGGGCGGCAAAAGCCTTGGTTGAGCTTGGTAAAGCCGACGGATTATAGATAGGCTCTGGTGATCCATTCGGTAACGAGGCTACCCAGGCAGTGGCGGTCGGAATGGGCGGCATTCGCACAGCCGGAGATCTGGTTTTGCGGATGCAGCTGGCAAAAAGCATGAAAATTGAACAGGCCAAGCAATATGTGGCTGATCGCCTTGGGGTAACTTCATTTGAGCTGAGTGATTGCTCGGTAATGCGGGAGATCAGGCAGTCTCTTGATATCGGTTATCCGATGCCGGATCCCGGGGCAGCAAAAGGAATAGAGGCAAAGGTAAATATTGCCAGGGTTTTAGGTTTAAAGATCAATGCGGTGGAGCAGTTTAAAAAGAAAACAGGTTTAAAATAAAAAGGAGGTCTGATCTAACTGTGAAGAGAAACCAGCTGGCCGGGAGAACCACTTTTACCGGATGCAGCATCAACCTGTTCAGTGATTCAGATCTGGAGATGATTCATGATGCCACTCTTGAAGTTCTGGAATATGCCGGTTTATATGTGCAGAGTGAAGATGCCTTAGATATTTTTGATGATGGTGGATGCCTGGTTGATCGTAAAAAGCAAATAGTAAAAATACCGGCGCATATAGTAGAGGATGCCATTAACTCCTCACCTAAAAAAGTATTTCTGGCCGGACGTGATCCAAAACATGATCTTGTTTTGGAAAGTGGCCGGGTTAATTTTTGCCCCTTTGGGGAAGGGGTGATGGTCATTGATCCCTACACCGGGGAATACAGGCAATCGACCAAAAAAGATAAGGGCGATGTAGCCCGCCTGGTTGATGCCCTGGACCAGTATGATATGCTGGAAAACACGGTGGCTCCACGTGACGTACACCCCGAAATGGAGAGCCTGCATAATTACGAAGTTACTGTTTCAAACACAACAAAACATGTTCCTCAACCCTGTCATGATAAGCGTTCGGCCCAACTGCTTATTGAAATGGCTGTGGCGGTTGCCGGGGGGCGGGAAAAATTGAAAGACCGCCCGATTGTGTCAGGCTGCACCTGTCCGCAGAGTCCCCTGACCATATCTGAAGGGTGCGCTGATCCGATTATTGAATATGCCCGGGCTAACCTGCCCCAGAATATATTATCTATGGCCCTGGCCGGGGCAACTTCTCCGGTAACCCTGGCTGGAACACTGGTTACTCACAATGCCGAAGTGCTGGGCGGGATTGTGCTGGCCCAGCTTACCCGCAAAGGAGCTCCGGTAATGTACGGCAGTTCAACATCGATGATTGACCTGAAACTGACTACTGCAACGGTAGGTTGTCCGGAGCTCGGTTTGATCAGTGCCGCTGTTGCCAAACTGGCCCAGATGTACTTACTGCCCAGCTATGTTGCAGGCACTTAGGGCGACAGTAAACTTTCTGATGCCCAGTCCGGCCATGAAAAAACCCTGACTACCCTGCTTCCGGCTTTGGCAGGTGCCAATATGATCTACGGCGGGGGAATGCTTGAGATGGGTTTAACAATGAGTTTTGGCCAACTGGTAATGGATAACGAGATAATTGCCATGACCAGGAAAGTCCTTGAAGGTATTCCGGTCAACGACAATACCCTGGCGGTTGATGTGATTAAGAATGTGGGCGCGCGGGGGCATTTTCTTGGGGAAGAGCATACTTATCATAATATGCGAAAGCTTTCTGAACCAAAATTAATTGATCGGCGTATGCGCCAATTCTGGAAAGAAAGAGGGTCTAAAGATTTAGGTGTAACTTGCGATGAAAAGGCAAGAGAAATACTGGCAAATCACAGGCCCGATCCTCTTCCTGAACAGGTTCACCGGGAACTGCTGAAAATAATCAAAAACAGGGAAGATGAACTGGGCATTAACGATTTTAGTTAATTATAAAAAACTGTAAGATTACCTGAAATATACCGGTGCCCGGAAAATTGCGGTTGCCGGTTTTTATTCTTCCAACTTTTTTTGGCTTTAATATTTTTCCACATAGTGTAAAGTTATTGTAGGGATTTAGCAGGTAAGTGTTTTAGAGACAAAGA
>CAYMIW010000029.1:0-38495 GCA_964390725.1 uncultured Syntrophomonadaceae bacterium | reverse complement strand
CTATCAGTACATTTAACCCCTGAAAAAGTAGATCTACAGTTGCTGCCGGTAACCTGGGGCGAACATAAAGCGAGCGCAGGCAGGTGCCGGTGAAGTGAGGCCATGAGCAGACCGGTCGTTACGGAGGTCGGCCGCTGAGTGCTGAGCCACGGATGGCGAATCACGAAGAGAGGCTAAGCGAAAGGCTGAAACTGAGCCGCGGCAATGACACGCAGAGCGACCAGTGAGCAAAGGTTACTGCAGCAAAAGAAACGACAGCCAGGTTCTGGCTGCCGTTAGATTAGTTGAGTTAGTAAGTTGCTAAAGTTACTCTTCTTCAGTCTCAACAAGCTCTATCTTCAGCTCGGCTAGCTGTTCCGGATCAACGCTTTCAGGAGCACCTGTCATCAGGCAGCTAGCCGCAGCAGTTTTCGGGAAAGGAATCACCTGGCGAATCGATTCATCGCCGCTGATCAAGGCAATCATCCTATCCAAACCAAGGGCCAAGCCTCCATGGGGAGGAGCTCCATATGATAAAGCTTCAAGTAAAAAGCCAAATTTTTCTTTACGCTGCTCTTCTGTCAAACCGAGTAGCTCAAAAATAGTATTTTGCACTTCCCTGTCATGGATACGGGTGCTGCCTCCGCCAATTTCCACTCCATTCAGAACCAGGTCATAGGCCTGGGCACGAACTTTAAGGGGATCTTTTTGTAGTAATGCCATATCTTCATTTATTGGCGATGTAAATGGATGGTGCTTGGAATCGTAACGCTTTTCTTCCTGGTCGTATTCAAATAGTGGAAAATCAACGACCCAGAGAAAATGGGGTTCATCGGTTAGATTCTCCGGCGCAAGCCTGTTTCGCAAGTGACCCAGGACTTCGCAGGTTGTTTCCCAAGTATCGGCCACAAAAAGCAACACATCTCCCGCTTTAGCTTTCATTGAAGCAGTAATTTCATCCATCAGGTCTTTTTCAAAGAACTTGCTGATCGGAGATCGCCATCCGGTCTCCTCAACAAATACCCAGGCAAGTCCTTTAGCACCTAACTGCCTGGAGAGGGCCGTAAGGTCATCAAGCTCTTTACGGCTCATTTTTGCACCACCTTCAACCCGCAAACTTTTTACTGCGCCACCCCCAGCAACTGCTGATTGAAATACTTTAAAATCACATTTTTCCACCAGCTGACTGATATCAACAAGTTCCATTCCGAAACGCAAATCGGGTTTATCCGAACCGAAGCGGTTCATTGCCTCTTCGTATGACATTCTCATGAACGGTCTTTTTACATCCACACCAAGCAGCTCTTTCCAAAGCAGGGTCATCATACCCTCCAGCAGGGCAAAAAGATTTTCACTGCCGAAGAAAGAGGTTTCAATGTCAATCTGGGTGAATTCGGGCTGTCTATCGGCACGAAGATCTTCATCACGAAAACAACGGGCGATCTGGAAATAACGTTCAAAGCCACTGACCATTAAAAGCTGCTTAAAAAGTTGTGGCGATTGAGGCAGAGCGTAAAATGACCCCTCATGGAGACGGCTGGGCACAAGAAAGTCCCTCGCTCCTTCAGGCGTGCTGCGGGTAAGCATGGGTGTTTCCACTTCAAGAAAATCATAATTATCCATATAATCCCTAATCAGTTTTACCGCCCGGTGACGGAGCTGGATTCTTTTAGCCATTTCCGGCCTTCGCAGGTCTAGATAACGATAGCGCAGGCGCAGGTTTTCATCAACATTGATATCATCCTCAATGTAGAAAGGAGGTGTTTTAGACTTATTATGCACTTTCATACTGTCAACATAAACCTCAACCTCACCTGTTGGTAATGATGGATTTATATTTTCTTCTGTTCTCTTAACAACTTCGCCTTCAACAGTAATTACATATTCACTGCGCAATCCTTCTGCATCCCGGAAAAGCTCAACCCCAAGACGCTGATCAAAAACCAACTGCATGATACCGGTGCGATCTCTCAAATCAATAAATATCAAGCCGCCATGATCCCTGCGTCTACCAACCCATCCTGCCAGCTTTACCCTGCTTCCTGCAAAAGACGCATCGATTATTCCGCAGTAATGAGTTTTTTCTGGATCGGCCCCGGGTGCGGGCAGTTTTACTTCTGCTGATGAGCCATCTTCCAGAACGTTATCATTTTGAATGTTATCAAGCAACATAGTATAAAGAGCTTCACGTTTTACTTCTACCTGTTCTCCTCCCTGCATATCACGCAGGACAACCAGGTTATTGGCTATTTCCTCTTCCCCAATTATAATAACTCTTTCGTAATTTTTTCTGCCTGCGTATTTCATCTGGGCTTTCAGGCTTCTATCCAGAAGGTCTGTCTCTGCGGCGATCCCTTTTTCACGCAACTGACCGGCTAATAGCAGGGCTTCTCCTTCCAGTTCCTTACCGGCAGTTGCGATATAAACGGGGCTACTCATTTCAAAGTTTGCCTTTGCCCAGTCCATTGCCAGCATGACCCGCTCTTTTCCAAAAGCGACACCGACAGCCGGAGTGTAAGGGCCGCCAATATATTCAGCCAGGTGATCATAACGGCCGCCACCGCAAATTGAAGCCTGGGAACCTTCACCACCGGCTGTTATTTCAAATGCTGTCCTGGTGTAATAATCTAAACCTCTGACCAGGCTGCTATTCAGGTTGTAGGGTATATTCATCTTTTGCAGGTATGCCTGCAGATCGCTGAAGTGCTTGCTGCAATCGGCACATAGATATCCGGTTATTTTGGGTGCCTCTGCTACAAGTTTCCGGCAGTTCTCTTCCTTGCAATCAAGGACACGAAGAGGGTTTGTTTTATATCGCTTACGACAATCGGAACATAACTCTTCCTTAATACTTCCCAGGTAAGGAAGCAGAGCTTCCCGGTAGGTAGGGCGACAGACAGGACAGCCAACACTATTAAGCTCAATAGAAAGGTTTTCCAACTGAAGGCTGTTAAAAAAATTATAACAAAAAGAAATAATCTCGGCATCAGCTGTCGCATTCTCAGCACCGATAATTTCAAGGCCAAATTGATGGAACTGCCGATAGCGGCCAGCCTGGGGCCGGTCATAACGAAACATGGGACCGCTGTAATAAAGCTTGGTGGGCTGTGGCTTCTCACCCAGGTTGTGCTCCAGGTAGGCTCTGACCACAGCTGCTGTAAGTTCCGGCCTCAGGGTAAGGTCGCGGCCGCCACGGTCTTTGAAAGAGTACATTTCTTTCGAAACTATATCACTGTCTTCGCCAACACTGCGAGCAAACAGTTCAGTCTGTTCAAATATAGGTGTGCGTATTTCTCCAAAACCGTAAAGGTTGCAAAAATCCTTGTATCTTGCCTCCAAATATTGCCATTTAACTGTTTCATCGGGAAGAATATCCCTTGTTCCGCGCGGGGCCTTATAATCCATCATGTTGCTCCTCTCTGTAATGCTTTAAAATAATCTTTTACTATCAAGTAATATAGTAACCGGTCCGTTGTTGTCAACAAGAATCCGCATTTCTGCCTGAAATTTTCCTGTTGCCACTTCAAGGCCATCCTGGGAAAGACGATCGCAAAAATAATTATAAAGTTTCTCGGCCTGTTCAGGCGGCGCCGCTGCAGAAAAACCGGGACGCCTGCCTTTGCGGCAATCTCCGTATAAGGTAAATTGTGAAATAGCCAGAACTGAATAATTTTTTTCTTTCACGGAAATATTCATCAGTCCGGCTTCATCTTCAAAGATGCGCAGGCCGGATATTTTTGCTGCCAGATAATCGGCATCCGCTGTTTTATCCTCATGTCCCACACCCAGGAAAACAACTAATCCAGGGCCTATTTCTCCTATTGTTTCTCCGTCAACATTTACACCTGCCCGGTGGACACGCTGCACAACTGCTCGCATAGCTTCTGCCTCCGTAGTTCTTCTGTCATTACTGATCATGGCAATAGCTGTTAACTATTAGAACCGTAAACATAGCGCTGGACAGAAAAGACATCTTTTATTTTACGGATTTTGGTCATTATTTGTTCCAGATGGACCTGATCCCTGATTACCATTGTTATGTGAATAATAGCTACTCTATTTTTATCTGTTTTAGCCGAGATTGCGGTTATTTCTATTTTACTTTCATTTATAGCAGTCATGACATCCGATAAAAGGTTTTTTCTGTCACTGGCAGTAACCTCTATCTCAACAGGGTATGATGCGCTCGTTTGGTCCTCCCAGACTGCCTTGAGAAAACGGCCATTGTCTTTACTATAGTGAGAAAGGTTGGGGCAATCACTGCGGTGGACAGTTACTCCCCGTCCCCTGGTTACAAAACCGACTATATCATCACCGGGAACAGGATTGCAACAGCGGGCAACCCGCATTAAAATATTATCCATACCTTCTATCGCTACCCCGGGAGACCCCTGTTTACTGCGCTTGACAGGTTTAAATTCAGGAATAGACTCTGCTTCTTCCGCTTCGCTTTTCCTGCTTTTGTATTCTTCCTTTAGACGGCTGATTACCTGGTGTACAGAAACTCCGCCGTAACCTACCGCAGCGTAAAGATCATCAACCGACATCAGGTTAAAAGAACGACCTACTTCTTCGAGCATATCATTCTTTATATTCATTCTCTGCTCAACTGTAACCCGCCGGATCTCTTTTTCAATCATTTCGCGCCCTTTTTCAATGTTTTCTTCCCGGCGCTCTTTTTTAAACCATGAGCGGATCTTGCTCTTGGCATGTGATGTTTTAACCAGTTTGAGCCAGTCACGACTGGGAGAACCCTGCTTGGATGTTACGACTTCAACCATGTCACCCGTTTTTAATTTGTAGTCAAGGGGAACAAGCCTGCCGTTGACGCGGGCTCCCGTGCAGCGGTGTCCAATATCTGTATGAATTTTATAGGCAAAATCAAGGGTTACCGAACCGGCAGGAAGGTCAATCACATCGCCCTTGGGGGTAAAAACAAAAACCTCATCTGTAAACAGATCGCCCTTAAGATCCTTGAGGAAGTCACGGGCATCGCGGTAATCATGCTGCCACTCGAGCAGCTGGCGCAACCAGATCAGCTTTTCATCCAACTCGTCGGAACTTTTTACTTTTTCCTTATAGCGCCAGTGAGCGGCAATACCATATTCAGCAGTCCGGTGCATATCCCAGGTCCTGATTTGAATCTCTGCCAGTTCGTTTTCCGCAGCAAAAACTGTAGTATGGAGCGATTGATACATATTGGGCTTGGGCATGGCGATAAAATCCTTAAAACGGCCAGGAATGGGTTTCCAAATAGTATGGACAATCCCCAGGGTATGATAGCAATCTTTAACTGAATCTACAATTATTCTTACCGCGGTTAAATCGTAGATTTCATTCAGATCTTTTCCCTGGGCTTTCATTTTGTTATATATGCTGAAAAGGTGTTTTGGCCTACCCTGAATTTCAGCTTTAATTGAAGCTTCCGATAGGTAGTCCTGTAAAATCCAGATTATCCTGTTGATAAAATGTTCTCTTTCGCGTCTTTTTTTAGCCAGTTTTTCAACCAGGTGAAAGTACTCGTTCGGCTGCAGATAGCGAAAGGCCAGGTCTTCAAGTTCCCACTTAATCATGTAAATACCCAGGCGGTGAGCCAGCGGGGCATATATTTCCAGGGTTTCCCGGGCAATTTCTTTCTGCTTGTGGGTATTCAGGTAGCGCAGGGTACGCAGGTTGTGGGTCCGGTCGGCCAGTTTGATCAACACCACTCGAATGTCCTGGGCCATGGCAATAAACATTTTACGTAAAGTTTCTGCCTGTTGTTCTTCCTTGGATGTAAAATCCAGGCGGCTGAGTTTGGTTACTCCGTCAACCAGGGAAGCAACCTCATCTCCAAACTCGCTTTTAATCTGATCAAGGGTTATATCGGTATCTTCGACAACATCATGGAGCAACCCGGCTATGATCGTCACCAGGTCAAGTTCAAGCTCAGCCAGGATTAAAACAACTCCAAGAGGGTGAATTATATATGATTCACCAGATTCGCGCAGTTGTCCGGAGTGGGCCTTCAGGGAAAACTGGTAAGCCTTTTCAACCTGGGCCCAGTCTTCAAGGTTGGGATAATATTTTTTGATCCTGTTCTTGAGATCGATCAATTTTTTTTCTTTGACGACCATTTCTCTCACTGCCCCGATTTTTTGCCTGATAGGATTTTAAAGTAAGCCAGTTACGAAAGACAAATACTGCTTAATTAAATTACACCTGGACTATATAATACTAAATAACAGCGGTAAATTCTATAGCTGCCTCGATTATCACCTGCCCGAGCAGGCAAAATACAGCTATAGCCACCTTCAATACAATAGTTCTATAAATTAAGCAAGGCTCTTGAAATATTTTGAGAGTTCTGCAGACGAAGATTCAAGCAGCATCATTTGAAACTCTTCACAGGCAGCCCGACGTTTTTCCATATCTAAAAATGTTGATGATTCTGCAAGTATTGAAGACCAGGATTGATATAGCTGCCCGGGGGATGTCTCGGCCTTAATTTTTGTAATAATACCTGCTTCGGTAATAACAGCTTCCACCCGTTGCCAGAATGTCCCGGCAGGCTTAAAACCGATAATTTCCTCCACCTTCACCCGATCTTTTTCGGAAATTGTTGTCTTCTTTTCATCGAGAAGAAATTGCACCACTTTTCTCAAACTGTCACTGCCGGGCAGGGCATGATCAAGTATGCTGCGATTAATAACTTTATCCTGTTCATTAAAAAGCAGATAAACAGTTGCTCTGCCTGCTTTTCTTACAGCTTTCATTATTGGAATAAGCAGCTCCCCGGTAAGGGGCAGCTCGTAAAGAATAACTTTCTCGATATCATCCGGCATCTTCAGCGTGCCGTTAAGGCTGCCACTGGTAATACCATGACAATTTTCGACGGAGCGGCACTTTTTCTCAACACTGTTCCTGCTGGAGAGCGTGGAATAAAAAATAGCAGTGCCTTGACCATGATCATTAATAAGTTTCTGTAGGATACCAATACGGTTGGCTACTCCACGCTTATCAACCACGCTAAAGCGACCGTACTCATCTTCATCACAAAACCGGATATCTTTTGTTTCCACCTCGAGTGTTTTCTTATTCCTGAAAAATCCTGTTTTTAATTTAAAGGCAAGATCAATCGTACGTTCCGGTTCCAACTTCGCTTCTATATCGGCAGCTGAGAAAAAAATGGGTGCCAGGGTCCAGCTGCCTTTTTTAACATTCAACTTTAGATGCTTTTTATCAGCACCTACTAACCGCCATGATACAAGTTCCCAACCGCGACTGCCTAAAAGGGGTGAAGGGTTAGCTGGACCGAATGGCTCCATCTGCTCCATGAGATCGGCAAGCTCAAAACTGATTTCTTCTTCATTTAGTTCAGCCTCAATATTGAGAGCAGGCTGCATTTTTTCATCTTTAATAACCGTTATGGCATAGTGATTAAGGCTTTCGCAGAGAAGATTACAGTTTTCCCTGGGAATGGTAAAACCTGCCGCCTGTTCGTGTCCACCAAACCTGGTCAGCAAGCCTGAAGAAGCCGACAGGGCTGAGGTAATATCAAATCCTGCAACACTACGGGCTGAACCGCGCCCCACATCACCATCAAGGGCAATAAGGGCTACCGGCCGACAGAATTTGTCCACCAGACGTGAAGCAACAATACCAATCACCCCATGGTGCCAGTTTTCTGCTGCCAGAGTAATGATACCCCGGCCAGGTTTTTCTAACTGCTCCTGGGCTGCTACTTCTGCTTCGTCCAAAATTTTACGTTCTGTTGCACGCCGTTGCTGATTTATCTGGTATAGTTTTTCTGAAAGGGCAGCAGCTCGTTCCAGGTCTTTTTCAAGCAGCATTTCTAAGGCGGGAAAAGCTTCTCCCATCCTGCCGGCAGCATTAATCGCCGGAGCAAAAATAAAGGACAGGGCATAAGAAGAAATTTTATCTTTGCTGAGCCCGGAAAATTCAGCCAGGGCTTTCAAACCCGGCCTTTCCTGCTTTTTTAAAACCTCAAGGCCGGAAGCGATTATAACCCGGTTTTCATCCAGGACCGGAACTACATCGGCTGCTGTTCCAAGAGCAGCCAGATCAAGTAGCTCTTCAGGAAAAGCATACCCCAGCTTTTCGTAAACAGCTGCTGCCAGTTTAAAAGCAATACCGGCCCCGGATAACTCTTTGAAAGGGTATGGGCAACCATCCTGATGAGGGTTTATGATAATCTGTCCTTCAGGCATAGCCGAGAGAGGCAGATGGTGATCCGTAATAACAAGATCAAGACCCAGTTCCCTGGCATACAGCGCCTCTTCAACAGCATTTGTAGCACAGTCGACTGTAATTACCAGATCTGTCCCGTTTTCCTGAAGCTGTTTTAATGGTTCACGATGCAAGCCATATCCTTCATCGAAACGGCTGGGCAGATAGTAATCTATATTACCACCGCACCTGCGCAGGGACTCAAGTATAATCACTGAAGCTGTAATTCCATCGGCATCATAATCGCCATAAACCGTAATTTTCTCCCCGCCATCAACAGCTTTCAGCAAGCGCGCAACCGCTTTATCCATGTTCAACATTAGCCATGGATCATGCAGGTGTTCTATATCAGGAGACAAAAAAGCCCGGGCTTTTTCGGGATCATTGATTCCGCGATTAAGCAGGAGCCGGGCCAGGGCCGGGGGAACATCAAGTTCACCGGCTAATTCCAGGGTCAACCCTTTTTGATCTTCAGGCCAGACCCATTCTTTTCCACATAAACTCATGAATTATTATCTTCCGTCTCTTTATTTATGCTCTTTTCCTGATCAGCAGTGCTGCCTGGGTCTGTCTCGTCCGACTGCTGATCAGGATATGCAGACTGGTCTTCCCCTGTTTCTTCCATTTCCTGATCATCCGAAACGGAAGAACACCGGTTAAGTTCAGCCTCAAGGAATAACTTTTCTTCTTCCAGGCTTTTTAACTTTTTACGCAGATCTTCCTGTTGATGACGCATTTCCCTGAATGCAAATGCAGTTCGAATGGAGCGAAAAAGACTGAAGAGGCCCATTACCAACGCACCTGCAAAAGCTGACCCCAGAATGAGTAAAATAAGCGATACATCGCTGCGGCCAAAAAGATAACTAACCGTAACTGTGTCATTATTAGCAAGGGCCACAATCGCAATCAACAAACTGAAAACCAAACCCAAGATAAGGTAAAATGAACTCACTTTGTCATCCCCCTCTCAGTATAACCGCTTCTAACGCTTCAGTTTTACCTCCTGAAGGTTAAGCCAAAGCGGGCTGGCAATAAAAATGGATGAATAGGTCCCTATTAATACACCCATGATCAGGGCCACGACAAATACAATCAAATCGACAGAGCCGATATAGTAATGGAACCCAAAGAGCAGGGCAACCATTACAAATAATGTAGTCAGGGAAGTGTTAATCGAACGCATCAGGTTCTGATTAATACTTTCGTTGACCACTTCTGCATAATCACTTTTTCTTTTATGCCTGATATTTTCACGGATGCGATCGAATATTACGATAGTGTCGTTTACTGAATAACCGAAAACGGTGAGGATGGCAGCTACAAATGGTACGTTAATCTCCATCTGCAGAATCGAGAATATTCCTACCACGATAACTACATTGTGCAGCAGGGCTGCAATAGTAGCCACGGCAAATTTAAATTCAAACCTGAAGGTTATGTAAAGGACCATCAGGACAATCGCCACACCCAGCGATAACAAGGCCTGACCGGCCAGTTCGCTGCCGACAACTGCCCCCACACTTTCAATTCTCAGGTCGTCTGTATCAAGAGTAGGCCACTTGTCCCTGAAAGCATCCATAATCTGGTCGCGCCTGGTTTCTTCAATATAAGGCGCTTTGATTACCAGGCCTTCATCAGACATATTACCGCTGAGATCCCTGCCCTGGACAACCTGGATAGAGGCCCCACTCAACTCTTCATAGGGAGCTATAACAGATTCTATTTCCTCCATGGAAAAATCATCACCAAGGTTCAGGTGTAGAACAGTTCCCCCGGTAAAATCGATGCCCAGGTTCAGGCCGAAAACAGCCAGTGATACTAAACCGGCAATGACCAGGACAGCCGACAGAACGTAAGCTTTGCGACGGTTGCCAATAAAATTAATCATTATATTTTCACCCCCACGTAAGCCCCGCTGCGAATCAGGCCAGCCTGGAAAGCAAGGCGCATTATCAGGCGGGTCAGTACTATTGCCGTAAACATACTGCAAATAATTCCGATAAACAGGGTTACAGCAAAACCTCTAACCGGCCCACTGGCCAGGGAAAAGAGAACTACGGTAACGATCAGCGTTGTTACATTGGCATCCAGAATAGCCCTGAATGCACGCTGAAAGCCCCCTTCCATGGCACTGCGGGGCGTCCTTCCCGATCGCAGTTCATCTTTAATCCTTTCAAAAATAATTACATTGGCATCAACGGCCATACCGATTGAAAGGATCAAACCCGCTATACCGGGAAGGGTCAGGGTGGTCGGTAAGTATGTTAAGGCCCATAGCACAAGCGAAAGATAAAAGACCAGGGCAACCCCGGCTATCAATCCTGCTACCCTGTAGTAAAAAATCATGTAGAGAAGAACAAGTATTAAACCAACAGCTGCGGCATATACGGCAATTTCTTCAGTTCTCTGGCCGAGAGTCGGGCCAATCATTCGCGATTCGAGTTCACGCAGTTCTACAGGCAGGGCCCCGCTGCGTAACAACAAGGCCAGGTTTGCTGCTTCCTCAAAATCAAAGTTTCCCTCTATAATCGCCTTGCCGTCAGTGATTACCGCCCTGACATTGGGAGCGGAAATAATCTCATCATCGAGCACAATGGCTATTGGCTGATTGAGATACTTAGCTGTAGCATCAGCAAATAACCGGGCCCCTTCCTGGTCAAATTCAAGACTGATAAAAGGATAAGGGGTAACTTCAGGAGCTCTTTCCGCCTGGGCTCTTACCAGGTTGGATCCGGTCAGAATCTCTTCCCCGTCAGGGCCGACAAACATTAACATGGCCGTGCGCCCGATTATTTCACGCGCCTGCTCAACATCATCGATATCCGGCAGTTCTATTCGAATACGGTCATCTCCCTGGGCAGCAATAATTGGCTCGGCCACTCCCAGCTCATCAACCCTCATCCTGATCACAGTTATTGCCCTTTCAATTGCATCCTGGTCCAGTTCCTGGTCGCCGGTTTCCACCGCTTCCAGGAGCACATATAGCCCTCCGGAAATATCCAGGCCGCGCTTAATTCCATTTTCCCTGTCGGCAGCATTACCAAAAGCCCAGTATCCCGAGGCTATAATTAAAATACAGACTACCAGGAGGATCATTAGTCGACCCGGTTTCAAGGCCGGTTTCATCATTACACCACTCTCCATTCATTTCTACCAATACTATTCTGGTTTAGAGTAAGTCTACTTCATTTATAATCAGGGCAAAGCGGGCGTCGAGAAAAGAAGCCGCCCTGCGGCACATAACCATCCGCGATAAAAATATTTCAAAATATTCCATGACCTGGCTGATACTCGTATCAATGCGTAGAAAAAGTGTAATCACTCTTTTTTCCGGTTCAATATTAAGCTTAGATTCCTCCACGGCATAGTTTACCCTGTCGTGAATATCAAAAGTGCTTATATCCCGGTTACGCACCCTGCTGCGATGAACATCAGATTTATCAGCTAAAATAAGGGCTGCAGTAATTTTGTTAACCACGCGTCCTTCTTCCTCATCATGATTGCCGATTGCGGCGGCAACGTCGGCAGCTTCTTCAAGGGGCATACCCATATCCTGTAAGATCTTCAGGGCCATTATCGCCCCGGCCACATCATGCTCACGCCGCCCCATCACATTACCTATATCATGCATATATCCGGCTATGCCGGCTAACTCGGCTTGCCTGGCGTCGCTTCCCAGTTCTGAGAGAACTCTGCGAGCAGCCTTACCGGTAAGCCTGCAATGCCGAAAACCATGTTCTGTATAACCAAGTGTGCCGAGGTTGTCATCGGCTTTTTGAATTAATGTTTTAACCTGATTGTTGTCCTGAACATCCGACAGTGTTACAACTTCCACCAGTTTTATCCCTCCTATGCCATGCCCAGGCGTGAAATCAAGTTTCTTTTTATCAAACTTGGATCATTTACCGGTAAAACCTCAACCATTCCCAGGCCAGAAGGCAGTATAAAGAATAAGTCATTATTCTTTCGTTTTTTATCCTGCCTTAGTTTATCCATAACATCCGTTGCGGTCAAGTCTGCCGGCGGTTTTTTTATACCGATCTTATCGAACAGGCGTAGCATTCGGTCACATGAAGTTTTCTCCAACAAGCCCAGTTCGCAGGCTATTCCTGCGGCGACAGCCATTCCGGCAATAACAGCTTCACCGTGCAGGTAATAACGGTAAGATGTGGCTGCCTCCAGGGCATGACCCACTGTATGTCCGTAATTTAAAATGCGTCGGTAATCGTTTTCATACTCATCCTCTTCAACTACTGCACTTTTGGCCCGGACTGAAACAGCAACAGCTTCAGCCAGTTGTTCCGGATCCCCGTTAAGCAAACCGTTAATGTTTTTCTCGAGCCATCTAAAAAATTCACCGTTCATTATAATACCATACTTAACTACTTCCGCCAGCCCTGCTTTTAACTGCCTGTCTGAAAGAGTTTTTAGAACAAGGGGATCAATTGCTACCAATCGGGGTGAATAAAAAGAACCGATAAGGTTTTTACCCCGGGGGTGATTAACTGCTACCTTGCCGCCAACAGAGCTGTCAACCTGCGACAACAAGGACGTTGGCAGCATAATTAAAGGAACTCCGCGCATATATGTGGCTGCTACGAATCCGGCCAGATCACCAACCACACCACCGCCTAAGGCAATAACCGGAGAGTTGCGATCCAGCCCGGCTTCAACAGCACGATCATAAAGACGCATTGCGCCGGCCATAGTTTTGGCTCTTTCCCCCGGTCTGATCCTGGCCACGGTAACCTGCCATCCTTCACTGGCCAGCGATCGGAGCACCTTTTCTGCATAGAGAGAATAGACAGTTGTGTCAGTGACAAGCATAGCTTTAGATGAAGGCAGACGGGAACGCAATAATGTTCCAATACTATCAAGCAGGTTCTCCCTGATCAAAACACTGTAAGTAGTTCCGCTAGCTTTAACTTTAATCTCTTCTTCAGCCAGTTCTCCCACCTCCCGGCCAATCCTGGGCTATAGTCAGGTTTTAAATTATACTTCTTACTTCTTGCCTTTTAATTTTTCTTCGACTTTATCAATATAAAAACGATAGGCTGCTTCCACTTCTTCCATAAAGTCGCCGGAAAACTTTTTCCTGAAAGCCTCGGCCAACTCCCAGGCCGCAACAGCTTCAGCTACAACGGCTGCTGCAGGAACGGCACATACATCTGACCTTTCTGTGGCTCCCGGAGCAATCTTGCCGGTCTGCCAGTCAACACTGGGAAGCGGCCGGGCAAGGGTGGGAATCGGCTTCATGGCTACCCTGATTACTACGGGCATGCCGTTAGTAACTCCTCCCTCTAGGCCACCGGCCCTGTTTGAAGTCCTGGTAATTCGTCCGTCTGTCCCTTTAACAATGGGATCGTGCAATTCCGAACCCCGGGTAGAAGCAGCAGAAAAACCGGCACCTATTTCAACCGCTTTAATTGCCTGTATCCCCATCAGCGCTCCCGCTAAAAGGGCATCCAGGCGGTGTTCAGGGTGACTATAGCTACCCAGGCCAGGCGGCAGACCGGTAACCAGCAGCTCGATTATCCCTCCAAGACTGTCTCCTTCATCTGCCGCCTTGTCTATCTCCTCGATCATCGTCTTTTCCAATTCAGGATCAAAGCAGCGAAGGGGCGAATTTTCAACCACCTGGTAATTTTCCGGCAGACTGTTTATATCAAAAGCAGAGGATACATTACCAATGCGAACAACATGACTGAAAATCTTAATATTAAATTTTCCCAGCAACAACCGCCCTACAGTTCCAACTGCAACGCGGATAGCCGTTTCCCGGGCGCTGGTTCTTTCGAGGACATTTCTCAAATCAGTGTGATTATACTTGAAGCCGCCGGCCAGATCGGCATGGCCGGGCCGGGGTCGCAGCATAGCTTCCAGCGAAGCAGGCGCTTTCCCTTCGGGAGCCATTTTTTGCTGCCAGTTATCCCAATCGCGATTCTTAATTTGCAGAGTCAGGGGCGTACCCAGGGTCTTGTTGAACCGCAGACCTGATAAGATCTCAACCCTGTCTTTTTCAATCTTCATCCTCGCTCCGCGCCCGTAACCCTGCTGTCGCCGCCAGAGCTGGTGGTTAATATCTTCGGAGTACAGGGTGAACCCGGCCGGCAATCCTTCAATAATCGCGGTCAGACTGGGTCCGTGTGATTCTCCGGCAGACAGGTAACGCATTTCGACCATCTCCCCTGCAGACAAATTTATTACAATGTTTTATATGACAATCTCGGCTCATTATTCAACCAACCCGGTAATCAGTGAAGCTCAACACCCTCAAGCTGTAAGAGCATTTCTTTCCATCCGCACGGACCACTGAACCCGCCTGCTTTTCCACTGCTGCTGATCACCCTGTGACAGGGAATGATCAGGGGATGCCGATTAGACTTCAGTGCCTGACCGGCTGCTCTCCAGGCAAATGGTGAACCAGCCAGTTCAGCTGCCCGACGATAGCTAATCACCTGGCCATAAGGTATTTTACGCACTTCCCGGAGCACTGCTTTTACAAACAGGGGGTAGTCTGACAGGTCAAGTGGATAGCCTCTAAAAGCAACCTGTTTACCTTGAAAATAAAGGTTAAGATCGTCAGCAAGATTTGGCCAGGGCAAGCAGGCATAATCTAATTCAGGATCTCGCTGAAAACCTGGAAAATTAATTTCAAACAACCCGGCAGAGCTGAATACTACTAAAAAAACGCCCCGCGGCGTATTAATTTCTGTATAACGGTAATCGGACATTCCCACACTCCCATGTAATAAGATTATTCTATAGTTAAATTAAACTGATAGCATCTCTTTTACGCTGCCTGAAAACAGCTATTTCCCGATAACCGGCTTTTTTCAATAAATCAAGCGCTTCCGGAAAATAGCGGCCAACCTGCCCGGGGCTATGAGCGTCAGAACCGAGTGTAACAGGAACGCCAGACCGGAAACATCTTTCGAGGAATGGAAAATCCGGATAAAAATCACCAACAGGAGCATCACGTCCGGCAGTATTCAATTCTATTGCAGTGTTTGTTGTTTTTAATAGATCAGCAGTTTCGTCCCAAAGTGATTGAAGACCATCTTCCGGCCGATAGCCGAATTTTTTTATAACATCGATGTGGCCTATAATATCAAACAATCCACTGAGACAAACTTCCCTGACCAGTTTATAATAATGACGGTAAAGCTCATCAATATTTCGATTTTTATAAGTATCTGCGTAAACAGGGTGGGTAAAATCCCAATCATCCATAAAATGAATCGATCCTGTAACATAATCAAAGGGATATTGCTTCAACAGCAACTCCAGTTTTTCTTCCGTTCCGGGTATGTAGTCAACTTCGATGCCAAGTTTAACCTGCAGACCGGAAAAGCTTTTTTTTAAATCTTCCACATCCTGAACATATTCATCAAGTTCAGCGGGCTCCATGGTAACTTTTGCCCGTGGGGTAAAATCCAGTAACCCCAGCGGAAAATGATCGGCAAAACCAACTTCCTTTAAACCTTTCTTCACAGCTTCTCCAAGGTATTCTTCCATGGTTCCTGTAGCATGGCAGCAGCGCGATGTATGCAGATGATAATCAATCATCGTTGGGGTTCCCTGCTTTCAGCCCCATCCAGGGAATTAAAAAAGCAGGAGTAGCGCCCGGTATGACAGGCAACACCAGGTCCCTCGGGGATAACCCTGATCAGTAAAGTATCGACATCACAGTCGGCATTGATCGACCTAAGAGTAAATATATTTCCTGATGTTTCTCCTTTAACCCAGTATTCCTGCCTGCTGCGGCTCCAAAAACAAACCCTTTTTTCAGAGATAGTTCTCTTCAAAGCCTCTTCGTTCATATAGCCGACCATGAGGACCGCATCTGTTTTGTCATCCTGGATAACTGCCGGAATCAATCCTTTTTGATCATACTTTAACTGTCCCGGCGTCAATGGTTTCAACTGTTCGTTTCCGGTTATTTCTGTCATTGTTATTCCTCCAGCCCTGTTGTTAATTTATTACTGACATAGCATCTCTAAGGCTAAATTGATTGCTGTAAAGAGCTTTCCCTACAATTACTCCCCTGACCCGATCCTTATAGGGTTTCAGTGCGGCAAGATCATCCAGGGAAGATATACCTCCGGACATGATTACCTGCAGGTTTGTATTATTGATTAAAGTCTCCAGGCCGCTTAGATTAGGACCGGAGAGTGTTCCATCCCTGCTAATATCGGTATATACAATTTCTTTTACACCCCACTGTTCAACCAGTGCAGCAAAGTCATTTATATCCCGGGACGAAGATTCAGTCCAGCCTTTAACGGCTACTTTACCATCACGGGCATCAATTCCAACCAGGATCCCATCTCCATGTTCTTTCACCAAATCCCGGGTTAGATCAGGGTTTTCAACCGCCAGGGTTCCGATGATAACCCTACATATGCCTGCGGAAAAGGCTTTTTCAACACTTTCCCTTGTCCTTATTCCTCCGCCCAGCTGCAGAGGAATTTGAACTTCTTCACCGATATCCGAGATTATTCTGGCATTTTTTGTGAGCCCGGTAAAAGCGCCATCCAGGTCTACCAGGTGAAGCATTTTTGCACCAAGCTGTTCCCACTGGCGGGCAACTTCAACAGGATTTTCTCCATAAACAGTTTCTTTATTGGGATCTCCCTGATATAGGCGAACACATCGCCCCCGTCGCATATCTATTGCAGGTATAACCAGCATATAGTTCACCTCATTCCAGTTTTCCCTTTGTCGAAAGAATTCCTTCATAACCATCCATTTTTGACGAAGCCTCGTTAAGCGCCCTGGCAGCAGCCTTGAATGAAGCTTCAATTATATGATGTTTATTGCTTCCATGATTCATCGTCAGGTGGAGATTAAGCCGGCATTCATTAACAAATGCTTGCCAGAACTCCTTAAACAGCTCACTGTCCATTGACCCTACCAGGCCGGGAGACAACTCAAAATCATAATGCAGCCAGGGGCGGCCTGATAAATCAACTACTGCAGTCACAAGTGCTTCATCCATGGGAACTATGCTGAAACCATATCTTCTGATTCCCTCTTTGTTCTCCAGGGCATCTTTAAAAGCTCTCCCGAGGCAAATACCGATATCCTCCACCAGGTGATGCGCATCTACTTCCAGATCTCCTTCTGCATCAATAGAAAGGTTGAAAAAACCATGGCGAGCCCATAAGTTTAGCATGTGTTCAAAGAATGGCAACCCTGTCTTCAAGTCCGCCCTGCCTTTACCATCAAGATCAAGGTTTAGCAAAATTTTGGTTTCTGCAGTATTCCGTTCAATTCCGGCCTGACGATTCATCTCTTTTCCTCCTTATCAGGGCCGCCCGGGCATGAGCTTCCAGACCTTCGGATCTGGCCAGATCGGCGATTGAACCGGCAGCTTCAACCATGGCTTCCCTGCCATAATATATTACGCTGGTTTTTTTACAGAAATCATCCACGGATAAAGGTGATGCGTACCTGGCAGCTGAGCCGGTTGGCAGAACATGATTAGAACCAGCCCAGTAATCGCCGAGCGGTTCCGGCGCATAAGGTCCAATAAATATTGCTCCTGCGCATTTAATTTTCTCAAGGCATCCCCATGCGTCTTCAAGGTGCAGTTCCAGGTGCTCAGGAGCAATTTCATTAACCATATCCCAGGCTTGATCAAGTGACGAAACCAGGATTGCCGCGCCTCTTTCAGTTAACGATTGCAGGGCGATATCACGGCGGGGCAGGTCTTTCAGCTGTTCTTCCAGATGTTGATCCACACTCACGGCCAGGCTTTCCGAGCAGGTAACCAGGATTGACCTGGATAAAGGATCATGTTCTGCCTGTGAAAGCAAATCTGCTGCTATAAAGGCAGGGTTAGCCTGATCATCGGCAACAACAACTATTTCACTGGGTCCGGCCAGCATATCAATGCCGACGTAACCATAAACCTCTTTTTTGGCCAGGGTGACATATATATTACCCGGGCCGACAATTTTTTGGACTGCTTTTACTGTTTCGGTACCATAGGCAAGTGCTGCAATTGCCTGGGCTCCGCCAATTTTATAAACAGCTGTCACTCCCGCCAGTGAGGAAGCAGCCAGGGTTACGGGGTTGACCCGGCCGCTACTGTCAGGAGGGGTACAGATATAAACATCTTTCACCCCTGCAACCCGGGCCGGCACAGCAGTCATCAACACTGACGAAGGATATGCCGCTGTCCCTCCGGGAACATAAGCCCCGACAGACTGAAGAGGTATAATCCTCTGGCCAACCACTGCTCCTTCTTCAGTACTCCACCAGCCGCTCCTGACCTGATGCTCATGATAAGATCTGATGTTGGCCATGGCACCCCTGATCGCTTCAAGCAACGCAGGTTCAATACTTTTAAGGGCAAGCTCTATCTCTTCCCGGCCAACAACAAGGTTTTCCAGAACCGCCCGGTCAAACTTTTTTGTATAATCAAGGAGGGCCTGGTCTCCATTAATCTGCACTTCCCTGATAATAGCCCTGACCTGTTCCATTTCAACTTTGTATTGGTTAAAAGAATTATCTCTGCCGCTTTTTTTGTATTCCGGGTAAGTAGTAATCGGTAAGACCATCTGTATTCTCCAGTTCTATAGAAGTTTTACTGAATAGCGGAAACAGGCGGAAATATCAAGCATATATTAACATGGCTGATAGTTGACGTCAATTTACCTGTTAAATGCTTATTCAGTGATCAATCTTCTTAAATCCTGCATAAATTCCGGATAAGATATAGAAACTGCTTCTGCTCCATTTACAACAGTATCACCTTCGGCAACCAGGCCAGCTATTGCCAGGGCCATGGCCATGCGGTGATCTCCGTAACTGTGCACCTCTGCACCCCTGAGTCCGGCACCACCTCTGATCAGCAGGGTATCTTCTTCCGAGGATATATCTGCACCGAGCCGGGTCAACTCCTTTTCAATGGCTGCCAGGCGATCTGATTCTTTGACCCGCAGCTCCCCGGCATTATTAATCTGTGTCAGGCCTTCAGCAACCGAGGCTGCTACAGCAATTACCGGTATTTCATCAATTAACCTGGGAACTAATTCTGTGTTAATTGTTGTTCCTTTTAAAGCCGAACCGCCCCTGATCAGAATATCGGCAACCGGCTCCCTACCCCAGAACCTTTTATTCTGCAGCTCCAGGCCAGCACCCATATTAAGTAAAACATCAACTATTCCACTTCTGGTGGGGTTTATACCTACATTTTTCAGAAAAACCTCCGCTCCGGGAGTAATTGCTGCAGCAACCATAAAAAATGCAGCAGTTGATATATCTCCGGGAACTTGAATTTGACAACCTTTTAAAGATTCCCCCCGGCGAAGTAACACTTTGTTGTCCTTCTTTCTAATCCTTACTCCAAATTTTTCTAACATCAGTTCAGTGTGATTACGACTGAGATAAGGCTCAATAAATTCTGTTTCACCCCCGGCAAATAGAGCGGCCAGCAAAACTGCCGATTTTACCTGGGCGCTGGCCCGCGGTGATGAATAACTAATTCCCCGGAGCATCCCCCCGCTGATAGTCAGGGGAA
The DNA here is from genome assembly GCA_964390725.1 of uncultured Syntrophomonadaceae bacterium. Taxonomy (GTDB): domain Bacteria; phylum Bacillota; class Dethiobacteria; order DTU022; family DTU022; genus JAABTH01. The sequence continues at coordinate 18,757 of CAYMIW010000029.1, read as the reverse complement.
GCCGTCCGTCTGTACCTTGAAAGGACGCACCCATCAGTGAAAGTGGTTCGATAACCCTGTTCATCGGTCTCTTCCTCAGTGAATTATCGCCGGTAATCAATGTTTCAAATGGTTGCCCGGCCAGCACTCCGAGAAGCAGCCTGGCAGTAGTTCCTGAGTTGCCGGCATCGAGTGAAGCTGCCGGCTTTTCCAGGCACATATCACGACCTTCGACAAGCAGCGAACCGGGTTTTTCAGTAATTTTCACCCCAAGTGCACACAGGCAGGTAATGGTTGAACGGCAATCATCAGCATCAAGAAAACCCTCAATTTCAGTAACACCATGGGCCAGTGAACCAATAATCAAAGCACGGTGAGTTATTGATTTATCACCGGGTACGGTAACTTCTCCGCTGATTTTTTGAGGACGGTTTGTTATAATGATCATAATCTGCTCCCGATTCTGGTCTTTTCCAGGTGTGGTATAATAATAAAACAGTTTGTCCCTCTTCGGCAAGCATTAATAAGAGGAAGTGGTATTATTCTATGGATATATATGCCTTAATTGGCCACAGCGGCACAGGAAAAAGTCATCAGGCTCCCATCCTGGCCAGGCAATACAGCATTGAATATATAATCGATGACGGCCTGTTAATCAAGGGCAATCAATCGCTGGCAGGACGCTCCGCCAAGAGGGAAAACACCCGCTACGGGGCAATAAAAAGAGCGCTCTTTAAGGATGAAACCCATGCCGGACTGGTTAAGGATAAACTGGCAGAAATTTCACCGGGAAAGCTACTTATCATCGGTACATCCAGACGAATGGTTGATATGATTGCCCAGAACCTGGGGCTTGATTTGCCGACCTATTATTTTACTATAGAAGAAATTTCCAGCCCTGAATCAATTGAAACTGCTCTGACCATAAGGGCAAAGACAAACCGCCATGTCATTCCTCTGCCCACTTTTGCCATAAAAAAAGATTTTCCCGGTTACCTGATTAACCCCCTGCGCACTTTCTTTGCCCTGCCGGCAGCCCATAAATCCGAGGCCGCCCTTGAACGCTCGGTGGTTCGCCCTATCTTCAGTACCCTGGGCAGCTTCTATATTAACGAACATGTTATCCACGAGCTGGTTGATTACCTGGTCCGAAATACCCCGGGGGTAAAGAAGGTTATGCATACCGAGGTGGAAAATGGTAACGGCAGGGTCTGTATAAATATCGACCTTTCTGTTGATATTTTCAGTATTTCAGAGAAACCGATAGATAGCCTTTTAAAGGAAATACAAAATACTGTCAAGGAACATGTAGAATACCAAACCGGCTTTTACCTGGACCAGGTTTACGTATATGCCCGAAAGCTGCATGTAGATGAAGCTTCTCTGAAAGACAAGAATAAAATGCGCTCAATCTTCAACTGATTGCTAACTGTGCTCCTTTAAAACTCTCCATTGGTGAGTGTAAATATTCATTCGCTGCCCCCTGGCAAAACCGACCAGGGTTATATTCATTTTTTCAGCTAATTCAATACTGAGAGCGGTAGGCGCAGCTCGTGATACAATCAATTCTGTTTTTAATCTGGCCGCTTTCAGCAAAATTTCGGAGGTTATGCGACCGCTGAGGATAAAAAATTTATCCTCCATAGTCACCCTGCCCAGCAGGCATTCCCCGACAAGCTTATCGACAGCATTATGCCTGCCTATATCTTCAAAAAAGAAGATTATCTCGTTTTGATCAGCCAGGGCTGCACTGTGAACTCCCCCGGTTCTTTTAAAGAGTTCCGAATGACTCTGAAGTTCTTTGCTCAACCTGGTGATTGCAGCTGCCTCAACCTGAAGTTTGCCTTCCAGGGGACTACTCTGCAAAGAATCTAGAACATTAAAAAAAACCGTTCCTTTTCCGCAACCCGAAGTAATAGTTCTTTTACCATAAAGCTTTTCAATTGCTTCGGAATCACTTTTAAGTTCCAGATCAACCAGGCCATCTTCTTTTACCCTGATCATCGAAAGATCATCAATAGTATTGATAAAACCTTCAGAACGCAGAAACCCGAGGGCAAGACGATCAATTTTTTCCGGGGTGCAAAGCAGGGTTACCAGTTCTTTACCATTGAGAATCAATGTGACAGGAGCTTCCATTACTACCGGATCTTCTATTTCCATCCACTGATTATCCCGCAGGGTTAGTATTTTTTTTAATACAGAGTTATCATTATTCATTAATAATCCTTTCAAAACTGCAGCACATAAAAATAATAAACTAAGCCGGCTGCCCGAAATAGAGGGTGAGCCGGCACAGATCTGACTGTTATTTATTACTCAAGACCATTACGGCCGATTACCTGCCTGTACCAGTAAGCGCTTTTTTTTGGATAACGTTTCTGGGTTTCAAAATCGATGTATACTATACCAAAACGCTTACTGTAACCAAAAGCCCACTCGAAGTTATCCATCAGGGTCCAGACATAATAACCCTTCAAAGGAACCCCTTCCTGAATAGCTTTCCAGCATTGCTCGATATAATCACTGAGGTAAGCTACCCGCCTATCATCGTCAACCGAACCATTCTCCATGAGCCTGTCTTCAAAAGCAGCGCCATTTTCGGTTATGTAAAGGGGCAGCGGCCCGTAATCACGGTGAACCCGGGTTAACAGCTCGTATAGTCCCATCGGGTATACTTCCCAGCCCATTTCAGTATAATCGGCATCAGGCGGATTGACCGGGCTGCCCATAAAGGCATCCTGATCACCTGTCGACTCCACCAGGACACGGGTATAGTTATTTATACCGAGAAAATCAAGTGGTGAACTCACAATAGCAGAATCTTCTTCATCCAGGACAGGTACCTTAAAGCTCTTCGAGAAGATCTTAACCATATCTTCCGGGTAAGAGCCCTTAAAGATTGGGTCCAGGAACCACCGGTTCATAAACCCGTCAGATCGGCGAGCTGCAGCCAGATCTTCTTCGCTATCAGTCAAAGGTTGTACGGGGACCAGGTTCAGGGTAATGCCAATCTTTTCATCAGTTCTTTTGGCCAGGCGAAAAGCATTTACAGCTAGCCCATGAGCAATTAAAAGATTATGTGACACTTTCAGGGCTAGGTTAAAATCGGTTTGACCGGGAGCATGAACGCCAAAAGCGTTACCAAGAACTGCAACCACCCATGGTTCGTTCAGGGTTATCCACATGCTGACCGGAAGATCAAGGTTTTCAAATAGATAGGAAGCATATTCGGCAAAATAATGGGCTGTATCCCTATTTTCCCAGCCCCCCTTATCCTGAAGAGCCTGGGGAAGATCCCAATGGTATAGAGTAACAGCAGGCTGAATACTGTTTCTATGCAGTTCATCCACCAATCTGCGATAGAAATCAAGTCCCCTGCTGTAGGGCATTCCTCCACCAGTGGGAAAAATCCGGGGCCAGGAAATGGAAAACCGGTAACTGTTCAAGCCTAGATCAGCCATCATTCTTACATCCTCTTTATAGCGAAGATAATGATCACAGGCAAGATCACCGGTATCATTGTTCCAAACTCTGCCCGGTGTGTGAGCAAAATGATCCCAAATCGATTCGCCTTTACCATCAGCATTTGGTGAACCTTCAATCTGGTAAGAAGCCGTGGCAGCGCCCCAGATAAATCCGTCGGGAAATATTCTACTGCTCATTAAAGCTCCCCTCCGCTTGTTTATTTGAGATAAGTTATTACTGAATGCTTCTTCATATCATCACTCACACATCCGCAGGAATGTTCAACAGGAAATTGCTCATCCCCGTGTAAATCGTTACCCGTTCCGGGGGTAATATTGATTCCAGGTGCGGTTAACAGTCCGAGCCCACGGCGAAAACGGCCTTCGTAAATAAACTCTGTTCCCGGATGATCCTCTGTTTTACAGGGCCACTGTAACCCCTGCTCGGCCAGGCGACTGTAATTAATACCTGCATACTGGGGAGTTAAGGCAGTAATTTCATCAAATATATCTTCAGCACTTTCATATTCCCACTCAAATCCGAGCCAGCCAGCCAGCTCGGCAATTACCTGCCAATCGGGGAAAACATTCCCAGGCGCCTCCACTGCAGGCAGATTGAGCTGTACCCTGCGTTCTGTGTTGGTATAGCTTCCCATCTTCTCGGAAAACGCGGCTGCCGGTAAAACAACGTCGGCCAGGGCTGCCGTTTCGGTCATAAACATTTCCTGGACCAGTAAAAAGTCAAGTTTCTTCAGAATTTTAACTGCTTCTTCACTGCCGGTTCCACAGGCTGCCGGATTTTCACCGAGAATAAGCATGGCCTTAACTGTTGCTTGGTTCTGTGGACAAAAAACTGATTCGACAGACAGGCCGGGTTCCTTACTGATTGGAACCTGCCAGGATTTGGTAAACTTTTCCCTGACAACTTTATCTGTAACTGACTGATACCCGGTTAAAACCGTGGGCATTATACCCATATCGCCACAACCCTGCAGGTTATTCTCGTTATAAGGCAGGTAAAGACCGGAAGATTTCTTTCCAATGTTCCCGGTTAGAAGAGCCAGGTTAACCAGGGCCAAGGCCAGCTCTTCTCCGCTGTCGTGACCATCAATCATAGCGTTTGATATTATTGCAGCCGATTCGGCCCCGGCATATATCCTGGCTGCCTCTTTGATAACATCGGCATCAACACCGGAAATTTCTGCGGCCAACTCGGGGGTTACAGAAGCAATTCCCTGCTTAAATTTTTCAAGGCCTTCTGTTCTCCTGGCTACATATTTGCTGTCGTAAAGCTCCTCAGTCATAATAACATTAGCCATGGCATGAACAAGTGCAACTGCTCCACCTGGCTTAATATCGATTAAGCAATGGGCAATATCTCTCAGACCAACCCGTGTTTCGCTGGCTGTAATCAGCTTTGCCCCGGCCCGCACCGCTTCCCTGATCCGGTAACCGATCACCGGGTGAGTCTGGAGCGGGTCTGCTTCTATTACCAGTAAAGCTTTTGCTCCTACCAATTCTTCGATACTGTTCGTCATTGCTGTACTTCCCAGGGCGTGCCTCAGGGCTTTCATTGCCGGAGCATGACAGTGACGGGTATAGCTGTCTACATTGTTTGTGCCCATACTGCGGATCAGTTTTTGAAACAGGTAGCTTTCCTCATTGGTTACTTTGGGTGAGCAGAGTCCCATGACAGTTGGATCACCATAACGCTTTCTGACCCTGTCCAGGTTATCAACTATAAAACCCAGCGCCTCTTCCCAGCTTACCTCGATAAAAGCTCCTTCTGATTTGATCAGGGGTGCTGTTATGCGTTGATCACTCTGCTGGTAATCCCAGCCGAATTTTCCCCTGGCACAAAGCTGTCCCCTGTTAACAGGACTCTCTTTATCGGGAGTTACTCCGGTTATTTCGTTACCGCTGGTATGCAGGAAAATGCCACAGCCGACACTGCAGTAAGGACAAATTGCCCTGGTTTTTTCCAGCTCCCAGGGGCGCCCTTTCCCTATACCTGATTTCGGAACAAGAGCTCCTACCGGGCAACTGTCAATACAGAGTCCACAAAATACGCAGGTTGAATCTTCAATTTTATCTTCGTACGCAGGTCCCACGTTACTGGCAAATCCGCGTTTGGTAAAATCGATTGCCCCTGCTCCGACAACTTCCTGGCACTTGCCAACACAGATTCCGCATAAAATACATTTGTTCATGTCCCTGATAAAAAAGTGGTTGCTATCATCGGGTGGAAGTTCTTTTACTTCACCCTCGTATTCACTATCTGTAATACCATAGCGGTAGCAGTAATCCTGTAGTTTGCATTCTCCGGTTTTTTCGCAGGTAATGCAGACCAGGGGGTGATTCGCTACCATAAGCCTCAGTATTTCCTTTCTGGCCCTGATAACCCGCTCGGACTCTGTATAAATAACCATCCCGGGAGCTACAGGCGTAACACAGGAGGCTACCAGTGTTTTAGCCTTTTCCACTTCAACCACGCACATCCGGCAGGCACCGTTTGGGGGAAGCTGGGGATCATAGCAAAAAGTCGGAATATCGACCCCTAACATTCTTGCTGCTTCCAATATGGTGGTACCAGCTTCTACTTCCAATTCTGTTCCATCTATGGTCAGTTTAACTGCTGACATCGGCTTCCCTCCTTACCGGAGTAATAAATATGCTGTCGAAACGACATTTTTCAATACAGCTTCCGCAATTGGTGCACAGTTCAAGATCAATTTCATGCGGTTTTTTCTTTTCACCACTGATAGCATTAACCGGACAAACCCTGGCACATACCGTGCAACCGGTACACTTTTCAGGATCGATCCAGTAATTGAAGAGCGGCTTACAAACACCAGCCCGACAAAATTTATCATTGATATGTTCTTCATATTCATGACGGAAATAACGGATGGTACTTAATACCGGATTGGGACAGGTCTGGCCCAGACCGCAAAGTGCACTATCTTTAATGCTGTAGGCCAGGCTATCCAGGGTATCCAGGTCTTCCGGCTTTCCCTTACCTTCAGTGATCCGGTTCAGTATTTCCAGCATCCGCTTGGTTCCTTCACGACATGGAGTACACTTTCCACATGACTCTTTCTGGGTAAAACTGAGAAAGTAACGGGCCAGATCAACCATACAGGTTCGATCGTCCATAACCACCAGTCCCCCGGAGCCCATGATTGCCCCGGCCTGGTTTAATGAATCATAATCAATTGGCAGATCCAGCTGTTCTGCCGGGATACACCCACCCGAGGGACCTCCTGCCTGAACAGCTTTAAACTCCCTTCCTCCCTTGATTCCACCACCAACATCGTAAATGATTTCCCTAATGGTTATACCCATAGGGACTTCACAGAGACCGGTGTTGCGAATTTTTCCGGCCAGGGCAAAAACCTTAGTTCCCTTGCTGCCTTCGGTTCCGACTGAAGCGAATTCTTTTGCTCCACCTTCCCTGACAATAAGGGGTATATTGGCCAGGGTTTCCACGTTATTAATAGTTGTCGGCTTACCGAAAAGTCCGGATTGAGCCGGAAACGGAGGACGGGGACGGGGCATACCGCGCCGCCCTTCAATAGAAGCAAGCAATGCAGTCTCTTCGCCGCACACAAATGCACCTGCTCCTTCCTTGATGTTCATTTTAAAATTGAACCCGTATCCCAGGATATTTTCTCCCAGCAGACCATATTCTTCAGCTTGCCTGATGGCTATCTTTAACCTTTTAATTGCCAGCGGATATTCAGCCCTGCAGTATACATAGCCTTCACTGGCACCAATGGCCCGGCCGCAGATCAACATACCCTCAAGTATGGCATGGGGATCCCCTTCAAGGATTGAGCGATCCATAAAAGCTCCCGGGTCACCTTCATCCGCATTACAAACAACATATTTTTTTGAACCGGAGGCATTTAATGTAAGCTCCCACTTTAAGCCGGTAGAAAAACCGGCTCCGCCCCGTCCACGTAAACCTGCTTTCTTTACCTCTTCGCAAACAGCGGCTGGTTCGGTCTGTAACGCCCGGGTCAAGGCCCTGTATCCCCCCCGCATGATATATTCATCAATGCTCTCAGGGTCAATGACACCGCTGTTACGCAGAACATTAAATTTTTGCTTGGCATAAAAAGGAATAGTATCAATGAAACGAGCCGGAGCATCTACATCGGGCCCCTTATAAAGCAAGTGCTCAACTATTTCACCGCCGATCAGATGTTTTTCAACTATTTCAGCCATATTCCCTGGCTTGAGGCGGCAATAAAATACTTCATCGGGGTAAACAACAATAATTGGACCCACTTCACAAAAACCGGGACATCCTCCCATAACTAACCGGTATTTATCCCTGATACCGCGCTTCTCCAGCTCTTCAATTAGAGCTTCTTCAACCGAATGTGAACCGGATGAAAGACAGCCGGTCGCCCCGCATATCATCAAGTGCTTCTCATACAAGTTTTTAAACCTCCTTAGTGCTACCAACATTGCAAGTTTTACACGTGACAGCTAGATAATAACAAATTGTTCGTTGATCGCTACCCTGTCGATTATTGCTTTTCTTTTTGCTGCACATTCTGGATCTTCATGACAAACAGGCCCCTCCACACAGCAGCGAACAAAATCTTTACAGGGGTTTTCCCTGGTGTGACTACACTTTTCACAGCAATGATCGATAAATCTCTCCATTCTAATCATTCCTCCGGCAATTATTTATAACTATCCAGTATATCTTTTATTTTGTCTGGGGTGAGCCGCCCGTGCGGATCATCATTAACCATGATTACAGGTGCAAGCGCACAGGCCCCGATACAGGCAACCTCCTCCAGGGTAAAGCGAAGATCATCAGTGGTTTCACCACTTGGTATACCCAGCGTTTCTTCTATTCTGTCTGATATTTTCGGACTGCCCTGTATGTGACAGGCTGTCCCTTTACACACCCTGATAATGTATTTTCCCCTGGGCTTCAATTTGAACTGGGCATAAAATGTGGCTACCCCGTAAAGCCTGCTCAGAGGTATATTCATGCGATCCGAAACCCACTCCATAGCCAGACGGGGAAGGAAACCAAAGTGTTCCTGAACTTTTTGCAAAACCGGTATAACCATCTCTTTTTTACCAAGGTACGGCTCTACAATCTGATCCAGCTTGCTTAAATCCAATTCTTCTGCTGCAGCTGCTGTTTCTTTACTCAAAAATAAAACCTCCGTTACCAGGCAATTATTCAGTCCAAACAACCACGTGCCATAAACCACGGATATTAATCGATCATCAATGATTGCCTGTTGATATAATAATTAAACTGCTTATAAATACTATCCGGATTATGACAGTTCATACCACTTAATACTTTCCCCTTAAATAGCGGCAATCCTTCTCCCGGGAGACGAAAAAATCAAAACAACCTGACCGGGGAAAATCCAATTCCATCGGCAGCAACGAAATAGTAATGCACACCGTTTCTTAACCCCTGGAAAATATAATCCCTGCCTTCATCGTGGATGTGACCAAACAGACAGATATCAACTTTATATTCTTCCAGTAATTCTGTGAAAGCACTTTGCTGGTTCCTGCGATTGAAAGGCGGATAATGCAAAGCAGCAATAACCCGCCTGCAGCCAGATTTAATGGCATGATCGAGGGACAGCCGAAGTCGCTGGACCTCACGCAGATATATTTTTTCATCGCCATTATCAGTAAATCCTTCGTCTCCGGGGCAGATCCAACCACGGGTTCCACAGATAACTGTATCCTGCCATGTAAAGCTATCATTTTGCAGGGCATATATTGAGGGAGGCAAAGCCGCCCTGACCTTACTGATTGAGGACCACCAGAAGTCGTGATTCCCCCTGATAATCAGCTTAGTTCCATTTAGCGCCGCCAACCATTGCAGATCATAAACAGCATCATCAAGATGCATGGCCCACGAAATATCCCCAGCCACGATAACCAGGTCACCATTTTCAACGACCCGGTTCCAACCATCCCTGATCTTTTCCGGATGGTTTTCCCAATCTGCGCCAAATACATCCATTGGCTTGTTACTGCTTGTAGAAAGGTGAAGATCACCTATGGCCAGAATTCCCATAAGAACCCCTTTAAAAAATTACTGCTTATATCCTACTAAAAGAGCAAGAAGTTTGCAAAAAGTAGTTTTCTGTGTATTAAGGCTTTTTACCTATAAAATAAAGCTTTGTAAATATTTGAATAAAATGATAAAATGTCATTAAAATACTCAAGTGCAAGAATTTAAGGAGGTCTCCAATGATGGATACAGGTTCTCCCAGGCGCCCCCGCCGATACCTGCGCAGCCGTATAACCAGAAAACTAATCCTTGACACAGCACTGGATGTTTTTCTCACCGAAGGTTACGCTAAAACAACAATAGCCAAAATCAGCGATCAGGCTAAAGTCGGCTATGGTACTGTCTACAGTCATTTCAAAGGTAAAGATGATATATTGAGCAAAGTCGTCGATAATGTGCTCGATGAATTTTACAACCTGCTCGAAGTGCCTTTCTCACCCGAAACCCTGGAAGAAGCCCGCGAAGCCTATTATGAACTGGTCCTTACATCATTCCGGCTCTCCGAACAGCACAGACCGATCATGAAAGTATACCAAGAAGCACTCGGCCAGTCGCCTTCAATCAGTACTCACTGGCAGAGTATAATTGAGCAGTTCATTAAAAGCTCGGCAAAATCTTTCGCCTATGCCCAGGATAAAAAATTATCCGGTAAATTTGATATTCAGACCGTTGCCAAAGCTTATATTTTATTAGTTGATCGTTTTATCTGGGAAGTAGTTAATGAAAATGAAAGTGATCTCGAACATGTAACCAACATAATTATCGATATGCTGTTTAACGGCTTTTTCAGCAGCGGCAGGGAAAAGAAGAAAAGTTAGATTCTAAGTGATTCTGATAATACGCTTTTCAGTAACGATCACATCAACCGGATGATCCCACTTTTCAACAGGAATGCTTTCGCAGATCTGCATGTCAAACACCAGTGCCACCAGGGGAGTTTTTGGTTTCAGCAACTCAAAAAAACGGTCATAGTATCCACCACCGTAACCAAGACGATTACCTGATTGATCAAAAGCAACACCCGGGACAAGTAGCAGATCTATTGTATCCGGTTTATAAGGTCTTAAAGAAGATTTTCGCGGTTCAGGTATATTATAGGCTCCCGGCTCAAGATCCTTGTCATAATCGAGAAGTAACGATGGAATTAATTCCCGGGTTTCGGGTAATGCTTTGGGAACCAGGACAGCTTTATTCCTCTGGATTGTTTCCTCAACCATCTCCCTTGTATCTACTTCGCTGCCGAATGTTATAAAGAACATTACTGATTTCGCCAGTTGGTATTCAGGAATGCAGAATAAATTTGCTGCAATAAGTTTGCTTTTTTCTTTGATTTCTTCGGAAGTATACTGATCGCGCAATTCGATAATCTTCTTGCGCATTGCTTTCTTATTCATAAACTATCCCTCTCATAATAACAGTGAGAATACCCGTTAGAAATCAGTAAGCACGGGCAAAATAGGCAACTGTTTTTGCTTTTTCCCCGCAGGCCAGACAGACATCATGCTCCGGCTCCATATCAAAAGGCAGACAGCGAATGGTGGCCTTGGTATCATTTTTTATTTTTTCTTCACAAGCAGAATCACCACACCAGGAGGCGACAAAAAATCCTCGTTCTTCCTCAATTACTTTTTTAAATTCTTCGTAGTCAGAACCACTGCGGGTATTAGCTTTCTGAAATTCCAGGGCACGGTTGAACATGTCATTCTGAATTTGTTCAAGCAGCTGGGGCAAGCGTTGTGATAGTTCAGCCCGGGCAACAAATTCCTTTTCCCCGGTGTCACGCCGGACTAAAACAACATGTTCTTTATCAAGATCTTTTGGACCAATCTCTATGCGCAGGGGAACGCCGCGCATTTCCCAGTCATTAAACTTCCAGCCGGGTGAATATTCTTCCCGGTCATCCAGCTTGACACGAAAATCTGCTTTTAGTTCTTTCTCAAGAGCTCCAACGGCTTCTAAAACCCTTTCCCGGTCTTTTTTGGTCAGGATAGGTACTATTACCACCTGTGTTGGGGCGAGCCGTGGTGGTAATACAAGACCGCGATCATCCCCATGAACCATGATCAAAGCCCCGATCAAACGGGTAGAAACCCCCCAGGATGTTTGCCAAACATGTTTAAGCTGGTCATCCTGATCTAAAAAAGTAATATCAAACACTTTGGCAAAATGCTGGCCCAGGTTATGTGAGGTGCCGGCCTGTAAAGCCCGGCCGTCACTCATTAGTGCTTCTACAGAATAAGTTCGCAGCGCACCGGCAAATTTTTCTCTTTCCGTTTTGCGGCCGGCAACTACCGGAATCGCCATTTCATTCTCTATACAATCTTTATAGACATTAAGCATCTGAATTGTCTCTTCTTCTGCTTCCTCTTCGGTGCGATGACAGGTATGTCCCTCCTGCCATAAGAACTCTGATGTCCTTAAAAATGGTCTGGTTGATTTTTCCCAGCGCACCACGCTACACCACTGGTTAATCAATATAGGCAGATCCCTCCAGGACTGGACCCAGCGGGAATAAAAATCGCAGATAATAGATTCAGATGTAGGACGAATAAGTAATGGCTCGGCCAGAACTTCTCCACCACCCTTGGTAACCCAGGCAACTTCCGGAGCAAATCCTTCAACGTGATCTGCTTCTTTCTGGAGGAGACTTTGCGGTATAAGCAGGGGAAAGTAAGCGTTTTGATGACCTGTTTCTTTAAAGCGCCTGTCCATCTGCTCCTGGATTTTTTCCCAGATTGCATAGCCAGCCGGTCTGATTGCCATGAACCCCTTTACCGGTGAGTAATCCATCATTTTTGTCTTAAGAATTACATCAACATACCACTGAGAATAATCGACCGCTTTGGGGGTAATTTCCTTAACAAACTCTTTGTCTGTTCCCTTGTTAGCCCCTCCATTTTGTCCAGCCATGCCAACCACCCTTTCTGCATCTCGAAAATAAGACAGGTTACCCTGTAACCGTTGTATGGAGCAAATAGTCAGTAAGAACACGATGCTGACTGAGCCCTACATATAACTGCAGATTATTCTAACACAATTTTTAACGGGCGACCAGTTTCCTGCGGGTTTTTAATAGCTTCTGCCAGCTTTCTTCACTGAGCGGACGATTAAAACTGCGGAAGTTTGCCAGTTTGAACCCGTGTTCATTAGCCCAGTAACGGGTTTGAAGAATTGATTCCAGGTTAACCCCGGAAGAGCCTAAGCTGTAATGCCTGTAATGTTGTTCAAGGGCAAGCAGCATTGTTTCCGCCATGCAGGCATAAGCAAGGCCCTCTTCGAAACCGAAATCCCACCCAAAAGATGGTTGTCCCGGCACCTCTATCACCCCGCCATCTATAACCAAAACATCGGGACGGGCTTCGTCAACTTCTTCGCTCACATTCGCCGGTCTCGATATGTCGCAAACTATAGCTCCCTGTTTCAGATTACCAGCATGAATTACTTTTTCTGTTGCGCTGGTAGCGCTGATCACAATATCAGCATCGGCCAGAACAGCATCAATGTCGGTAGAAAAGGTAATTAAACCTTTCTCCCTGCCTTCTCCGTCAACAAACTCTTCAAAAGCTTCCATCGGGGCATCTGGACCTGGAAGATCTCTGCAACCAGCTAAAAGAGCTCCCATACTACCATTTTTAAATGGCCGGCCCTGCTTAATCAGCGCTGACTGGTAGCGGTATATTTCTGCAGCAACCAGGTGGAGACGCTCACTTGAAGTCTTGTTGTTCGGGTTTCCAATCAAAATCTGGCGGGGCACTGTTTCTGATAAAAGCAAGGCAATACCACGGCCGATCGAACCTGCCGCACCAACAATTGCAGCGGCCACTTCACTACGATCAACCTGAAGCTTTTCGGTTGCCTCATTGACTGCATCAACAGCAGAAACAACAGTATAACTGTTTCCGGTTGTGATCGGAATCCCTTCGTTCTTAAGGTATAGCCCCCCCATTGATGCTACGGCCGTGAAAGCTCCCAACCCAACAATGCGGGCCCCGCGGCTGCGGGCCAGGGCAACAGCAGCTTTCAGCTCGGCCAGAGCTTGGCTGCGCGGCAATTCAATAAAGTCATCGGTTGTACGGGAGATTGCAATAAATTCACCGTATGCTTCGCAGCCCTTTGCTGATTTAATTCTGGTTTTACCGGCAACAAATGGTTCGACCATACCGTTAAAACGACCGGTAAGATCAGCAAGCTCTTCTTTATTAAATGAGTAAAGGCTGCTGTCAAACTGGGGATAGCTTTCCAGGTCAAGAGCATGGATTAAAAAGGCAAAACGGCCTTCATCTTCAATTTTCCCAGGACTATAATTAGGTGCGGGATAAGGTTTAAAGGGGACGTAATGACCTTCTTTAACGTCATGATCAGCACGAACCAGAAAAGACATGAAACGGGCAGTGCTGCCTTCATTTAATACCTCGAGCATAGCTTCAATTCCGCGAAGAGCCATTTGACACTGCTCCCCGGTAATAATCAATGGTGGTTCAATCCTGATCACTGCATTACCGTTTAGGGTTGGGGCAACCCTGATCTTTTCCACGTTGAGCAAATATGAGGATATAGCCGGGGTTAATAGCTCCTGTTCGGCCATAACACCAAGCAGGCTGCCGGGAAAACAATCACGATCCTGGTTAAATTCAATGCCGAGCATTAATCCACGACCACGGATTGCTTTAATCAACCTTGGATATTTTTCCTGCAGGGACAGCAACCCCTTTTTTAAAAGACGACCTTTTCTATTGATATCATCAATAAGGCTGCTGTTCTCGCCTGTTAAACTATCCAGCACCTTCAAGCCAATTCGGCAGGCCAGAGAGTTGCCGCCAAAGGTAGATGAATGTTTATGGCCGAAATCTTCGCTGTATGCGGCATCACTGCATATGCAGGCACCAATGGGTATAACTCCACCGCCGAGCGCCTTGGCCAGAACCATCACATCGGGAGCCACCTTTTCAATTTCACAGGCAAATATAGTACCAGTGCGGCCAAGACCGGTCTGCACTTCATCAAAAACCAGCAGAACACCATGTTCGTTGCAAATCTCCCTGATCCTGGTCAGGTAGCCAACAGGAGGAACAACTATCCCGCCCTCGCCCTGGATCGGTTCAACCAAAAAGGCAGCGTAATAATCCGGCTTTGCCTGTAGTTCTTTCTTAAGTGCATCACTATCGCCATAGGGAATATGGTTAAAATCAGGAGCCGGAGCATTAAAAGCTTTTTGATAGTTGGGATTTCCTGTTGCCGACAGAGCACCGAAAGTTTTACCGTGAAAACTATTGTCCGCGGCAAGAATGCCGGGCCGTTTCGTTGTAGAACGGCAAAGCTTTATTGCAGCTTCAACTGCCTCCGCACCGCTGTTGGCAAAAGTAACATATTGCAGGCCTTCCGGCGCATTATCAACTATTTTTTTCGCCAGCTCGCCGGCGGCATCTAAGGCTGAGGGTTGTATAAAACTTGGTTCCATTGAATGCTGAAAGTTATTGATAACTTCCCAGATGGAATCGGGGTTATGCCCAAACGGTAAGGCACCATAGGCGGCGATGCAATCCAGGTACCTGTTTCCTTTATCGTCATAAAGATAACAATCTTTTCCTTTTACATATTTTTGATCAAGTTTGATGCTTTCCAGCATCTCACCCAAATAAGGATTCACATAGCGAGTAAAATTGTTCATCATGTCTTCCCTCCACATGTGCACATAAGTGTGCACAATAATGGGTTAATTTTATCGTACTTGCAGCCAAAAATCAACCGCTCCAAAATGCGGGGTCGCTTATAAGGCGACCCCGCTTCGTTTTTTCAAATTGGATTATTCAAACCGATAGATTATCCATCGGTTGAAGGAGTGATAATTGACAAGGCATGCCGGGATATGTTGAGATTTTCCGCAGCCAGCGCCAGGGTTTCTTCCCTGCTTACTTCCTGAAGTATACGGGGCAGTTCGAACATGTCGCTATCCCTGAAACGGTAAGCCAGAAAATTATTTGCAATAAATTCAAGTGAATTGAATCGCCTGATATAACCACCCAGAATCTTGCGACGGTGCCTTTCAAACTGTTCTTCTGTAATGCCATTACGCCGGGTATCGTCAATCGCTTTCATAACTTGTTCATAAAGAAGATCGGGATCCCTGGTTTCACCACCGATCATAGTATAGGCATAATTATTTTCTGCCGAGTATTCAAAACCAAAGCCCTCATCAATGAGATTATCGCGATATAAATCATTGTATAGCCGTTCGCTGGTCCCAAAAATAATATCCAGTACCAGTTCCATTAAGATTTCCCGGCGCATCAATTCGTTTCCGGTTAGACGACCGGCAACAACATCCTTAAAACCCAGATAAAATATTGGTTCCGAAACAACCAGTTCCTGTACTACTTTCTCTTTCATAACATTATCGGGTTCATCGGGGTAATTTCTGATTATCTGTCCTATCTGCCCGTGGCCACGGCTTTTTATATCTGCCTCCACCTGCTCGGCCACTCTTTGCGGCTCAAGGTCGCCGACAATAAAGATAGCCATATTACTGGGGTGATAAAAGGTATTGTAACAGCGATATAAAAGCTCCGGGGTAATCTGAGCAATACTTTCAACAGTACCGGCAATATCATTTCGCACAGGATGAACACGATAGAGCGATTCAAGCAGGTTAAAAAAGACCCGCCAGTGGGGATGATCTTCATACATTTTAATTTCCTGCCCGATTATCCCCTGTTCTTTCGCTACCGTCTCTTTAGTGAAATATGGCTCCTGGACAAAACGGAGCAATTCACCAAGGCTCTCTTCAAAATTTGTTGTTGCTGAAAAAAGGTAGGATGTCTGGGTAAAAGAAGTAAAAGCATTTGCCGAAGCACCCAACTCGGCGAAACGATTAAATACATTACCCTGTTCATCTTCAAAAAGCTTATGCTCAAGAAAATGTGCCACTCCGTCAGGCAGTTCGGTATAATCCTGTTCCGGCTCTACGCGAAAGCTGTTATCAACTGAACCAAACCGGGTTGAAAATATGGCATATTTTTTTCGATAACCCGGACGGGGCAGAATGTATAAATCAAAACCAGGTTCTATCCTGTAGTGGTAAAGAGATTCCTGCAGGGCGTGGTTTTCTATTAATACATGGCTAATTGTCATCCTGAACAACCTCGCCTTCACGTGGTTTTAGTAGATACGCAGTATCAAGGGTGATTTTCTCCGCAACCATCCTGATCCGGTCAATATCTGTAGATTCAATACCCCTGATTAGCTGATCAAAGCTATAATCAACCCCTCCGGCCACCCCATCGAGATGAAACGCAATCAGCTGACTTGGATTATCCTGGCGGGAGAGCAGTTGGTTGACCAGGCCCCGCTTGGTATTATCAAGCTCGGCATCAGTAATGGCACCACTAAGCATCTCAGTCATCTGAGCCTTAATTATTTCTTGAACGTTTTTCTGATCAGCCGCATTAATACCGGCAGCAATTAACATCAAACCCTTATGCCGCTCCAATCGGGTGTGGATATAGTAAGCCAGGCCCGCCTCTTCACGCACCTTCATAAAGAGCTTGGAGTGGGGAAATCCTCCCAGGACCCCACTGTATACCAGCAGCGCGCAAAATAACTGGTCATTGAATGGAATAGATGTACGAAAACCGAGTACCATCTTAGCCTGGTTTACGGTCATCTGTTCTTCTATAACACGCACTTCTTTCACCTGGTGGCCAATTTCAGCAGGTGATAGCGGGCATGCAGTTTTTTCACGGGAAAAAGAAAAAATGCTACTCGCTGTCTCAAAAACCTCATTTTCATTAAGATCCCCAATCACGTAAAGATCAATTGGATTCTCTTTCAATACTTCCTGGTAATGCTGGTATAAATCTTCAGCACTAATCAGATCATAATCTTCAATGCGACCCAGCTTGTAAACCCCGTATTTTTCTCCGGCGCACATAGCTGAGAGGCATTTTTCGACGGCATATGCAGACTTATCGTTTAGGAGCGCCTTGATATCTTTGATTAGCTGGTTTTTTTCCTGTTTTACATAACTCTGTCGAAATGCACCATCCTCAAGGAGAGGATCTTTTATCACATTACCCAAAATCGTCATGCTGTCCTTCATTAAATGGCCGTTTTCTCCGGTAAAGCGTCCATGAGCGGCTTCAAGGCCAAAAGCGATAATGTGACGTTCGCCATTTTTTATAATGTCAGTTGACAATTCAGCACCAAATAAGTTTTCAAGTTTTCTCTGCAGGGTCAGGTTATCCGGATAAAGCCGGCAGCCCTGTTCTAATACTGAAGGAAGCAGCGCATTCAATGCTGCAGTTTCACGGTCCAGGTCGCAATGTATGAAAAGCCCCATTGAAATTGTTTTAAACTTATCTGTGTTTAAAAAAAGCAGCCTGATTCCGTTCGGCAAATGGTAGATCGAATAATCTTCAGACAAATAATTACCTCCTTTTTCTTACCCGTGACTCTTTTTCTTTATTACTTCGTTTATTATGGCTAATAAATAAAACCGGAATACTTTTAAGACCGCTATAAAGCGCCCAACCGAGCAGCAAACCACACATTGCATATATTAGTCCTTCAGCGGTAGTTGGTATTCCCGGGACAAAATTTTCCCAGGTTCCGGCAGCAATTGACCAGTCCACTTCTCTTAAAAAAACAACCCAACGATTATAGATATTGGCATCCTGTAAAGCCAGGTAAGCTTTTTCCAGAGTTTCATATCGCTCTGCCAGGGCATTTATAACTTCCCCTGTTGATACAAAAACTTCACTTCCGGATTCAAGATGTTCCTTGATATACTGATCGAGGGTCAAACTGAGTGAAGCAGCAGTTTTTTTATATTGATCAAGCATCAGCCTCGCCTCATCGAGGTGACCACCCAATCGCTGAATGTACTGGCCATAAAACTGTGGAAACTGGGACAGGGCAACGGCACCGATCACAGCCGATAAACGATCAACCAAGCCATCTATAAATTTAACCGGGCCTCTTATTGCAGTCATGACAATTTTCCCTCCCCGGGCTGCCCTGCTGAACAGTAATCCTTTGCCTATTATAACCCATATGCTCAAGTTTGCCCGCAAGCAATCCTATTATCACCAAGCAATAATCTATTCTACCATAAATTGGTATTATGTGTCAGTATAAAATACCTCTTAACCCATAATAATATGATTCTGAACAAGGTTGATATACCCTTCATAGTGTAAAGTTATTGTAGGGATTTAGCAGGTAAGTGTTTTAGAGACAAAGA
>CAYMIW010000028.1:0-40996 GCA_964390725.1 uncultured Syntrophomonadaceae bacterium | reverse complement strand
CCTGCTTGTTTTATATCTCCCCGCTAAAAAAATCCCGCTTATATTTTACTCATAGGAACTAATTAAGGGTTTCTGATCTTAAACCCTTAGAAATATACTCGACATCTGAGAAGCAAATAATAAGTGCTCAGTATAAAGGATTACTTGATAGCCTGAGCGTCTGTTTTAAGGTAGAATGGATATATTATAAGATTGATCGGCCATAGCTGGATGTAAAAAGTCTCAGTCCAACTGGCTCAGGTGTTAACCATAGATGAAAATTTAAACTGACTTTACAGGCAATTTCAAGAGACAAAGTAGTTAAGAGGAAATACAAATTGAATTGCGAAAAAGATAAAGGCTACCATGAAATTGAAATTAAGCGAAATAAAAAGAAAGAGACAATATTGATGGCGAAAAGATTTGCTTTGCTTATTTTAGTGGGTTTTATTGTTTTGATAATCGGGTGCTCAGGCGATTCTGATCCGGTTTTGCCGCTGGAAGAAGAAGTTGTTGAGGAGGAACCTGATCGAATTGAAAAAGTAATTACGGAGATGAGTCTGCGCCAAAAAATTGCCGGGTTAATTATTGTTGGCCTGGATAGCAATCAAGTTGATGATCAGGTTGAACAAATGTGGGCAGAGTACCCCTTTGGGGGGGTGATTATTTATGAACGTAATTATATCCGGGAAGACTGGTTGAAAGATTTTATTGCCGAATTAAAGGATTTATCCAACCCTGAATTCCCTTTACTGGTATGCATAGATGAAGAAGGCGGTTCTATCTCGCGGTTACCTGGTGAAACTTTCCCGGCTGCAGCAGAAATGGCCCGATTGAGTGAAGATGATGTTTATCAGGTAGGGCAGGCTATGGCTGAAAAACTAAACGGTTTCGGCATTATGGTTAACTTTGCTCCTGTTCTAGATATAAACACTGATCCACAAAATACTGTAATTGGCAGCCGATCATTCGGTGGCGATCCTGATATTGTCAGCACTTATGGAAGAGCTCTTTTCAGAGGAATGGAATCACAAGGGGTTATATCTGTTGGCAAACATTACCCGGGACACGGATCGACCCTAATTGATTCCCATGTTGATCTGCCCGTGTTGGAGAAAAACAAAGATGAGCTTTTTGCTTTTGAAATAATCCCTTTTCAAAAAGCAGTCGAAGCAGGTATCCCAATGATAATGACCGCCCACCTTGTTGTCAGCGGTATTGACGATAAACCGGCAACGATGTCAAAAACCTTGGTTGATATATTACGCAGAGATCTTAAATTTGAAGGGGTTATAGTTTCTGACGATCTCGAAATGGGCGCCTTAACGGAGAATTACAGCTGGGATGAAACAATAGTTGAAACTTTTCTGGCTGGAACAGATCTTTTGTTGATCGGGCATAGTTATAATCTACAGGTTGAGGCGGTGCATATACTTGAGGAAGCTTTTCATGCAGGTGTTTTTGGTGATGAAAGGTTAAACAGTTCATTGCGAAGGGTTATGGAAATGCAGGAGAATTATTATTACCAAACTGAAAAAAAAGATTAAAACTAGTTGTTATTACTCTCTCTCGTTTTACCTGTCTACATTTTTATAGCTTCATAAAATGCTTTTAATAACATTTGTAAGCTTCGAATCACTTAATTTGTTTATAAAATACTCCCCATGCAAGTGCTTCAGAATAAAAAATATTTAACCTGTTAATAACGAAAAGCATTGATCATATACTGTTAAGCTTAGTTTTTTTTAATGAGCGATCCAAGATTTCTGCTGATATTGACAGGGGAAATAAAAAATATATATTGTATACAGAATTAACTGATAATACGCAATTATGTCTATAGTTATACTTTCAATTGATTTCATATAACATTGTGTAAAGATAATTAATCTATCCTAACTAACTGTAATATACATTAAATCAAATAGTTTTTTTTTAGTAGGACACTTTGAAGGTTTTAAGCCTGAGTTTTAATGGGTGAAATAACAATAACACTTTAAGGAGGATTACCAGCAAATGTATTATAACGAACTATTCCTGAAAGAAGAGGACCGCTTGATTGCAAAAACATATCATGACTTTGTTGAAAAAGAGATTATGCCATATCGGGATCAAGTAGACGGCAACCATGAAATGGTAGATAAGATCCTGACATCAATGAACAAGAATTTAAGAACCCAGTCACTATCGCTTCCTGAAGAATATGGTGGTGGAGGTATCACCTCCTTGGTGACTATGGGTGTTATACACGAAGAACTTGGACGGGGCGATAGCGGTATAGGCGCGGCAGCTACAGTTACAGGCTGGTGTTTCCAACCGGCGGGTGTGGCTGGCAATAAAACAGTTATGGATAAATTTGCACCACTATATTGTACTGACGAATTAAAACTTGGTTGTTTTTCCATGACAGAGGCCGGTGGATCGCACGGTGGTGGCGGCTGTGATATTGAAAACCCAATTCTTGAAGGGCGTAAAATAAAAACTACTGCCCGTTTAGAGGGTGATGAATGGGTAATAAACGGACAAAAAATATGGGGATCAAATAGTGGCGTATCAGATTTATACTGTCTTACCTGCACAACTGATGCAGAACTGGGCAATGAAGGCATTGCCCTTATTTATGTACCTCATGATTGTGAAGGTGTCTCGTATGATCAGTTTGAGAAAAAAGCCGGTATGGAGGGTGACAGAAGCTGCGTTGTAAATTTTGATAATGTAAGAGTTCCTAAAGAATACCGAGCTGCTGGCCCCGGAAAAGATGCTGAAATACTACATCTTTGCATTTTGTGTGCACGTTTAAATACAGCTTCCCTGGTTATTGGTAATGCTCAGGCTGCATATGAAATAGCCTTGAAGCATACAGGTGAAAGAATTGTTGCGAACAAGCCGATCAGACAGCACTCAATAGCAGCGGGTATTCTGGCAGAGATGGCCACAGGCATAGAAACAGCAAGGAGTTTCAACTTTGCAACAGCATATATGATGGATCATCCTGAAATGTATGGTTTGAACCCGGAAGTAATGATGTCAAAAGCAACTATGGCCAAAGTCTATTCTGCTGATGTTGCAGTTATGGTAACTAATAAAGCAATGGAATTAATGGGCGCTTATGGTTATGCTTGCGATCACCATGTAGAAAAGTATTGGCGGGACAGTAAAATGGTACAACTCTGGGAAGGTGGAGTGCAACTGGGTAAATTTGACATATGTCGTGGTTATTATGATTGTAAATGTTAAATTAAAATACCTGTCCAAACAATTATATTTTTAATTAATAATCTGGTTCAGTTTAACAAAAAGGAGGAAAATCGCAATATGAGTCCGGTAGATGGAGAAAAATACTTGGTACGTAACCCTTCAATTAAAGAAACCATCGGAGCTAAAAATATAAAAGAACTGACATATATGAGCAAAGGTCAGGTCAACCAGGACACATGCCATGCTTTTATTAACTGGATATATGCAGTCCCTGATCCTAACCCCTGCATTTATGAACATGTTCATGATTATGATCAGATAATATTAAACTTTGGCCTTGAGCCAAAGACACCTCAGGTTCTTGGTGCAGATATTGAGTTTTATATCGGAGGACAGCCAATCAACTTTAACACTTCCGCGGGGATATTTATCCCCAAAGGGGTTAAACATGGCCCTGTAAATTGGAATAAAGTGGATAAACCTCATATTCAAATTGTTGTAACTATTGGTACTGCTGATGCTGAAAAAATATATGCAAACAGTGGTATAAACGAGCCTAAAAAAGAGTTGCCAAAGAAAGATAAGGATTTTGATTATGAAACATATGTTATAAGAAGTCCCCTTCGCGAGGTGGCTGTTGAGGTAACTAATCGTCAGATGCCTACTATGACCTATATGAGTGGGGTGCATATCCCCGGAGCAAACATGTATTCTGAATTCGGGTGGATTTATGATATGCCGGAGCCTAATCCACATGTATTGGCGCATGGTCACGAAAATTTCAAAGAGTTAGTATTTCATATCGGTTCAGATCCTGACAACCCGGAGCAGTTAGGTGCCAAAATGGAGATTGGTGTGAATGGCACACCTATAAATGTGGACACCACTAATGTTTTCTTCTATCCAGAGGGAGTTGAACATGGACCCAATGTATGGAAAGAAGTAAGCAAGCCGCACCTTGAAGGGACGATCATGATTGGTGCGGGCACCTTTGCTGAGGCCAGTCCGGCAGGTCTATAAAGAATCTAATTGCACCAAAGCCGGTAAGGTAGCAAACGTTTTATATAATTGGCAAAGCAGTTGTAGTTCGTGTTGTTCTTACTTTTAGTGCGGGGTTGTTGATATTGATCTTGATGATTTAATAGAATCTTCGGGACTAAATAGATAGCCCCGTTTTTGTTTATGAGGAATGCAATCCCTCGTATGGCTCAACAGGGGGGTGGTTCAATCACCAACATTGCATCGATAGGCAGATTAATCTGTCTTCTGGAATGTGTTGAAAACTTTGCTTCAGAAAGTGCGTTGAAAATGTTTGCCAGGAAGTGTTGTTTCATCTTACATAACAGGATCTTTAATAACTATCGATGCAATCAATAATCTAGACGATGCTAAGAAGTTGTCACAGAGCAAAGAAAGAAGAAATAATTACTACTGAATATTTGTTAAACACAGGAGGATAAACGAATGAAAAAGAATTTAATGTACCCTGTTCTATTTCTGGTTATATTTTTAATGGTTGGTTTAATATTTGGTTGCAATGCAGCAGAAGAAGCAGTTGATGTTGAACCAGATGATGCTAATGGCGATATAGAAGTTTTTGAAGGAGACCCTGTCGTTTGGGAGGCAGCATCCAGTTGGCCACGGGGCAATACTTCAAGAGAACAATTTGAAATATTTGTAGAAGCGGTTGAAGAGAAAACTGGTGGAATGTTAACTATAAATGTTTCGGGCCCGGAGACTATAAATGGACCAGATCAAATTCATATGCTTCGTGATGGAGTTGTTGATGTAGTTAATACCGTTCCTGCATATTATATGGAGGATTTGCCTGAAGGTGCTATTACAACATACATTTGGGGAACCCGTGAACAGCGAAATGAAGCTGGTTACTATGATTTAATGGATGAAGTGCATCGCAGAAGATTTAACTCTACCCTTCTGGACGAATATCCGGCAGGTACATTGCATGTTTATCTTAAAGATCCTATCGACAGTATAGATGATCTTCAGGGGAAAAGGGTCAGGGCCCCTTCTATTTTTATGCCTGGTGTTGAGGCGCACGGAGCAACCACGATGTTTATGGGAGATGCCGACACTGTTGATGCCCTCCAGTCAGGGGTACTTGATGCTGCAATAACTGCAAGTATTACCTATGATAGCTGGAACTACTATGAAGTTGCTCCATATGTAATTTATCCTGCGATTTCATTTAGTGACAGTTTTGTACTCGCAAATGTTGATAGTGTTAATGCTTTGCCAGAACAACTGCGCGAAGCACTTTATGATGCCGTAAAAGAAGCTGCGCCAAAAGCTGATGCATATGTCGCAGAGGAATTAAATAATATTTATGATAGTATTGAAGAAAAAGGAATGAAGGAGATCGTTTTCACAGGGGAAGAAGCAGAAAGATACAGGAATGCATTCTATGAAGCATATATTGAAGGAGTACTTAAGCCTGCAGTAGATGAAGATATGGTAAATAGGATTGTAGCTATTTATGAACAACTTAATTATCCGCCGGAAGGCTTTTTTAAAGATGCCTGGCAAACTGTTCAGTAGCTATTAAAAACAAATATATAACGCATTCAGCAGGTTCAATTGTGCGTTAAAACTGCTGAATGCGTTATATTAAGTATAAAATAAGGCAGGGGTGTTGAATGCAAAAAGTTGCAGATCTGTTCTCTCGCTGTTTGAATGGTTATTATAAGCTATCATCTATCATATGCATATTTGTAATCTGTTGCATGACATTGATGGTTACTTCTGAAATATTGATGCGCTTATTATTTAACCAATCATTGCAATTCGTTATGCAATTTAGTGGTTATTCACTTTTTATCGTAACTTTTTTTGGAGTAGCTTGGGTACAAAGACAAAAAGGCCATATTACTGTAGATTTTGTATATAAAAATACAAGTGAACAAATAAAAGCACTAAATGATATATTTGTAAGTTTGTTTAGTCTAACTATATGCATTTTTCTCCTGTATCTAACCACCACCTATACTCATAATGTTTGGGAACAGGGCTTAGTAACTAATTATCCAATTAGGTTCCCGAGGGTTTTTATCTTGATAATAATGCCGATTGGTTGGCTTTTTTTCGGGATCGAACATTTAGTTCAAACATTTGGTAATATAAAAAGATTTGTTGATATGCGACGCTTGGCTAAAAGTGTTAATTGAAGCAATAAAAATTATGCTAAAGATTTAGTTTACGCTTATATGCAGCAATTGACATAGATTAGGAGGGTTTGTATGGAAACGTGGCTGGTTATTACTTTATTGGGAGGCGTTTTTCTTTTTTTGATGTTAAACCGTGTTCCCGTGGCCTTATCTTTTTTAGCCGCAAACATAGTAGTTCTGGTGGCTTACGGAGGAACAAGGTTTTTTGATATTATAAGCAGCGGTATGTTTAACTCCTTGAACTCTTTTATTATGATCGCCGTGCCTCTTTTTGTTATTATGGGTGAGATAATAGTAAGGTGCGGACTGGTTGATGTTATTTCCAGCGCAGTTGAAAGCATCTTCGGAAGGCTTCGTGCACAAAGCGCATTAATAACTGTTGGTACAGGTACAATTCTTGCAACTTTAAGTGGGGCTCCGTTGGCTACCAGCGCAACATTGGGAAGTACCATGGTTCCGAAAATGATTTCTGAAGGATACAAAAAGTGGTTTGCTTGCGGCACTGCTCTTGGGGGAGCTGCTTTAGCAGCTCTTATACCTCCAAGTGGATTAGCTATAGTTTTGGCCACACTTGCTGAAGTATCGCCAAGCAAGGTTCTTATTGGAGGGCTTGTTCCTGGTATAATTATCGCAATTCTGTTTGTTGTTTATATTATAGTGATGAGCTATATTAATCCTGATGTAGTTCCTGCAAATACAGAAGTTAAGCAAAATATGACTACACAAGAAAGAATCGTTAACATTGCCCGGGCTCTACCACTATTAATCATTGTTTTCCTGGTGGTGGGTGTCATAATTTTAGGCATTGCAACTGCTACCGAAGCAGCTGCTTTGGGTGCTGTAGGTTCAATTATAGTTGCTCTTGCATATAGAAGGTTAACCTGGAAAATTCTATTGGATAGTTTATATGCAACTGCTAAAATGACAACGATGATCTTTCTGATTATGTCTTGCTCCTCAATATTCGGAAGAGTACTTAGTCTCACTGGGGCAGGTCCGGAAATAGTCGATGCAATTGTTACATCAGCCCTTTCTCCATATGCTATCATTGGTTTAATGATAGTATGTGTGCTGATTATGGGTTGTTTTATGGATTCGATAGCTTTGATGATGATTACAATACCCTTATTTACCCCTGCAGTGATTGAACTTGGTTTTGAACCAATCTGGTTTTGTGTATTGATATTAATAACCCTGGGAATTGCCGGTTTAACACCTCCTGTTGGTCTAACGCTATATGCACTGAAAGGCTCATGTCCTGAGGTAGGAATGGAAGATGTGTATAGTGGCGGTGTGCCGTTCTTTCTCATACAAATTTTGATGGTTATCATTACAATGTTTATTCCGGCAATTGCCTTATGGTTGCCTTGTTTGATCTAACCGTCAGTTTTATGAACATGATCTCATAGACACTAATAAAGTATTTAAGGTAAGACTCAACTGGGTTAGTTGGGTCTTATTCTTTGTACCAAACCAAGGTACAATTGTCAGGAAAAACTTGTTTCTACCTGTAGCTATGCTTCTTGGTTGGTGTAGACGTATGAATGGCGTGCGAGTGAAGAATTCAAACTAAATTTTGATATGTAATGAGAGCATGTTAATATTTTAGATGATCTGCCAGGTTTTCACTGACCAGGATGAGGTCAATAGGTTGATAAGTTTGTTGTAATAAAGAAACAATAGCAGGAAATTAAAACTATTTATATAATATTAATAGTAATAAATTCAGTCGTACATAGCACAGGCATCTGAAACCCGGGGTGAAGCCTTGAGCTATGATTATGCCGGAGAGTATTAATTTAATTAGTGCCATAACTATTACCGGTAAAGCAAATCCGCTGAAGAAGGAAGAGATCGAACAGTGGTCGGGATTACTTATAGAACAGCATAGTTATTTAAGTGAATTTGTAAATTCACCAACAACCAGCCTGATACCAGTTCAAGCATTGCGCTATTATTATGTTCGCCGCTTCCAGGAAGTTTAACAGTGGCTACCCCGCAGCTAATCGTCAATTGAAATTGTTAGACTAAAGGGATATAACAATTTGCTAACTGGAGTGGGTGTTTAAACATGGTAGTTTCTTTTATTCAGAACATTACTTTGCTGGTTTCGGCTACTGTTATTTATACGATCATTATCCGTCGCTGGGAAAAGGGTAGTATCTTTTATGCTTTATTGTCCGGTTTACTATTCGGTGTTGTTGCTGTTTTGGGCATGCGCATGCCGGTTCTTCTGGAGCCAGGTGTTATCTTTGACGGCCGCACGATCATTCACAGCATTGCCGGATTATTCGGCGGTCCTTATACAGCCCTGGTAGCAGCAGTTATAGGTATTGGTTATCGTGCTTTTATCGGTGGTAGTGGTGCTGTAGTGGGCATTTTCACCATCATCCAGTCTTCACTATTTGGTGTAATATATTTTTACCTGGTCAAAAGAAAAATAGCATCAATCTCTGTATTAAACCTGCTTATCTTCAGTGCGATTGTCCACTTGGTAATGCTTTATTCTTTTCAATATATACCAAGCCTATCTCTCAGCGCTGTTGTTAATCAGCTTGCCCTGCCAATCTTACTTTTGTATCCGCTTACCACCCTGGTTTTAGCCTATATTATTAAGAGCCAGGAAAACCAGCTTCAGACTGAAAGGGATCTGCAGGAAAATGAACGCAGGCTGAAAAAAACCCAAGAAATAGCCCATGTCGGCAGCTGGGATTATGATTTATCTACCGGTCAGCTAAGTTGGTCAGATGAAGTTTACCGCATATTCGGGTTGGATAAAGAAGCTTTTAGCCCAAGCTATGATTCGTTTTTACAGTTTATCCACCCTGATGATCGGGATACAGTGGACCGGGCTTATAAAGATTCAATAATTACCGGAAAGGATTCATATGAGGTAGAGCATCGGGTGGTGCCTCAGGCCAACGGTGAAGTGCGCTATGTTCTTGAACGTTGCGAGCATTTTAAAAACAGCGCTGGCGAAATAGTTTATTCGATCGGAATGGTGCAGGATATTACGGAGCGTAAAGGTTATGAAAACAGATTAAGTTACATGAGCTTGCACGATCAACTTACCGGCCTTTATAACCGCTATTATTTTGAAGATGAGTTAAACAGGTTGACAAATAGCCGCTATTATCCAATTTCATTAATATCAGCTGATCTGGACGGTTTAAAGCTGATCAACGATACGATGGGCCATAATCAAGGGGATCAGGTTCTGATTGATTGCGCAAACATTTTAAAAGAATCTCTACGGCAGGGTGATGTCCTGGCTCGGATAGGTGGAGATGAGTTTGCCGCAATACTTCTTGAAACAGATGGCTCGACGGGAGAGCAGATCTGCAACCGCATTAGATCGGGCCTTTTTACGGTTAACCAGGCTTCACTCGAACTGCCTTTAAGTTTATCCCTGGGGCTTGCAACCTCTAAAAATCCAACGGATGGTTCGCTTTATGATCTGCTTAAAAAAGCTGATGACCTGATGTACCGGGATAAACTAAGTCACCGAAAAAGTTCTCGCAACCAGATAGTCCAGGCTCTTATGTCTGCACTTGCAGAAAGAGATTTTATCGCTGAAGGGCACGCTGATCGAGTGCAACATTTGTCAAATAAAATGGGGGTCAGGTTGGGTTTGAATGCCAATCAGCTGGGCGACCTGTCTCTCCTGGCCCAGGTTCACGATTTAGGTAAAGTTGGGATACCTGATCAGATATTATTCAAACCCGGGCCACTAAATGAGGAAGAATGGGAAATAATGAAAATGCACCCGGAGAAAGGTTATCGTATTGCCTCATCATCTCCCGATTTATCAACTGTCGCTGAATTAATTTTGAAACATCATGAACATTGGAATGGAGGAGGTTATCCGTTGGGTTTGAAAGGAGATTCTATTCCCGTTGAGTGTCGCATATTAAGCATTGTTGATGCTTTTGATGCAATGACTAATGATCGGCCGTATAGTAAAGCCCGGACAGATGATGAAGCGATTAGCGAGCTTAAACGCTTTGCAGGTAAACAGTTTGATCCTGAATTAGTTGAGGTGTTTGTTACCGTGCTTGAATAACAGTAGAGTAGTTAAGTTAACCTGTAATACCCAGGTGCCTCTGTGAATACTGGCTAATCCTCAAACTTTCAGCCAGGCTGAAAAATGTTTGAAATACCGGCGTTTATTCTTCCTCAACTGTGCGGAGTTCCTTGTTTTCAGGAGTGGAAACGAGTGGTTTGTCAGCCGCTATTTGCTGACCTGATAATTGCAATTATCCTACTTGGTTTCGGTGATTGTTTTCAGGTGATCGGGGTGGCCGAGCACTACTAAACGGTCGTCTTTTTCTAAGGTAAAGCTTATCGAGGGTTCAATAACTTCATTGTTCCTAACGATGCAGACGATTTTAAAATTGCCTTTATATTTAGCAGTTAAATCAGAAATGGTGGTTGGCCCGGAAATCCAGGTGATTTCACGAAGAACAGAGTTTGATAGCTTAGGCAGTACGCCCATTTCAACCATGGCAATCTGCAGCAGCTGAAAACCGAGAATGGATTCGGACAGAACATGATTGGCACCTGCCTGATGCAGGCGATCGATTGCATCTGCATGAACAGCACGGGCCATTACATCGACATCAGGGTTTATTAAGCTGTTAGCCAGAACGATAAAAATATTTAAGCTATCATCGTTGATTGTTACAATCAGGGTGTCAGCTTCTTCTATTCTTACCTTTTGCAGGACATACGGCTTTGTGGCATCGCCCACGATCAGGGTTCCTTCGAAATGCAATGGTCGTTCCTGAATATCTACAACACACGGTTTTATGCCGGATTCATTTAGCCGCTTGCCTGCTTCCTGGCCGACCCTTCCGGCACCGATCAATACAACATGACCTCCCGGGCCGGGGCCTCCCATCAGAGAAGCGAGGCGGTCAACATTGTTATGGGGTCCGAGGACCAGCAAGGTCGATTCATTGATAAATGTTTCTGCGGAAGGAGTTGATAAAGTACCGTCTTCATTCCATACTGCTGCCACAGTGGCACCTGTTTTTGTGCGCAGCCTGGAATCACCAATAGATTCGCTTCTAAACTTGCTGTTTGTTCCGACATGAATAATACTTGGTTTAAGCTGGGAAATTATTTCCGGGGATACTTCAACTTTAATGAGTTCTAAAAATTTTGTCGGACTGGCATCAGCGCAGATCCAGTCTACCAGCTGTTTACCAAGGGTTTCTTCCAGGGTAACCACTTGTTTGGCTCCGGCTGCGTAAGCCAGCTCGGCTCTTTTTTCATTCTCCATCATTGCTAGAACCGGTGTGTCACAAGCAGTTGATATTCCGAGGGTAATATTTATATTATCGGTATCGGCATTGGTAGCGACAACCAACTTGGCTGCCTTGGTGTTAAGGCTTTTCAAGCCCTCATCATATTTTGGATCAGCACAGATGACGTAAATGCCTCTCCTCATTAACTCAACGGCCTGTTGCTGCTCTTCTACAGCTACTATGTATGGAACATGATGATGGTTAAGAAGATCTATAGTGCGGGCAACCGTTTCATTAAAAGTAGTAAAGACGACATGATCAGCAAGCTTGGTTTGGGTTGGCGCTTTTGGAGTGATGCGGCTTTCAACCAGGGAGGCCATTAAAGTGCCGGCAATCATAAAAATCATAAAAACGCCGGCAATCATCAGCACAATTGTCAGGAAAATCATTGGAAATGAATGAAAAGGTAGTAGTTCGCCATAGCCCGTTGTGGTGAGACTCTGCACGATAAATATAACAGCCTGGCCAACGGTAACCTCTCTTCCTTCGAAAGCCGGCATTAAGTAAAGGATTAAAGGAACGAGGACAATGACAATCAGGGTGGCTAAAATAAAGATGCGGATTAGGAGCCACTTTGTATAATCGGCAATTCGTAACTGGCGTCGTTCTTGCCCGGGTTGATATACAATCTGTTTTTGTGGATAAAAAATCTCTTTAATTCTGTTCAGGGTTCAATCTCCCTTTTCAATGCATATTCAAGCAGGAGCAAAATTTAGTATAGCAATTATATCATAAAGAATAGATAGATTTTCTTTAAGCCAAACAGATATCTTTTAAGAAACCGCTGGGACTATGTAGCCGGGAGGATTATTTGGTTGACTTAATAGTAACGGTTGATATCATTAACTTATATTGATGCTATGGTTGCTGCTGTAAATCACAGCGGTGATTGGGATAGTACCGTACCCATTGCCGATGATGAGCAGTGGTGGCAGTGTTATCCCGGGCAACAAAAAGTCAGTGGGACGTTTTGCCTGACTTATTAATAAACCGGCCTAAAGGAGACAGGCCAGTGCCTTCTACAGTTACTATTCGCTTTTATGCCGAATTAAATGATTTCTTAATGCCAGAGAGAAGACAGGTAGCTTTTTGCCATTCCCTGTTTGGGCGGCCGACGGTTAAAGATTTAATTGAGGCTCTTGGCGTGCCCCATACTGAGGTCGATCTTATCCTGGCCGGGGGTAAATCGGTAGATTTTTCACACCGGGTCAATAATGGCGAATTGATTAGTGTTTATCCTGTTTTTGAGTCTTTAAATATCACCCCCCTCGTTAGAGTGCGACCAAAACCGCTGCGCGAGTCCTGTTTTGTGCTTGATGTCCACCTGGGTAAACTTGCTTCCTACCTGCGAATGCTCGGTTTTAATACACTTTACGATAATAGTTATCACGATCATGAGTTAGCCGATATTTCTGCCGGGGAAAAAAGAATTTTACTCACCCGAGACCGGGGTTTGCTCAAGCGCTCAAAAGTGACCCATGGCTACCTGGTGCGCTCAGAAAAGCCGCGTGAACAGGTAGAAGAGGTCCTCCGCCGGTTTGACTTATTTAACGCAATTCGGCCTTTCCGGCTTTGTCTTCGCTGCAATGAGGTACTGCAGGATGTTTCTGCGGCGGAAGTAGAAGACAGAGTGCCACCTCGTGTTAAGGTTACGGTTAAGGATTATAAGTGCTGTAAACAATGCGGCCGTGTTTACTGGCAGGGGACTCACCACCGGAAGATGTCCAAGTTTATAAAAGACCTAATTCATTTAAATCAGTAAGAGCCAGAGCAGTCCCTGGTATTCTTATAAAGATATTGTGGGCAGCAGCCTTATGATTAGAAAAGCCAGGGAACAGGCCAACAAAGTGGCAAAAAGCAACTCTACGGTATTAATAACTGGTGAAAGCGGTACGGAAAAGAAGGCCATGTTGTCTGGGATGTTTTTGTGATGCATCCCTGTCTTATTGTATTTTATAAGGTTGGGATGACTATTTATTCAGCGAGAAAAAAAGTTTAACTTAACCTGGTTACTGTTCCGACCAGGTTGCAATATATTTCAGTCCCTGGAATACCGGCGCATCTGCTGTTTTTCTCCACATACCGGGCAGGTTTTGCTCTTCAGCCACCAGGGCAAAATGGCACATGGCAATTCCCATGTCTATATTTTGTAAGCGGATTTTGCCCATCAGCCGGTTATAGATTTTATTTTCCATCAGATAGAGATGATATTTGCCTTTTTCGTCCCTGCTGATCCGCCAGGGCTGGCGGTTTGATGCCGATGGACCCAGGCGTACTGCCTCAAGGGCATCGTGGTAAGGATTGTTATTTTCTTGCCCGAGTGGTGTTTTCCCGTCGGGGCCATAGAAAAGTTCAGCCCGGGATTTGCGATTCTTTGCTTTAACGGCCAGGCGGGTCAGCTGATCTCTATGGTTTATATCTTCTGCCGGATAACCAACCGGGGTTATAGCCGGAAGCAGCTCGCCCGGTTGAAGATCCATCTGCCTGGCAAAGGAAGCTCTTTTAAAAGTTCCACCAAGCCAACAGGTGCCCAGGCCGAGGCTGGTTGCTTTGAGGATGATCCTCTCAAGGCAAAATCCGAGGTCTTCCATAGCTCCGTCCTTGTTGTCGACTGCGCATAAAATATAGAGGCTGGCGCCCTTAATGAAACCGTAGGTGCCCAGGCCGCGCAGTTCTTTTTTCTCAAGGGGCTCCAAGTTAAAGAAACTTAAACGCGGTTTGGTACCGAAAGGGCCGCTGTCGATATTTTCGATATAATTTTCAAGGTCGTCCAGTAAGGTTGTGTCGAGCGGGCGTTCAGAGTAGCTTCGGATTGAGATTCTTTGCTGAATTGTTTTGAACACCGCAAATTGTTCCATTGTCTATGAGCCTCCCCTGTTTGCAGCAAAAGCATATTTTGCCCCGCGAGTGCCTTAAGTTTAACAAAGTTTATTACAGGCATCAATTGTTTGAAAAAATGTCAGGCACACTTTTCGCAGGAGAGATTAAACATCCCAGGCATTGCTGCCTTAGAAGCATACACATTCTCCATTACTGCAGGATTATGAAGTTCTCCACCGAAATAATTTTACAACAGCAGGATTAAGCACGGTGATACTTATAGTAAAAAGTGATTTCTATTTTAGGAGTGGTGGCATGCTGGTTGGCATAGATGTAGGCGGTACCTATACCGATGGAGTTCTGTACGGCGAGAACAAGATATTACAGATGGCTAAGCACCCTACTCAAGAGGACGACCTGGAGGGTTCCATCTTGTCTGTTCTGGACGAACTGCTCCAGGATAGAAAGGCCAGCGACCTGCAGCGGGTTGTTTTCAGCACTACGCTGGTTACAAATCTTTTAGCTACCGGTGGGGGTGATCCGGTGGCGATGATCCTGATCCCCGGACCGGGATTAAACTTAAAGCAGCTTGAATTTTTCCCCCAGGCATACCTGGCTAATGGTGCAATAGATTTTCGCGGGCGCATAACCGAGCCCCTCGATCAGGAGCAAATTATTAAGATTGGCGAGAGTATTAAAGAAGCGGGTCTCAATAAGGTGGCGGTAATTGGTAAGTTTTCAAATCGGAACAACAGCCATGAACGCCGGGTTGGCGAAATACTGCAGAATCAATATCCTGACCTGGATGTTGTCAGGGGCTATGAGGTGTCGGGGGAGCTTAACTTTTTACGACGGGCAGTTACCACATATTATACGGCGGTTACCAGGGATAAGTGGACATATTTTGCTACCGGAATGCAAAATGCCCTGCGCCTCCGGGGTATTGAAGCCCCGCTTAGTATACTGAAGGCCGACGGGGGAACAATGCCACTGGATGTATCATTGCAATTTCCCTGTGAAACGGTATTTTCAGGTCCAGCCGCCAGTGTAATGGGAGCCTTTGCCCTGACCATGAACGGCCGGACTGCAGTTGTGGTTGATATCGGCGGAACAACATCCGACCTGGCATTAATCCTGGAGGGTAAACCGCTTTATGCTTCTCGCGGTGCGGTAATCGGTGGTCACTACTCCAATGTTCATGCTTTTGCAGTGCGTTCTATCGCACTGGGTGGTGATAGTGCTGTTCGCTTGCAGGAAGGCCAAATCAGCATCGGGCCGGAACGCCTGGGACCGGCAGCCTGTTTCGGCGGCCCGGCAGTTACACCGACAGATGCTTACAACGTCTTGGAAAATGGCTCTATCGGTTTACCTGAGCTGTCCGTCCGTGCCCTGGAAGAACTTGCTGCCCAGGCCGGGATTCCAGCGCAGAAACTGGCCAGGGATATTGTAGAGCTGGTAAACAGCAGGCTGGAAGCGAGCATAAAAGAAATGTTTAAAACCTGGGAAGAGGAACCGGCTTATAAAGTTTGGGAGCTGGTTAACAAGCGCCGGGTTACAGCAGAGCAGGTAATCGGCATCGGAGCGGCAGCCGGGGCTTTTATTCCATCACTGGCAGAAAGATTTAACTGTGAGGCAGTAGTGCACCGCTGTGCGCCGGTAGCTAATGCGTTGGGAGCGGCTATATCCCGCCCAACCCTCTCCCTGCTGCTGCATGCCGACACCAGGCAGCAGATTTACCGGCTGGATAGGGAAGGGATCGGCGGCGAATTTAAGGCCAGCCATCTGGCCGATGCAAAAGCGCTGGCCCTGTCCGGGCTGCAGGAAGTTGCCGGAAAACTTGGTATAGGACAGTATGCAGACCGCTATGAATATTTTCTGGAAGAGCAGTTTAATATGGTCCGGGGCTGGTCAACCACTGGCAAGCTTTTTGACGTGGGAATCCAGATTGCCCCGGGTGTGATCGATGAATTTGAAGGGGTGCAGTGATGGATGGCCCGGGGGGAGGTTTAAAGGAGATGCGTGGTAATAAAGAGGTGGCGGTGAAACCGACTGGTCTGGTATTTTTTCCTGCTTTTGATTGGGCCATATCACCTACTCACCCCGAAAGGGAGGAGCGGCTTTTATACACGAGGGACCAGATTTTTGAGGAAGGAATCATGGATTTGCCTCAGATTCGCCAGTACCAACCCCGTCTGGCCGGTAACAAGGATATTGC
This sequence comes from uncultured Syntrophomonadaceae bacterium, assembly GCA_964390725.1. Lineage (GTDB taxonomy): Bacteria > Bacillota > Dethiobacteria > DTU022 > DTU022 > JAABTH01. The sequence continues at coordinate 24,290 of CAYMIW010000028.1, read as the reverse complement.
CCGGGTACATTTTTGCGTGCCCAATATTGAAGCGCAGGCAACGGAAGCTCATCGTATTGCTGCCGGCGGAGCGCTGGTGATTGCTGACGCGTTGATGCAGGGTGAAATTAAGAATGGTTTTGCCCTGGTCAGACCACCGGGGCACCATGCCATGCGGGTTGTGCATGGTAACCGCGGTTTTTGTAACATCAACAATGAACCGGTAATGGTGGAATACATGCGGAAAAAATATGGAGTAAAACGGATTGCCATTGTCGATACCGATGTGCACCATGGTGACGGCACCCAGGATATTTACTGGCACGATCCCGATGTGCTTTTTATTTCCTTTCACCAGGATGGACGCACCTTATATCCGGGCAGCGGCTTTGTTGATGAAAGCGGCGGACCGCTGGCCCGCGGCACTACTTTAAATGTGCCGCTGCCGCCGGGAACAACTGACCGGGGAATCATGTATGTTTTGGAAGAGCTGGTACTGCCCGTGCTGGAGGAATTCCAGCCCGACCTGGTGGTTAATTCTGCCGGCCAGGACAACCATTACAGCGATCCGCTGGCCAACATGAAGTTTTCAGCCCGCGGTTATGCCGTGCTGAATGAAATGCTGGCTCCCCACATTGCCGTGCTGGAGGGAGGCTATTCAATTGAAACTGCCCTTCCCTATGTTAACATGGGAATTATTATGGCCATGGCCGGAATCGATTATTCTAATTTATATGAACCCGATTACCACGAACAAAAATTCAGGGAAGATCCCCTGATCAAAGATGCCCTGAAGGATGTAGTTGGAGAACTGACCGGCATCTTCCACCACCGTCATGAACTGGCGGAAGAAACACGCCGGACACTTGGCCCGATGGTTCGCAGGCAGCGCCGTATCTTTTATGATACCGACCAGATTGATGAGAACCAGGTGGAATCGCTAAAGATATGCCCCGACTGCCCAGGTTACCTTGCCATCAGTTCTCAGGCTGCCGGTAGCAGGGGGCGCTATAACATATATTGTATCGTTATCCCCCCGCAGGGCTGCCCCAATTGCCGGGACGAAGCTTATTCCCTCTATGATGCGGTGCGCAAGCAACCCCCGGATGCTTATAATATTCTCTACCTTCAGGACAGGATAACTGATGAATACCGGCATTACGATTACAACACCCGGGAAGAACTTACAGTTGAATAATTTGTTTTATGTTGATCAGTTGTTTTTTTCTACCACGGGACATTTAAACACGCAATACAACCTATATTAAAAATATCAGAAAAATACTTGACATCAGGAAACCGGTTTCCTATAATGAGTTGTACAGGAGGTCGATTCCTGATGGCGGTGACGATTACCCAGGTAGCCCAAAAAGCTGGAGTATCAAAAGCAACCGTTTCCAGGGTATTAAACGACTCCAAGCCGGTTAGCCCGGAAACCCGCACAAGAGTTCTCAATGCTATTGAAGTTCTCGATTTTAAACCTAATCCAACAGCAAGAAGCCTGGTTTACAAAAAGAGCAAAACAATCGGTGTAGTAGTAACTGATATCGATAATTTATTTGTTTCTGTACTAATTAAAGGTATCGAGGATGTTGCTTACAACAAAGGTTATAACCTGATTATCAGTAACTCGCTCGGTTCGTCGGCAAAAGAGGTTGAGCTTCTGGTAATGCTTAACGACAAGCTTGTCGATGGAATTATATTCTTAACTTCCAGGCTGCTTAAGGAACATAAAGCATTTTTTAAGAAATCTTCCATACCTATATCCCTGGTTAATGTTAGTTATAATGGTAAAAACTTAATCAGCATCCGCATAGACCACCGCAAGGCTGCATACGATATGACCGCATATTTTCTCAGAAAAAACTATAACAGGGTAGGTATGATACAGGCTTCGCCAGAGGATCATCTTACCGGTAAAGAAAGATTCCTTGGTTACAGGCAGGCGCTTGACAGGTTTGGTGTGTGTTTTAATGAGAGCCTGGTTAAAACTGGTTCTTTAAATGCGGCTGATGGTTACAGAATTGGCCAGGAGATAGTTAATGAAGATCTTCAGCTGGAAGCACTGTTTGTTGCCTGTGACCTGATGGCTTTCGGGGCTATGAAGGCTTTTCTGGATCAAGGTCTGAAAATCCCCGGAGACATAGAAGTAGCAGGTTTTGATGATGTACCCATGTCAACTTATTATCATCCTGCCCTGACTACGGTTCGTCAACCGATCATCGAGATGGGCTCCAAGGCGGCAGGAATGCTGATCAAGCTGATCGAGGGGAAAACTTTAGATCGCTGGGAGGTTGTCCTGCCGCATGAAATAGTGCTCAGGGAGAGCACCGCCGGTTAGCAAGATATTTATGCGGCAGCTATAAAAGTGGAGATTGTAGTGTTGTAAGAAATAATTGGAACCCGGAAAGATCAGGCAGCAGAATATTTTTAATGATAATATTTACAACTCTATTGAAGGAGGGGGACAGGTGGCTGCAAAAAACAGTAATGCTCCTGAGGAGAAGGGGTTCTTTACCCGGAAACCGAAGCTTTCGAAACTGGCCAGGCGCGAAGAGAAACTGGCATTAAAACTCCTATTACCCGCCCTGATTATTATTACATTAATAGCTTTTTATCCTCTGGCCCAGGTATTTTATACCAGCTTCACTGACCGGGTTTTTGCCAGCGGCCAGGAAACAAGCTTTGTCGGTTTTGATAATTACCGGCGCCTGCTCAGCATGAATATCACCGAACTTGAACCGCTGATTGATGAAGTATCCGGTGAGCTATTACTCGATCCCGATACAGGTCAACAGCTTTACGAGCGGCCAATAGATAAGCTGCCCCGTGAGCCCGTACGCTACCGCGAACTGAATCAATTCAACTTGTTTGGCAAGCGTTATGTCCTGGGAGCAACAGATCCTAACTTTATAGATGCAGTGAAAAATACAGTCGGCTTTACTGTTATATCTGTATTATTGGAGCTGATCCTGGGCCTGGCCATAGCCCTGGTAGTGAACAGTAAGTTTGCTTTCCGGGGGGCAATGCGTGCTGCCATGCTCGTTCCATGGGCGGTTATTACAGTTGTTTCAGCCCGCATGTGGGAGTGGATGCTGGCACCGAGCCGGGTAGGTATGTTCAACTCATTTTTAGATTGGCTTGGTTTAGTTGACAGCCCTGTTGCTTTTCTAGCTGCCGGAGGCTACCAGTTGCCCGCCCTGATAGCTGTTGATGTATGGAAAACAACGCCGTTTATGGCTTTGCTGCTGTTAGCAGGGTTGCAGACCATGCCCGAAGATATTTTTGAAGCAGCAGAGATAGACGGTGCCGGTAAGATCAGACAATTCTTTGCCATCACCCTGCCCCTTTTAAAACCGGCCATGGTAGTTGCCCTGATTTTCCGCACCCTCGATGCGTTGCGGGTCTTCGATATCTTCCAGGTAATGCTGGGCAGCAGTACATATTCAATGGCCAGCTATAACTATTTTCAACTGATTGGCAATAGGAATATGGGCCTGGCTTCTGCTATTGGTGTTATTATTTTTATCTTTATTTTCATATTTGCCCTTTCTTATATGAAGATGATGGGAGTTGACGAAGAATGAAAAAACGCACAAGTTTTTTCTCCCTTATTAAAAAGGCAGGTTTCTACATGGTTATATTAGTCATACTAGTTTACCTGTTGTTTCCTTTTTACTGGGCTGTAAACTCCTCCCTGAAAACAGAAGCGCAGCTTTTCATGACACCGGCAACAGCAGTGCCGCGGGATCCTGCAACACTGGAGTTTGCTCCAACCCTGCAGAACTATGCGACAGTGCTTCAGGATAACCAGTTCCTAAGGGGATTGGTAAACAGTACTGTTGTGGCCACGGCGACCACTGCCCTGGCCCTGGTAGCCGGTTCATTTGCCGCCTTTGCCCTCGGTAAACTGAGGTTTCGCGGGCGAAAGCCGGCCCTTTACCTGATTCTTGCCATGACCATGTTTCCCCAGGTAACTGTTCTGGCGGGACTCTATGCGGTTATTTCAGCCCTGGGGTTATCGGCCAGGGTCAGTATGATATTTTCTTACATGATCTTTACTTTACCCTTTACTACCTGGGTTCTTACTTCATTTTTCAAGGGCTTACCCGATGCCCTGATGGAATCTGCGCAGGTTGACGGGGCAACGCCGTTTCAGACCTTTCACCGGATACTGCTGCCCCTGACGGCGCCTGCGCTTGTTACCACCGGGCTGCTTGCTTTTATAGCTGCCTGGAATGAGTACCTCTTTGCGCTTACTTTTACCTCTATTGATCCTACGGCCAGAACTGTTCCGGTGGCTATCGCCTATTTCACCGGAGCTGTTGCCCGGCAGGAGCCGTTTGGCGAAATCATGGCAGCAGCCTGCCTGGTTACAGTGCCCCTGGTGGTGCTGGTTTTGATCTTCCAACGGCGTATTGTAGCCGGGTTAACTGCCGGAGCAGTTAAGGGGTAAATGTTTTGTAACAGGTAATTTTACTGAAGGGGGGTTGCTATATACAAATATTTACCAGTACCAAAAATATTTACATTAAAGAAGAGGAGTGTCTGCAATGTTGAAAAGCAAGTGGTTATTTGGTTTGGTTATACTGTTGGTTTTGGGAATGTTTTTTGTTGCCGGGTGCGGAAATGGTGTCGATGAACCCGGGGAGGTTGTTGATGATCCCGGTGAAGATGTTCAGCCCGACGGCGATGAAATTGTTATTACAGTAGCTGCCGGTGCTGTCGGGATGGAACTTGAACTGACCAGGGCCCAGGCAGAACGTTATAATGCTGCCAATGAGGGGGTAAGGGTTGAAGTTCTTGATACCCCCGATATGGTTGATGACCGCTTAGGGCTCTACCTGCAGTTTTTTGAAGCCCAAAGCTCCGAGGTTGATATTTACCAGATTGACGTTATATGGCCTGGCGATCTGGCCGAGCACTTTGTTGATCTGTACCAGTATGGAGCCGATGCAGTAGTGGGCGAACATTTTCCGGCGATTGTCGAAAACAATACAGTTGATGGTAAACTGGTTGGCATCCCCTGGTTCACCGATGCCGGGTTGTTATACTACCGCACCGATCTGCTGGAAAAATACGACCTTGCTGTTCCCCAGACCTGGGATGAATTAGAAGAGTATGCCCAGGTAATTCAGGATGGCGAAAGGGCTGATGGAAATCCCGACTTCCATGGATTTGTATGGCAGGGAAATTCCTATGAGGGCTTAACCTGCGACGCCCTGGAATGGCTTGCTTCCAACGATGGTGGAAGCGTTGTCAGCCCTGAAGGTGTTATTACCGTTAATAACCCCAACGCAATTGAAATTGTTGAGAAAGCCGCCGGCTGGGTCGGCACAATTTCACCCGCAGGGGTAACTACCTTTGCCGAAGAGGATGCCCGGGCAGTATGGCATGCCGGAAATGCAGCCTTTATGCGTAACTGGCCTTATGCCTATGCTACCAGCATGGCAGATGATAGTGCGGTAAAGGATCTGTTTGATGTTTCAGCACTTCCGGCCGGCAAGAGTGGAGCCGGGGCAGCTACTCTCGGAGGGTGGCAGCTTGCTGTAAGCGCTTACAGTGACCATCCGGCAGAAGCGGCAGATGTTGCTCTCTTCATGGCTTCCTACGATGAACAAAAAGAAAGGGCCATTTTAGGAACAATGATTCCTACTATAATGAGCCTTTATGAAGATAGCGATGTTCTTTCTGCACATCCCTGGTTTGACAGCCTGTATGATGTGTTTATCAATGCGGTTGCCCGGCCTTCTACTGCTACCGCGCCACAGTACTCGGCAGTTTCTGAGCTGTTCTACAGGGCAGTGCACGATGTGCTGACCGGCAGCAAGAACGGTGCCGATGCTTTTGAAGAGCTCGAGCTGGACTTGATTGACCTGACTGGTTTGGACGCTGAATAAAAGCTGCTTGAAAAGGCTGGAGTTTAGCCTTTACTCTTGCCCGGAGCTGTAAAGCCCGGGCAAGAGATTAATAATAATAAGGATTTGAGATAAAAATTTGAAACAGCTAAAATTGCAAAATCAACCTAATTGTCCCTCTGATGCCTGGGCTGTGACCGAGGATGGTTTTTCTCAGCAGCATAATTTATATAATGAAACAATTTTTACCCTCGGCAACGGATATATTGGCATTCGGGGAAGCTTCGAGGAAGGGTTGAACGGAACGGAATGCCGTACTGTTGACGGTATTTACCTGAACGGGTTCTATGAGTCTGTTCCAATTCCCCATGCCGAACGTGGGTATGGGTATGCTGTAAATACCCAGACAATGCTAAATGTAACCAACAGCAAAATAATTGAACTATTCTTGGAAGATGAACGGTTCAGCATGCTTAGCGGTACTGTTCTTGACTATAAACGCACCCTTAATCTAAAAAAAGGCTGCCTGACCAGGACTGTTCACTGGCGCTCACCGGCAGGTAAAGAAGTTAAAATTACCATAACAAGGCTGGTACCTTTCAGGCACCGCCACTTGTTGGCCTTTAATTACCAGGTCGAAGCACTGAATTTTTCAGGTGAAATTACCTTTTGTTCTTCACTGGACGGGGCTGTTGATAATCATACTCATGCAGAGGAAGATCCCCGTTTTTCTGCTAAACTTGGTGGTCTGGGCCTTTCGGTTCAGTCTATTGCCGGAGAAGAAACCAGGGCAGTAATGCAGCAGATTACTAAACGTTCTAACCTGAAACTGGCGTGCGCAATGGAACACCATCTGCAGGGCGGATCATCTGTCATGGTTGACCGGGTTGAAACAGCGGAAACTGTTGCGGTACGTCATCGTTTAAAAATTAATCAGGGTGAAACTGCCACCCTGGCCAAGCACGTTGCTTACTATACCTCCCGTGATTACCCGGAGAATGAACTGGCTAACCTTGCTCTTGAAACAGTAAAACAAGGCGTGGATACCGGTTTTAAAACTTTACTGGAGGAGCAGCTGAAGCACCTTGCTGATTACTGGATGAAAGTTGGGGTAAATATTGAAGGTGACCGCTCTGCCGACCAGGCCATGCACTTAAACCTTTTTCATTTGCGGCAGGCTGCGGGAAGTAATGGAACCACCGGTATAGGGGCTAAAGGGCTTTCGAGTGAAGGCTATGACGGGCACTATTTTTGGGATACAGAAATATATATGATACCATTTTTTTCTGCTGTTTTACCGGAAGAAGCGCGCAAGCTACTTGAATACCGCTACAGCATTCTTGACCAGGCCCGGGTTAGAGCCGCAGTTCTGAATCATCCACGCGGGGCCCTGTATCCCTGGCGGACAATAGCCGGCGAAGAAGGGTCTTCTTATTATCCCGCTGGGACTGCACAGTATCATATTAATGCAGCAATTGCTTACGCTATCAGAAAGTATATTGAAATGACAGACGACTATTCTTACATGCTCGATTATGGCGCAGAAATTATTTTTGAAACAGCGCGCTTATGGAGAGACCTGGGGTCTTTTGTCAGCAGGCGTGAAAACCAATTTTGTTATAATGAAGTGACCGGACCTGATGAATATACTGCCCTGGTCAGTAATAACTGTTATACCAACCTGATGGCCCAGTGGCACCTGCAATATGCCTTTGATATTGCCGTGCGGTTGAAAGATGAGTATTCCGATATTTACAAGGAGTTAGCCGACAAAATTGACCTCCAGGAAGAAGAGCTGCAGGAGTGGCGGCGTGCTGCGGAAAACATGTACATTCCTTACGATGAAACTCTGAAGATACATCCCCAGGATGATAGTTTTCTTGACAAGGAGATCTGGGATTTTGCCTCTACTCCTGATGAGAAATATCCTTTGCTGCTCCATTATCATCCACTGGTAATTTATCGCCACCAGGTTTGCAAACAGCCCGACGTTATCTTGGCTCATTTTTTACTGCCCAACCGCTACACCCGGGAACAAAAACGCCATGATTATAATTATTACGAGCCTATAACAACCCATGACTCATCCCTGTCACCTTCAATTTTCAGCATCGTTGCCTCTGACCTTGGTTATTACGAAGATGCCGAAGAATTTTTTGAGATTTCCTCCAGGCTGGATCTTGATAATCTTTTAAAAGATACTCATTTTGGCCTGCATATGGCCAATATGGCCGGTTCCTGGCTTGATCTGACTTATGGTTTTGCCGGTATGAAAACCGTTAATGGAGAGCTCAGTTTTAAACCCTACCTGCCGCGGCGCTGGAACGGTTATAGTTTTAATATATTATTTCATGGATCTCAACTGCAGGTTGAGGTTAAAGACAATCAAGTTACCTATCGCTTGCTGCATGGTGAAAAAATCAGCTTTAAACATGGTGATGAAATGGTTTTAATGCGGGCGGGAGAAGAATCAACTTTTTTACTCCGGTTCAAATAGCATAAACGAGAGAGGTGGTTGCCTTGGCCAGCTTGGACCTGATTAATCTTAATAAAATTTTTCCAAACGGTTTTCACGCTGTTAAAGATGTGAACATAAAAATTGAAGATAAAGAGTTCATTGTACTGGTTGGTCCTTCAGGGTGCGGCAAATCAACAGTTCTGAGAATGATTGCCGGCTTGGAAGAAATAACTTCCGGGGAACTCTACATTGACGGAGAAATGGTTAACGATGTATCTCCAAAAGATCGTGACATAGCCATGGTTTTTCAGAACTATGCCCTGTATCCCCATATGTCGATATATGATAATATGGCCTTTGGTTTAAAGCTGCGCAAAATGCCTGCCGCCAAGATTAAAGAAAGTGTTGATAACGCAGCTTCTATCCTAGGCCTCAGTGATTTACTTGACCGAAAACCGAAGCAGCTTTCCGGGGGGCAGCGTCAGAGAGTAGCACTGGGAAGGGCCATAGTGCGCAACCCCAAGGTGTTCCTGATGGACGAACCCCTTTCCAACCTCGATGCCAAGTTAAGGGTGCAAACCCGGGCCGAGCTGAGCAAACTGCACCTGCGCCTGGCGACAACCTTTATTTATGTTACGCACGACCAGACTGAAGCTATGACCATGGGAACGCGAATAGTTGTAATTAAAGATGGTGTAATTCAGCAGGTAGCAGACCCGACTACATTGTACGAGAAGCCGGTTAATCAATTTGTAGCCGGTTTTATAGGCTCGCCGCAGATGAACTTTATTGAATCGAGTATTGGTGAAACAGATAGCGTTTTGTCTGTGGACTACCAGGGCGGCTCGGTTGAACTGCAGCCACAGCGTTCATCCAGGCTGAAAGAAAAATACGGTTCTCTCAAGGATGTGACCCTGGGGATCAGACCCGAGCATATTGATGTTACCTCTGCCAATGACAGTGAAAAAAATATTGCCAACGTAGAGGTAACCGAGCTTTTAGGTTCTGAAACTTATCTTTTCCTTGATCTTAATGGTAATACGATTATCGCCCGGGTTGACCCATCGAAGAACTTCAGGGTCAATGATAAGGTAAAAGTTGTTTTTAACCCGGATAAGATTCATCTTTTTGACCTGGAGACGGAAGAGGTGCTTGATTAGAAGGATTAGCAGTATAGGATTGAAAAGCGGTTTTTAATTTTTTTACGCATGGCAGCGAAACCGGTTAAGTTAACAGGGAGAGGTATGGAAAGATGGAAATTACAGACTACGGTTGTATGATCCGCGGGGATAAATACAATTTGCATATTCTTTTCTATTCCGAAGATATTGTCCGCTTTGTCTACAGTGAGAATAAAACAGTTCCCGGTTCTACCCCGGCTGTTAGTGCCCGGCCGGTGAAACTGGAAAAAAGTATGGAAAATAATATTTTTTGCGCCGGGTCTTTAAAGGTAGAGGTAGAGCGACAGAGCCTGGCAGTAAAGATATATGATCAGGCAGGGGAATTATACAGCGAGGATTTAAAACTGAGCCCTGCCGGGCCATTTCTGCAGAAAAAATTGCTTTGGGAAACCGGAATCTATGGCAATGGCGAAAAATATAGCTGGTTGAACCAACTGGGAACAAAAACGGAAAATTACAACAGCGATGTCCTGCTGCTTAATGATCTGCACAACCCGCTGATCAAAGCGATGCATACTGCAATACCATTTTATATTGGAGCTGCTCCGGGAAGGGCATATGGTATTTACTTTGATAACAGTTACCGGACCAGCTTTGATTTTGCCGCTGGTAACCCAGGCGTAATCAGCATGGAGGCAGCGGGAGGCGCGCTTGATTATTATTATATTCACGGGCCTTCAGTAAGCGAAGTAACCGAACGTTACAGCCTGCTTACCGGGACTCCTCCCTTGCCGCGTAAAAAATTTTTAGGTTACCAGCAGAGCCGTTATAGTTACGGAAGCAGGGAAGAACTGCTGGAAATTGCCAGGCAAATGCGCAAAAATAACGTTCCCGGTGATGTGCTTTACCTTGATATCGATTACCTCGATGCTTACAAGGTATTTACAATAAATGAAGAAAAATTCCGGGATTTCAAAGAAATGCTTGTGCAACTTAAGCAGATGAATTTTGCAGTTGTAGTAATCGTTAACCCGGGGGTTAAGCTTGAAGAAGGATACAGGGTCTACCAGGAAGGCCTGGAAAGAGATTGCTTTATAAAAATGCCTGATCAGGAAGTATATGTAGGGGAAGTATGGCCAAAACCGGCAGTGTTCCCGGATTTTTTTCAGGCTGAAGTCCGGGACTGGTGGGGTTCTTTTCACCGGGAACTGCTTGAGCTGGGTGTTGAGGGAATCTGGAATGATATGAATGAACCTGCTGATTTTACCAGGGAAACAGGAACCCTGCCCGAGCTAGCTGTGCATAAAACTGACCAGGGGAAGAGTATAAATCATGCAGAAGGCCATAATTTATATGGCTTGATGCAAACCAGGGCTACCAGGGAAGCGCTCGAAAAATATCAGCCCAACAAAAGGCCCTTTATTTTAACCAGGGCTGCTTTTGCCGGCAGCCAGCGTTATGCCGCACTTTGGACAGGAGATAACGCCAGTATCTGGGAGCATCTTGAGATCAGCATTCCCATGCTTCTCAACCTAGGTTTAAGCGGGTTTTCTTTTGTCGGGGCAGATGTGGGCGGTTACCGGGGTGACTGCAGTGGCGAGCTGCTGGTACGCTGGACACAGGCTGGAGCTTTTATACCTTTCTTCCGCAATCACAGTGAAACCGGAACAGCCAACCAGGAACCATGGCGCTATTCGGAACAGGAGCTGGCTGTCATGCGCAGGTATATCCAGCTGCGCTACCAGTTTTTAACCTATTATTATAACCTGATGTTAGAGAGTACCCTTACCGGAGCACCCGCAATGCGGCCCCTTCTTTATCACCACCAGGATGATCAACAGGTTTACCATATTAATGATCAATTTTTGCTTGGTGAAGCAGTGCTGATTTGCCCGGTTTTAAGGCCCGGCGCAACCCATCGCCAGGTCTATTTGCCCGCAGGAGCCTGGCACGATTTCTGGAGCGGGGAAGTGCATGAAGGAGGCAGACATATTGTCCGGGAAACCCCGCTTCATATTTTGCCTATTTACGTAAAAGCGGGCGCTATCATACCCATTGATAAATGGCAGAGCGGGAATTACGGCACGGGGCAGACATTGCTTGAAATGCATTGTTATGCCGGCAGGCAGGGATTATACCGCCTCTATTTGGATGATGGTGAAAGTTACAGCTACCGTCAGGGTGAATATAGCGAAGTAGAATTCTCACTTTCTGCTGATCCTGCGCATCCCGAGGTTAATATGTTCGTTATCAGGGAAGGCTATCCCCTTCCTGAAATAAAGTTAGTAACCCACTTAATATAGTAGTGAAGAACATTAAGATTATTTCTTTAAAATGCTATAAAAATTTACGGAGGTGTTTCAATGATCGGTGATAAGCTGCTGATTGATGATTATCATCGTTCGGCTGCAGGTTTAATTTACAGTAAGTTAATAGTGCTTTTAAAAAATACTGATCGAGCGGTGACAGTTACTGTTGCTGGCGAATCTGGCTGTGGCAAATCTGAAACGGCAGCAGTGCTGGCCGAGACCTGTAACAGGGAAGGGCACAAAGCCCTGATTTTACAGCAGGATGATTATTTTATATACCCTCCAAAAACAAATCATGACAGGAGGGTTGAAGATATTCAATGGGTTGGGCCGCAGGAGGTACAGCTCAATAAAATTGAAGCTAACCTGGATACGATCAGGGAAGGCGGATCTGTGATCAGCAAGCCGCTGGTTGATTATGATCGTAATCATATTCAAGAGGTTAATTTGCCTGTTGAGGGCGTAAAAGTGGTTATCGTAGAGGGAACCTATACCACACTGCTGAAAAATGTTGACCTGAGAGCTTTTATCGACCGTGATTTTCGCCAGACCAGGAAGGCGCGGGTTGCCCGTTCAAGAGATCCCCTGACTGATTTTATCGAAAAAGTTCTATTAATTGAACACGAAATTATTTCCGGGCACAGGCAGCTGGCTGACCTGGTTATTCCCCCGCCGGAGGATGAGCAGTAGTGAGAATACAAATATCTGCCGGGTATACTTGTCTCAGGGGGGGCAGTTATGAACGGGTGTAAGGTTCAGAAAAAGAGGCGTTCGCTGCCGCATGGAGTTATGTTTAACGCTTATCCCGATAGTATTGGTAAAAACCTGGCTGATACGGTACAGCTGTTGAAAAGACCGGAGCTGCAGCAAGCATTTTCAATGTTCTACCTGCTCCCTACGGTTTTTAACAGTGACCTCGACCGCGGTTTTTCTATTATAGATTATAATCTCAACACCGAGCTGGTAAAACCCCGGGACCTGAAGGAAATGCAGAATCTGGGCATCATGCTCAAGCTCGACCTGGTGCTAAACCATCTTTCAGTTAATTCACCCCAGTTTGAGGATTTATTGACGAAAGGGCAGGAATCTGAGTATGATGAATTTTTTATTGACTGGAATAAATTCTGGGAGGGTTATGGTACAGCAGGAGCAGATGGCTGGATAATACCGGATCGGGAGCACAGGGAAAAGCTTTTTACACGTAAACCCGGTCTGCCGGTAATGAGAATTAATATTGCAGATGGATCGCAGCGTTATTTCTGGAATACTTTTTACCAGAAAATAATGAGGCAGGGAAGAAAAGAGCGCTACCTGGGCCAGCTTGATTTAAATGCACGTTCCGAAAAAGTATGGATTTTTTATAAAGAAACTTTACAAAAAATAAAAAGCTATGGGGCAGGAATAGTGCGTCTTGATGCTTTTGCCTACCTGCACAAAGTGCCGGGTGAGGCAAATTTTTTTAATCGTCCGGGTACCTGGGATTACCTGGAGCGGCTCGAACAAACTGCCCGTTGCTATGATCTAATTGTTCTCCCGGAAATACATGCTGAATACGGCAGCGGCTTATACAGGGAAATAGCTGCCAGGGAGTATCCTTTTTATGATTTTTTCTTGCCCGGCCTGGTTATTGATGCCCTCGAAAGCTCTTCAGCAGAGAAATTACTTGACTGGGCCGATGAGATTAGCAGGGAAGGCTACCGGACAATTAATATGCTCGGTTGTCATGATGGTATTCCACTCCTTGATCTCAAGGGTAAAGATATACAGGGTAGCTACCAGCCAGGCCTATTATCAGACCGGCGAATTGATGCCCTGGTAGACTTAATTGTTGCCAGGGGCGGTAGGATCAAAGATATCTATGATGCCGAGGGCAAAATAATAACTTATTACCAGGTTAATGCCACTTTTTTCAGTGCCCTGGGCGAAGACGACAGTAAAATGCTCCTGGCCAGGGCAATTCAACTTTTCATGCCCGGGACACCCCAGGTCTGGTATCTTGATCTTTTTGCCGGTAAAAATGATTACGAGGCGGCCGACCGTGGTGGAACTGCCGGTCACAAGGAAATTAATCGTACTAATTTAAGCCTGGGGCAGGTTAAAGATGATTTAAAACGTCCGGTTGTTATTGATCAGCTTGAAATGATTCGCCTTCGTAATAATTCCCCCGCCTTCTCCGGAAGCTTTGAAACCGATAGAGGCTGCTTGCCACACCTGCTCAAACTAAGCTGGCAAAATCTCGATTGCCGGGTGACCCTTTCGGCAAACCTGAAAACTTATTCCTTTATAATTGAAGAGATAAATGGTGAAGCAGGTAGAACTTTTAGGTACAATCGTTAAATGCACTAATTTATCGGTCAGTCTGTATTTTGTCATTCCATTTTCTTCCGGCAGATTATATATTATTATCTGTATAAAACTGTTTATTTTAATTGACAAAAGGGAGAATTACATGATATTTTTATAAAGGTATTTTATGGATATAAGCACAAATTATACTTGCATATGCAATAATTGCTTCAGGGAATGTAGCTTCAACAGTAGTAATAATTAAGCCAGGAGTTGATCGCCTTGTTCAGTATATTAATTGCGAAACCTCGCCGCAATATCAATTATCCTTTATCCCTGTTACTGGTGCTTACAATTTTACTTTTTTTGTTGATCATGCCGGCCCAGGTTGCATATGCAGAAGGCGACAACACCGGGAATTCTGATTCCGGAGATACAGCCGGGACCATGGATAACAGCATTAGTGATAGCGGATCTTCTGAATCAGGCAGCTTTAATCCTGACAGTAGCTCAAACGGGGGAACAAGTAGCCAGAACACGCCGGATACAACAACAGAGCCAATATCAAATGGTAATGATATAACAACTGAACAAAGCTTTACCCAAGTCGATAATAATGATAATCCACAAATAAGTGAACCGCCCGCTCCGGAAACAGGCAGTGAAGGAGCTGAACAGGGCGGTTCTTCTATTGAACCAGAATCAGATGATAGCAACGGACCAGAAGATGCTTCCCCGGGAGGAGATCAATCTGCCGGGAATAACAGCGCCGATGATCCGGGTAGTGATATGGTGGGTGAACCTGCAGATTCGTCCGGACAGGTTGATGGAGAACCTGATGGAAGCGAGAGTGAAGAACCTGAACCTGATCATGAAAACAACGATGAACCAACTGAAGAGAATCAGGAAGGAAATTCATATATTGCTGAAATTCCTGACGAGCAGAGGGTTGTATCCGTTAATGCGCAGGATCAATTTTTTACCATTACTTTTACCGAACTAAACGAGGGTGATCAGACCCTTGGTTCGGCCCGGATGATTATCCCGGAAGGTTTCCAGGATGTAAAATTCGCCGGGATTAATGTCACTACGCAGGACGGCAGCGGATCAAAAAACTGGCGTCATAGTATTAATTTTGATTCAGATAGCCTTCTTACATATCTGAACTTATTTGCCGAAACTATCAATGATTACCTGGTGTTTGGCGAGTCTGTCTCAATAAGCTTTACTGCCGATACTCCATCAACGCCGGGGGTTTATACTTTTGAAACTAACGCTTGGACCGATGCCCGGGACAGCGATGAAAATGTACTGACTGATGGTGGATCTGAAACAGGTGCGATGGTCGGCACAACTGTAAACAATCCTCATGCAGATCACCTGGAGCCGACGGTTAGTGTTAATCAGGGTGTAGGTTCTGATGATGATCCTTTCATCGTTGAGAAAACCGAACAGCTTGATCATATCAGCTATCGCCCCGATGCTGCTTACAGCATTCGCGGTGAGCATACACTTGAGTCTAACCTGGCGGCGAAAGCTAGATTGATCACCATCGAAGAAGGCACGGTTATTGACGGGTCAACAAATTATGATATTTCGATCACTGCTGAAGATATTGCCGGTGAGGATGCAGAAAGCGCTTCAGCAATAATTCGGGTCTTAAACGGGGCACAGATTATCGGCCGCAATGTTGAACTGATTGCCAGGGCGCATGCCATGGTTCCGGAAACTGAACAGAGCGACCTTGGTTTCAATGAAGTATTAATCGGAGCCCTGGAAGATATGCTTAGCGACCCTTCAGCTCCCCTTGATTTATTTGCAATACTTAAGTCCGCCGACGCACAAATAATCATCAGTGATAACGTGGTGATTACTGCGGCAAATGAGTTGACAATTTTAGCAGAAGCAAAGGCGGATGCGACGATTAATACCGGCTTTACAGTTTTAAGCGCCGGTTACAGCAAGGCTGATGCAGCGGCGGTGGTTTCAATCGGCGGGGCAGAACTAAATGCCGGCGGTGATGTTTTAATCAAGTCAGACAGCACAGCCGTTTCTATGGTAGAAGCAAAAACTAAAAACGATATGGGCCCACTACCAGACGAGGCAAACATTATTTCCGTCGCTTTTGCCATGGCAGAGAGCAACCTGGTTTCTAATGTACTAATTGGTGAAGGAGCTATTATTACCTCCACAGGCGGTAATATAAACGTTATTGCCACTGGAGACAGTCAAAACTACGCCACCGCAACTGCAGGAATGTATGATGGGGGCATCTTCGGTGCTGCGGTTGCTTTAAGCTTTAAAGATGGTGATGTGCAGGCAGTGGTGAATGGAATCCTGACTGCAGCAGGTAGAACAATTACTTCCGGAGATCCTGAAGAACTGGCAGAAGGTATTGGGATAACTGCAAAACTGACCAGTAAAGAAACTGTAAAAGCAAACGCTGCGGTGGATGAAGGCGAGGATGGAGAAAGCGGGGATGAAGAGAGCTCCTCAGAAGAGGCAACCAACGATTCACTGCCCTTTGCAGATATTATAGGTTTTATCAGCGGTAAAGTTTCCGGTAAAGCTGACGAAGATGAAGATGCAGAAGATAGTGGAGTTACTCTAAATGAATATTTTGCCTTTGCCGGCTCAGCCGCTTATATGGAAGTGAAAAATGAAGTGCTGGCTACAGTTGGCAGCAGTGCGGTGCTAAAATCCGGCGCTGATTTTACTGTAAAGGCTGATCTGACAGAGAAATTTAAAATTGAAGTGGAAAGTTCTACGAACAATGAAAGCGCTGGCGATGACGACCCTTCGCCCCATGTTTCGGCCAGCCTTGCCGTAGGTGTTGCTTTAATTGAAAACAGCGCTAAGGCAGAGATCAGCGGTGAAGCTCAGACCGATGCAGCCCGGGAGACTTTAGTCAGCGCTAAAACAGCTTATCCTTTCCTGGTTGATCCAGCTGATTTAATTGATTTCAGCGATGAGTTGAATGTTATCTATGATGCCCTGGCCAATCCCGATGATTTTGAAGGATTGGCCGATTTGAAAGACAATCTTGAAACTGCCCTGAAAGAAAAACTTGGCCTGGTAGGTTCACTGATCAACAGCTGGGTGCGCAGCACCGGTGAAGCAGAATCGGTCGGTTTTGCCGGGGCGGTCACCTACCTGGATTTGACTAATAAAGCCGAGGCTTTGATCGGCAGCGGGGCACTGATCAACCAGGGTGAAGAAGGGCTCTATCAATCTGAAGCCCAGTCAGTTAACCTGAATGCAGAGATCCTCCTGCAGCTGGTCAACATCGCCGGTCTTTTTGATTTTGACCTGCCCGATGCAGAAAATGATCTGAGCCTGCCGGACCCGGAAGGTACTGACGGTGGGAAGGCCGGTTTCGGCGGCAGTGTTCTGCTGATTTTTATTGATAACCAGGCAGTTGCCCTGGTCGAAGAAGGGGCATCGATCAGCAGCGGGTCTGACGGAGGAATTTTAATTAATGCCCTGGCAAAGACAGAAAACTTCAGTTTTGTGCAATCGGGGGGAACGGCTGAAAAGGTTGCAGTAGGCGGCTCTTTCAGCCTCAATAAACAGCAGAACAAAACAATTGCCAAGGCGGAAAATGGTGTTACCCTTAACGGTGGCACTCTCGACCTGAATGCTAAAGATAAAACCAGTCATATCAATTTGGTTGGTAATATTATCAAGGGTGAAAACGTCGGGATTGGCGCTTCGGTATCAATCAACAGTTTAAACCGTGAAGTGTTGGCCGGTTTGGGCGAGAAAAAAAGCTATGATTCACCTGAATCGGCAATTGATCTTTCCGGTGATTTCAATGTAACTGCTTTGGCGGACGGGGCTATTTATGCTTTCTCCCTGGCCGGGACAAAAATTTCTGATAGCAGCTCCGGTCAACCGCAAAACACAAGCAGCCTTACATCCGGGTCTCCACAGTCGGGCAATACCGGCAGCGGCAGCAGCCAGGGCAGCTTTGGTCTGGGTGTGTCGGGTGATGTTTCCCTGAACAAGATTACCGATGTGGTGATTGCGGTGGTCAATGATCGCGGCCAAATTAACGCCGCAGCCCTTAATGTTGAAAGCAGCAACGTAACCTGCATAATTTCTGCTTCCGGTTCGGCAGCAATTTTAACCACTGATGGAACTTCTATTGGAATTGCCGGCTCATACAGCCAGAATAATCTCAGTGGAAAGACTATTGCCCTGGTTAGCAGTGCAGATCTTAACCTTGAATCCCTGACAATTATCGCTGACCGCCAGGGTAATATTTGGGCTTTCAGCGCCGGTGGTTCACTGGCTACCGGGGATGACGGATATGCCGGGGCCGGCTCGGTTTCGGTGAACATAATCGATAACCTGACCAAGGCCCTGCTTGACCAGGCAACCCTTGTTTCGGCCGGAGATGTTACGCTTATCGCTTCCGACGACAGCCTGATCTTTGTGGTTGCCGGGGCGGCCAGCTACGGGGGTAAGGCCGGTGTTGGCGCTTCGGTTGCCTATAATGAAATTAACAATAAAACCACTACAACTATATCGGGGTCTGAGCTGGACATTGAAGGTAATTTGCAGCTTGAAGCGGGTAACAGCGGTTATATTTTTGCCGTGGTTGCGTCAATAGGAGTCGCCAGCAGTGACAGCTATGTTGGCGCTTCCGGCACGGTGGCGATTAACAAGCTGGAGGGCATTATTAAAGCGGCGATAATAGATTCATATTATCGCGATAAAGCAGTAGAAGAACGATACAGCGGAAACGTTACTCTTTTAGCAGCCAATCAATCAGAAATCTTTACCATAGCCGGGGCGATCGGCGGGGCGGGCAAAGCAGGCCTCGGCGCGGCGGTAGCCTGGAACGAAATTGACGGCCAGGTCAGCGCCTATGTCAGCAATTCGCAGCTTAATACGACCGGTATGGTTAAACTGGATGCTGTTAACGAAGCTGAAATCTGGGCCCTGGCAGCAGGGGCGGCCGGCGCGAAAAACGCTGCCCTGGCCGGGTCGGTCAGCTACAATGATACTACCATGAGCACCACTGCTTACATCACCGACTCGACAGTTATAGCCGATCAGAATGTATATATAACAGCACTTAATAATGCGGAAATTTCTTCAATTGCCGGGGCTCTTGCCGGTGCGAAGACGGCAGCGGTCGGCGCTGCTGTGGCGGTAAATAAAATCGGTGATCATATTGGTGACCGGCCGAACCATACTGCAGCTTATATTGACAGCTCCCGGGTAGTTGCAGCGGAAGGGTCGGTTGAAATTAAGGCCCAGTCTGATTCAGTAATTAAAAGTATCTCAGCTGCCGGTGGTGCATCCGGAAAGGTTGCCGCCAACGGTGCTGTATCGACAAACCTCATTTACAATAACCTTGAAGCTTATATATCGAACAGCCGTGGTGAAAGCGGCGATCCTGAACGCCTTCTTGTGCAGTCGCGAGATGATCTGAAGCTGAGTGCAACAGACAATTCGGCGATCAGTGTTATTGCCGGTAATGTTGCCGGTGCCGGAAAGGTCGGCATTGGCGCTGCTGTTTCGGTTAATTTTATTGGTAAAGCCTCGGAAGAACAGATTGATTCAGCATTTGATGTTGGGGATGCTGTTGATGTTGATGATGATGGACAACCAATAATTAACGAAGGTGAAGACGAAGATATCCCTGACAGTGCCTATGAATATGATGCTCCCGAAGATGAGGTAACTTCAGGAGCAGTCTCGGTTTATATCATTAATTCAGAAGTTTTATCAACAGAAGGCTCGGTCATACTTTCTGCTACTGCCTATTACTCTATTTTTAACATAACTGCCGGGGCGGCTATCGGTGGAACCGCCGGTGTGCAGGGTTCAGTTTCGGTAAACTACATATTCAATAACCTGTTAGCCCAAATAAACGGGTCTGAAGTTAATGCCGATGATTGTGTAATTCTGCAAACACTGTCGCTTAAGCGAAATGATATACCGCAGGGAGCGCTGCAGGTTGAATCTGATTCGACCCCGGTTGTTATTTATGATGGTGATGACAATGAAGACCCGGATTACGATAACAGCGGCGAGAGGGCCATATCTTCAATACAGTCGTTGGCCGGGGCAATAGCCGGTGGGGGAAAAGCCGGGGTAGGCGTAGCCTTGGCCGTAAACCATATTGTTAATAATTTTGAGACAGGTATTGTCAACAACTCAACAGTTACAGCAAACCGGGGCAGTGTCACCCTTTTAAGCGATTCCCGGGCTTCAATCGAAACTGTTTCAGCAGCGCTGGCCGGGGCCGGAAAACTGGCCTTTGCCGGGGCTGTTTCCACGAACTTTATCAATAACCGGGTTAATGCAATAATCAGCGAAAGCACAGTTATTTCCAATACTACTGCCGCTGCCAATGCTGAAGAAAACTACTATCCCGGTGTTAACCTTACAGCTCAGGATACTTCAGTAATCAGGGCTTTATCAGGCCAGATTAATGTCGGGATGACAGCAATCGGCGCTGCTGCGGCTTACAATGAAATCAGTAACCTGGTTAAAGCGGCTATTGAAAGTGAATCCGATGTGACAACAAGTGGTTGGCTAACACTAACTGCCTTTTCTGAGTCGGAAATAACGAACATTGTTGCCGGTGGTGGTATTGGCAAAGTTTCAGTAAACGGTTCTGTGGCTATCAATAGAATCAGTAATGTAGTTTCTGCTTTTATAAAAGGCTCCCAGGTTGAAGCCGACCGGGGAGTAAGGATCACTGCAGTTGACCGTTCAGAAATATCATCTCTCTCCGGAGCTGTTGGTGGCGGAGCGGTTGCGGCAATTGGCGCTTCGGTAGCGGTTAACTATATCGGGACTGACAGCAGCCCGCATACAGTGTTTGCTTATATTGACAGCTCCCGTGTTGAAACGGCTGAAGGTTCGATTGAAATTAAAGCCGAATCTGACGCGATTATTAAAAGCATCAGCGCTGCCGGTGGGTTTGCCGGTAAGGTGGCTGCTAACGGAGCAGTTTCGGTCAACTGGATTTATACCAACGTTAGCGCGGCGATTATTAACAGCAGCGGATCAGATAGAAAAGTTTGGGCTAAATATAATGTAGATTTGAGAGCAATCGACCGTTCAGCAATCAGCTCTATCGCCGGTAATATTTCCGGGGCCGGTCTTGGAGGAGCAGGTGCGGCGGTTGCGGTTAACTTTATCGGCCGGGGAAATATTGCCGGTGGTAACCCTGGTAATCCGGCAAACAATAGTGAAGTGACTGATAGTGATTCCGGTGACCCTGACGCGGAACCGGTAGAAGAAGATTTCGACTATAATCAGCCTACATTTACTGATAGTACCAGGGTCAGCGCTTATATCCTTAATTCCCTGGTTGAATCAGGTGAAGGTTCGGTTAACCTTGTTGCTACTGCAGACCCGGCTATCTTTAATATCAGTGCCGGTATTTCGGTCGGTGGTGCGGCCGGTATCCAGGGGTCAGTTTCAGTCAACTATATTTACAGCACAGTAGAAGCTTATATTAAAAATGCAATTGTTGTTGCTTCTGAAGATGTTGTGATCAAAGCGCTTTCCCTTGAGCGGACTACTATTCCTCTCGGCGCTTTGCAGGTTGAGTCAAGCAGGGAAGAAGTATCCTCCTTTGACGGAGAGGGCAATCTTGAGGATCCGGAAGACGAAGATCTTGAATTCGATCCCAACAGCCCCGATAGTCTCACTTCGATCCAGGCTATTGCCGGATCCGTATCTGGTGGCGGAACGGCCGGTGTAGGCGCGGTAATTGCCGTTAACCACATCAGCAACAAGTATAGCAGTGCAATTATCAATTCCACAGTTGAAGCCGGCCACGATGTCGTTCTTCTGGCTGACAGCGCCAGCGGTATTGAAACTGTTTCGGCCGCTATCGCCGGCGCGGGAACCTTTTCAGCTGCCGGTTCTGTATCGCTTAACTGGATCAATAATGAAATATTAGCTTACATTTCAAATAGTGTGGTTAAAGCCCACAATGCAGGTGGTTCATCAAGAGACGGCATTGTCATTGAAGCTTTTGACCGTTCCCGGATTATTTCTGTATCAGGCCAGATTAACTTCTCCGGGGTAGCGGCAATCGGTGCCGCTGCTTCCTATAATGAAATCAGGAATACAGTTAAAGCATATATCGACGGGGACGATTCTTCAGTAGAAACTGACGGAAATCTTATTGTTAATTCACGCTCGGCCAGCACTATTAATACGATTGTTGCCGGTGGAAGTTTTGCCCTTAAAGTTGGTGTTTCGGGGACAGCGGCAATTAACATTATTGAAAACATAACTTCAGCTTATATTGATGGTGCAACGGTTACATCTGATGGGAGTATTTACCTGCTCGCTGAATCGCTGAACGAAGTGAACAGTTACGGTGGTTCTATGGGTGGTGGAATTGTTGGTGCCGGTGCTGCTGTTGTAGTTAATATCCTAGAAAATGAAACTTATGCCTACATTAATAATGCAACCGTTCAGGCCCGCGGCAACGGAGATGCTATTACTATTAAAAAGTGGAATGACGATGGTATTGTCGGAAATGAACAAGCCAGAGGCCTGGCTGTTGTAGCCCATAACAGTGAAAAACTGACCGTATACTCAGGTGCAGCCAGTGGCGGCTTTATTTCTGTAAGCGGCCAGGTTTCCACAAATATCATAGAAAATATTACCGAGGCGTATATTTCCGGTTCTTTAATTAACAGCGCTGACGAACAGGGCGCGATGGTCATTGTCCGGGCAGGCCAGGATACCTCAATTTCAGTTTACACCGGCAGCCTAGCCGCCGGTGGTGCGGCTATTGGCGCTGCTGTTGATGTCACCATGGTTATGAACCAGACCCGGGCTTACATTGATAAGCTCAATGAAATTGAAACAGTAGTCTACGCACGTGATGGCTTGATTATTGGCGCATATAACCGCTTTGCCCCTGTGAATGATCAAAGTATTATCATAGCCGGGGCTTCGTTGGCAGGCTCTGTATCAATTGCCGGTGTAGTTTCGGTGCTGACCATGGAGAATGTAACTGATGCTTATCTTGCAGGTTCGAAAGTTTATGCAGAAGGAACGATCAAAATATTTGCCAGCCACTACCTTGAAATTGAAGCTCTGGCTGGAACCGTTTCAGCTGCCGGTTTTGTCGGTGCAGGTGGGTCGGTTATAGTTAGCGATTTGAAAAATTCGGCTTACGCCGGGGCCAGCGATGCAGAACTGAATACAACAGGGGCGATTGAGATTCTGGCCCGGACCAGGGATAATGTTACGGTTGTAGTCGGCACCGCCGGCATTGGCGGTACCGCCGGGGTAGCCGGTGCGGTGTCGGTTACCTTAATTGAAACTAATACGGAAGCATATATAGACAATTGCCTGGTAAACCAGGACCCTGGTTACAGGGCAGCAGGAAGCAACCAGAGTGTATTGGTTAAAACTGATAATAAGACTGAGGTCGATACAAGCTGTGGTTCGCTGGGTGCCGGTTTAGCAGCGGGTTTTGGCGCTGCCCTCGACTATATCAGCATTCAGAACCGGACCGTGTCCTGGATCGGCGCGGGCAGTAAAATCTTTGCCGCCGGCGACATCACTCTTGAAGCGCTGTCAAACAAGACGGTAAATACTAATGTAGTTTCTGCCGGTGCCGGTCTGCTTGGTTTGTCGGGAGCCATCTCGATTGTGACAATTGGTACCCCGATAGATCAGGACGGTGCAGGTGAATTTAACAGCGAGCTCATCGATCAGCTTGACAACGATATTTCTACAGACGGCAGTCTCTATTACGATGATGATGGAACCCGAAAAAGCAGGCTACCCGGAGGATCAGTCGGTGATTATGCCTTTAACAAGCTGAACAGCATGGTTATGCCTGATTTAGATGAAGCGCTTGATCCGAACCTGGATACCAGCATGAGAATAACCGCCGCTTTTATCGCTGCCGCCGGAGGGTCTGGTTCTGGGGTTGAACTGGTCAGTGGAGGAGACTTGCTGATCAAGGCCAGTGATATCGTTAAAGTTAATGTTGAAATTGGAAATATTGCTGTTGGCGCGGTAGGAATCGGCGCAGCAATTGGCATTGTCAATACGTCAGAAACGACCCTGGCTTACAGCGGTGATTACAGCAGGATCAGGGCTGAAAATATAGCTGTTGAAGCTGATTCCAGTGAAGAAATTATTGTTAAAGCCCGTGCTGCAACGGGTGGTCTTCTGGCAGGCGGATCGCTTAACATGGCGAAAGTTACTGCCAAACCGGTTGTCAGGGCTTATCTTGGCGATAACAGCAGAGTTGTGGTTACAGAAGAAGCATTGG
>CAYMIW010000027.1:0-41903 GCA_964390725.1 uncultured Syntrophomonadaceae bacterium | reverse complement strand
ATTCCGGCAATGTTAAACACACTTCTAATCAGGCCGACCCTTATACCCTGAATCAGTGAAAGGATAAGTAAAACTACAATAACCAGGTCAAGCCAGTTGATATTTACCGGCATTATGTGGCACCACCGTTTCTTAATCCCTGTATTTCTTCAAAAGTTGCGGCAATGAAGTGTCCATTGCAGCTTATCCCAATAATTATATCATATACCCGGAAGCATAAATTTAAGGAAAATAATGAGATTATAGCAGGAATCCCGGTTAATGCGGAGAAATATTATTTATTAACAGCACGGAACCGGGAAGGAGGCGTGGTGTTTTTTGTGTGGTTCCATTACTGTGACGCCTGTAAAGGGTTAAAAACAGTTTAGGAGGTTATTGTATATGGATTATGGCTTTTTATCTATCTTACCACCGATTTTAGCTATCGTATTGGCCATTGCTACTCGCCAGGTTATTATTTCACTGTTTATCGCGGTCTGGCTTGGTGCTTCCATTCTTCATGCCAGTCCCATTGATGGATTCTTCCGTTCTATTGATACTTATATGCTTGAAAGTGCAGCTGATCCCTGGTATGCGGCAATCCTGATCTTTACCATGATCATCGCCGGTACTTTAGGTCTTGTAACTAAAGCAGGCGGGGCTCAGGCAATTGCCACCGCTTTGACCAAGAAAGCTAAAACGGCTCGCGGCGGAATGATTGCTGCCTGGCTAATGGGAATGATCATCTTTTTCGATGACTACTCCAGCTGTATTATAGCCGGTAACACTGCCCGCCCGATTACCGATGCCGTTAAGGTTTCGAGGGAAAAACTGTCATACATTATTGACTCCACCGCGGCGCCGATTGCCACGGTAGCCCTGATCTCAACCTGGATTGGCTTCGAGCTCGGTGTAATCGGAGAAGGCTTTGCAGCGATTGGAATGGATAATGTTCCGGTTTACCTGATCTTCCTGCAGAGTATTCCCTACCGCTTCTACAGCATCTTTGCCATTGCCCTGGTCCTGATTCTGGCAATCACCATGAAAGACTACGGCCCCATGTATAATGCCGAAGTGAGGGCCCGTACTGAAGGCAAACTGCTTCGCGACGGGGCAACTCCGCTTTCGGCAACAGACACCGAAGTTCTGCAGCCGAAGGAAGGCACCCCGATGCGTTGGTATAACTTTGTTGTACCGGTTGTGGTAATTATTGTTGCCACCTTCGTCGGTCTTTACATAGCCGGTGGAGGAGCTGAGGTTGGCCTGATGAACGCCTTTGGCGATGCCGACTCCAGCGTGGTGTTGCTCTGGGCATCCAGCCTTGGTGCACTCGTCACCCTGGTTATGGTATTGGTGCAGAGAATTGTTCCCCTGCAGGAAGCTGTTGACACCCTGATCAACGGGGCCAAGTCGGTTTTCCCGGCGTTGATAATCCTCGTTCTGGCCTGGGCTCTCAGCTATATTTCCGGTGAACTTGGAGCTGCTGACTACCTGATTGGGCTGGTTGAACGCTCCGGTATCTCCATTGTGATCCTGCCGTTGCTCATTTTCCTCATTTCCTGCTTCATGGCCTTTGCCATGGGCACATCATGGGGAGTTATGGGTATTGTTGTACCGCTGGCAATTCCCATTGCCGCGGCTATTGGTGGGGAAGCATTCCTGGTCCCGACCCTGGCTGCTGTTTTAACCGGGGCCATCTTCGGTGACCACTGCTCGCCCTTATCCGACACCACCATTTTATCGTCAACCGGTGCCGGTGCAGACCATATCGACCACGTGCGCACCCAGATTCCTTATGCCCTCACCGGGGCAATTGTAGCCGGTGTATTTGGTTTTATTCCGGCCGGTCTGGGTGTACATCCGTTAATTTCTATTGTTCTCGGTATTATAGTGCTGATCGTCTTTGTCAGGCTTGTTGGTAAGCCGACAGCTAACGCAGAGGTTATCGAAGCATCGAAGAAATAGGTTTACCGGTTTGTTAGAAGGTAAACCAGTTAATAAAAAACCGGCCTGCGGGCCGGTTTTTTATTATTTTCCTCTTTGTTATACTAATTAATGCCGGTAGAAAGAAAAAATGATTTACCTTCGTCCCGGATATTGTTACAATGGTTAAGGTGGCAATCTTGATGATGCCCGGAAAGGAAGAGCTGCATGGAAATCAGGCAGGCCGAACTGGGAGATGAAGAAGCCGTTTGCCGTCTTTGGACTGTGTTGCTAAAGTTTTACAACAAACAAGCTTCGCCTGAAATTTTACAACAGAGTTTCCACTATGCCGTGGAGCATCCTCATAAAGTCCTCATTTTTATCGTTCTTGTCGAAGGTGTGATAACCGGAACTGCGAGCTTACACCTCGGCCACTATTCTACCTGGAATGACAACTGGTACGGTCACATCGAAGATGTGGTGGTTGATCCCGACTATCGCGGGCGTGGTTTGGCAGAAAAATTAGTTAGCCATATCATTGCCGTTGCTACCGAAAAAAAGCTGGCCAGGCTTGAATTGAACGCCCTGGTAGAAAACGATGCCGCCCGCAGGCTCTATGAGAAAGTCGGTTTTTCAACTGATTCTGTGGCCTACGAACTGAATCTGAAACAATAATAGCTGGACAGGCAGTTATATCGACGATGTTCAATATTATAATTGTTGAAAGGAGTCTTATTTATGCGCGATTATCGGGAAATACCCCTCTGGAAAGATGCTACCGAGGAGCAGTGGAACGACTGGCGCTGGCAGGTGCGCAACCGTATTACCAACCTTGATCAGCTGAAGCAGGTGATTGAGCTTACGGATGAGGAGGCGGAAGGGGTAGATAAGTGCCTGAAACATTTTCGCATGGCGATAACCCCCTACTATGCTACCCTGATCGATCCGAAAGATCCAAACTGCCCGGTGCGTAAGCAGGCTGTTCCTTCAGTGCACGAAACTCACTGGTCGGATTACGATATGGCCGATCCCCTGCACGAAGATGTCGATTCGCCTGTTCCCGGTCTGACCCATCGCTATCCCGACCGGGTTTTACTGCTGGTGACCGACCAGTGCTCGATGTACTGCCGTCACTGCACCCGGCGCCGCATGGCCGGGGCAACAGATAATGCCCGCACTCGCGATCAGATTGAAGCAGCCATTGATTATGTTCGCCGTACCCCTGCCGTGAGAGATGTTTTAATCTCGGGGGGTGACGGATTACTGATTCCTGACGAGGTTATTGAGAGAATTCTTGCTGAACTGCGGGCAATCCCGCATGTTGAGATGATTCGTTTTGGCAGCCGCACCCCCGTTGTTATGCCCCAGCGCATAACCGAAGAACTGTGCGCCATGCTGAAGAAATATCATCCGGTTTATTTGAACACACACTTTAATCACCCTAAAGAAATTACTCCTGAAGCCGAGGCCGCCTGTGCCCGTTTGGCCAATGCCGGTATTCCCCTCGGGAATCAATCTGTTTTGCTGGCCGGGGTAAACGATTGTCCGCAGGTGATGAAGAAACTGGTGCATGAACTGCTGCGGATCAGGGTTAAGCCTTACTATATCTATCAGTGTGACCTATCACAGGGCATTGAGCATTTCCGCACATCGGTGGCAACCGGAATTGAAATTATTGAAAGCCTGCGCGGCCATACCACCGGCCTCGGTATACCAACTTTTGTTGTTGATGCGCCGGGCGGTGGCGGTAAAATTCCGGTTATGCCCCAGTACCTGATTAGCCAGGGCACCAACCGGATCGTGGTGCGTAATTTCGAGGGTGGTTTATATTCATACACCGAACCGCCGCGCCAGGTTGATCCACACCAGCCGTGCCCGCTCTGTGGTGGAACACATAATCAGTATGATGTCGGGGTTTCCTCGCTGTTAAACGGCAAGCATGTAGCGATGGAGCCGACAGTAAAAGAGTAAAATAATAAGGAGTATCAGAATACCATGGGAAAATATACATTTGCCGGTCAGCCGAAACTGCGGATGATAAGCGAGGAAGAAATTAAACTCATCCACGAGAAAGCGCTGCATGTTCTCGAACATACCGGTGTTAAGTTTGAATCGGAGGAAGCTCTGAAAATCCTCAGTGATCATGGAGCCGATGTTGATTTTGAACGGCATGTGGCCAAAATCACCCCGGGGATGGTTGATTACGCTGTAAAAAGAACGCCTGCAGAGCTGAAAATATATAACCGTGAGGGTGAACTGGCAGCCGATATGGGTGGCACCCGTTCGCACTTTGACCCCGGTTCCTCGCTGATCAAGTTTATGGAATCCGACGGCCAGACTGTGCGCAAGTCGGTTGCCGACGACCTGGTAAAAATCAGCCGGGTTAATGATGTGCTCGAAAATATACACCTGCAGTCCACTTCGGTGGTTTGCTATGATGTTCCCGAGATGATCGGCGACAGTTACCGCCTCTACCTTTGTTTGAAGAACTCACCGAAAGCAATTATAACAGGTGCTTTCAGCGTTGAAGGGGTAAGACATATGCGCGATATGCTCGCTGCTGTGGCCGGGGGGGAGGAGCAGCTGCGTGAAAAACCACGGGCCATATTTGACATTTGTCCTTCTCCACCCCTGAAATGGACCCACATCAGCTCACAGAACATTATTGACTGTGCCCGCAACTACCTGCCCCAGGAGTTGATATCACTGCCAATGCCCGGAGCGGGAACCCCAATTACCCTGGCCGGTTCACTAATTATCCATACCGCTGAAACGTTGAGCGGAATAGTGCTGGCCCAGTGTGTCAACCCCGGAACCCCGGTGGTTTACGGTGGGGCACCGGTGCAGTTTGACATGCGTTTTGGTACAACCCCGATGAGCGCCGTTGAGGCGACAATAATTTCAGCTGCCTATTCGCAGATGGGTAAATACTTCGACCTGCCGACCCACACTTATGCTGCTCTCAGCGATTCCAAGGTTGTCGATATGCAGGCCGGGCTTGAATCCGGGATGAGTGGAATCATTGCCCAGCTGGCCGGAATCAATATAATTTCCGGGGCCGGGGCGCTTGATTTTGTCAACACCTTCAGCCTGGAGAAGCTGGTGATTGATAACGATATTTGTGGCATGGCCCTGCGCGCCCAGCGCGGGATTGAAATTAACGAAGAAACAATGGCGGTTGATTTAATTGAAGAACTTGGGCCGGGCGGGGTTTATCTCGAAACCGATCTGACCATGAAATATATGAGGACCGAGCCCTATATGCCGTCGAAAGTAATCGACCGGCATGATCGTAAAAACTGGGAAGATGAGGGAAGCACAACAGTATTCGACCGCGCCCGTGAAAAAGTTCAGGATATCCTGGAAAACCATCAAGCCGCCGTCCTGGAAAGCGAGCGCTCTGCCAGTTTGGATGAAGTGGTCCGGAATGTGGTTAAAGAACTTAAAGTTAGTGCCGATCTGCCCCACGGGCCCAAATAAGCGGATATCAGTATCCTGTTAGCAAAAAAACTCGAGACCGTGACTAACATGATCTCGAGTTTTTCCTTTTCCAGTAAAATGCTTTATTCTGCGGCGTACTGCCAACCTGCTTCAAAAGCCAGCTTGTTAATATCAACCAGTTTTGCCTTAATTTCCTGCTCCATAACTTTTAACCATTTATCCTTCTTAAAAGGCATGTTCCGGGCCAGGATACCCAGTAGAAAAGTGTTGACCATGCGCGGGTTCTGAGAGACCGGATCAATAGAAAGAGCATCTACCGCGATCAATTTGCCAACTTTAGTCTTTATTTCTTCCAGGATGCTGTCCGGGTAGTTTAGTTGTCCGGTTAGAACCGGAAGGGGCTCCAGTTCCTGCGTGTTAACAATAACCGTGCCCCGGGGTGAAAGAAAGGGCAGCCAGCGCAGCGCTTCCAGTTTTTCAAAAGAAATCAGGATGTCGCCATCTCCCTCAGGGATGAGGGGAGAAAAAACTTTCTCGCCGATGCGCACGTGGGTAATCACGCTGCCGCCGCGTTGGGCCATACCGTGCGTTTCAGCCGTTTTAACGTCCAGCCCTTCGGCAATAGCCAGCGAGGCGATTACCCTTCCTGTTAAAATGGTCCCCTGACCGCCAACGCCGGCAATTAAAATATCCGTTTTAACTTTTACAGTCATATCATTCACCGCCCTTTCCGTCAGCAGGTTTGATCGCCTCAAAACGGCAGAGCTGCATGCAGAGCCCGCAGGCATTACAGATGGTGCTATTGATGATGGCCTTGTCATCTTTCAGGCTCAGGGCCGGGCAGCCCAGTTTAATACAGGTTCCGCAGCCCGTGCAGGAATCGCTGTCAACATAGAGAGGCTGGTCGAATTCGCTAATCAGGAAGACGCAGGGCCGGCGGACAATCAGAACAGAAGGTTCCTTCGCGGCAAGCTCTTCCTTCAGCTTAGCTTTCAACTCCTTCAGATCAAAAGCATCAATTACACTAACCCTTTTTACCCCAACCGAATGGCAGAGTTGTTCAATATCAACAGCCGGGGCTTCCTTACCCTGCAGGCTTGTTCCCGTTCCGGGGTGGTTCTGGTGACCGGTCATCGCCGTAATACTGTTGTCCAGGATCAGCACGGTAACGGGGGCCTGGTTGTATACCAGGTCGAGCAGTGCTGTTATCCCCGAATGAAGGAAGGTGGAGTCACCGATAACGGCAACCGTTTTGTCGTAGGATAATGGATTGGCCCTGACTATGCCATGAGCCATCCCGATGCTGGCACCCATGCAGATACAGGCATCAATTGCTTCCAGTGGAGGCAGTGCACCGAGCGTGTAACAGCCAATATCGCCCATCACATTCAGTTTCATTTTTTTCAGGGTATAGAACAGCCCGCGGTGCGAGCAGCCGGGGCACATAACCGGGGGGCGCCCGGGAATATTCTCACGAATGGAAAGCGGTTCATTCTTTTGATTTAGAACCTTTTCACGAATTATTTCAGCTCCAATTTCGCCAAGCGGACCGAACAGCTCCTTGCCCCTGACCGGAACATCTAGGTTCATCGTCAGCAGTTGCTCTTCAAAGAAGGGGTCGAGCTCTTCGATAACAATGATCTGATCAACCATCGAAGCAAAACGGCGGACCAATCTTTCCGGCAGCGGATGGCTGAAACCAAGTTTCAGAAAAGTGGCATCAGGCAGAGCTTCGCGGGCATACTGGTAAACGACACCGCTGCAGAGCACGCCAAGCTTGGAACTACCTTCCTCAATGCGGTTCAACGGGCTCTTTTCAGCCTCTTCACGCAGTGCGATCAGCCTATCCTCGATGATCGGATGGCGCAACCGGGCAAACCCGGGCAGCATAACATACTTGACCGGGTTTTTCTTAAAACCGGATATTGTTACCTCCTGACGCTTTCCACGCACCAGTGTGCTGCGGGAGTGCGATATGCGCGTTGTGGTGCGCAGCATAACAGGGGTATCGAATTTTTCACTCATCTCCAGGGCGGAAACAACATAATCACGCGCTTCGGCGCTATCGGCCGGTTCCAGCATGGGAATCTTGGCAAAGCGGGCGTAGTGGCGGTTGTCCTGCTCGTTCTGCGAACTGTGCATGCCGGGGTCATCGGCTGAAACTAAAACCAATCCTCCCCCAACCCCTGTGTAGGATAGGGTCATCAGCGGATCGGCGGCCACATTAACTCCCACGTGCTTCATGGTAACTATCACCCTCGTCCCTTCCATGGAAGCGCCTATTGCAGTTTCGAGAGCGGTTTTTTCATTTGGCGACCAGTTGCAGTCAACCCCGGGGTAACGGGCCAGGTTTTCAAGAATTTCCGTGCTGGGTGTGCCCGGGTAGGCGGTTCCTATCGTCACCCCGCCTTCATAAGCGCCGAGGGCAATGGCCTCGTTGCCGGTCACAATCACTCGTTCATCACTCAAATTACATTACCTCGCTTTCATCTTCATAAGACAGGGGACGGTTCTCTGTCTTATCAACAACTCAACTCAATAAAGGCAAAACAGGGTCTTAAAGAAGATAGCTTTCCCTCTTTGAACGATAAGACAGAGAACCGTCCCCTGTCTTATTCAACTTCTTTGATAATAACGCGCTTGGTTTTACCAGTGCTGCGTTCCAGCGATTTTGGCTCGAGCAGTTTAATTTTCGGCGCCAGGGAAAGGGTGGAACGCAGGTAGCGCCGGATGCGGTTTTCCAGGGCTTCAAGCTCCTTGTAGCGGTCGGAAAAACCTTCCGGGGTCAGTTCTACCTGGATCTCGAGATCCTTCATAAAACCTTTTTGCTTGTAAAGCACCAGCCGGTAATGGGGTGATACTTCCGTGAAACCGGCCAGAACTTCTTCTATCTGCGAAGGGAATATGTTTACTCCCTTGATGATAATCATATCATCACTGCGTCCGGTGATGTAATCAATTCGCCGGGTTGTGCGGCCGCAGGCGCAGGGTTCGCTGATGAAACGGGTTATATCTCCGGTGCGGTAGCGCAGCACCGGGAATCCCTCCTTGCAGAGCGGGGTCAAAACCAGTTCGCCGCTTGCCCCTTCCTCGAGCACTTCCCCGGTCTTAGGGTCAATAATTTCAGGATAATAAGTATCTTCCAGGAGGTGCATGCCCCCGCCGCAGTGGCACTCGCCTGCGATTCCCGGCCCGACTACCTCGGTCAACCCGTAGTTAACAGTGGCTTTAAGACCCCATTGTTTCTCAATATCTTCACGCATGGCGTCGGATGTGGGTTCACCGCCGAAAAGGCCAGTTTTCAGGCCAAAATCAGCAGGGTTGTACCCGAGCTCAATCGCTGTTTCCGCCATATAGAGAGCAAAGGAGGGAGTGCTGACCAGTGCTTCCGTTTTAAAATCTTTCATCAGGGAAAGCTGGCGCTCCGTATTACCGCTTGAAAAGGGTACCACGGTGGCACCGAGTTTTTCCAGGCCATAATGCAAGCCAAAACCACCGGTAAAGAGTCCGTAGCCAAAAGATATCTGGACGATAGTATTTTCTGTAACCCCGGCCATTTCGCAAACCCGGGCCACTGAATCCGACCAATCGTCGAGGTCGCGCCTGGTATAACCGGCTACAATAGGTTTGCCTGTAGTTCCCGAGGAGGCATGAATACGCAGAATTTTGCCCAGGGGAACGGCAGCCATCCCGTAGGGATAACAGTCGCGCAGGTCCTGCTTGGTTGTAAAAGGTATTTTAGTATAATCCTCTAAGGTTTTTATGTCCTCCGGGCTGATCCCTATCGCATCGAACTTTTTCCGGTAAAAAGCGCTGTTGTTGTAAGCGTGAGTTACAGATTGCAGCAATCCTTTTTTCTGCAGGGCAGTTCGCTCTTCAGGTGAAATATAATCGTTTTTCATTTTTTATTACCACTCCCGTAAACCGCGTCAAAAGCTGTAGATTCTGTCGTCTCCAACAATCGGCACGTTGTGTTTTTTCAAAACCTCAAGGGCGTCGTTTATCCTTTCAACCCGCATCATGATAATGGCGTTAGTAGTAGGCTTTTCAATAAATGAATATAGATACTCGATGTTGATGCCGGCATCATTCATGTAAGCCAGTACCTTGGCCAGTCCCCCGGGGGTGTCAGGAACTTCAATGGCGATTACTTCGGTTACCGTGGCCATGATACCTTTATCCTTCAGTTCGGCAATGGCCCGGTCAGGCTGGTCGACAATCATCCTCAGGATGCCGAAATCAGAGGTGTCGGCGATGGAGAGCCCGCGAATGTTAATGCCGGCTTCCCCGAGAACCTGGGCAATGCGCACCAGTCTTCCCGACTTATTTTCGAGAAATACTGATATTTGATTGATCATTTTAAAACCTCCTCACAATAATTGTTCTCTATTGATGAATTAATCACGGGTTCTTCTGTCTATTACCCGCTGCGCTTTACCCTCACTGCGGGGAATGCTTTTCGGTTCAACCAGCTTAACATCAGCGGCCACGCCCAGCAGGTTGTCGATCTCCAGGCGAATCTTGTTTTCAAGGGTTTCCAGGCCGCGGATCTGGTCGGAGAACATCTGCTCCGATACCTCTACCATTACCTGCAGGGTGTCGAGGGTGCCGCTGCGGTCGACCACCAGCTGGTAATGCGGTTCAGTTTCGCCCAGTTCCAGCAGGATACTTTCGACCTGGGACGGAAAAACATTGACTCCGCGGATGATCAGCATGTCGTCGCTGCGTCCGCTAACCTTGGCCATCCGCACATGGGTGCGTCCGCAGGAACAAGTTTTACGGTCAAGGGTGGTTATATCACGGGTGCGGTAGCGGATCATGGGCAGCGCTTCCTTGCTGATCGTGGTAATTACCAGTTCACCCGTTGTGCCGTCCGGCAGCACTTCTTCAGTCAGCGGGTCGATAATTTCGGCAATAAAATGGTCTTCGCTGATATGCAGCCCTGCCTTGGCCGGGCATTCATAACCGACCCCGGGCCCGATTATTTCGCTCAGTCCGTAGATATCATAAGCATCGATCTGCAGTTTTTCTTCGATTACCTTACGCATATTTTCCGACCACGGTTCAGCCCCGAATACGCCCGATTTAAGCTGCATATCGGTGGGGCACAGGTTCATTTCTTCCATCGTTTCAGCAATATAAAGGGCATATGAGGGAGTGCAGGCCAGCAGGGTGGTACCTAAATCACGCATCATTTTAACCTGGCGCCGGGTCTGACCGCCCGAAATTGGGACAACTGTGGCCCCGATTCTTTCTGCGCCGTAGTGAGCACCCAGCCCCCCGGTGAAAAGGCCGTATCCGTACGCAATATGCACAACCGATTCGCTGGAGCCTCCCCCGGCGGTCAGGGTGCGCGCCATCAGTTCCGACCACACTTCCAGGTCGTGTTTTGTGTAACCGACCACGGTGGGGATACCGGTTGTCCCGGAAGAGGAGTGAATTCTAACCACTTCGCCCAGGTCCACGGTAAAGAGGCCGTAGGGGTAATTGTCACGCAGGTCGTCCTTAATGGTAAAGGGCAGCCGCTGCAAATCTTCCAGGGAACGAATATCACCCGGTTCTATTCCCGCTTCCCTGAACCTTTTGTGATAAAAGGGAACCAGTTGGTAAACTCTTTCCAGGGTTTGCTTCAGCCGCAGAAACTGCTTTACCTCCAGTTTATGCCTATCCATTGCTTCATACTTGTAGTTCCACATTTTCAAGTCTCCCGGCATTTAATATTTATTCTTATATATCTGGGTCCGGTCCGGAAGAAAACAGATCGGACATAAAAAAATCAATTCAATAAAACGGGGCTGCATTCCTGCCCGTTTGCCTAAAATAGTGTGTTAGAATAAGGATACCACAAACCAATCGCTGCGGGGGGGTAAAAGTGAGAGAAGATCAAAACCACTGGTTGCCTGCCTACCTCAAATTATCTCCGGTTGCAGTCTCGTCCCAGCTCACCGCACTGCGCCTGGCCATGGAGAGCTGTGTTCTTTGTCCCAGGCAGTGTAGGGTCAACCGGCTTAAAGGTGAAAAAGGTTTTTGCGCTGCGCCTTCAGAAGCGGTAGTCAGCAGTTTTGGTCCCCATTATGGAGAAGAACGCGAACTGGTTGGCGAGAGTGGTTCGGGAACAATTTTTTTCAGTCATTGTAACCTGGAATGCCTTTTTTGCCAGAACTGGACAATCAGCCGCGCTGTTGAAGGCGGGGTAACAGAAGACAGCTCTGCACTGGCAGACAGGATGCTTTACCTGCAGAAACTGGGCTGCAGCAATATCAACCTGGTTACTCCCACCCCTTATATATACCAGGTTGCCCGTGCTATTGACCTGGCCGCCGGCAGGGGCTTGAAGTTACCTGTAGTATATAATTGTGGTGGCTATGAGTCAGTTGAAATGATTGCTCTCCTGGAAGGGTTTATTGATATATACATGCCCGATGCCAAGTACGGTTCAGATGCTGCCGGGGCAAAGTATTCGGGGGTATCCGACTATTATTCCCGGCTAAAAAATGCCCTGGCAGAAATGCAGCGGCAGGTTGGAGACCTGCAGGTAGACAGCAAAGGCCTGGCCCGGCGCGGTCTTCTTGTTCGCCATCTGGTGCTGCCTGGCGATATTTGCAACAGTGAAGAAATATCACGGTTTTTGTATGAAGAAATATCGCCACACTGCGCTGTTAATGTGATGGCCCAGTATCACCCGGCCTACAGGGCAGACGCATACCCGGAACTTAACAGGCGTATTTCAACGGCAGAATACCTTGCTGCCCGCTCTAAGTTTTCAGTGAAAAAACTGCGCCTGCTCTAGTAAAGCAGGAGAAATAATTAGTATATTCTAATTTTGTAATATATCATTGACCCCCGCTACCGGCCTGGTGTAGAATGTTTTTAGTTATAGCAAAGAAAAATTATTATTTTTAAAAACCATAGTGAGGAGGAGATTATAATGGCTGGAGCAGTAATGGAGATTAATGAAGCACAATTTGACCAGGAGGTTTTGAAAGCTGACCTGCCGGTATTGGTTGACTTCTGGGCACCCTGGTGCGGCCCCTGCAAGATGCTCGGACCCGTTCTTGAAGAGGTTGCTGCCGCCAATGATGGCCGTCTAAAAGTTGTTAAAGTAAATGTTGATGAAAATCCTGACCTGGCTCAGAAATACCAGGTAATGGGTATTCCTGCCATGTTCCTGATCAAGGGTGGCCAGGTGATTGAAAGTTTTACCGGGGCTATGAACAAGGCAACCCTCTCTGAAAAGATTGATAAGTATATCTAATCCTGTTGAGTTTGCTAACCGTAAAAATGATCTTTAAAATATCTTTCCCAAAGCTTGGAGGAACGTTACCCCCGGGTGGCGAATAGCATAAAAAATACTCCGAAAGGAAGTGCTATTTGCCATGGAGCGACAGGAAATTGGCCGGGTAGTGCATTTCTACAGTAAAATTGGTGTGGCCATCATTCAGCTTGACAGTGAATTGAAGGTAGGGGATCGCATAGCTATTGTCGGTTCAACTACCGACATCGATCAAATTGTTAAGTCAATGCAGGTTGAACACCAAAGTATTGAGGAAGCCCGTCCCGGTGATCTTGTCGGTCTGAAAGTAAAGGATAGAGTCAGGGAAACTGATACGGTGTTTAAACTGACATAAACTTGAATTGCTACTGGTAAAGGTGATTGCTTGACTGCAGAGATAAATGAAAAAGAGATAGAACAATCAAACCCGCGAAAAGGAGCCCTGGCCGGAACGGTCAGGGCTGTTCCTATAATCC
The DNA here is from genome assembly GCA_964390725.1 of uncultured Syntrophomonadaceae bacterium. Classification (GTDB taxonomy): domain Bacteria; phylum Bacillota; class Dethiobacteria; order DTU022; family DTU022; genus JAABTH01. Next base: position 28,811 of record CAYMIW010000027.1, on the reverse strand, counting down.
TCGGTTATCTGCCCATCGGTTTTGCCTTCGGGGTTCTGGCTTCTACCGCGGATTTAAGCATTGTCAATGCGGTGGCCATGTCCCTGTTTCTTTATGCCGGCTCGGCCCAACTCATAGCTGTGGGCATGATAGCATCCGGGGCTACAGTGGCGGCAATTACCCTGACTGTGTTTATGGTAAACCTGCGCCACCTGCTGATGAGCGCTTACCTGGCTCCTTACCTGGGTAAACTGAACCGCTTGCAGCAAGCTATTTTCAGCTATGAAATCACCGACGAATCTTTTGCCGTTCACTCCACCCATTTTCGTAAAAACGGAGTTCCTCCGGCCAACCAGCTTTTTGCCCTGAATCATTCCGCCCACCTGGCCTGGATAACCGGCACTGCCCTCGGGGCCTGGCTCGGCGGCCTGTTCCGCTTCGATACAAACGCCTATGGCATTGATTATGCCCTGCCGGCCATGTTTATTGCCCTGCTCGTGATGCAGCTTGAAAAGAGGCGCCACATCTTAATAGCAATTTTAGCTGCCGCGTTGGGTCTGGTTTTTTTCCTGCTCGGTTTGAACCAGCTTTACATCATCCTTGCCACGGTAATCGCTGCTGCTGTCGGTGCTGTCCTGCACAGCAGGGAAGAAAATGGTTCTGCCGCTATTAATATAAACGGGGAAAACGGGAGGAAAGACAATGCCTGAAATTACCCTTTTAATACTGTTGACATCAATTGTTACCTTTATCCCCCGGCTGCTGCCCGTGCTGTTTCTTTCCAGGCGTAAACTGCCCAAACCGGTGGTGCTCTTTCTCTCTTACGTACCGGTAGCAGTCCTGTCCGCTCTGCTGGCACCAACCCTCTTTGCCCCCTCTGGCACAATTGACCTGGCTTTATCATCAAACCCGATTTTCTGGGTTTCTGTTCCAGTCTTCGCCATAGCCCTGTTTACACGTAACCTCTTTGCCACGGTTCTCTCCGGTATGGTAATCATTGCCCTGCTGCGTTTCTTCTTAAATGTCTAATTATTAACCCAAAAATTTAAAACTAATTTAACAATAACTATAATTGACCGATAATTCAGTATTATGTTATACTTAAACAAATAATTCTGTCGCGTGTTTCTTTCAAGTTCACCTTTTCGGATTCATTTTAATAGATATAGATTCGAATAGAAAAATTGAAGGAGGAGCTCGTATGGATAAGCTTGTTCGCGTCAATATGTCAGACAAAAAGGTGACGGTTGAACCGTTACCGGAGAAGTACAAAGGTAAGGGCGGACGCTGGTTAAGCTCATTGATGGTTAGCGATGAGGTACCGGCAGACTGTCATCCCCTGGGGCCGAATAACAAGTTGGTTTTTGCTCCTGGTATTTTATCCGGAACCCGTGCGCCAAACTCTGGACGTATTTCGGTTGGTGGAAAATCACCCCTCACCGGGGGTATCAAGGAAGCGAACGCCGGCACACCATTTTCACAGAAACTTGCCCGCATGGGTTTTGCAGCCCTGGTTGTTGAAGGTGTTGTAAAAGATGGAAAAAGCTGGCTGTTAAAAATTGATGTAAATGGCGGTGAATTGCAACCGGCAGAAGATCTTGCCGGTCTGGGCGCTTATAAAACCGGAGAAATGCTCTGGGACAAATTTGGCGATAAAACAGCTTTCGTCGTGAATGGTCCTGCCGGAGAGGCAAAAATGACCATGTCCGGAATTGCATTTAACGACCCTGAAGGAAGGGCAGCCCGTTATGCCGGGCGTGGTGGTCTGGGTGCTGTTATGGGCAGTAAAGGTTTGAAGGCAATTGTTCTTGATGATACCGATGCTCCCGGGGTCACCCCGGCAGATGACGAACTGCTTAAGTCCGGACAAAAAAAACTGGCTGATGCAATTCTGGCCCACGATGTCACCAAGCGAGGTGGCGCTTTGAACAGTTTCGGCACAGCAGTTTTGATCAACATCCTTAATGAAGCCGGCGGCCTGCCCACCAACAATTTCAGCAGTGGTGTTTTTGAAGGAGCTTCAAAAATCAGTGGTGAAGCGCTGGCCGAAGCAGCCCAAAAACGTGATGGCGGGATGATGGGCCACCGCTGCCACCCCGGTTGCATTATCAATTGCTCCACCGTATACCCGATGGAAGACGGCAGTAAGATCGTAACCAGTGTTGAATATGAATCGATCTGGTCATTAGGTGCTAACTGCGGCATCGACGATCTTGATGTAGTGGGTGAATTAGTATGGCAATGTAACGATCTTGGTCTTGATACTATTGAAGCCGGCGTTACTATCGGCGTTGCCATGGAGGCCGGTCTGGCCGAGTTTGGTGACGGTCAGGCAGCAATTAAAATGATGGAGGAAATACGCAACCGCACTCCCCTTGGTCATATTCTCGGCCAGGGCGCCCAGTTCACCGGCGAAGCTTACGGGGTTACCCGTATCCCCTGCGTTAAGCGTCAGGGTATGCCAGCCTACGAACCACGTGCGGTAAAAGGCATTGGTGTTACCTACGCTACCTCAACAATGGGAGCAGATCACACCGCCGGTTACACCATTGCCCCCGAGATTCTTGCTGTTGGTGGTAAAGCTGATCCACTTGTAAAGAAAGATAAAGTCGGCTTGTCCAAGGCTTTTCAGGATACTACTGCATTCCTTGATGCTGCCGGTTACTGTATCTTCATCGCTTTTCCCATCCTGGATATTGACAGCGGTTACGAGGGCGCAATTAATGCGGTTAACGGCATGCTGGGAACCAAGTATACCGGTGACGATGTGCTGCGAATCGGTAACGATATCCTGCGCATAGAGAGGGACTTTAACATGAGAGCCGGTATTGGAAAAGAAGGCGACCGGATGCCGGAGTTTATGAAATATGAAAAACTACCTCCACACAACCAGGTTTGGGATGTTACAGACGAAGAACTGGATTCCTTCTGGGATTAACTAACGAGGTAAGATATTAATGGAAGTTAAGGTAAGGCTTTATGCTACCCTTTCGCAATATAACCCGGAAGGACAGGGCAACAACCCATTTTCGGCAGAAATCGCTGCAGGGGCGACGGTTGAAGAACTACTCTTACAACTGGGTCTGGAAAAGGGTGAAGTAAAACAGGTTTTCATCAGGCATAAAGCTCGCCCGTTTAACCACAAGTTAACAGATGGCGATCAGGTGGCCATCTTTCCCCCGGTTGCGGGAGGGTGAAACATAGAACAGTCCGGCACACCACCTGATCAGGTGTGCCGGACTCAAAACTATATTTGTATCTGTTCCGGCGTGGTCAACAGGCCACGTTAAAATCTGATTGCTAAAATGAACCTATTTGTGAATTAATCAGGTTGTTCCGCATTTCAATGAACCTTGATCGGTTCATTTTTCTTTTATTCCTTTCCTCTTGGCCTGTATCTTTTCCGGTACAGTTGCAGATTTGCGCTGTATCAGCTTCTTTTAAAATTTTGGCCAGGCTGGCATGAACCTTGCAATATAACAATAAAGGAATAAATACCAGGCTGTTTAATTAATTGATGTATAATAATTAATGGTTTGAACTTATTGCATCACAACAGGTTACACAGACTATAGATAAAGCAAAGGAGAGCGAATTTTTTTATGAGAACGAAGCAAGCAATTGGTCTTATCGCGGCGGTGGCTGTTTTTTTTATTACTGTATTTTCCCCGCCTATGTTTGGGTTATCAGAACTGGCCTTTAATACCCTGGGGATTCTGCTGATCGGTTTGATCCTCTGGATACTTGAAATTGTTCCTCTTTCAGTTACGGCAATGTTAGTTATGATCCTGCAGCCCATTTTCGGAGTTAACACCCTGGCTACTGCTTTTGCCAACTTTGCCAACCCGGTTGTATTTTTTGTTATTGCTTCTTTCGCAATTTCCCTGGCGATTACCGGGACGCCTTTGGCCCAGAGATTAATTAAAGGGTTGCTTAAAGCATCAGGAAATAGTGTTAGTAAAATACTATTTGTTTTCATGTTTAGTACTGCCGTACTCTCTTCAATTATGTCGAATGTACCGGTAACTTCACTCTTTATGGGGCTGGCGCTTGGTTTGCTGGCCAGGATGGAAATGGGAGAAGATAAGACCATATTTGGTAAAGTAATTATGATTTCCATTCCCTTTGCCGGAATGATCGGCGGAATTATGACCCCCGTTGGTAGTTCAATTAACATCTTAACCCTGAACCTGCTCCAGGAACACTCCGGTATTACAGTAAGCTTCCTGCAGTGGATGCTATTCGGGGTTCCGATTACCATATTCCTGATTCCAATCTGCTGGTTTATCCTATTGAAGGTATTTAAACCAAGCGACTTGGAGCAAAAGGTAATTGACGGTTTTCTCGAGAATGATGATATCCCTGCAAAGATGTCTTCCCAGGAAAAGAAAGTGTTGGTGATCATTTCAGCCGTGATTATCCTGTGGATCGCCAGTTCCTGGCTGCCCATGCTCGACTTAACCCTGGTTGCCATGGCCGGAATGATTCTATTTTTCATGCCGGGTATCAACGTTCTCAAGTGGGATGAGTTTTCGCATAATGTTAGCTGGAATGCAGTAATAATGATTGGTGGGGTAATTTCGATTGGTCAGGCAGCCATTAAAGCAGAACTTGGGGACTGGTTTATTGACATGTTTATGTCCGGACTTGTTTCTTTAGATCTGCTAATATTGCTCCTGGTAATCGGTATTTTTGTTTCATTACTAAAACTCGCTATACCGATTGCCCCGGCGATCATCACCATCCTGGTAGCTCCGCTCTACGGGATGGCCATGATGATGGGCATTTCCCCGATATTGCTGTTTATGCCGCTTGCCTTTACCGGCGGGGCCTGTCTCCTGGTACCCCTTGATGCAGTTCCCCTGATTACCTATTCACAGGGTTATTACAACATGCGCGATATGTTTGTCAGCGGTTCGATAACCACCGTATTCTTCGTTTTGCTGACAGCGGTTTGGGTGCCGATTGCCGGGCGAATTCTCGGGATTTTTTAAGCGGTTAAAAATCCGGCAAGCCAGCCAGGTATTGCCGTTGATATATGATTACAGGGGCGCGGGCTGACAGAATGCCGCGCCTCTTGTTTTTTTCTGTATAATCCTTCAACCCGCCGGGCTGCCCCAATGATTCCGGGCCGGCTTATTACCGTTTTCCAAAGCAGGTCAGCATATGTTATCATGGTTAAAGGTACGCTAAGAGTTCAGCTGTAACTGAAAAAACTATCCCGATGGAGGTAAAAGATGCAATTATCAGAAAAACTTTACTGGTATCCCTGGAAAGGAAGGGCAAATAACTGTAACAGCTACTTGCTGAAAGGCAGCCAGGTTATCCTGTTCGACCCGGGCCACATCGAGAACGAAATAAACGAAAATTGCCTGGAAATGTTGAGCAGCCGCTTGAAAGGTGATGGAGTTAACCTTGAAGATATTGATTTAATTCTCTGTACCCATGGTCACCCCGATCACGCCGAATCGGTAGGCCTGGTCCGTGAAAAGAGCGGGGCACCTGTCGGCATTCACCAGGCTGACGATTTCATACTGGAAGGGATTATGCAGCATTACCGTTCCCGCACAGGCCAGGATCTTTCCTCAATTAAGCCCGATTTTTATCTCGAAGAAGGCCCTTTGCAAAAGGCCAAAGACCTTGTTTTAACTGAAAAGATTCAGGTTATAAGTTCACCCGGCCATTCACCCGGCTGTGTCTGTTTTTACCTGCCGGATGAAAAAGCACTGATTAGCGGGGATACTATTTTTCAGAATAGTATCGGACGCACAGACTTCCCCGGTGGAGATATGGAAGCCATGGGCCGTAGCGTGGATAAATTGATGAAGCTGGAAAATATTGAACTTTTATTGCCGGGGCACATGGGTTTTGTTACCGGGGCTGACTCGGTTAAACGTAATTTTGAGCAAATCAAGCGATATTTCTTTAACTAAAGTAAGGAAGTCTGTTTTTAAACAGGCAGGAAATAATCATAAAAACGCGAATTATTTTTAGAAGTGCAACAATTGAATAAAACAGCCATATTCAAAAAGCTAAGGTAAAGGCCGCAAATGAAAACTTTAAAGCCAGATCTTTAGGCGTGATTTTTGAAAGGGGTGACAGGGATCGATTACTGTAGTCGGCTTCGCCAGGGCGATCTTTTCAAACGCTGCGATAGTAACCCAATCCTAACCCCCGAGTGCTGGCCTTACCCGGTTAATGCTACTTTCAACCCCGGCGCGGTCAGGTATAATAACGAAACCCTGCTCCTGGTTCGGGTGGAAGACCTGCGCGGTTTTTCCCACCTCACGCTGGCCCGCAGCAGGGACGGCATTTCCGGTTGGGATATTGAGCAAGCTCCTACTATAATGCCTGATTTTGATTATGATGAAGAAAAATGGGGTATCGAGGATCCCCGTGTGGTTTGGCTGGAAGACCTTGAGCAGTTTGCAGTAACCTATGTTTCTTTCTCCAGGGGCGGGCCGGTAGTTTCGCTGGCCCTGTCAAAAGATCTCCAGAAATTCAAACGGCGAGGGGCAATGCTGCCGCCGGAGGACAAAGATGCTTCTCTTTTTCCACGAAAAATTGGTCGGCGTTACGTGCTGATTCACCGCCCGATCATCCGCGGTGAAGCCCATATCTGGATTGCCGCTTCACCCGACCTGATCCATTGGGGAGAGCACAAAATATTGCTGCCTGTTCGGCCCGGCTGGTGGGACAGCAGCAGGGTCGGCCTGGGGCCGCCTCCCCTGGAAACGGATCAGGGTTGGCTGATTATCTACCACGGTGTGCGGGCAACAGCATCGGGCAGCCTTTACCGGGTTGGCCTGGCCTTGCTCGACCTGGAAGAACCGTGGAAAATACTGAAACGCTGTGATCAGTGGGTTTTCGGCCCCCGGGAGCCTTACGAGAGAATTGGTGATGTGCCCGGGGTTACATTCCCCACCGGTATAGTCTCAGATCCCGAAACAGATCAGCTGCATATGTACTACGGCGCTGCCGATAGTAACGTTTGCCTTGCTACCACATCAAAGAAAGAGCTTGTCGATTACCTGCTTGCAACTAAAGATGGTGAGGGGGAAGGATTTTGCCTGTAAAGTTTAATATGAAAATTGCCATGCTGTCTCCAATTTCCTGGCGGACACCGCCTCGCCATTACGGGCCATGGGAGTGGGTGGTCAGTATGCTAACCGAGGGGTTAATTAAAAGGGGTATAGACGTCACCCTTTATGCCACCGCCGACTCTGTAACAGGGGCTGTCCTGCGCCATGTGGTGCCCAGACCCTGGTCGGAAGATACAGAGCTTGATCCCAAGGTTTGGGAATGCCTGCATGTATCTGCCCTTTTTGAAGAGGCTGATCAGTTTGATTTAATCCATAATAATTTTGATTTTCTGCCGCTTAGTTATTCTGCCCTTGTTGAAACCCCTACCCTGACAACTATTCACGGGTTTTCATCGCCGAAGATTCTACCTGTTTACCGAAAATATAATGGCCGGGCCCATTATGTGGCTATCAGCGAGTCAGATCGCCACCCTGATCTAGATTACATTGCCACTGTTCACCACGGCATTCCCGTATCCGACTACCCCTACCGGGATAAGCCTGCTGACGAACCTTACCTGCTCTATTTTGGGCGCATTCATCATGACAAGGGAACCTATGAAACAATTCGTCTGGCCAAGCAGGTAGGTATCCCCCTGGTTATTGCCGGAATTATCCAGGATCAAAATTACTTTGACCAATATGTTAAACCTTACCTTGATGACGACCAGGTACGCTATATCGGCTCAGTTGGTCCGGATGATAAGGGAGAAGTCCTCGGTGGGGCTCTGGCCCTGCTGCACCTGATCAATTTCGATGAACCTTTCGGGCTAAGCGTTGCCGAGGCAATGGCCTGCGGCACTCCCGTTATAGCTTTTAACCGCGGCTCCATGCCCGAATTAATCAATGATCAGAAAACAGGGTTTTTAGTTGATGACCTTTATGAGGCTCGTGAGGCGATTAGCCGGGTCGATAAGATTAATCGCCCAGACTGCCGTCGCCATGTTGAAGAAAAATTCAGTGTTGATCTCATGGTCGAGCGCTACATCGGTGTCTATAAACAGATACTGGGAAGATAGTTACCAAACCGACTTGTGTTAAACTGTGCTGCATGCCCGCCTTCACTAAATAAATCGAGGTGATTCTTATGAGCCCGGGAAACATATTAAAACCGGTTAAGGTGTCATTTATCTCAACTTACCCTCCGCGCCAGTGCGGGATTGCCACCTTCTGCCAGGATCTTTTAAGCAGTATGAAAACAGTTTACGGCAGTGCTGAGAACAACGGTGATCAGAGTAATTTTGAGGTAGTAGCCCTTAACAACGGGAATAACAATTATAGTTACGGTAGTGAAGTGACCTTTCATATTCGCGACCAGTACCGGAGCGATTACCAGCGGGCAGCTGATTTTATCAATCATTCTCCGGTCGATGCCGTTTCAATTCAACATGAATACGGCATTTTCGGCGGAGAAGATGGAAACTATATAAACTATTTGTTGTCGGGCCTGAAAAAGCCGGCAATTACTACCCTGCATACTGTTCTGGAGGAACCTTCATCCGGGCAAAAGCAGACCCTGGTCCGCATATGTGAACAGTCTGTATCAGTGGTAGTTATGGCCCAGGCTGCGGTCGATATCCTGACCCGGGTCTACCAGGTTCCGCAAGAAAAGATTATCCTTGTTCCGCACGGGGCACCGGATGTGCCCTTCCTCGATTCCTCCTACTACAAGGACCAGTTTCAGGCTGAAGGGCGGAAAGTGCTGCTTACCTTTGGTTTGCTCAGCCCCAGTAAAGGCCTGGAATATGCCATTGAGGCGATGGAAGAGGTAGTTGTTGTTCACCCCGACGCCCTCTATATAATCCTTGGGGCTACTCATCCCGAGGTTAAGCGAAGGTATGGTGAGGAATACCGCCACCAGTTGAAAAAAATGGTTCGCGACAAAGGACTGGAAAATAATGTTACATTTTATAACCAGTATGTTTCACTTGAAAGGCTGGTCCAGTTTCTTGTTGCAACCGATGTATATATAACTCCTTACCTCAGCCGCGAACAAATCACCTCTGGAACCCTGGCCTATGCTCTGGCCTGTGGTAAGGCCATTGTGTCAACACCCTATATATATGCCGAAGAACTACTGGCGGAAGAGCGGGGGCGCCTGGTACCTTTCCGCGATAGTAAAAGCATGGGCCAGGCCCTGGTGGAGCTGCTTAATGATGATGGTTTGCGCAACCGCATGAGGAAAAAATCTTACCAGTACGGCCGCCAGATGATCTGGAAAGAAGTAGCACGTAACTATGCTACTGCCTTTGAACAGGCCCGCTTCAGCTTCAGTGAGCTGTTCGGCCAGTCTGTGCGTGATGTTGATGTAACTGAGCGGGCAATTCTTCCCGAAGTTAACCTGACCCACCTGCAGACAATGACCGACGGCACCGGGCTGTTCCAGCACTCCGCATACAGCGTACCCGACCGCAACCATGGTTACTGCACTGATGACAATGCCCGGGCTTTGATCGTTGCCGTTATGAACTGGCGGCTCTTTAAAGATGAAGCGATTCTTCCCCTGCTTACCACGTATATGAGTTTTGTGAATCACGCCTACAGCGAGAGCTACAAGCGGGTGCGCAATTTCATGAGTTTTGATCGCCGCTGGCAGGAAGATATCGGCTCGGAAGACAGCCACGGCCGTACTCTCTGGGCCCTCGGCTATACTATTGCTCATCCAACCAGTGACGATATTCTGGCCCTGGCCACTCGTCTTTTTAAGGGTATGATCAAGTCGCCGCTCAGTTTTACTTCCCCGCGGGCCTGGGCTTTTTCTGCCATCGGGGCTAACTATTACCTGCGTCGTTTTGGCGGTGATACCAGGGTTCGCGAGATTATGAGCTCACTTGGCGAAAAACTGATGAAACTATACAATAGGACGGCGGGCGAAGACTGGCCCTGGTTTGAGAATATTGTTGCTTACGATAATGCCCGGCTTTCCCAGTCCCTGATTGTTACCGGCAGCTATCTCGAAGATGACGAAATGCTGCAAACAGGTTTGAAGAGCTTGCAGTGGCTGATCGATATTCAAACCAACCCCGATGGAGGGCATCTTTCCCTGATCGGCAATGAAGGCTGGTACAGGCGGGACGGCGAGAAAGCCCAGTATGATCAGCAAACTGTCGATGCCGCGGCCCTGGCTGATGCCTGCTACCAGGCTTTTGTGCTGACCGGTGAAGAAAACTGGCTCAGGAAAATGGAATGGGCTTTCAACTGGTTTTTCGGTAACAACGATGTGCGCCAGTCACTATATGATTTCAGCAGCGGGGCCTGTTATGACGGGCTGCAGCCCGGCGGGGTTAACCGCAACCAGGGTGGCGAATCTATAGTTAGCCTGCTTCTAACCCTGCACAGGGCACACCTTGTCGCCCACCAGGGCCTCAAATAAGACAGGGGACGGTTCTCTGTCTTATTAAAGGAATTTCTGTTTTATCCCTTGATATCAGGCTATTAGCATTTTAGTATTTTGCTTTATCAGCTTGAGAGCAGCTTAACTAAAACGATAAGACAGAGAACCGTCCCCTGTCTTATGTTGTGGGAGTGATGATTATGTATGCAGTAATTCTGGCCGGTGGAAGCGGAACCAGGCTCTGGCCACTGAGCCGGGAATTATATCCGAAGCAGTACCTGGCCCTTCCGGTAAAAAGTGAAGATTATCCCGGACCCGGGAACAAAACAGGGGAGGAAGCTTCCCTATTTATCAACACAGTTCGCAGGGCTATGACCGGAGTCAGCGAGGCTGATCGGATAATAGTAGTTACCCACAGGGACCAGGCCGGTGAAATAAAACGGCAGCTTGACACCGAACGAATCAGCGGGGTGCGCTTGCTGGCTGAACCGGAGGCGCGTAACACCGCTCTGGCCATCGGTATCGCCGCCTGGTATATTGCCCGTGAGGCGGGCGATGATGCTGTAATGGCTGTTCTGCCTTCTGATCACCTGATTACTGATCAGCAGCAGTTTGCCGCCCTGCTTACAGATGGTTACCGGGCTGCCGAATCTTATGGTTTGGTAACTTTCGGCATCCGCCCGACCTACCCCGAGACAGGGTACGGGTATATCCGCTGTGGTGAAAAGCTGGGTGATAAAGTCAGCAGGGTTGAAAAATTTGTTGAAAAGCCTGATCTCGAGAAAGCCGGGGAATATTTAAAAGATCCCCTGTATCTGTGGAACAGCGGCATGTTTGTATTCAGGGTCGGTGCCCTGAAGGAAGCTTACCGGAATCACCTGCCTGAAATGTCCGGTTTGCTGGATAAAGTTAACTTTGATCAAATTGAAACACTCGAAGACATTTACGGTGCCTTAGAAAAAATTTCAATCGATTACGGTATTCTCGAAAAAGCAGAGGAAGTAACCGTTATCCCGACAGAGATTGGCTGGAGCGACCTCGGCAGCTGGGAGTCTTATTACCAGGTAGCCAATCGCGACCAGTCGGGTAACTTCACCAGGGGACGCGTTCTTCCCTTCGATACTGAAGATAGCCTGATTTATTCCAGCTCGCGCCTGGTTGGCACGGTTGGGGTCAGGAACATGGTAATTGTCGATACTGCCGATGCCCTGCTGGTATGTGATCGTAATAAAGCGCAGGATGTAAGGCTAGTTGTCGAACAGTTGAAAAAGGAGAATGCCGGGGAAGCGAAAGAACACCTGACCAATTACCGCCCCTGGGGCAGTTATACAACCCTGGAACTGGGTGAAACATACCAGGTTAAAAGGATTAATGTCAACCCGGGAGCCCGCCTGAGCTTGCAAAGCCACAACCGCCGAGCTGAAAACTGGGTGGTAGTTGAAGGGGAAGCGCTGGTTACAGTTGACGACCGCCAGTTCACCGTAAAAAAAGATGAAAGCGCTTATATTCCCCGCCAGGCACGCCACCGCATGGAAAATACGGGTAGCGAACCGCTCGTTTTAATCGAGGTTCAGAATGGTGATTATCTCGGTGAAGATGATATTATCCGCTATGAAGATGACTACGGGCGCAGTGAAAGCAGCCCTGCGTCAAAAGATACTCAGTTTTCAAATGAGCAGGGTACTCCTGAGTTTTCAGCCACCCGCCCAAATCTTACCGCCAGGGAACGCTTCGAGTTCTGGCTTGCCCAGCCTGACCTCGACCCGGCCATGCGCAGGGATATTCTGGCGATGGAAAACGACCCGGCCGCCATTGAGAGCCACTTCGGCAGTGAACTGGCCTTTGGCACCGGGGGTATGCGCGGGCTGATCGGTCCCGGTTTTAACCGGATCAACTGCTACACGATTAAGCGTGCCACCCAGGGCCTGGCCAATTACCTGAACAGGCAGACCGGGGCCGGCTCTAAAAAGGTGGCAATTGCTTACGATACCCGCCATCACTCCGATGAATTTGCCAATGCGGCAGCGCTTGTGCTGGCTGCCAACGGTATAAGGGCGCTGCTCTTTGATGGCACCAGGCCAACCCCGCTGCTCTCTTTTGCCACCCGTCAGCTGGGGTGCGCTGCCGGAATAGTGATAACCGCCAGCCATAATCCACCCGCTTACAACGGATATAAGGTTTACGGACCCGATGGCGGACAGGGGGTCAGCCCCTTCGTGGATGATATAATCAGGGAGATCAACCAGGTGGATATTTTCCGCGATGTCAAAGTGATCAGCCGGGAGGAAGCGCAACAGCGCGGCCTGCTGGAATTAATTGACCCTACCTACGACAGTGTTTACCTGGACCAGGTGAAAGCGCTGTCCCTGTATGATCCCGATACATGTCTCAGGGTGGTTTACACTCCGCTGCACGGAACCGGCTCTGTTCATATACCGGGCCTTCTCGAATCAATGAACTGCCTGGAGCTGTCCCTGGTGAGCGAGCAGTTGAAAGCAGACCCCGATTTCAGCACAGTCAGGGTGCCTAACCCCGAAGATCCTGCCGCGCTTGATATGGCGCTTAAACTGGCCAGCCGGGTTGGTGCCGACCTTGTTCTGGCTACTGATCCCGATGCCGATCGCGTTGGCACTGCCGTGCTAGATCGGAGCGGGGAATACGTTATTTTAAGCGGAAACCAGGTTGGAGCCCTCCTGATCGAATATATTTGCAGCAATCTGGCCGCCAGGAACGCCCTGCCGGAGAACCCGGTGCTGGTTAAAACAATCGTTACCGGCGAGCTGGGCAGCCGTGTTGCCCGTTCTTACGGTTTGCAGGTTGTAGAAACACTGACCGGTTTTAAGTTTATCGGTGAAAAGATTCAGCAGTATGATGAGGCTGAAACTCCAAACTTTGTTTTTGGTTACGAGGAAAGCTGCGGTTACCTGACCGGCACTTTTGTGCGCGACAAAGATGCGGCCATATCTTCCTACCTGATAGCCGAAATGACAGCTTATTACAAGGAACAGGGAAAAACCCTGCTGGAAGTCCTTGAACAGATCCAGCGGCAGCATGGCTATTTTGCCGAAGAACTTCTGACCATTGAGCTGAAAGATATTTCCGAGGCTGACCGTCACGTGGCCGCATATCATGAACTTCCCGCACTATTTGCCGGGCAGCAGATCGCCGTTAAAAAAGATTATGAGCAAGGGGTGGGTATATATCTTTCTGAAGGGCGTGAATTTGCCCTCGACCTGCCCCGTTCGCAGGTGCTCCATTACACCCTTGATGACGGTTCCTGGTTTGCCGTGCGCCCCTCGGGGACCGAGCCAAAGGTGAAATTTTATCTTTCGGTTTGTGCTGCTTCAGCCAGCGAGGCTGTGGATAAGCTGGAACGCCTGCGCGATGCTGTAAAAAATGTTGGGTGAGATTTTAAATCTGATTATAAAGGATAGTTGATCTTTGCCGGGTACCAGTAAAAAAATAGATCAGGTAGATGTGGTAATAATCGGGGCCGGGGTGATTGGCCTGGCCGTGGCGGCAGAAATATCATCTCGCTGTCCCAACCTGACCACAGCCCTGTTCGAGAAAAATGAAACCTTTGGCAGGGAAACCTCCAGCCGTAATAGTGAAGTGGTGCACAGCGGTATGTATTATCCCCCGGGAAGCTTGAAGGCGCGGCTCTGTGTTGAAGGGGCCGCCTTGCTTTACCGGTTCTGTGCCAAGCATGGGGTGGTCTTTAACCGCTGCGGAAAGATTGTTGTTGCCGTTAACCACGGGGAGGAAGAATCGCTTGATCAGCTTTTAGCCCTCGGCATCGCCAACGGGGTAAGCAATCTAAAACGTCTCAGCGCTGCGGAAGTGAACAAGCTTGAACCAAATATCCGGGCGATCAGCGCGCTCTATTCACCTGCAACAGGCGTGGTGAATTCGCACAACCTGATGTCCTGCCTGGAACAGGTTGCCCTGCAAAACAAGGTTTTACCCGCTTACTGTCACCGCTTGCAGGCGCTGGAGAAACGGCCGCAAGGTTACCGACTTACCTTTGTTAATCCGGACGGTACCTCTGACCAGCTTGATACATCAATTTTAGTTAACTGTGCCGGTCTGCAGGCAGATTTTGTGGCTGCGCTGGCCGGAATAAACCTGGAAGAAGCCGGTTATAAACAGCATTTATGTAAAGGAGAATATTTCAGCCTTCCCTATAGCAGGGCGGCCATGGTTAACAGGTTGATTTACCCTCCGCCCCTGCATGAACTGACCGGTTTGGGTATTCATGTTACTAAAACGCTGGACGGCCGTCTGCGGCTGGGCCCTAACACCCTCTATGTTGATCAGGAAGAATACAGCGTTAATCCGGCCCATTCCCGCCAGTTTTATGAAGCGGTTGTTTCATTTCTGCCCTTTATTAATCAGGACGATCTTGAGCCGGAGATGGCTGGTATCCGGCCAAAACTGTCGGGACCGGGGCAACCTTTCCGCGATTATGTGATCAGGGAAGAATCAGTTCGCGGTTTGCCCGGTTTGATTAACCTTCTTGGTATTGAATCGCCCGGTTTAACCTGTGCTCTCAGTATTGCCCGCATGGTTTCAGATTTAATACACTGATAAAGGCAGTTATCATGTGGGGTTTTACTTAGATGTAGTTGCGCAGACGGTCAAACAGCTCTTTCTTTTTCGCTTCCTTAGCCGAAACATATCGTTCTTCAATATCGCCGGCAATATCGGTTGAATAGCCGTTTGCCAGTAAATCACTTTTCATGTTGTCCAGCAGGTCGTAGAATAACTCGTCAACATTTTTTTCCAGCATCCTGCCCGCCTGGATATATTTATTGGAAAGGGAGAACTGGTCAAGGGTTCCCCTGCGTTCCTCGCGCCGGTATTCTTCAAGCCCCTGTTCCAGCAGGTCGTCCAGGCGGCTGATTGCTTCATCCTGCAGGGAAACAAAGACCGGTTCGTAGTTATTGAGAATGCTTTCCAGGTCACCGCCGGCTTCCACAGGTCTGGTTATGCCGAATTCGCTGAAGAAGTCCTCGCCAAACTGGGCTCTTAACCTGCTTTCAAGCAGGGGGTTAAAGCCGAGAATTACCGATAGAGCCAACCCGCCTGCTATAACCAGCACAACAGTAACTAAAATATAGGGCCACTTTTTGCGGCGTACTTTTTTCCTGCGGCGGCGGTAAACTTTTTTCCTCACTTCAGACCCAGCTCCTGTAAGATGTGATCAGTTTCCGTAAAATCAAGATAATAGTAATAAGTTTCGTTGTCAATCCTTTCCTGGTAAACCATTACTCCCTCTCCCGGTAAAATAACCGATTTCATATCATCTAACCCCTGGTTATATAAAATATTGGCCAATTCCAGGATGGTCCAGTCATCCATGCTGGTGTAAAACTTATTCTCCAGGTCTTCGATAATTTCCAGGATCTTGTCGCTATCGAGCGATTTACCCTGTTCCAGGATAGCCTTCAGCAGACGCTGGTTGCGGATTACCCTGTCGGCAGCCTGGTCTTCAGCGCCCGGTTCAGGAATGCGCGGGTTCTGACGGTGGCGTGAATAGATCAGGGCCTGTTCGCCGTTGAGACGCTGCAGCCCTGTCGGCAGTGAGCCGCCCTGGCGCTCGGCAAAAGCGGGGTTCACATCCAGCTCCACTCCGCCGATCAGGTCGACCATTTCAACAAAACCGTCAAAAGATATACTGGCATAAGCGTGTATATCGATGCCCAGCAGGTCTTCAACAGTGTAGGCGGCCAGGTTGGCCCCGGCATGGAAATCACCATCGCTTCCCATACCACGGTTGTTGGCCCAGGCCAGGTGATCCTGGCCCGATTCCTTCCTGGCCCAGGACTGGTTTGGCACAAAAGTATCACGTTTTAAAGATATAATTGAGCTGTCATAGCTTTCCATATCGTAAGAGATGATCATAACAATATCTGACATGCCGTGGTTATCAAGGCCAAGCAGCAGAATGTTAGTATGGGTGACCGGTTCTTTCGGTACCCATTCCGGAAAACCTTCTTCAAACTGTTCAACCTGGGGGGCTGCAGCCTCGCTGCTGTAAAGCGCTGCTGTTCTGTTCGGGTCCAGTAAAAACTTGTAAACGAAAAAACCGCTGCCGCCCAGGAGTAGGATGATCAGGAAGACGATCCAGAAAACTGTCTCGGGCGATCTTTTTTTTCGTCCGAATGACCTTCTGCTGCTGCTTCTTCTTTTTCGGGCCATTTAAACCTCCGCATAGAACAACGGGCATCCCGACATGGGGCGCCCGTTAAATAATCGATGCCAGTGTTTAAAATAAAAAACACGCGCTGTAAATTTCTAGCGACTAAATCGTCTCAGTGCAGCCGCTCCGCTGACCAGCAGGCCTCCTGTAAGCAGGTAAGCCAGCATGGTGGCTCCTCCTGTTGAAGGAGTAGCAGTTGGAGAGGCAGCGGTAACAGTAACAGTGCAGGTAGCGGTAAAACTGCCATCTTCAGTTGTAGCCGTTATCGTTGCTGTGCCGGGAGCAACGGCTGTTACCCTGGCATCAGTTGAACTAGTGGCAACAACAGAGGCCACATTGGGGTTGCTGGAAGCCCAGGTGACGTTTTTGTTGGTGGCACTGGCGGGATTTACTGTCGCCCTCAGGTAATCATAGTTACCGACGGTTAATGACATGGTTGTGCGGCTTAGCGATACGCTCTGAACCGGCACCGGAGAACTCTGGGCGGCGGCGAGGCCACTCAGAACCAAAACGGCAACCAGGATTATTACCAGGCCAAGCGAAAGTTTCTTCATCGCAAATACCTCCTTAAAATTATCTCCCCAAATCAAAACTGCTTATTAATGTACAACTTCTTCCGATTATTGTAACATATTTAACACCTTATGGGAAATAAAAAATAAATTATAGAATATTTTCCTGATCATTACCAATTACTTTGACCCCGCAGGCAGCAGACCGTATAATAGAACCTGACATAAAAAAATAAGACAGGGGACGGTTCTCTGTCTTACCGGTGATAAGACAAGGGACGGTTCTCTGTCTTATCAAAAATGCGGGTTGCCCCGGCTTTTTCCGGTTAACACTCGCCGGTTCATTATTTGTTTCTAATATCATTCTAAAAACTAATTACTAACAAGGCTGGTTGATCGAATATATGCCCCTGCTAACTTTATCCCAGATTACCAAAAGCTACGGTGCCGATACTGTGCTTAGCGGCATCTCTCTGCAGTTGCAGCCCGGTGAAAAAGCCGGATTAATCGGCCCTAACGGCTCCGGCAAAAGCACCCTGCTAAAAATAATTACCGGTGAAATAGAAAATGACAGTGGAGAAATGTACCTGGCCAGGGGAGCACGCATCGGTTATCTGCCCCAGCAGGCCGAGGATATCCCTGAAAGAACCCTGCGCGGTCATCTTGAATATCCTTTGCGACACTTAATAAACCTGCGTCGGAAGATCACCGCTCTTGAAAATGAAATCTCAACTATTGCCGTTAAAGAAGGACATGCTCCGCAAAAATTAATGGACGAATACTCCGAAATGTTGGTCCGTTTTGAAAATGATGGAGGATACCAGTATGAAAGCAAGCTTAATGGTGTAGCCCGCGGCCTCGGTTTCAAAGAGGCTGATTTAGATCGACCGATTGATGGTTTCAGCGGCGGTGAAAAAACCCGGGCTCGGCTGGCCGGGCTACTCCTGCAGGACCTTGACCTGCTCCTGCTTGATGAACCGACAAATTTTCTCGACCTTACTGCGCTTGAATGGCTCGAAAAATACCTGCGCGACCTCAGCTGCGCCTTAATCCTGGTTAGCCACGACCGGTTTTTCCTTGACCGGGTGGTTGGAACAATCTTTGCCCTCCACGGGCACAGCCTGAAAACATATGCCGGTAACTATACTGATTACCTGAATAAGCTTGAGCAGGAGCGTCTTGCCACCGACCGCGAATACAAGAAGATGCAGCTTTTAAAGGAGCGGGAAGAGCGGCTGGTGCGCGAGGCTAAAGCAGACGAGCGTTCCAAGCGGCAGGCGCGCAGCCGCCAGAAGAGACTGGATAAAATTGAAACAGTTGAACGCCTGGAAGAAAACCGCAGTTTCAAACTCGGCCTGGGTTACAGTGGCCGTAGCGGACGCCAGGTGATAGCTTTTGATCAAGTCAGCTACAGCTACGAGCAAAATCTAATCTTAGGTGATATTTCATTCGAGATAGAGTGGGGCGATCGCATAGCCCTGATCGGGCCGAATGGTGCCGGTAAATCTACCCTGATTAAACTGGTTTCCGGGCTGCTCAAACCGGCAGCAGGCACGATAAGGCTTGGCATGGCAGTGCGGGTGATCTATTTTTCCCAGGAGCAGGAACAGCTTATCCCTCATCACAATTTAGTCGAGATAATCACGGCCAGTTCCGATCTGGATGTGAAAGAAGCACGTAACCATCTTGGCAAGTACCTGTTCCGGGGCGATGACGTATTCAAACAGGTTCGTGATTTAAGTGGCGGTGAAAAAAGCCGCCTGGCCCTGGCCCGGCTTGCTTTAAGCAGTGGTAACTGCCTGCTGATGGATGAGCCGACCAGCCACCTGGACCTGCCTGCCCTTGAAGAACTGGAAAAAGTGCTGGCCGGTTATCCCGGAACCCTGATCATAGTATCGCACGACCGCTATTTTCTTAAAGGTTTAGCCAACAGGGTCTTTGAACTTGAGTCAGGGCAGATAACAGTTTTTGACCGCAGCTTTGAAGAATATTTGGAGCTAAAAGAATACGGATCTGCCAAACAGGTGGAGGACGTTGGAAATAAAAATCTTGAAAAACAGAAACGACAGGAAGAACATCGCCGCCGCCAGGGTGAGCAGCGGGCCCTGCGGCGTCTGAAAGATGAGCAGGCCAGGCTGGAAGCCGAGATTTCCTCAACAGAAACAGAAATTGCCTCCCTGGAGAAAACCCTGTCAGATCCCGAGCAGTATGGAGATCACAACCAGCTAATCAGCCTGGGGAAAAGTCTCGAAGAAGCAAGGATCCGGCTCGACAGTTTACTGGAGCAGTGGGAGAGCCTGGCCACCCAACTCGAACAATAATAAGACAGTAAGACAGGGGACGGTTCTCTGTCTTATTAAGCAGCGCCAGTAAATACTTGTTTTCTCTACTTAATTAAAAGGGTTTATCCTGATTATTGTGAAATTATAACAACAAGACAGAGAACCGTCCCCTGTCTTATCAAGGTAAAAGGAGAAAGGTTGTATGCCGAGACGAGCCAGAAAAAAAAGCGGAACCGGAATCTATCACATTATGCTCAGAGGGATTAACAGGCAGGACATATTTCTCGACCGGGAAGACTATCGCAGTTTTCTATTTACCCTGGCCAGGGTAAAAAAAGAAACTGGCTGCCAGGTATTCGGTTATTGCCTGATGAGCAACCATATCCATCTCTTACTGAAAGAGTGGCAGGAACCCCTGCAAATTATAATGAAACGTATCGGGGCAAGCTACGTTTACTGGTATAACAGAAAGTATGCGCGAACCGGCCACCTGTTTCAGGATCGTTTCAAAAGTGAGCCGGTTGAAAATGATGATTACCTGCTGGTTGTTTTACGCTACATTCACAATAATCCTGTTGAAGCCGGCATGGTTGAAACTGTCAGCGACTACCAGTGGAGCAGCTACAATGATTACCTGGGGGCTTCCCTCAGTTCAGATTTAACCGATACAGCATTTACCCTTGCCATTTTTGATGCTGATCTTACCAGGGCCCGTGAGCTTTTCAGGGGATTCAGTACCAAAAGTAACCAGGACCGCTGCCTTGAGCATAACGAGAATCATCGCAAATACTTGTCAGATCAA
This sequence comes from uncultured Syntrophomonadaceae bacterium, assembly GCA_964390725.1. GTDB lineage: Bacteria > Bacillota > Dethiobacteria > DTU022 > DTU022 > JAABTH01. The sequence continues at coordinate 8,618 of CAYMIW010000027.1, read as the reverse complement.
GAAATAATCAGCATAATAAAGAAGCATACAAGTCTTGACGATCCGACAACTATCAGGAATGCCGATAAAAAAGTCAGAGATGGGTTAATCAGCTCACTAAAGCAGGATGGAGCATCGATCAGACAGCTGGAGAGATTAACCGGGATCAGTAAAAATATAATCGAAAGAACCTGAAAATAAGACAGGGGACGGTTCTCTGTCTTACGCAATCAGTTTGCCGAACAACTGCTTTGAAATGACTGCCTTGAAAAGCTGGTTGTCGGAGCATTAAATTTGAGGGTATTTAAAATAAGGTTGCCTTGAGATAGATAAGACAGAGAACCGTCCCCTGTCTTATTTGGGAAGTGTGGGTATAATGCAGCGAGCCGAAGCATATATTACAACAAAAAATGAAGAAGAAACCGCGATGATTGGCAGGATCATGGGTTCAGTTATTAAGCGTCCGCTGGTTATTGCCCTGGAAGGGGAGCTCGGCGCTGGAAAAACTGTTTTTGTCAGGGGTGCTGCCGCCGGCCTCGAAGTAAAAAGCCGGGTTTCAAGCCCTACTTTTGTGCTGTTAAAAGTTCACCAGGGACGTCTGCCGCTCTACCATTTCGATTTTTACCGTCTGTCAGATAGTGAATCTTTGGACGAACTCGGGTTTGAGGAATACCTTCCCGGTGACGGCGTGGCTTTTGTTGAATGGGCGGAACGCTTTCCCTGGCTACTTCCGGAAGAGTATTTGCATGTAAAAATTGAAAGGTTTTATGGGGAGGGGGAAGAAGGTCGCCGCCTCTGGTTCACCGCAAAAGGGGTTTTCGCCAAACAAATTATAGATACCCTGTTCGACACAATTACCTGGCGTACCGACGGCAGCCTGAACTTGTAACCCGCCCATTACAGATAGCTGCAATAAACTAAAAGGGAATGAAGCTTAAATGCTGATATTAGGTATAGATACCACCACGCTTTCTTGCAGCGTAGCCCTGCTGCAGGGCGACTCCGTGTTGGCTGAATTAACTCTGAACATCAGGAAAACCCATTCGGAGCGGCTGATGCCCCTGCTTGACCTGATGCTTACTGAAGCGGGCATTAAAATAGAAGAAGTCGGAGCAATTGCCGTCGCTTCCGGACCTGGTTCTTTTACCGGCTTGCGCATTGGTGTCTCTACGGCCCGTGCCCTGGCCCAGGGTTTAAGAATACCCGCTGTTCCGGTATGCACCCTTGAAGCCCTGGCCGATACGGTCCCTGTACCGGGAGCATTAATCTGTCCCCTGCTCGATGCCCGCCGCTCCCAGGTTTATACAGCTCTCTATCAACGGCAGCTACAAGTGCCCTTTAATCTGCAAACCCTGATTGAACCTGCTGCACAATCTTTAGCCGCACTTACTACCGCATTGCAAAAATACGATCAACCTGTTATCTTTGTCGGAGAAGGATTACACAGTTATGCCGACACCTTAACAGAAATTCTGGCCAAGCAGGCAGTTGTCACCTCAGCACCATACCGGCTGTGCAAGGCTGCCCTCGTGGCCATTCGCGGGCAGAGCCTGCTGCGGGAAAACCCTGACCGGCCTTATGAAGAATTGCTACCTGTATATTTACGCAAACCTGAAGCCGAACGCCTGGCTGCCGAACGCCGAGGAGGATCTGAATAAAAGCAACATGAATCTACCTTTCGACATTGAAATGATGACCAAAGATGATCTTGACGAGGTCACCGCAATTGAAAATTCATGTTTTAACCAGCCCTGGACCCTGCAGTCTTTCAAGACTGATCTGCAATACAACCGCCTTGCCTATTACCTGGTAGCGCGCCACGACGGCAAGATAGTCGGTTATATCGGGGCCTGGATAGTCCTGGATGAAGCCCACATAACAACCCTGGCCGTTGATCATGACTATCGCTGCCACGGAGTAGCCAGCTGCCTCATTCAAGCCCTGATCGATGAGGGAGCCCGACGCGGTGTAACGAGTCTCACCCTGGAAGTGAGGCCGAGCAACAAAGTAGCCAGGAGTTTTTATAAAAAATGGGGCTTTACTGTACGCGGCAGACGTAAACGCTATTATACCGATGAGGATGCCCTGATCATGTCGCGAACTGAGGCTCCCCGGGCAGCCGGCGCAGCCGCCACAGAAATTGAGTCCCAGTAGATGCAATAACGATCTGGGAAAAAGGAGAATTTAGTGCAGCCGCATAACAAACAGACGCTTATTCTTGGTATAGAAACCTCCTGTGACGAAACTTCCGCCGCCGTGGTTGTCGATGGCAGCCGCACCCTTAGCAATGTTATCTCATCCCAGGTTGAGCTGCACGCCCGTTTCGGCGGGGTAGTTCCCGAAATAGCCTCCCGTCAGCACCTGCTGCTTATTAATACAATCATTGACGAAGCACTCTCCAAAGCCGGACTCACCTTCAAAGATATTGATGCCCTGGCCGTCACGCATGGCCCGGGACTTGTCGGGGCTCTGTTGATTGGGGTGGCCACGGCCAAGGCCCTGGCTTACGCCCTGCGCCTGCCCCTGGTTGCCGTTAACCACCTGGAAGCACATCTTTATGCTAACTATCTCAGTGGAGCACCACGCGATTACCCGGCCGTGGTTTTGATTGTATCCGGCGGCCACACCGAGCTTGTACTGCTTAACAGCCCTGAAAACCTGAAGCACCTCGGCTGCACCCGTGATGATGCTGCCGGCGAAGCATTCGACAAGGTAGCCCGTGTCCTGGAGCTTGGCTACCCGGGAGGTCCGCTGATCGATAAAATGGCTGCGCAGGGGGGAGACCCTGCTGCCATAGATTTTCCCCGTGCCCTGCTGAACAACAGTGAAGATAATTACAGCTTTGATTTCAGTTTTAGCGGTTTAAAAACCGCTGTCGTCAACCATATATATCATGCCCGCCGTCGCGGGGAGAAAATCAGCATTCCCGATATCGTGGCTTCATTCCAGGAAGCCCTGGTTGATGTTCTTGTTGAAAAAACCTTGGCTGCTGCCCGTCTGCACTCAGCCAAAACAGTGATGCTCGCCGGTGGAGTGGCGGCTAACAGCCGCCTGCGTCTGCGCCTGCAACAACAGCTGAAAAAAGACCTGCCTGCAGTTACCCTGCACCAACCCCCGCTGGAACTCTGTACCGATAATGCTGCCATGATTGCTGCTGCTGCCTATCCACACTACCTGGCTGGCCGTTTTGCACCTCTTAACCTTAATGCTCATCCCGCACTTGATCTCTGTCCTCAGCCATAAAGTCTGCCGGCAAACAAATCATACCCACCGGCCGGATTAATCTGACTTTTAAATATATGGTTATGCCAGAATGTCTGTTAGCGATAAACATAAGCAAGCTTCATGAAACAAGTAATCCATTATTATGTTAACAACTCGTCGAATATGTTCATAACTGACCTGAAAAAGCCTATTTCACGCATTAGTCTGTGGATAACTCTGTGTATAGTGTGGATTACTTTTACTGGAATTGATCAAAACTAAACTAAATTGGGCTCTTTTTTACCAAAACCCATGTTCGTGGTAACATAATAACTTAACAAAACTTACCCTGTTGAAAATTATAGAAGACACTGGAAAATCCTTTGGCATGATCCAGATGAGAGGAGAAGGGGATGCCCAAAAAAAAATATGTTATAATCCAGACAAATATCCACAAAAAGGAGAAACAGCCCTTGTCACTCCCACAGCAATACAAACATGTTCACTTTGTCGGTATCGGCGGTTATGGTATGAGCGCCCTGGCCTTTATCCTGCTTGATCAGGGCTATATGGTCAGCGGGTCCGACATAAAAGAAAATTCTTTGACAACAGCCCTGAAAGATAAGGGGGCTAAGGTGTACATCGGCCATAGTGCTGCCAACCTGGGTTCCGCAGATTTGGTGATCTATTCCACGGCAATTGCGAAAGACAACGCCGAACTTGATCAAGCTGCCCGGCGCAGCTTACCGCTCTGGCACCGCTCCGAGCTTCTTGCCGCCCTGCTAAACAGCGCCTTCGGCATTGCTATAGCCGGGGCCCATGGTAAAACTACCACCACAGCCATGGCAGCCCTGCTGCTCGAAGCAGGTGGGCTCGATCCCACGGCAATAATCGGTGGGGTATTCCCAGCTTACGGTAGCAATGCCCGCCTCGGCAGCAGCCCCTACCTGGTTGCGGAAGCTGATGAAAGTGATAGCTCCTTTACCCGCTACTACCCCCGCCTGGGCCTGGTAACCGGTATGGAACCCGATCACCTCGAGCATTACTCAAACGATTATAACCGCCTCCGGGAAGCATACAAGACCTTTCTTTCCCGGATTCAGCCAGGCGATGCAGCAATTCTCTGTGCCGATGACCTCTGCCTGGTTGAACTGGGCGCACAAATAAAGGCAAATAAAATTTGGTACAGCACTGCGAAAGAGTATCTTGCGGCTGACCTCACGGCGGGCGATCCTCTATACACTGCCCGCAACACCAGCCTTAATCCCGATTCATCCACTTTTGATCTTTACAGAGACGAAAGCTTACTGGTCCCTGCTGTTAGAGTTGGTGTACCCGGTAAGCATAATGTGAGCAATGCGGTCGGAGCCCTTACTGTAGCTGCCTCTCTTGGACTTGATCCAGCTGCCTGTGCGCCTGCCCTGGCTGATTTTCACGGGGTTGGCCGCCGTTTTGAGCTGATCGGTGAAGTAAACGGAATCACCGTAATCGATGACTACGCCCACCACCCGACTGAGGTTAGGGCAACCCTGGAATCGGCAGCCCTGGCTGGCCGACGTGTGCTCTGTCTTTTTCAGCCCCACCGGTACAGCCGCACCGGTAACCTTTTTGAACAATTTGCCTCCGCCTTCGATCAGGCTGACCGGCTTTACCTGCATGCAGTATATCCGGCCGGGGAGAAGCCACTGCCCGGAGCCACGGCTGACGCACTGGCAGCCAGGATCAGGGAACTGAACCCCAGACTGGCGGTTTGCCAGGATGACAACATTAATGCTCTCGAAGCGGCGATAGCGGCCGATGCCAAGCCCGGCGACCTGATTATCACCATGGGAGCAGGCGATGTAACTTACGCCGCCCCCCGGATTTTAGCCCTACTCAAAAAATAAGACAGGGGACGGTTCTCTGTCTTATTTTACTGTGTATTTCAATCAATCAGGATAAGACAGAGAACCGTCCCCTGTCTTATCTCCTGTTGTGTGTTATAATCATTAACCAGTTGAGTAACCCATTTTGGAGGGTAGCCAATTGCTTGGATATATCGACCTTCATAACCACATATTACATAACATAGATGACGGCCCCGCCACTTTGAACGAATCTGTTTTACTGGCCCGGGCCATGGTCGAGGCAGGTTACTCAACCGTTGTGGTCACACCTCACGTAGTTGAAGGTGAACCGTCCCCTCAAATCATTCAGCAACGCCTGAAGGAACTGCAACAGGAACTTGACCGTCAGAACATCAGCCTGACCCTGCTGCCGGGAGCCGAGCACCATATCGAACCGCGCATTCTCGAACGCCTCCAGAAAGATCAAAGTCTGACCCTGGCCGGCAGCCGTTACCTGCTGTTCGAGCTGCCCTTTAACCAACCCCTGCCAATTTACACTGAACAGTTAATCAGTACCTTAATAGAAAGCGGCTATCAGCCTATTATTCCTCACCCCGAGCGAGCTGCCGCCCTGCAAAATGATTACGGGCTAATTTACCACTTATGCCGGCTAGGCGCAATTTACCAGCTTACCTGGGGTGCCCTGACCGGTCGTCTCGGGCCCCGTCCCGAAAAAACAGCACGCCACATAATTAAAGCAAAGCTGGCCCATCTCTTTGCTACCGATGCCCATAATTTTGCCGGTCGTCTCCAGGAGGTTGAAAAAGCGACAACCAGGCTTGCCGATCTGCTCGGTTCCGACAATGCCGCTACCTTCCTGATAGAAAGACCTCTCGCTGTAATCAATAACCAGCCGCTCAACCTTGAACCGGCAGGCAAACCGCTTCCGCCCGGAAGAAAGAAATTCAACTTCTTTAAGCGCTCGCTCTAAGTGCTGATAGAAATAAGTGATTTAGTCGTAATGGAAATAGTTGCTATCGGGAAGCGTAATAGAGCCCCTGTTTAACAAAGTACCGATCACAGAATTCCTGAAAACAAGTATGATATTTTCTTCCACCGCACCCTCGTGCTATAATCAGGTTAACCATAAAATATTTACAAAAGAAGGTGATCACAAATGGGCCACCCCGATCGCAAACCGAAAAGAGAACGCAAAAAAAAGAGACAGAAAATGCTGGCCCGTCGCAATCTTTACGAACGCACGCTCGATTTAACCCCCTATAACGCCGTCGGCCCCATGGTCAAAGGCGAAGAATTCGCCATCAAATACAAATAAGACAGGGGACGGTTCTCTGTCTTATTGTTTTTCAGGAGCCCCTGAAGCTTAACGTCATACATCAAATAGACTAATCAGGTCTGTAAAACAAGCTCATACTGACAAGGCAGTTTAAGATTTACTGTTCCTGGGTATGGGCTTTTTTGCGCCTTGGTAAAAGTATTTGGAGGCAGTGACGTGCCAGGCAGGGGAGAGAGAAATGGGGAATATTATAGCTTGAGCAAACCTGGTAACTGAAATAGCAGATAAGACAGAGAACCGTCCCCTGTCTTATTGTTTACAATGAACATATGTTCGGGTATAATATGAAAAAAACAACCAGGAGGAACAGAACAATAGATCTCGCTCAAATTATACCCGACCTTGCTGCCATAGAACCATGCTACGGAGAAAACGGAGGTAACTGTACCTGCATTTACACCAGGAGCGGTTTAATATATCAGGACAAACGCAGGTCGATCACTGTTCTCAAGCAGATTGCCTCTTTTTACGGCTATGAACTTTCAGCACTGCGCAAAAAATATGGCCAACTGCTTGGCTGCAGGCAGAATGTTCCCCTGCCCTTAAACAGTAATCTTGCCCTGGTGCCTATTAAAATGCGTAAACCCAGGTTTGAGCAGGATGGGGCAACAGGATATATCAACGTATGTGCAGTAAAAGCTGTTGAAAAACTGACGCATTCAGACCTTGATCAACTCAAACGGGAGACAAAAGGCGCCAAAAGCCTGGTCCATTTGACCGGCGGCCTCAGGTTATACAGCTACTACTCAACAAACAGCACTGAAAAACGCCTGATGAGTGGTCGCTTGGCCCTGTCTCATTATAAGTTATTGCAAAGCCGTACCGGTCACCTTGAAAAACCACCAGCACTTGAACAAGCGTCGGAAGATGCCCTTAACAGGGTGGCCACGGTCAGCCGTATTTTATACGAGCTACTGGTAAATCCGGGCAGCCACAGCGTTGCCAGCGAGAACTCCGAGCACGACTACTGAGTTATCGCAACGTAACCCGAATACAACTGTAAGTTCCTCTGAAAGTTCCGGTTCTGGCCGCCATCTATTTAGAGTAGTGATTTAATCAAAAAGAAGGCGATTCACTCTGCTGTGTTATCACTCGCTTGGCAGTTAAACCTATCAAATCAGCAGGCCGGGCCTAACGAGCAAACAAAAACAGGGGCACCACATAAAGTGCCCCTGTTTTCCTTTAGCTTAAAACACCCCTAGACCTGTTTCTGATAAATATAGGCATCGTTAAAGCCTGCTGCCTGGGCTTCAGATAACCTCTGCCGGGCGTTCTCAATGTAGGCAAACGCCCCGACCTGCACAGTATAAAGAGTTTGTTTTGCCTGCTCAGAGCTCTCACCTGCCTGATTTGCTGCTGACGGGGCCGGGCTACCAGTAACCTGCGCCTTTCCATTTTCTGCAGGTTCAGGCAGTGGAGCATAAACATTGCTGTTCAAACCAAGGGATTCCTGCACACCCCTGGCCACTCCAGCCGCCAGGGTGTCAGCGAAAACCGGCTCTCTCCAGATGGCCGCTTCCCGCACATTGTCCAGAAAGAGTGATTCAATAAGCACTGCCGCCGCCGGATTATATTTCAGCACGTAGAAAAATGCCTGCTTCAACCCCCTGTCAACAACCTCCCACCGTGCGAGAGTTTCCATAATATTCTGGTGAACAGCCTTCTGCATTTCAACGGCAGGGTCTTTTGCCCCCAGGCCACTGTAGATAAATGACTCAAACCCCCTGCCGCCACCGGCATTGGCGTGCAGCGATAAAAACAGGTCTGGCTCAGCCCGCCTGCTCATGGCCACCCGGTCGGCCAGCGATACATAGGTATCGCGTTCTCGGGTCATTAAAACCTTTACCCCATCCAGCCGTTCAGCTACCTTCAGCGCCAATACCAGGTTTAAATCTTTCTCCTTCAGCCCATTATATGATGCCCCGGGGTCGTAACCACCGTGCCCGGGGTCCAGTAGAACAACCGGCTTACTCACTTAATATCACCTCAATTGTTTTGTATTTTCTCATTCCAAAATGTTTCACTCCGAACCTCAGAGAACCAGAGCACACCGCCTGCTAAGCTCTTGTTTGGCCGATTAAGCCACCATAGCCCTAGTTCCCGCAATCTTAACCCCGTTAACGTTTCACAATCGCTTCAGAAAGCGAGTGGATGCTTTCGGTCAGCGTTTCCAGCTTACCCTCCAGGCGAATCAGCAGGTATATGCTAACCGCCACCGGGAAGCCGAAATTGCCAATTAAAACAACCAGTTC
>CAYMIW010000026.1:0-42058 GCA_964390725.1 uncultured Syntrophomonadaceae bacterium | reverse complement strand
GAGTAACTGACTTCGAATCAGCAGGCCGCAGGTTCAAATCCTGCCGGGCGCACCAGAAAGGCCCCTGCCTTAACGGCAGGGGCCTTCAACTTGCCTGATAAACCGGCTCGATTAAACTTTAATCGTCATCACTACTGCCCCAGCCGGAGGGCGAAGTTTTGGTAAAATCCATTCCATCAAAGAGAGCTTCATTCTCTTCTTCAGCCTCTTTATTTTCCAGCCACGCATCGTAGGGAGCGGCACCCCTGGTTTCATTAAACCACTCCAGGTACCTTGGATTGTAGGTACCCTTAGCCCCGTTATAGGCAAACCAGGCCATATATTCCTTGGATCCTGGCTCGGGCGTTGAGCTGCTTGAGCCGGAACTTGAAGGCTGCTGGGAAGTTGATGTATTCGCAGGTGCCGGCTGCTCAGCCGATGGAGCAGTTACATTATCATTTTCATCGGATCCGCCGACAGCAAGATCATCCTGGCCAACCTCATCCTCAAGGGGATCTTTCGGGTTAACCACTTCATCACTCTCAGCATTGGGATCTACTTCATTACGGTGAGATAAAAGCAACCAACCGGGCAGCTCACCATCCAGGCTGGTATCAATTGCAGTTTCCGGGCTGCGGGAAGCAAGTAATCCGCAACCGGCCAAAGAAAAGCCAAACAGTAAAACGAGTGTTAAAACAACCAAGGTCTTAATTCTAGGCATATATTTTCCTCCTTTAAAGACCTTCTCCTAAGATAAAAGCCCGCTTGTCAGACCTGACTTAATAACGGGCTCGCTTCATGAATTATAACTGATGAAAGTGATAAATGCAAGTGGTGGTTAAATACAGTATGAATATGTTATAATGAAATCTACGATTCAGCGAGGCAACTGCCTGCTGAATTAAAAGGCATTTTTTATGGGAGGTAAATTTATGGCAGATATGAAAATTTGCCCTTTTTGCAATGAGGAAATACCGGCAAAAGCAATTAAATGCCGTTACTGCGAATCAATGTTAGATGGTGTAGAAGCAGTTCCGGTAGATGATTCCCAGGCACCGGCTTCCGGCAAAGAGCGCAAAAAGAGGAATATAGCTGCACCGCAGCAGGGCGTGTATTACCAGGCAGTGGGCGGCAAAAAAAGTAAGAAGCGTTTTCTTGTTCCGCTGATCATTATCCTGGCTGTATTATTAATTGCCGGGGCCGGCACAACCTACTGGTTTTTCTTCCGTGACGGAGGGCCCACAGCAACTGGCACTGTTGACGAAAGTGATATCGTAGGCTCCTGGAAAGGAGCTGGTGCGGGTGGTGAAGTATACTTCCAGTTTTTACCCAATGAAATGGTGAACATTGCGGTCCCTTCAGAGAGTTACTGGTTCAGGACACAGTACCGCATAGAAAATACGGAAGAAGCCAGTTATCTTGAAATTTATCACCGCGGCCTGGACACCTGGGAGAGAACAGCTGAACTGGCCGGCCGAGACCCGGAAACAATCATCATGACCGACACCTGGGACGGGATTGTTTTTGAACTAACCCCCATTGCTGATGCAGAATTCAGAAGTATCATCAATGAGTTAAGTTTTGAACGATAAGCTGGTCCTCAGTAAAATATTCTTTTTATGGAATGCCCCCTGCCAGGGGGCATTCTAATAAAGATAGTTTATTGTAATTCCACTTATGAAACTTCATCGATAATGAAAGGCCTTATATCATGGCGGATAATCCTAACAGAAAAACTGATGAACAGTATATGCGCATTGCCCTGGAAGAGGCATCCGTCGCCGCCCGGGCCGGTGAAGTGCCGATCGGTGCCGTTTTAGTTCAGGACGGTCGGGTTATCGCAGCCGATCATAACCGCAGGGAAGAACATTGTGATGGTACTGCCCACGCCGAACTGCTGGTTATACGTAAAGCCGGGAAGATCTTAGGCGGTTGGAGACTCAGCCGCTGCACCCTTTATGTTACCCTGGAACCGTGCCCGATGTGCGCCGGGGCCATGGTGCAGAGCCGGGTCGAACGGCTGGTGTTTGGTGCTTTCGACCCCAAGGGCGGTGCTGCAGGAACCCTGTATGATATTGTTCGCGACAACCGTCTTAACCACAGGCTGGAGGTAACCGGCGGTATAATGCAGGAAGAATGCGCTTCATTGCTGCAAGATTTTTTCCGCAGCAGGCGGGACTGAACGTTTGAGATGAACTTAATCAGATTCAACCACCTGTATAGGTTGTTGCTGGCTCCAAAGATCCCTTTTATTCTGAAAAACTTTTCAAACAAACAGCTGAAGGAATCCCCGGTGCAAAGCTTATTCTATATCCTGAGATGGGGCACCCCGCACTTAAATTTATTTATCCATACCTCCATAATATGTCTCAAAACCCATGTGTAATCTTGCTAAGATGTAGGGCTGGCGGCATATCTGCTGGGAAATATGTTTGAAAACATGGTTGTTTTGGAAGCACTCAAAGCAAGGATGAACAAGGGCTTGGAACCGAACCTATACTTTTATCGTGATGCAAACCAAAAAGAGGTCGGTCTTTTGTATAAAAACAGAAATGAGCTTATACCGGTAGAGATCAAGGCAGCAATGACTTATAACAAATATCTTTATAAAAGTATAAACTACTTTAATATAATTACCGGTGGTGAAAAGGGATATTTAGTTTATGCCGGAAAACTTAAGTTTGAAAAAAGCAGTTTATCGGTTTTAAACTTCGCTAATACCTACAGTATTTTTGAATAATCACTCCACAATTTATAAAAACATGACTTTTTAGCAGGGGCTTTTAAACCTGGAGATGACCAGGAAGACCACGCACCATATCCCTCATAAGCTCCCGGGTTAAGTGGGCCATTACTGCTTTCCCGTTTTCTGCAGCTCCTCTTTCCGGATACTTATGAGCTATTATCTGGGTAACATAACTTCCCAGGGAGAGCCCTGCCAAAACCGCTTTTTCAATTATCAGGTAATCCAGCAGATCAACAATATAGTCCGCTGTGGTTTCCGAAAAAGGTAGCTGATCATTGAGAGGCGTTGATTGCCCATGATTTAGCATATCCCAGATGATTACCCTGAATTTATCCTGTAAGCCTTCCGCCTGGGGCTTGAAAGTTTCATGGCTCATGCTGACTCCATGGGAAAATAATATTGCCGGGGCATCATCCCGGCCATGTACCTCGTAATACATCTTTCCGATCCTGTTTTCAAAATACTTGCATACTGCTCCTATCTGTTTATTTTCTTTCACATTATGTTCATACCAGGTTGCTGATTAATTTTTATTCACTGGTTCCATTGAATAAAAGTTTAAAGACTATGATCACCTTGGGGCCTGCTGAAAATGCTCAGAACAAGCACTACGAGTTGATGGCTGCAGCAGCTTAGCAGATTGTCTATAAAAGGGTTGCTCACCCCTTTATATATTGCCAAACTCATACCCTTCCTCATGAAAAACATACAGTAGAAACCTGGCCCGCGAGCAGCCCACATATACATCACCCGGGGTGCAGACCTTGCTGTCAGGTTTGATTCCGGTTAAAAAGACAATATCAGCCTCCAGGCCTTTAAAAGACCTGATCGTATAGAACCGCACCGCATTGGAAGGAATCACCTGTTCTTTTTCCCGCCTGCTTCCCGCATCATAAAGCGGCCACTCACCCACCTTGTTCCGCCCGGCAAATGCACTTTTCTCCAACCTATGCGGCGACAAAATAGCCACCCGCTCCGGCCGCACCCGCTGGCTTACCAGGCGGCCCAGCTCTTTCTTAACCAACTGATACTCTTCTTCAGCACTCTGCCAGGGGAAAAAGCCAATGGGAGCGCCTCCCCGGTTGGTGGCTACCAAGCCATCTCCGCCGATCAGCCTGGTCAGCCAACTGTTAATCGCTTCCGTATTACGCAGATTACGGGTTAGTTTATGACGGGAAACCTCAAATGAGGCCAGCGCATCAGCTTTAGGGTTAAAGATATTCTGTCCCGGGTCGGCAAAGATATAATACTCGCCCTTTTCTCCCCCTTTGAGCATCTCCTGGAGGATTAAAAACCATTCCTCCCGGAAATCCTGCCCTTCATCAACCACCAGAGCATCAAATTTTTCTTCCTCCGGCAGATCAGCCAGGTAATTGAAAGCTTGCTCCGGCAGCTCCTGCTGGAAAAAACGGTTCCTCTCCCCTGCTTCTTCTGGCACTTTAATACTTAAACCCTGATCTATCAAACAGACCAGCAGCAGATTGTGGAAATTGGTAGCCTTAAGCAGCCCCCTATCCAGTTCCGCAGCCAGTTCCCTGCGCATCAGCTCACCCAGGTTGCGGTTAAAGCAGGTTAAAAGTACCCGCTTGTTTTCATGAACCAGGCGCCGCACCTTTTCCATGGCAATATAGGTTTTACCTGTCCCGGCCGCACCCAAAAAGATCTTGCGCTTATCATAAGCGGTCTCGTCCAGTATACGCTGCTGCTCTTCAGTCAGCACCCGCTCAGCTGAACTGTAATAGCGCTGCATCTCTGCTTCCAGGGTATTAAAAAGCTTAAAAGAGGGAGCAAGTATCTTTTTTAAAAGAGCTACCGCTTCTTCATCGGCCCGCTCCGCTTCACCCTTGAAAATAGCGCCGATTGCCGCCTCCAGCTGGTCGAGGTTGTCACAGAGCAGGATGCTCTCCGGTTTCAGGTTATCGGGGGTGTTGCCGGCCAGGCGGTTGCAATCGGGGAAGCAAACAGCATATCTGATGTTAAGGGGAAAATAGCTTTTACCGGCCACCTGCTTATACTTGCCTAAAATATTATACATGGCCCTTTCGGCCTGCCCGACAGGATCTTTTTCCACGTCCACGTAGTCGCTGCCCAGCTGTTTCTGCCAGCGATTGTTAAAGTATTGATACTGGCCTTCTTTAACCTCCACCACCAGGTAACCGAGCCTTGGGTGGACAATTATAAAATCGGCTTCATAAATGAGCGCTGGGTTTTCAGCATGCTCACCGGCGCTGAACTTGTAGCTGTAGTAAACGGTGTAGGCAGGGGGCAGCTCGCTGGCTGCTTCATAGAAACGCTGCTCGCCGCTGTTTTCGATCAGGCCGGGGTCGATATCGGGGACCATTTTTACCATGGTGGTAGGTCCTCCTTATAATTATTATCTGATCTTTTTAAGTATCGCTTTACAATATAAACAGGAAAAATAAAGCGAATATCTTTTTTCAATTATTACGATCCCCTGACAATGCAGTCGCCACACGCTAATCTTTATCATTATTTATAATCTTCAGGTGCCCAACCTCTTATAATCGCTTCTTCCCATATTTTTTTACATGGAACTGATAACTTTATGCTTGGTTCTTTGTTGTTTTGAAGTATCCTCCCCATGTTGGCACATTGGCTCCGCTGTTTTCCGGTAAGGAAATCCATTTGTTTCAGCCACTTTGCAAGTTCCCACCAAGACTGGCTGCCTTTTCCTTTACAAAAATCTATAATTTCAGTTTCCACCCTAATCTCCGGATTGTATTCTCTTACCACTTCGTTTGATGCCAGAAATGTACTTCTTATCTCTTCAGAAAGCTCAAAGCTATTCTCTCTCAGAAGGCTCCAGCACTCTGTCTTCTTACACCATTCCGAGATATTCTTATCTGTTTTACGGATATGATCGTTGACTACATAACAAATACTTTCAATTGTCTCCAAAATACAAGTATCTACTACTTGGTTTTTCCACAATCTTTCCAGATCTATTTTCATGTTGGTTAATTCCATCAGCCAAGCAAGGGTATATGTAACTATATTATGTCTGTAGCCATCAAAACTCTGTTTTCTTACAACACGCTCTGCATTTTTCCACAACAAAACCAGTGCAACAGTTTTTCTGAAAAAAACTGTTAAGTCTTCCTCCTGTTCCCGCAACCATAAATTAAAGTTAGCAAAATTCTTTTGTGCGCCCAAGCTAACAGTATAAGGTTTCCTTAGATATGTGTTCCACACTTTTCCAAATATTGCCTTATCAAACCGTTGGGTTTTAGGGTATTTTGCTTCATACTCCCTGATTTTGGCTGGTGTCCTAGCTTCAAGGTTTTTTGTCTCTTCATAACTACCCCTCGCTTTTTCATAAAACCAATATGAAATTCTTGAACCACCTGTGGGGTCGGGTGCAGGAAATCTCTTAGATATTTCATGTATTTCCGGATGTGGTGGATCGTTGGCAGCAAGATCAGCAAGGTTTACTTTGTTTTGTGTATTAGAATACTCACTGATACGCGGTACATAAAGATCTAATTTGTCACGATCATTAATAACAATAAGCTTCATCTGAACACTTATTTCGGACAATACCGCTTTGTTTTTTTTCCTAGTGTGGTACAGTGAGGCCACTGTCTGGCCACCATTAACAATTTGGAAATCTTTTACTCTGCTAATTACCTTGGTGCCATCATCAAATTCTTCGGTTTCTATCTCACTGGCTGAAACAGTAATACCGTTATTAAAAGCGCAAAACATTTCAGGCTCATTGATTATTGTATCCCTAATTCCTTTGTTTACATTACCTCTGGCTGAAAGAAACACTCTGACATTCATATCCAACATTTTAGTACCCCATTGTGAATAGATATTAGCAAGTACCTGTCCGGGAACGAATGCCAAATGCGTTTCGTACATATCATTATTACTTCTGCTGCTGAGAAAAGGTATCGGCCTGGCACCATTAGCATTGAAATCAACCACTACTTCTTCTTTCTCACCGTTTTCAATAAACTGTAATATCCTCTCAATATCCCACAGGATATATCTGAATTCTATATCATCAATAATTTCGACATTTGCCGCTCTTTTCTCTGTAACCCCATCAGTAATAAAAAATATTCTTACTCCGATTATTTCGTCACGTAATTCATATATTAGCTTAGCCAGATCAAATGCCTCATTGGCAATTTCTATTTTAGTATATAGCTTTGATTTGCAGTTTTGGAAGAATCTCGTACAGTTTTTAAAATACTTCTCAACTTCGGTATTCGTTACTTTCACAATTGGCACATCTGATTCGCCGAGCCAGTTCGTCACTATTAGATTAAGATTACTGTATTCTTCATCAAAACAATACCCGTCAACTTTCATCCCACGGGCCTTGTAAGATGACCTGATGAAATCATCAAGTTCACCTGCTTCTACGAGCATATCGCCAACCTCTTCTGTAAACTTATGTTCTTTAAGCATTTCGAGTTCATGAGATGCTGTAGAAATATCTGCGCGCAGGCGTTTAATACTTTCGTCTAAATCAGGCACTATTATCACCTCCGTTAAAAAGGCTTGTTGCGGTATTTAAGTCAATCAGATAATCATAACAGGAGGAAATAGACACAGAATATGAAAGATCACCTGTACCGGAAGGCATATCAATTATCCTTGGAAAGCCGTCCCTCACGAGAAATGATTCCTCTTTCTTAATTATATAATTATCTTTATAGATATACTCATGTGAATCAATGTAACCGGCTTCATGCAGAGATTGTTCAAATGAGATCTTAGCAGACATGTTATCTGATAGGGAAAAACGAATCTCTTCAATTAGCGATGGTAGTGTCAACCCACCTGAAGGCAGAACCTGAAGGCTTAGAACATACAAAACCATTTTTTCTAAAACCCTGTCGTCCAGTTGCCTTTCGTTGTTTATTTTTACTTTTCGCGGTTCCTTTGAAATGGTAGTCTTGACTTCCACAGCTCCATCCTGATATATATAATCATGATATGCGCCTGAGCAACCCTGCCAGGCATTAACAGCTTTGTTTTTATTCATCCCGGCATTAATAATTCGCTGCATCCAATATATTTCTCCGAACAATCCACGTTGCGCCTCTATTCCCAGACCATCAAAACCATGTTTATGAAAAAACCTGCTCCACTTGTCAAGGCAATTATTCAACTCACGTGCCCTGTGTTCAGGCTTGACAATATTTATTAGTGTAACAACTATATCTGCACAAACCAATAAAAAAACACTTTCGTGCTCCTGCCTCAAAATATGTAGCATAAGATGCGGGATTTTTTCCTGATGGATGTCAAGATCTATTGCCGTAATTATCAAGCCCGCCCATTTAGGATCAAAAAAACTATGTTGACCCCGGTCAGTTAATTCGATAAGTAATTCTTTTTTAATACCCGGAATAGAAACACCAAGACGTATACCATTATCTTTTTCCAAATCCAACCTACGATATATTCTGTTCTCTTTGTGATTACTATCGCACTGAATCTTTTGCGCCAAATCGCTCCAAATTCCATCTATTTTTTCTTCCATAGCCTGCCTCATTCTTTTCACCCCATATCCTCTTCGGCATATACAGTATTTACTAAGTATTCTATGGGTTTTGCAGTGCTGCTGCCGGGAAAACTAACAGCAAAGCCTACCACAGGGTCCTCCTGTCCACCATATTTATTTCCATTTGAATCTTCACCAAGTGGCAAATATATCAGAAGTAGGCCCCTCTCTTTAGGTCGGATATAACGTCTGATAGTGGTGCCTGAAGGTCTGAAATCACCGCTTTTTGCATAGCCCTGACTTCTGTCATATTCCCTTGCTTTTTCAATTTCCTTTTCGGAAAGATCTAAAGCTTCGTCGCTCGGGTTTACCAGCCTTTTAATGGTTACAGATGATCCACTTAGGGAACCGGCCGGGAAAGGCTTTCTTTTAACACAACCTATATGGTAATCATTAACAGCAATGGTTTCCTCAGCATCTGTTTTAGATATCAGTGCGACACACCAGTCTGTAAGTTCTCCGTTATTATTTTGCTTTTCAATATACTTAGCTATGACAGAAGCTTTAACTGTTCTCATTGCTTCTTCTCTCTGCCGATAACTGATTAAAAAGTTTATTACAACTGCCGGTGTTACCTTAAACCATAGCTGCCCAGCTGGTTTTTGCTGGTGTTCAACACCATTTGTTTGCTTTATTTCTCTTATCATTCTTTCCAAAGCATTGTAATTGTTTGTCGTATAATGTCTGTCATAATTGATGGTTTCCGGTATTTGCCCTTCATAAGAAAGTAAAATGCGTTCTGAATTTCTTCGTTTCCCGGCAGATGTAACCACCAATCTTCCCGGATGGCTACGTACTTTTAAACCAAATTCTTCGGGGGTCTTTTTAATACTACTCATATAATTGATTTCTTCCCGTAATTCCTGAGTGGCTGCTGCAATATGACGATACCATGATAATAGTTCCTCTGTTGTATAAATACGGCACAAATCACTATACCCGTCACGATAACCAAACCATCTGCCCATTTGCATTAATGTATCGTACATTTTAGTAGCTCTGAGGTAATAACTTACTGATAATCCTTCTAATGTAAGCCCGCGCGAAAGCTTATCTCCGCCAATCACGATTGTACTGAGGCCCTGTTCCTGCCAAGAAACTTCCTCGCCCGATTTTACTCTGGCAGAAGCATGTAATTCTGCTTCTCTGTAATCAAGGTAATCCCTGGAGGTTCCGTTGATTTTTTTTACTTGTACATGACGTGTTGTTTCAGCCAAAACTCTTTCTATCTCAACCCATGAATGTGTTGATGCATCTATAAAAGGAGCCATATTGTTTGCCATACTTTTTGTGGTTACATCAAAGTCAGTTTCCCAGATGTCCCTGAAATCATCTAATGCCTCTCCACTCATTATTCTCGACATTAAGTCACGAAGTTCTTCTGTTAATAAGTCATGCAGAAGGTCCTGTACATTTGTAAACCTTGTTACATGAATCAGCATCGAGTTGTGGGGTGTGCCTTCCTGCCGCAAAGAACGGGCGGCACAACTTAAAAGGAAACTTTTCATTGCATACTTCATGCTGTCTGGCATACTTGTAATATTTAAACTTTTTTTATGCTTATCAGGAATAATGTCTTCATGATCACTTACAACACGAATAAGTGGTAGAGGATCTGCAGAATCTATATCACGATCGGGATCACTGTCGAAACCGAAAACTCTTTCCGGGCCCAGATAATTACTTGGAACAGGAAGACTGATTATAAAACTACGTGGAAATAAATCCTCGCCATAGATTGGATGGGTTTCCTCATCCCTGTGAATAAAAATATTCGCATAAGGTGTGGCTGTATAACCAATATAAGCACTCTTATCAAATATTCTCAGAAGTTCTCTTATCAGTCTGTTTGTTGAAGTTGGGTTCCATTCTTCAACAATCCTGCCTTCTTCATCACGTTCCGGCCACGTAGTGTTTATTGAGGCATAATCACATTCATCATCTATAACCATCACAGGTATATCAGGTATATGTACAAGACCATCAGGGCCTATTTCACCAACGATAGATGGAACCCAGTTTTTCAGGTTTCTTAAGATTGTAACGTTTTTCTTGATTACCAAAATAATCGGCGGACCATCTTTAGACAGCGGTATTCCACTTCGACTGGCAATACTTTTCTGAAAATCGCCCTTCTCAGCGCTACTAGTCAGTGAATACACAGGTTTATGATCCTTGAACAATGCCCTTACACCAATAGCCTGTTCTGCTCCGGTCAGCTGTTGAACACGTTCTATATCATAACCCAGAAATTCATCATTAAGCCTAGTTTGAGTCTGACTGCGCAAACTGTTATGGACTCCTGCCAACACTAAAAACAACTTATAACCGGCATCTGCTGCTTTTGTGATAAGGGCTGAGTAGTTAGCAGTTTTACCGGACTGAACGCTCCCCATTACCATGCCCCTTCTGTCCCAAACCCCTTCGCGGCATGGATCTTCCAACCTTGAAAGGATCTCACTCGAAAGGTTATCTATACTGTTAATAATAATACTTGGCCATCCTTTTTTTGTAATCATATACTGCTTAAAATGATCCCAGAAATGCCATTCAAATTCTCTGTGTATCGGGGTATTAGCCGATGGATTAAACCACTCTACATGATCGGTTTCACTGTCGATAAAATCAGGCACTCCTATAACCACATCATGTATGCTTTCCAATTTTCGGAACAACCAGTCTTCATCTATCTCTGTTTCCGGAAACATTAATCTTGTTTTGTTTATAAAACCACTGATTCCCTTTGGACTGACAACCTCTCTGTCGAAATAGGTGTGAGATATTTTAATAATGGTATCGTAAATTGGATCCATAATCATCCCTCCCTGCCCTTCATATTTTCCAACGCAGCCATGTAAGCAGGGTGGTTGTTGAATGGTTCTGTCGCAAGTGTAATATCCATGGCAATTTCATGATTTCTGCCATTTCTTCGATGATTTTCATAAAAATCAACACATAATTCAATTAATGCTTCCGATGGTTCAATCGTTTCCGGAGGAAGATCAACATGGCAATCTTCAATTTCATTATTGTCAATTATAATTAGAGTATGCGGCACTGTTGTTTCAATAACATGAAACAACTTTTTAACCCAAGAATCTGAAGATGGAAGCTCTTTTAAAATTACTTTAATCACCGCATTATTCCTGTTAATCCTGTAAACAACTTTATCTCCTATGCGTAATCTCTTCCAGACATCATTATGGCTTTTTTGTCCGGCATTTCTGGGTTTTCCGGCTCTTGCCCGATAAATCTCAACAGCTGCCTTGCGGGTTGCTCTGGCGACTCTAATCAATTCAGGCTTAAGCTTATCAGGTGGTTTTGCTGTAGCCTTTCTGACATCAATTCCCCATTCATGATCTTTATTGTTACCAATATCAACCATTATTCTAGCTAATTTATAATGCTCCTCAGGAACTAAATCAAGATTAAAATAGCCCCCCGGAACAATCATTCTCCTGTTCCGGTAAAGATAAAACCCCTGTTGGGCATTCCAACCTTTTGGCCCCGCACCGTCATTGCTTTCTTTTTCTGTTCTGTGCGACACATGGGGCAGAATAAAAGGGTTTATGTTTACCATTCCACTTGCAACCTTCTCATTTGCCAATTCCTGAGTATATGAATTGTTCTTCAAATAAGGATCCCATGGTTTCAGGTCC
Organism: uncultured Syntrophomonadaceae bacterium; assembly: GCA_964390725.1. GTDB lineage: Bacteria > Bacillota > Dethiobacteria > DTU022 > DTU022 > JAABTH01. Next base: position 30,132 of record CAYMIW010000026.1, on the reverse strand, counting down.
ATGGTGCCCAGCTTGATTTTAAGATTCGTCGGTGCAGAAAGGTACCTGTGAAAAACCATCTCCAGATATTTTTGGACTGTAAAAAAATTGTTATAAAAATCCTGTCTGGCTTTTTTATCGTCGGGATCAGCAGACTCAACAACCCTGTCAAGTTTTTGCCATAAAACCATTGTACCATGAGACATGCTATCTATTTCAGTAAGAATAGACTCGGCATAAGCTGGCGGCACTGTATCCAATTCCCATTTATGGGTTTTTTCGACATGATCAAGATCCCAGCATCTCAGTGCAGTATCGCTATCAGGCGTTTTAGTATAAACCGTCAACACTCTACATTGAGAAAATGATGCAGTCTTCAATCCTAATCCAAACCGACCTAAATCCTTCGGATCTCTTTCCTCAAGTGGGCTCTGACTTCCCAACCTCATCGCCTCTTTTAAACGGGCCTCATTCATACCATGCCCATCGTCAAGAATATAAATCCATGAGTGAGCACCTTCCCAATGATATTTGATCCAAATATATTTAGCCTTTGCATATATACTGTTATCAATTAGATCGGCAATAGACATGGCCAAGTCATAACCTATAGCTCTTAGCGAAGCTATCATGGCACCGGCCTTCGGTGGCAGTTCTTCATATCTACTCATCCAACCCCTCCATTACAGGAAATTACTTGTTACTAAAATTTAAATCATATTCGCAAAGACGCGAGCCTCAGTTTATAACTATTTTGTTTATTATATGGACTATTTCGTCTAAACTCTGATAAATCTCGTGCTCCCAGAAACGTATGACCCTCCATCCCTGAGTAGTAAGAATCTGGTTTACTTCATTATCCCTTCCCTTATTTGTAGATATTTTTTGTTTCCAAAACTCAGAATTGCAAACAGGTTGTTTAAAACATTTCGGACAACAGTGCCAAAAACAACCATCAACAAACACAGCCAGTTTCTTGCCGGGAAATACAATATCGGGCTTACCTGGCAATTTGCTATTTATCCTGTATCGCAGCCCACTCCTGAAAAGAGCCTTCCGTAATAAAAGTTCCGGTTTTGTATCACGACATCTGATAGCAGCCATATTTTTGCTTCTCTCTTCGGGTGTTTTTATGTCCATAATGGCCTCCTGATTAAAAATTTACTAATAATTTTTGAGTGAATTATAAACTGCTTTTGCAATAGCCAACCCCAGTATTGGCGGAACCGCATTACCAATATGCTTAAAGCGAATATTCCCCTTGGCCTTAAACTCAAAATCATCAGGGAAAGATTGGAGCCTTGCAGCTTCTCGAACTGTTATTGTTCTGGCTTGCCTACTATCAGGATGTATGAAGCGATTTCCATCTTTATGAAGGTGCGCGAACACTGTTAATGAAGGTTTGTCCCAGGCCATTTTTTTATATTTATCTCTGAAGCTGTCCATCTTATATTTGATGAGATCGGCAAGTTTAATTAACTCCGGATCTTCACTTTCAATAAGGTGCGCTGATGAGCACCCTTCGGGGATTCCCTCAAACAATTTTATGTCAGACAGCTGATGACTTCTAGCCGTATGCCCGGTTAACAGAGTATCCCGATGCTTGGGTTTAATAAAATCCAAAAATTGTTTATCTGTATCAGAACGGTTTTGATAATTTTTATCAAATGCATTCCAATGATATTTTATCGGATCTTCTCCATTATTGCGTTTTTCATTTTCTAAAATAATATACTTTCGCCACTGCTCATCGCTTAAATGCGAGCTAATATTCTTGTGTCTTGTATAAGTAATCTTTGGTAAAACAAATGGTAAATCTCCAATAGCTGCTCTTACGCTTACAAAAGGTTTTAGCCCCAATATTTCTGCCTGATCTGCTACACAATGGGTTTTATGGGGAATAAAGTTATCAATGCCGAGGCTATTTCCAAAAATGAAAAAACGCTCCCTAAATTGTGGAACTCCAAATTCAGCAGAGTTTAATAGTAGATATTTTTTACGCTGGTTTTCTAAATCCAGTTTATACCCAATTCTTTCAAATTTATCTTTTATCAAATCAACATATTTATAATTATCACCATTTCTTTTTGAAGAAATACCCTTAACATTTTCAAAAACAAAAATCTTAGGCTTATAATGATTAACAATTTCAATATAGTCAATAAAAAGATTATCCCTGTGATCATTAGCAAACCGGTTTTTTCTTTCAATATCACCCGATCGTGGCCCAATTAATGAAAAAGACTGACAAGGTGGCCCACCTATAATAACATCTGCTTTTGGACATACTTTATACAGTTTTTCTTTGGTTTCTTTTTTTGTTATATCATCTGTAATAACAATTTTTTTTGCTTTTACAGGATTCATGCCATCACGAATCAGGGATGATATAAAGGTTTCCGCTGCATCTGCATCTATTTCCACAGCACCGGAGATAATAAATGGATTAAACTCTTTGACCTTAAAAGATTTCAACCCATAAGAAAAACCACCTGCACCTGCGAATAAGTCAAGTACTTCATATTGCTTGTTTTTCATGTCTCATCTCCTAAATTAAGCCAATAATAAAAACAGATTATAATATCAATTAATTTCCAAACATAGCATATGATACTAAGTCCAATGCTTTAGTCATTTTAAGAATATGTTAATAATTGCATTACTAATAATATTTTCTAATAAATATCTATTCTCCATGTGCAGATTGATAAAACCTCGCTGGCCCCCTGAACACTTCCCTCATGTGCCAATCGACAAAATCATCTTCGGGATAATAATCTAGCCGCAGTGGCTTCCTTATCTCCTGCCCATGATAGCGCATTAACCATTCTTCCATGCCATGAGTACCGTGAGCATTTTCGGCCACCTGGAAAATTAGTTCATTGCTAAGAGTAAATACCCCGCGGTCAAAGAGTTTGTGGTGCAGAGAACAGAGGGCGATACCGTTCTGTTCATGGTCCGGCCCACCGGCCTGGTGCCACTTGATGTGGGCTGCTTCAACGCCAACCAGGGTGTGACCCAGGCGCACATTAAAACCGCAGACAGCGCAACGATATTCATAGGCGCTGAGAACGCGGTTACGGAAATCAGGGTTGCGGGTTTGTTTTTTAGCTTTATCGGCCTCATATTCCGACACTTCAAGATCAAGGCCGACCTGGTCGAGGATATCCTGGTGAATGGTATCGGGAAAGTTTTGCTTTAGAATGTAAGATGCTACTTCTTCTACCAGGGGTGGATTACTTTGAAATAGTTGATATACCGGCTCTGTAAAACCGCCGGAAGTCTGGTTTTCGATGAGTTCGCGTTCGGTCCAGTCTTTCCTGGTGTTCAGGATTTCCAACCCACTGATGTTCCAGAGCCCATCATTTGTTAACCTTATAAATGGATACTCCGGAGCATAAGTTGCTCTTTGCGGGCCAAACTCAAATAGAAGCTCTTTTAGATCATCTTTAACCCGGGCATAGCTCATTAAGCGTGGTTCGCCCCGGGTGAGGCGGCCCAGCGCATAAAGAATTAGCAGCGGTTTGTGAGGGGCTCTTTGCCCGCCTCGCTGCCATATCTTCAAGTTAGCAATTGTTCGTTTTAGCTTTTCCGGTTTCATAAGAGAAGTGGTTAACCCACTTTCTGATTAAAACTATACTTGAAAATTTATGGTGCAGCTTTTCGGCTGAATTTATATATTTATCTATACAATTCTATGTTTATACTTTGAACCCTTCATTTGCTGGCAGAGTTTTTTCATTTATTCTTAGTAAGTTGGCCTTCGATAAACTGCTCGGCCGTGCTGTGAGCCGGGCAGCGGCAATATCTGTTCATGGGCGAGTCGCACTGGTAGAAAGCCCGGATGAGCATTTTTGCATCTTCGGGCTGCAGAGTGAGGTAGGTTTCATGGCAGATGCAGCTATGCCCGCTTCCGCTGTAGGTGCTGATATAGAGGAACCGCTTGTTGCAGGCAGAGCAGCGGCGCAGGTCGAGGAACATATTCTGGTCGTTAGCAGTGCAGTTGGTTATGCCATAGATGCTTATTAAATCTTTCTGGCAGTGGGGGCAGGGTTTAATCACTGCCGGTCACCTCCCTTCTTAAATTCTCAGATGTAAATGCTCTGTATGGTTATCTTAGCAGGGTGGGGTGACATATATGTGTCCATTTAGCGACAAACTGGTGTTTATTTGCATTTTTAATAAAACTGATGGGCCGAATGGGACGGTTGCCTGCACATAATGGCTCCAAGGTGGTTATATACGGCTGTTTTCGTTTGTGGCCCCAGAAGGGTAGCCAATATTCCCTTGTGCTTCGCACCTGATGACCCAGGCAAGGCTGTTATGGAGGCAATGGACAGCAAAGTAAAAGAAATTTTTGGCCTTAAGCTTATAAAAACGGATTACCCGGTGGAGCATTTCGAGTAAGGCCATAAATGTTGGCCTCTAAGCCAAGCAGGCAAGGTGCCGTGGGTGATTGCCTTCCCTTATCTACTTGGGCCCAGCAGGATTGGGGAGGATGAGCGCATAACCGTGTTAATCTTTTGCTCTTCTGGATTTTGGGTTTAGGCAGGGAATTAATGTTGGGTAATCTAAGTAAGACTAAATCCACCTTATATATAGGAGGGGGAAAACTGTGCGAACCTTAACAGCGCCAGTTGATTTGGATACGAAAGATCATAGCAAGTCAGAGCATGGCATAAAAATAAATGTAGGCAGCATTAAAACAATGGCCCCACTTAATCGAACCAAAAATTGCCCGTTATCAGGCAAATGTTATGATATGGGTATGATGTGTGCAAACTTTATGCGAGTTGAAAGCAATTTAATAACATTAGAATGTTCGCCTGCTTTGGATTGGCAAGTTGTGTGCAAGGTCGAATCCGAAGAAGGCGAATAAGATGAAACAGATGTTCCATTTTAAGGATATGTGATGGCTTCCCTTCCTTGGGGGAACCCTACCAAGCCGATATTAACAGCCTGCCTTTATGGTGGGCTGTTTTTTATTAAGCTTTCAAAAGTTTAGAGGAAACTGGTTATATTGGTTTTGACCTTTCGCTGTTAGGCGGAGGGCTTAATTATTATATAGATTAATGACTACCAGCAGAATTAGCGCTACCATAATTTATGCCCGGTTGGCAGATAAAAATTACAAGAAATTACTTGCCGGGCCTTATATTTGTGTGTGAGGTGAAAGGTTTTAAGGGGGATTGCTTTGGGATTTATGGTTGCAATAACTACGGTTAAATGCTTAAATGATAGCTATTAAATACAAGAAAATTTACAATTGTATAATAAAAATAAGCTTAAGTTGCAGGAGCTTTAATAAAGTCTGGAGAATTAATTGAAAATCAAACTGCATTTGAGTTTGCTTATGGAGCTTATTATGATATTAGAAGATTGCAATAACACATACAGCCGTGACATCAGAAACTTTACTTGTGCAAAAAAAATGGTTTATCTACTTGCCTTTACTGCGTTAATTATAGGGGGCTCTATATATTTACTATGGCGTCCTACCACAATAAGAATATTTCATTTAATTGATATGGCTGGGCTTGGTTTTTTAGTTGAAAAAATTAGGGCTTATTCTGAGGGTATGCAATATATTGTTCCCCAATGGGTTTTATTTTCTCTGCCAAATGGACTTTGGGCATTTTCTTATACACTTCTTATTACATATGTATGGGTAAGCCAAAAAACAGTATTAAAATATTTTTGGTATGCGACCATACCAATAATTTGTTTTGGATATGAAACCTTACAATTTATGAAGGTGATCTCTGGCACTTTTTGTCATCAGGATCTGTTTTTTTGTTTTACTGGAGTTATCTTTGGAATTATTTTAGCTATGAGAATAAAAAGGAGGTCATCTTAATGAAAGCTGCTGGTGGTATTATATCTTCCATTGCAGCGTTGTTTGGAGTTATTGCTGCATTCGTCACTTTGGGTATTGGCGGCTTGGGAGGGGCTTTTGGAGGTGAAGGTGCTGAAACAGTAATTGGTTTAGGTTGGGCAGGTATTTTCCTTACCTTTGCAATTTTGGTTTTTGCTATTGTTAGCATTTTCGGAAAATCAAAATTTCCGCCTATCGCAGTTATAGTTTTGTCTTTAATTACCGTTGTAGCCGGTGGAACTTTAGTAGCCATATTTATGATTCTTTCCATAATAGGTGGGATTGTAGCTTTAATTGGTGTATCAAAAGAAAGAAAACAAATAGGGGGGCTCTGATATGAAAAAACAGTATTATTTGTCTATAATATCTGTTCTGATTTTAGTTGTTTTTGTTATTATCGCCATTGGAAGTGGGGATACAACTGAGCCTGAAAGAGTAGAACGCGAAGAAGCTGATAGTATACCAGTTGAAGAACCCATTGATGAAACAGAAGCAGCAAATGAAACCTTCTATTTAGGTGACACGGTAAAAATGGGGGATCTAATTTTTACACTAAACAGTATTCGTTGGGATCAAGGTTCTGAATTTATGAAGCCTGACCCCGGGGAAAAATGGATTGTTTTTGATTGCACAATCGAAAATGCAGGTGATAGTGCTACCAACATATCAAGTTTGGCTATGTTTTCACTTTATGACGAAGAGCATTATTCATGCAGTATGACAATATTTGCTGATACAAAAGGTAGCCTTGATGGTGAGCTTGGCGCTGGGAGAAAGATGAGAGGCGAGATTGCTTTTGATGTCGAAGAGGGACAGTCGAAATGGGAGTTTATATTCAAGCCAGAAATGTTCGGTTTCGGGCAGGCTATCTTTGAGATAACAGATGCTGATGTAAATTAAATACAAATAATCTATTTAAAGGAGTTTTAATAACCATAGCAGGAATTCTAATATATGACTAAAAGGGATATGTTTGAACTGCGCTAATGAATAACTTTAGAGCATTCATTGTTATATAAAGATTGAAATATCGCAAAAGGGGAGGGGTAAGAAGTTAAATGGACATTCCAACTTATGACAGCATGATGAATCCACTATTAAAGGCCATGCACCAGTTGGGTGGTTCTGGAAATATCGATGAAATTAATGAAAAGACCATAGAGCTGTTAAACCTCCCGGATGAAATTGTTGATATACCCCACGGTGATGGTTCAAGAAGCGAAGTGGAATATAGATTGGCTTAGACAAGAACCTATCTAAAAAAATATGGTTTATTAGAGAATTCGGCAAGAGGGATTTGGGCTTTAACAAAGCCTGGAAGTGAACCTATGGAGATAGAACCCCGTGAAGTTGTAAAAATAGTTAAGGAAATGGACAGGAAGAAAAAAGATGCCAATAAAACAGAAGTAGAAGTGGATAATGACGAACCAGAAGAACTACAGACCTTAAGATGGGAAGATGAGCTTAAAGCAGTATTGTTTGCCATAGAGCCAGATCGGTTTGAAAGGTTGGCACAAAGGATATTAAGAGAGTGTGGCTTTACACAAGTTGAGGTTACCGGAAAAAGCGGAGATGGTGGAATCGATGGTAAGGGTATTATAAAAATTGCAGGACTGGTTAGCTTTCATGCTATGTTCCAATGCAAAAGATTTCAGGATTCAGTAACGTCAACACATATTAGAAATTTTAGGGGTGCCCTACAGGGAAGAGCGGATAAGGGCATTTTTATTACCACTGGCTTTTTTACGAGAGATGCCATAAAAGAAGCACATAGGGATGGAGCACCACCAATTGATTTAATTGACGGTGATGACTTGGTGAAGAAGCTTAAAGAACTTTCTTTGGGGATTAAGATTGAGTTTGTTGAGAAGGTTAATATTGATAATGAATGGTTTGAAAGTATATAGCGTAAAAATTATTATGTGAGGAATATATAATGAATGAGATATTATTGGGTGGTAGCATTGGCGTTATTGGGAGCATACTTGGAGCAATTGCAGGAGCGATAATAACCTATAAGCTTACCAATAAAAGTGCAAAAATTAAATTTTTTGTAGCAAGCAACTTAGTATACTTCTATTATTTAAAAAGCCAGTTTTGTATATATCTTCCTGTTACAATTACCAACGAGGGTAATAAGGGCACCACAATTTCTGATATAAAAGTATATTTTAAATCACATGCCGGGCAAACTTGGGAGTTAAAGTGGTATTGGATATCGAAAGAAGTGCATGATGAAGAAAGGTGGTTAGATATAGAAAGAGCTAAACCATTATATATCTATGGCAATTCGGGTGCAGATTATGTATTTAAATTTATTGAAAATGATCCACGGGTAGCTCTTTCAGATGTTATTCTGTTGCCGGGAGAATATAGCATCTTATTAAAATACAGGGATGAGTCTATTGATGGATACAAGGAAGAGAATTTTAAAATTGCAGTAAATTCACATTTAAGCGAGTTGCTTAATGAGCGACGTAATGATTTGGAAGATAATAGTGTTATTGGTGTTTATTTAGAATCATAATCAGTTAATAAGTTAGCAACGCAAGGTATTTACAGAAGTTTTGTTCCTCCTTCTTGAGTTTAGTAAAGTAGGGGCTTGCCCTATTATCCCCAAAATAAATTAACCAAAAATAGTAATAACTCCTTGCGAAAGATCGGAAGGTCAAGTAAAATGTCTTTAGCTGGAAGATTTTTCCAGACTAAACGCAAGGAGGATTTACCATAACAACTGTAACCAAGGAGAAGAAGGAGCAAACCAGTGGCGTCTTTGAGCTTTACCACCCGGGAGACAAACAAGAACGCAAATATACCGGGGCCAGCAAGCGGATTGAGGTTTGTGTAAGAGATTATAAGAAGTTTTTATTGGACGGCAGGGCCAGCAAGAAGTTGACTGCCCTTGTGGAAGCCATAGCAGATGACCTGAAAGCACCCTTCGAGCAGGTTGTGGGTGAACTGGAATACCGGGTTGTGGAGGAAGCCAAGGCAGATGAAGTGCAGGGCGTAAAGGATAAATATGTGAAGCCGGAACCAATGTTAAAAACAGCCCAGCAGCCCAAGGCTAACAAGCCCTGGAAAAAGAAGTAGGCGACTCCCTTGGCAAATAAGGCCTTAAGAGGTTATAATAATGCAGAACGGATTGACTGCACGGAGAGATGGCCGAGTCCGGTTGAAGGCGCACGACTCGAAATCGTGTGTGTCGCAAGGCACCGTGGGTTCGAATCCCACTCTCTCCGCCAGTAAATTAAAGCTTTTAAAGCTTTCAAATAAATCTAAAACCACTCGGAACGTCATGATTTAATGCAGTTACCTCGTAAAAAACCATGCAAATATATGCCCACATAAATATATCGTGAAGGCTATAATAATGGTCAGCATATTTTAAACAACTAATGAATACCTTGCTATTTGCCGTGTCTACTTTATTGGGGCAAGGTCAAGGTTGAGAAAACCACATTATATTGAATTAGGAGGAGGGATAGAGATGAAATGGTTCAGGCTTTTGTCAACGATTCTGTTTATTTTCTCTTTCGTGGGAGCATATGGGTGCATTGGTGAGATAGAAGAAGAGTTGGCAGAAGATGAGCAAACAATAGCACTGTCGGAAGAAGATTTCGCTTTTGAAATAGGAACACTTCCCTATAGAGGAGCGGTTCTTTTTATAGATTACAAGGGCGAGGTAGCCCTTTCTGATTATAATCTCTTTTTTAATGTTATAAGTGATGGCGAAATCAAACAGGAAAACATGCCCGTGGAAGAAGTGGATGGAAAATTAACGGCAACGATTGTCGACTTAATGTATCTTCTTGGAGATGAACTTAATTTTGTGATAAAAATCCAAGATGATTCCGGAAAAGAAATTGAACTCGATTATTCCGAAGTCCTTGAACAACGTTATCCTTGGAAAGATTGGATCTTTGATACCGAGGAGCCAATATCTTTAATAGTTACGAATACACAATACAATTTTAAGTACTATTACCCGGAAATCGGCTCTGGTTTGGGCGCCCATTCTTCATGGGACTTTATGACTAGGTTTAGCGATGAAGTAGATGTATATAGTGGCACAGAAGGGATAGTCTGGCAGATCAGTGAGTACAGCGGGGAATATAATGTATATCTGTACAATCCGTATGTAGGTGCGATTATTCAAAATGGACACTTGGCAGAAGGCATTTCCCTACGTAATGGCCAAAATATTTATTCTGGAGAATATCTGGGAAGAATAGCATTAAGCTCTATACCACATAACCATTACTCAGTTATAAGACCGCTTGGTTACACAAAAAACCTTGAAAAGGCAAGGAGCCCATGGCTTAAAGGCAAAATATCTACTCAATTTAATGACTATTACTGGCCCATTATCTATAGTAACGTGGAAAACAAAGATATTTTTGATTCCAAATACTACAAAGATCCCTTCTATTTTCACGAACCAACTACACTAGGGTATTGGAATGAAGAGACATTACCCAATGGGTTAAAAGAAGAGTTGCTGAAAATATTTAAAAGGGATAATCCCAACATTGTGTTACCGGCAACCGAACCACTTGAACCGCTCGATTGATTATCAATATATAGCTCTAATGATTACTTCTACCTAGAATTATAAATGACCTTGCCCCAATAAAGTAGACACAGTAAATGGCGGTTAAGTCTAGATTATTGTGTAAAATTATTGTTAAATCTATTTTTATCTATTTGTGCTGTGATAGAATTAGCATATTACATAAAGGTAAACAGAAACTATGCAGTTAGATTACAAGGAGGGTTGGTGAAAAGCAGTGAACATAAAAAAAGATGATGCAGAGGCAAAACAAAGTGAGAGTAACTACAAAGAATTTTCTTACAAAATAATCTGGTGGATCGGTTTTGGTTTTCTCGGGGTACAGCTTGTGTTTACCACCTACAACGCCTTTTTACCCCTGATGTACCGTTCTTTTTTTGAATCACGGGCTATAATTGGCCTGTTAATGGGTACAGACAACCTGATTGGGTTGCTGCTGATTCCTATAATCGGGGCCTGGTCCGACCGCATCAATTCTCCACTGGGCAGACGGTTACCTTTTGTAGTAGTGGCCCTGCCGGTTGCTGCCCTGCTCTTTTTTGCCATACCTTACGCATCAGCATTTTTATGGACCCTGATCATAACTGAAATATTATTTACAGCAGCCATGCACTCATACCGGGGGCCAATTATCTCACTGATGCCGGACCATACACCACCGGAGAAACGTTCAACTTCCAACGGCATCATCAACCTGATGGGCGGCATAGGCACCCTGATCGCTTTCGGCGGATTATCGCTGCTCTATGATATTGATCCCCGTTTAACTTTTGGAATCGGGGCCGTGGTGCTGTTGATCACCCTGGTTATCGTTTTTCTGAAAGCAGATCGCAAACCGGCTTATATTGACAACATGCCGGTTGAATCAAGAAACCCGATCATAGAAGCGGCTAAAGGGATTGGCCGGCTTTTCAAACCCAGCCAGCGGGGCCGGTTTTTTATTCTTGCCGCCATGCTTACTTACTTCATTGGTTTTGCCGGTTTAGATGCCATGTTCCCCATTTACGGGGTTGAAACCCTGGGGCTTACTGAGGGCCGGGCAGCTTTTATTTTAACTACATTTGCCGGTTCTTTCCTTGTATTTGCCCTGCTGGCAGGTTTTATCGGAACCCGCCTGGGCAAAATACCGGCCATGCTGATTGGCCTTGGTATTATTCCTATTCTTTTTCTACTGGCAATTCCTGTTCGTAACACCACTATTATCGGCATTATCTTCGTTTTGGCCGGGTTTGCCTGGGCCCTGGTCAACGTGCAGGCTATGCCCCTGATCGCCGATCTTGGCGGGCGGGATCGGGTCGGCTTTTATATTGGGCTTTATTATATTTTCACCATGACCGGGCAAATGTTGGGGCCATTTGTGCTTGGTTCAGCCATGGATCTACTCGGTAACCAGGGCATGTTTATCGGTGGAGCAGTTGTCTATGGTCTTGGCTTCCTCTTTCTAACAATCGGGAAGCGTAAATTAGGGGCGGATCCTGTTGAACTGGCCCGCCAGAGCGGCCTTAACGGTGCAGAAAATAAGAGTATGGGCGGGTAAATGTTAACCATTAAGTAGCTTGTTAAGCACATGGGGATAATCGGTAATAATTCCCTGAACACCGCCGTTGATTAAGCTGCTCATAATGTCAGGGCTGTTTACTGTCCAGGGATAGAGGGCAAGATTGTGCTTTTTAAAATTATTGATTGTTACTGCCGATTCCAGGTAAGAGAACAGTGGATGAACCGAGTAGCAGTTCAGGGAAAGGGCTAATTGCCAGGGCTCTTCAACTTCCATGAAGTAAAGCATACCGGTACGAATGGCGGGATTTATACGATGGCAGTTGACCAGGCTATCGTAATCGAAAGAAGAGATAATAACCCGCTGCTCAAGATTATACTTTTCGATTACCCTGATTACTGCCTTTTCAAGCTGTTGGTTCCGGCTTGTCTCTGTTTTAAGCTCTATATTGAATAAATGGTTACCGGGCTGGTAACGGAGAAGCACCTGCTCCAGGGTTGGAATATTTAACCCGCCAAAGCGAGCATCAAACCAGCTACCGGCATCAAGCTGGCTCAGTTCTTCAAGCTTATAATTGTTAACCATCCCCTGGCCTGAGGTGGTTCGGTCCAGGGAGTAGTCATGAATAATCACCGGGACGCCGTCTTCTGTAAGCTGAACATCAAACTCCAGGCCGTCAGCATCTGCGTTAAGGGCCTGATCAAAAGCTTCAATGGTATTTTCCGGGGCCAGGGACGAAGCCCCCCGATGAGCTATATTCAGAATTTTAATTGCACCCAGCTCCTTAATACTGTTCTTTTTAAACCTGATCTGATTATATCTTTATAACTGCAAAAATAAAGTATGAAATATCCAATGGCAGGCTAATTAAAAAGGTGGGTCATAACACCCCACCTTAAAAACCAAATTTGAAGTAACATTATAAATGACATATCCAGCGCCATTATTAAGTATACTATTCTTTATCTTGAACCTGCCTCACTATGATTTTAAAGATCATCATTCACCTTTAGGTGGATAATCCATATTTAACGTTACGGCTTTCATCTCTGTATAATTACCTAATATACCTTCCAGGCAATTTTCGCGACCAATACCGCTCTCCTTCATTCCGCCGTAAGGATGGCCTTCAGTCGGGGGTCCCCAATAATTTATCATGATGCTGCCGGCATTAACAGAATGAGCCATATTCATAGCTTTCACTGCATCGTGACACCATATATATGCAACCAACCCGTAGGCAGTGTCATTAGCCATTCTTAAAACCTCTTGTTCATCATCCCATGGAATTGCAACCACTACCGGCCCGAATATTTCCTCTTTCGCTAAAACAGTGCTATCATCCGGGCTAACGAATACGGTGGGTTCGATGTAGTACCCTTCTGCCAGCGGTCCCTCCTCCGGAGGTAGTCCGCCACACATGAGCGTTGCCTTTTTTTCTTTCAGTGCTGCCTCAATGTATGAATATACTTTGGTAAATTGCTGTCTATTGACTATAGGTCCTATATCGGTATCTTCGCTGAGCGCATTACCCAGCTTGTAAGTTTTGAGTTTTTTGACCATCTTGTCTACGAATGAATCAAATATAGACTTATGTATGTAGATACGGCTTCCTGAGGAACATGACTGTCCCATGCGGTTAAAACGAACAGTGCCAATAACTCCGTTTACGACATAGTCCTGATACGAATCCGGGCACACTATCTGTGGATTCTTACCTCCCAATTCCATTGTCGACATAACGACGCGGTCGGCTGCAAGTTGAAGCAACTGTTTCCCAACTTCAGTAGAACCGGTAAACGTTATTTTTTTAACTTTCGGATGCTTCGCCAGAGCCATACCGCACTCCGAACCAGAGCCTGTGATAATATTAAGCACACCAGCCGGTAAAAATTTATTGGCTATCTTTACCATGTTAATTACGCTGACAGGTGCTGTCGAAGCCGGTTTTAATACAACCGTATTTCCTGTTAGCAACGCAGGGCCAATTTTTACTGCTGCAAGAGCCAGCGGAGAATTCCACGGTGTTATTGCCGCTACCACCCCTAAAGGTTCACGCCGAGTATATAAAAAGGCATCTTTAGGTCCGGGATAAACGGTCCCTTTAACTTCACTGGCTAATCCTCCGTAATAGCGTATTTTTTCGCCTGCATTTTTAGCCTCACCCAAAGTGTACCTTATGGCATTTCCGTTTTCAGTCGCGACCATTTCTCCGAGTTCGGCAGCCGCTTCCTCGATAGCATCTGCAATTTTCAGTAATATAGCTCCCCTCTGAGCAATAGGGACTTCTTTCCATGTTTTGAAAGCTTCCTCAGCCACATTGACAGCCATATCAACATCTTCATCATTGGCGCGGGGCACCTCCGCAACTATCTCTCCTTTCTTTGAAGGATTTTCGACCTGCATCCATTTTCCGGAGGCACTTTTAACCTCTTTCCCTCCGATTACCATTAATTCGCGCCTTATGTTAGTCATATTATATTCCTCCTCTTGCTTGGTGTAGTTTACTAAATGGTTGTATATTTATCCTTCTCATACATCCTGGAACTCTATCCTGTCTATGATTTCCTGCTGACACTCAGGCCCAAGTTGATTGAAGAACGCGCTGTAGGTTGCTACTCTCACCAGTAGATCCTTGTATTTTTCAGGGTTTTTCTGCGCATCTTTAAGCATTTCAGTACTTACAATATTAAACTGTACATGATATCCGCCTTTTTTAAAATACGTTCTGATCAGTGATGCAAATTTTCGTATTTTGCTTTCGTCTTTCAAAGCATCAGGATTAAATTTCATGTTAAGCGCTGTACCGGCACTAAGTTTAACAATATCTATTTTAGTAACAGAATTTATGGTTGATGTAGGTCCGTTAATATTTCTGCCCTGGTAAGGTGACAAACCGCCTTCGCACAAAGATGTCCCGGATTTTCTTCCGTCAGGTAGAGCTCCGACTACGTCTCCCAGCATAAGATTCCCGGAAGCTACATATGAGCTTATCGAGTATTTTGTTCCGTTATATCCTTTATAAGGAACCAGCGCCTCGTTAAAATGATCAAAGATATCAATCATAATAGAATCGACATAATCATCATCGTTGCCATATTTAGGTACTTTTCTAATCAGGCTCATTATCTCTTCTTCTTTTTCAAAGTTGTTGTTAAGTGCTTCGAGAAGTTTGCCCAGCGTTATTGTTTTATCATCAAAAACAAGTTTCTTTATAACCGCTAATGAGTCTGCGACATTGGCTACTCCCACAATTGAAACCCCGTCTGTGATGTATGGTGCTGTGCCGCCGTTTGTGATATCCAATCCTTTTGTCAGGCAGCTTTGAAAACCGGCTGATTGAAACGGAGTTGGCAAATACTCGGCATACAGCTGCCGATCGATATTCCTGACCTTAACGACGATCTTAATAAAATGCTCTACCTGCTTTTTGTAAGCTTCCCAAATATCTTCATAAGACTTGAAGTCCCTGGGATCTCCGGTTTTTAAACCGATCTGTTTGCCGGTTAGGCGGGATTTACCGTCATTGAGCGCAAATTCCAGCATTATTGGCAAGTTGAACTGCCCTCCGATGACATCAAAAGAAAAACCGGGAACAGTGGGAAGTGAGCAGCCGGATACAATGTAATCCCGCGCATATTCAAGGGGTTTACCGTCGTAAATGAGTTGCTGTATTGCTGTTTCATCGCAGATGAATTTAAGCTTTCCTTTTAACTTCTTCGCGGTTTCGCAGGCCCGTATTAGAAAAGAATCAGGTGTGGTTTCGTGGATCCTAATTACAAATTCTTCTGCGTGCAGCGCAACATTTACTTCGGCTTCCAGAAACATATAAGAAAGCTCATTAACTGCATTCTTTCCACTTTTTGTAATGCCCCCGAGCGTAATGTTTGAAAGCACATTCAACCCAGCCGCCGTTTTCATCGTTTCAAAACTAAATCGCATAGCCAACTGATTAATTTTGATAAGGAAAAGTGAGATCAGCTCAAGAGCTTGTTCCCTTGTTAACACCCCGTTTTCTAAGTCTTTCTTGTAATACGGGTAAAGATATTGGTCGGCCCTGCCGAAACTCATACCCGGACCCCAGCCTTCTATCATCAGCGCAACATGCACCAGCCATACGAACTGCAGTGCTTCATGGAAACTCTCCGCTGGATTTGCAGGTACCCGGCTACAGATTTTTGATATAAGTTTTAGTTCTTCGATTCGATCACTGTCTTTTTCCTTAGCGGCAAGTTCATTGGCCAATTCTGCGTGTCGTTCGGCAAAGCGTATCACTGCCCGCAGGGTGATATTTACAGCTGTCAGAAACTCTGATTTTTTATAGCTTTGAATATCCGTTGGGTGGAGCCCTGATAATTCATCGTCAACTTGTTGTTTTATACCGCTTAATCCTTTAGCCAGCAACAAAGGGTAATCAACGCTAATATGTGAGCCTATGTGGTTGTTTGCGATTGAAGACCCGGCCGGAAGCTGTGTACTGTAATGCGCGTAGAGTATGTTTTCCGGGATACGGGCACGCAGCCTGTCAAAAAGCGCCTTGTCCTGCCAATAGGAAAACACCTCTTTCATTTTATTGATAACTTCTTCTGACACAGGAGCAAATACATCCCATTGGGAAGAAGGCGCTTCAACTTGCTGCTGGCTCCATTCCCAGTTTACCTCCGGTGTTATCGGTCCACCCCGCAGTTTGCTTATGGTGTTTCCTACAATAAGTTCTCCATCATCTATAAATATTGACATCTCAGCCAGTATTTTTTCTAAAGCTTTCGCTCGCCGGATGATCTGCGGATAAGCCTCAGTTTCCTTGTATGACTGGGTAAGCAGGTAACCTCTATCTATACAAAGCTCAGGAACAGTCTGAAGCAATTTTTCACGTAACTTGAGAACTCTCAAATTATGGTTGTTTGCTTTTGTAAGTTCTTCCATATTCTTTCCCCCAAAATATAATTGTTTGATGTATTTCAGATTTTACCTCAAAACTACGAGGATACCGAAAGGTTAGGCAGCCATGTACTTAACCCTGGGAAAGCGATCAATAGTCCAAGGAAAATGATCAATAAAACGATAAATGGCACGGTTGAACGCATCAATTTTGCAGCAGGAATTCCAAAAGCTCCACTAACCATATATAGATTTAACCCAACTGGCGGAGTTATAAGTGCTATTTCAATGTTTACACAAACTAAAACACCAAACCAGATAGGATTGAATCCGAGGTCAACAACAATTGGAATAAATAAAGGTAGCGTAACCATCATTATTGCCAGACCGTCCATCACAAAACCCAATAACAATAGAATGACATTAATCACAATTATGATCATCAGCGGCGATATCTCCAGATTTGATACGAAACTGCTCAGGGCATTCGACATTCCGGATACCGCTATTATATAGGTAAAGCAGTTAACGGCTATGATCATCATAGACAACATTGCAGTCAACGTTGCCGCCTGGGTCATCGCCCGTTTTAAGTTAGCGATTCGAAATTGAAAAGAAGTTACAGCAATAATTAAAGTAATAACAACACCTACTGCACCCGCTTCGGTTGCGGTGACCGCTCCCGAATATATACCTCCAATTATACCAGTCATAAGCAACAGAACAGGCCATATGCTTTTTAAAGATGAAAGCCGTTCCTTCCATGTGACGTTGATGGGTGTTGGCGCAATATCTGGATATCTTTTACATACTATTATAATGAAGGCAGCCATCATAACAATAAGTAGTATTCCAGGCACAATACCAGCCAGGAAAAGCTTGCTGACAGATGCTTGTGCGATAACGGCATAAACGATCATATTTACGCTAGGAGGGATCAGCGGACCGAGGACTCCGCCAGTCAACAGCGCGCTCATACTAAACTCTGTGTTATAACGCAACCGTTTAACTTCCGGCGCAACTATAGTGCCAACTGTTAATATGGTTGTTCCACTATTCCCCATGGTGGCAGCCATCATACCCTGTCCGACGACAGAGGAGACCAACAACCCTCCCGGAACACGGGAAAGCCACTTGTTAGCTGCATTAAAAACATTTTCACCAATTTTTGTTTCTCCGATAATACATGCCATAAGCATAAATAGTGGAAGTGGCACCCAATTTTGGCTATGGAATACTGAAAAAGGGATTAAACCTACCCTTGTTAAAGGTGCCACACCCAAACCAAACAAAATAGCCCCAACTGTCCCTACCCCAATTGAGTAAGCAATTGGGACACCTACAATAATCAATACGATCGTTACACTAATTGATATTAAAGCGATCGTTAAAAAATCCATTGTGAATCTCCTTTTTGATGTTTTTCGTTTGTCCTGATTTCAGCGCGGCGCTTTCGCAGCGCAAACAAATACTTCAGAATCTGAAGGATAAAAACCAGGCAAAGAATTCCCATAACGATCGTAATAATCAGCTTTAAAGGAAATGTTGGTATAGGATAATCAGTCGTAGTCATTTGCGATATATTAACAGCAAACATAGCAGACATCCAACCTTGCCATGTAAGAACTATACAAAAACACAGGCCAAGCAATGGACCGAGGAGGTTTTTTATGATCTCGCTAACAGCTCTCGGGAAAACATTATCAAGCAAATCTAACCTTAAATGTTTACCCAGTTTTTGTGTATGTGGGATAGCAAATATTGCACAAGCGAGCATCAACACTAAAGTAATAGGGTGTGTAATTGAAGCCGGGTCCCTAAAAACATAGCGAGTAAAAGCACCGTAACTAACTACAAAGGCCATTAAAATGATACAAAGGCCTCCAAACAACCAAAATAAACTGGTAATTCGTTCTATAAGTTTGTCGACATAAATAACAATATCATTTATTGTATCTAAAATTTTCACATTATTAATCTCCTTACAACTCTTGATAGTTGAAATCTTGGAGAATTAATTAGTAGTCGTGCAACCCCAAGCTATTACTTAGAGTTGCACGACTTACCGCTCTCACCTTAAATCACTCATTAGCCTGAGCAGCACAATCCATAATAATTTCTATATCTGCCGGGTCTAACTGGCCGAAATAATCTTCATACACTGGTTCGGTTGCTTCGATCCATCTGGCCCGCTCATCTTCAGGTAATTGATATACAGTTACACCATAATTTATCAATTCCTCAAGTGCATTCACCTGGTGTCCAGCATAGATCGCCTGCATTTCCTCTTCAAGCTTTTCCGCCTCCTCAAGGAAGACCATCTGCACATCTTCTGGCATCGCATTAAACACATCCAGGTTAATATAGATATTCGAACTACTACCGAACAAATTGCATACTGTAATATATTTAATAGAGTCATACCATTCAAAAGTGAGGACAGCAAAAGGTATTATGTTTATGGCTGCGTCAACAGTTCCTTTCTGTAGTGAAGGATACCCATCCCAGAATTCTAAGCTGACAGGCGATCCTCCAAGCGCTGCTGCTGCATTTGCTGATAATGGATTGGCTGTCCATATAAGTTTGCCTTTCCAGTCATCCAATGTCTGCACTGCTGCGTTGGTGCCATAGTACTGGTGAACCCCGGTACTGAATGAGGCAATCGGCATGACATTAAATTTCTCTGCCAGGATATCATTGAACAGATTCTCGTGGATCAATTGAGTAAACTTATAGTTGGCTTCAATACTGTTAAACAAGAAGGGGAGTTGTATCGCCATGAATCTTCGGTCTGCATCAGCCTGATACTCTATGGGAGATTCACCCATTTCGACTGCGCCAGATTCCATCATATTGAAAAGCTCAGCATGGCTGCAAAGTGTACCTCCAGCATGTACGTTTATTATATATCGTCCATCAGTTCTGTCAGCAACATTCTCAGCCATTTTGTATGCTGCATTTGCAAAGTCGGTACCTTCAGGCAAGTCAATGGATAGCTTTAGCTCAATAGGTTCGAAAGATTCTGATTCGGCGGGCTCAGAAGATTCCGGTGATGATTCCGGAGAGGATGTATCAGATTGGCAACCCGTTGCTATAATGACCATCGCCATAATAACTGCTAAAGTAAAAAATGCAACTCTCTTCACATCATTACCTCCTTAATAGTATACCAAGTTAAAACCTCAGGCCATCTGTTTTGCATGATTTGTAATTATCTATGCCAGTGAGAACAATATCTACATAAACAATCCCCCCCCAAATAACGTGCAAATCTTCTGCGCTGTATAGCCTCCCTGTTTCAGCTTTTATCTTTCCCGTACTTATTTTTTATGTTAATATTTTGATTATTTTATTTACATACTATCAACGCTTTGCGTAACAGTCAACCCTTTTTTATTAAAAATTTGGTGTTGACATTTCACTATAGTATATATTATTGTAATTATGTCGTATTCTACAACTAACATGAAAGGAGACTGTGAATACACAAAGACTCATGGGTGTATATCACAAATGGTTACTATGACTGATTCCAAGCAATGTGAATTTTGTTCCCGACCGTTAAAAGAAAAACCGGTAAATAAGGTTTTAAGAGGCAAAACTCATACGTTCTGTTCTGAGTTCTGTTTCAGGTTATTCTTTTACAAGATTCCCGGCATGAAATACAGTGATCTTAAAAACATGTACGCCGCACGTACTGTTGATTTAGTTCCCCAGGACATCACGCAATATTTAACTAAAACTAAATAGTGGCTCTTGGTTTTAAGAAAACTTTAGAAAAGGAGAATGCCAAATGTCTACTGAATTGGAAAATATCGCTGATAAAATTATTAATACAGACTTTTTGATCATTGGCGGCGGATTAGCCGGGTGCATGGCCGCGCTTCAGGCAAAGCGCAAGAATAGTAATATTGATGTTACGGTTATGGAAAAATCTTCTTTGGAAATCTCCGGCAGTGCTATTGGTCTTAAAGACTTCCATATTGAAAAACACGGCATGCTCGAGCACCCTCTGCCAGATAGTTTTAGCATAGAAGAAGCAAAAAAATCTCTGTTTGGTGTCGATCGATTAAAAGGCATGGTGAACGCCAGATTACAATATACTGAACTTATAAACTGGCTGAAACCCCTTGCTATTATGGAAGACATCGGTATCCAGGTAAGAGAAGACGATGGTTTTATGAAAGGCGTGCAGACCTACCGGCGAGGTACGGTCTGGGGAAGAACTGTTTGCGATGAAAATGGAGAGCCATACCCGGCTGACATGGTGCTTTACAGGGGCTCCGATCTGAAAGCAAAGCTTTCCGCCGCCGTTTATAAAGACGGCGTTCGGGTCCTTGACAGGACAATGATATGTAATGTTATAACAAAGAACGGCACGGCTGTCGGCGCAACCGGCTTTAACATGCGCACAGGGGAGCTTGTTTTAATAAATGCAAAAACCACCGTAATCGCAAGCGGTCGTGTAACGCGTCTATATCCTTATCCGCATGTTCCATATCCACAGAATTTGTTTTATTCAGTTGGTTTCTCAGGCAATAGTGGCTGTGGTGTCATAGCGGCCTTAAATGCCGGTGCAAAAGTGCACAATATGGAGTTCATATGGATGTACTCCGTTTCCAGGGGTTCAAACCTCAGTAGCGGAACTGGCGATACCGGCTGGTTCTTCCCGCTAATGAAATCAAATGGCGAGTTACTTGAAAAGAAATACCCTGAAAGGAATATGATGAAGCACGGCGGGAATATTCCTCCGATCAATTTCCAATATGCGCCCAATTGTCAGAATCCTGAAATAGAGCGCGACCTTCTGACGTCTACAAAGAAGAATGCAACCGACGACGAAGTTTCCGCCGTGTATTTCTGTGCGGCTACAGAAAAACCGCGCTCGCTTAAGTTCCACATGATGGCTGGAGGAATTAGGAACGAACGTCCTTTGCAAGGTCTCGCCCTTTGTGCAGGCCTGACGATCAACGGTATAAAGCGTGAGAATGAGCAGGCTGAAACATCTGTAAAGAATTTATTCACTGCAGGTGATTGTGCAGGCCACACTGCGGGATGCAGGGCTTTGACCTGGGGCTGGATCGTCGGCGATCACGTTGCGGATCTTATAAAAGATATAGATCAACCCTCATTTGGCAGCGATCAGTTGAATCAGGTTAAGGCTTCAAAAGAGAGAGTCTTTTTACCATTAAACAGGCAAGTCAGTTATAAGGTCAACCCTCTGGAGTTAGAAGACTATGTCAGAAACATCAACCAAGAATTCGTCGGCGTACATAAGATAGCTCCGAGGCTTAAATATGCCGTCGATCAGATGAGATGGCTGAAAAAGGCCGCCGTTCCCGCCCTTTCAGCTACCAGCTATCATGAATTGATGCGCGTTCTTGAAGTTCAGGACATCATCGAACTGTCAGAAATGCATGCTCAAACCTCGCTTATGCGTGATGAAAGCCGTATGCCTCCTATCCACAACAGAGACGATTATCCCGAGCAAGATGCCAAATGGGACAATTTTACGATTGCAGCACGCAAAGTCGACGGAAAAATTATATATGACAAGGAGCCCGTCAACTAGGTTAAGTTAGCAATTATAAAAAGGAGGATAATCATGTATAATATCAAAATAAACTATGGGCCGGATATTAATACGAAGCTATGCTCTGGCTGCAAAAATTGTTATAATTACTGCCCCCAGGATGTTTTTAGCTGGGACGAAGAAAATAATACTCCTATTGTATCATACCCCGGCGAATGTGATATGTGTTGTTTCTGTGAAATCGGTTGCCCGGAGATCGCTATCGATGTCAAGATTCCGTTACACAATCTTCTTGACTTTGGTATTGCCCCTGTAGATTATAAAAAGATATATGATACATTTGAAGAATAATTAATATTTGAATATGATACTCATGTGCAATATGTAAGGAATAGAACACGGCACAACCATAAATGCCCGGACCGAATATTTATTTATTCTCTTCCGGGCATACTGTGAAATTTTCAGTGAGAGGAACAGGTTATGGATGAGACCTTAGGGGTAATTTTTAATGTCGTTCATGGTTCGTTCGTCGATGGCTATGGCGTCCGTACTACTATTTTTTTAAAAGGATGCCCGTTAAGTTGCCTATGGTGCTGCAACCCGGAAGGACAAAAGCCAGATCCCCAGGTCAAGTTTATAGCTTCACTTTGTAATGGTTGTGGCAAATGTATTGACATATGTCCTGACGGCGTTTTTTCTATTAGCCATATAGAATCGGAATGCCGTTTATTGATCAATAGGGATTTGTGCACTTTATGTGGAAAATGTGTAGACACATGCTATAGAGGAGCACTTGAAATAATTGGTAAATATATGACAGTAACCGAAGTAATGGAAATAATAAAAAAGGACGAGTTATTTTATCGTCAATTTGAAGGTGGTGTAACCATTGGCGGTGGAGAGCCAACTTTCCAACCAGAATTTACTCTTGCACTTATAAGAGAATGTAAAAAGAACTATATACACACTGCAGTAGATACCTGTGGTTATACATTCAGCGATGAAGGTTTTGCTGTTCTTAAAGAGGCTGATCTTTTATTGTTTGATGTAAAATGTATAGACAGAAAAACGCACATTGAGAATACAGGCCTTTCAAATGAGATTATATTGAACAACCTTATAAAACTTGACAAATTAAGAAAGCCAATTATCATTCGAATACCGCTTATTCCGAACCACAACGATTCAAAAAATAATTTAGAATCTACAGCGGCTTTTTTAAGTAACTTAACGTCAATTGAGCGTGTAGATATCATCCCTTTTCACGAATATGGAAAAATAAAGTTTAGTGAACTCGGCATGACATATCACTTAAATAATATAAGCAGGAATATGCTTACTCAAGAGGATTTGAACAGCGCGAAACAAATCTTCATTGATCATGGGCTGAATGTTCAATTTGGTGGTTAATTCTTCACTTACAGGGGAGAACAATGCTCGATAACCTAAATTATCAGATTATAAAAGCTCTGTCAGATAACGGTCGCTACAGCTACTCAAAATTGGCCAAAGACCTCAATGTAAAAGTATCAACTGTTTCTAACAGGGTTGCAAAAATGTTGAAAGACGATCTGATTTCGATTCAGGCTGTACCCAATCCCTATAAGATTGGTTATAATTTTCAGATCGTCTTTGCCTTGAATGTTAACCTGAAGCAAATCGACGATGTATGCAATAAGTTAATAGAAAGTCCATACATCAGCTCCATTGCTGTTATGTTTGGGAGATTCAATGTTCTAATATTTGCTGAATATCCCGATATTAACATGCTATATAAATTAGTGCGTGAGGAATTGCCTAATATTGATGGTGTTTACAAGATAGACACGTTCTTTATTATGGATAGAAAAAAAAGTTATGAAAAGTTTTTTAAACCAGGTTCATTGATTGACAAGCCAGTTCGACTAGACAGCATTGATGAACAGCTAATAGCTGACCTTCGAAAAAACGGACGCGCTAATTTAACTAAGCTGGCAGGTAAATACGGAATTAGTGCAGCCTCTACAACTCGAAGAGTCGCCAAGCTGATCAATGAGGAGATCATTAAAATAACAGTTGTGCCCAACCATACTAAATTGCTGGGTTTTACTGCTGTAGCTTATGTTTTAATTGAAACCGAACCAAAGAAAGTAATTGATGTTTGTGAACATCTGTCCGCTTTTCCAGAAGTACATAGCATTATGACATTGATGACCAGCTATAATGTACTTGCCATACTCGTTATGGAAGACCATGCAGCATTATATAACTTCATAACACGCGAAATATCCTTGTTCAATGGCGTTACTAAAGTGGAAACTCTTATTCGTGCAGAGCTTAAAAAGCGCACATATGTATTTGTTAATGAACACCAGTTACTGAACGGAATAAACACAGAACGTGATTGAAATACGAAAAGCAGATACTTGTCTTAAACTATATATATGAAAGTTCCTTATACTCCTAGAGGTAGCTAATTAATGACTGAACAATTGCTGAAATATTTTATAGAAATGAATGAGAAAAAAGCTGTCAATACTGCCAGAGAAATGATGACTAACCCTGGTGAAGTGGTGAAAGTTTTAGATACATGCAAGGAAGCCATGGATTTGGTGGGAGCTAAATTTGAAAACGAAGAATTTTTTTTATCTGAGTTAATTTGTGCCGGAGATATTTTCAACCAGATCATGGAAATAGTACTGCCGCAACTTAAAAAGGACAGCGTTAGAAAAGTTGGCACTATGGTGCTGGGAACGGTGTCCAGTGATGTCCATACCATTGGTAAAGATATATTTAAGGTTATGGCTGAAGCTTCCGGTATTAGAGTCTTTGATCTTGGGGTTGATTTACCGGCGGAGATTTTTGTTGAAGCAGTTAAAAAACATAATCCTGACCTACTAGGTATGTCCTGCTTGATCACCTCTGGTGTAGAAGCCATGAAAGTAACAGTTGATGCTCTTAAAGCAGCAGGGTCACGAGATAATATAAAGATAATAATCGGTGGCGGAAGAACCAGTGAATCAGTAATGAATTATATCGGGGCAGACGCCTGGGCAGATGATGCTGCTCGCGGTGTCAGGTTATGCAACGAGTTACTAAGCGCAAAGGAGTGAGCTAAAATGGCGGGGAAGGATGTTCAAAAAGCAGCTCAGAAGCGCTTGAAAAGGCTACAAGATGCAGCGGAGCTCAAAGTACCTGACCGGGTCCCTATGATGGGATTTGCTGGCGACATAGTTGCTGCTTATGCAGGATTTACTAATTATGAAGTTCATTTCGACTTCGACAAAGCCCGTCAAGCAGCGGTAAAGTTTCTTAAAGATTTTCCCAGTGAAATGACTTTAGCCGGACTGTTCGGGGTAAATAACTTTGTTCCGGCTTTGGCTTTTTCGGATTATCCGGATCTGGCTCAGGGGTTGTCTACTATCAGCGGTCCTATTAATGACATCTTAAAGGTCAGTTACGCTCGCTTTCCCGGAAGAGAACTTTCCGAGAACAGTTCCTCACAATTTATTGGTGGAACTTACATGCAACCACATGAATATGATGAATACATAGTGGATCCGGTGAAATTTTCATTTGAGAAGATCCTACCTCGCACCAGCAAAAACCTTGAGAACCTCAACTCTCCCCAGGCTATGGCAACCATGGTCCGGGCGGGAATGGAGATGGCCAGGCAGCAGAACAATATGCATAATATGTTTCTAGATTTCATGGAGCTAGGCTTTACTCCTCCGGTTATGGGGTTTGGTTACGCCCCTTTAGATTATATAGGTGATTTTCTACGAGATATCCCCAATCTAATCCTGGACCTTCGTAAGTACCCGGACAAGGTCAAGGCTGCGGTGGAAGCTACTGTTGAACCTATATATAAACTAGCTATAACCGCTAAAACTATGGGTTCCCCTTTCGTGTTCTTCCCCATCCACTTAAACGAGTATCTATCTCCTCAGCTATATAAAGAATTTTTTTGGCCCACCTTGAAGGAACTTATTACAAGGTTGCTGAAGGAAGGTATTAAGTCTCATGTTTTTTTTGAAGGCCGCCATGACGCTCACCTAGAGACCATCCTGGAGCTGCCCAAAGGATGGGGGATTGCTGCCTTTGAAAAAACAGATGTCCGAAAAGCAAAAAAGATTTTAGAGGGGCATACCTGCGTATCTGGAGGACTAAAGGCTTCTATGATGATCGTAGGAACACCTGAGGATAATGAACGTTATATTATGGAGTTGTTGGAAGAACTTAAACCCGGTGGAGGTTTTATTCTGTCTCCGGATGTGCTTGCACTGCCTCGTGAAACCCCCATAGAGAACTTGAAAGCAGTTTATGAAGCAGTAGAAAAATACGGTTATTATTAAATATTTCAAGCCTTACTATTTCAACAATCTTAAGACCGTATTTGAAGGCGCACGACTCAAAATCGCGGTTATCACAGCTCCGAACCCTTTACAGGTTGTAAAAACCAGTTTTTTTAAAGGGCAGTTACATATTAAAAGGTAAACCTGAATGCTAATCCGCTAAACCACAAAATAGCAAGAAGGAGTTATTAACAATGAAAGTAGTTGCTTTTAATGGAAGCCCCCGCAAAAATGGCAACACCTCTTTGATGATTAATCATGTCTTAAAAGTTTTGGAGAATGAAGGAATTGATTGCGAAACGATCAACCTGGCCGGAAACATTAAACGTGGTTGCACTGCCTGTCTCCGGTGCAGGGAATCGAAAGAAAAACGTTGTTATTACGATGATGATATCGTGAACAGCTGTGTTGAGAAGATGCTTGAGGCCGATGGAATAATAATCGGCTCACCAACTTATTTTGCCGATGTAACCGCCGAAACAAAAGCCTTAATTGATCGGGCCGGATACGTGGCAAAAGGAAACGGCGATCTATTAAAAAGAAAAGTCGGAGCAGCTGTTGCACCTGCCCGCAGGGCAGGTGCAATGAACGTGCTTCAAACGATAAACAATTTCTTTTTTATTAATGGAATGATCGTCCCCGGCTCCACATACTGGAATTTGGGCCTGGCCAAAGATCCCGGTGATGTGGATTCAGATCAGGAAGGGGTTGCCACAATGTCTGAACTGGGCAGCAACATTGCCTGGCTGATTAAAAAAATAAAATAAACTACCCAATCGTTAGTATTGGCTTTCATTTATGAAAATAGATATTTTACCAGACTGTAAATGCCAATTACTGCTCCCAGCAGTAAGTAAATCAACAGTCAGGGCGGACATTTTGTGTACCAGGGTTGCTTTTTCATTTCCATGGTTTATACTCCTGTAACAAGGCAATTTAATCATGTTTGATTATATTATTTAAAACCATTAAACCTTAAAGCCTATTATATCCTGATATTTTCTAAAATAAAACAGATCCCCTCCTGCCTGTTTGCAGGTTAAATATCAATTGGTACCGAACATATTAAGATTACTATAAAGAGCAAACTATGATCTTGCTTTTCTACCGCATCTCACACAGATACTAAGCAGAGCTTTAACAGGTATTACTTGATCAAATAAACATTGAATATTTTCTAAGTGCAGCACCAGGCATAAATATATTTTCAAGAGAAAACGAAAGGTGCGCAGTTATGCCTAATATAACCGTAAAAGACGCCCTGGAGCTTCCAGAGTTGCAGAGCATTGAAATACTCGCCGGGGAAAAAGGAATTAATCGGCTGATTCGTGATGTTACTGTGTTGGAAGTACCGGAACCAATGTACTGGTTGAAAGGCGGAGAATTGATTCTTTCTTCCTTTTATGGTATCCAAACAGACACTGCTGCACAGGTAAAACTTATTCAAGACATGGCCCCGGTAATTGCCGGTTTCTGTTATAATCCCGGCCCCGGGGTTTTGCTATCACCGGAAATCATCCAGGCAGCCAATTATTTATCATTACCTTTATTAAAAATGCCTGGCGATATGCCTTATGCCAAAGTTATAACCTCTGTATTACAGGCAATATTTAACAAGCGCGCTTATCAATTAAGCCGTTCCACTGAAATAAGTTCTATGCTAATAAAGGCAATTATTAATGGCGCTGAAATTAAAGAAATAGTGCAATCGCTGGCGCAACTAGTCAATAACCCCGTTGTCTTTCTCGATTCTTCATTGAGTGTGATTGAAAAACATACATATAATAATGACGAAATTGAATTAATCAACAATGGTATTCCAAAACTATTCAGTCATGAATTGATTTGCAAAGCAAATATCACCTGTGAATATCCTACTTATACTGAAATTAGTATCATGGGGAAAAACCATCGGGTGGCCATACAAACAGTTATGATCCAATCTACTGTTTATGGATATTTAATTGTTATGGAAACACGCGACAAGTTTGATGAAATAGATGCTTACGCCATTATACATGCCTCCACTGCAGTTGCCCTAGATTCTATTCGCAAAACTAATTTTGAAGAACAGCGTCAAAAAATGTTAAGCAACATTTGCGAAGATTTATTGTTCGGTAATTTTGACTCAGTTGATTTAATTATTAAGCAGGGTGAAGTGCTTGATCTAAATATATCTCTCCTGAATGTTGTAGTGGTAATACAGGCAAACAAAACTACCGGTAAAACAATTGAACATTTAAAACAGAATATTTATTACGGCGCTTCAAATGACTTGACCACAAGTATTCGTAAGACAGTTGAAAAAAAATCGCCCCATTGTCTTGCTTCAGTAAAGAAGAATGAAATAGCCATCGTTTTTTCAACTGGCAGAGGTAATAAAAGGCGAGAATATCTCACAGCTATTGTTGATGATCTTGCAATAATCTGCCAAAAACATTTCGCCCAGGCGGATTTTACTGTTGGTATAGGCAACCCTGTCAGCTCAATAAAAGAACTTTCCAATAGCTATAAACAGGCAAAAGCAGCAATTGCCATTGCCGGTAAACTGCCTAATACCGGCCCCGCCGTGTTTTATAATGATCTCGGAATTTACCGGTTACTCTACCATATTCCTGAGTGTATCGAGCTACGGCAATATATTGAAATGGTCCTGCCAAACATCAGCCAGTGCGAACAAAATGTTTTAGACACTCTCGAAGTGTTTATTGAATGCCACAAAAGCCTCTTAGCTGCTGCCAAGCATCTTTACATTCATCCAAACACTGTAAAATACCGAATCCAAAAAGCTAAAGATATCTGGGGCGACTCAATTATCGAAGAAGGTAAAAGCACCGATACACTTATTGCCTTAAAACTTTCTAAAATTCTCGATCACCGTTCATCCAGGAATAACAATCCTTAAATACCTATACAAAATTACAAAATAGAGCACTTAACATTCCAATTATGGTATATTATACTATCTATTTTTCCCATTTGTTTACACCCGATAAGATCTATGAATATTCTTGTCGTGAGACAACAAAGGAATCAGATTCAATCGGCAGAAGTTAACTTATCACATTTCTTCAAGAAAATGAACTATGAGACCGAATACTACTATAGATTACCAGTTGTGTTGCGTCCTGCTTATGTGCTAATAAAACAAAACCGATCCACTTCTGTATATATTACTCCATATAAAGGAGGCGGTCTGAAAATATATTTAAAATGACAACCGTTTAGTCAAATGAATTAAGATTATGTTTCGACCTTAATCTAAAGGGGGACTTGCAGAATGTCTGCCAGACGTGTTTTTGTATTGATATTGCTTTTTATTTTATTAAGCGTTTTTGCTTTTGGCTGTGGGGCTGGAGATAGTACTGTTCCTGATGAAAATGATACTGGTGATTTGCCTGAGCAACCAGCAGATGGCCTCACTTACCTCAGGGTTACTTTTTCCTGGCCTACCTATAT
>CAYMIW010000025.1:0-43208 GCA_964390725.1 uncultured Syntrophomonadaceae bacterium | reverse complement strand
TATTTGCCCTGCCGGTAGCTTCTGCCGGGCAGCCGCCTGACCCGGAACCTGTGACCGATGACACCGGTTCTTCTTCACCCCCGGCTGAGATGCCGGCAGAAGAAGGGGGCGAACCCTGCAAAGTTGCCGAGCCGCCGGCCACTACAGATAACCCGCCTCCCGCTGCGGACACAACTGCGGCTTCATCACCTGACCCGCTTACCGAAGCGCAGGCAGAAGCAAACCCGGAGGTTGAACCTAAGCCTGATCCCGACCCCGAACCTGCCATGGCAGATCCTGCCCAGTGCCAACCCGGCAATTCGTACATTGCCACGGTAATTCCCGAAGATGGCAAAGAGGTTATTGCCGGGGAAGAAACCACCCTTACCGTAATCTTTACCGAGGTTGGCAGCGATACTGAAACCGCTTCTGCCCGGCTCTATATACCTGACTCATTAACTGTTGACCAGGGTGAAGAATTGAACCCGGGCGCTGGCTGGGATTACCGCTGGGAAAACCCGTCCTCCAACAGCAGCTTTAGCGCCGTGCTTTCACTGTGGGCTGTCCTGGAGAGCGCCATCCTCGGCCGCAACCAGTCGGTCACCGTAGATATAACCGTAACAGCATCCGCAGACCAGGCCCACTCTTTTCAAACTGAAGCCTGGCAGGACCGTGCCGTTGAAAACGGCAGCGGCGTGGGGGTGGGCACCACACCCAACGCAATAGCAACAAGCTACAGCGACCCCCAGATCAACGTAGCCGTAAATGATTACCATGATCTTGCCCTGGTTCACGAAAATCTTAACTGGCATTATGTTCAGCAGGCAGATATTGATTTAGATGATATGCCCGCAGAGACAGAATGGCAGCCGATCGGCAGCTCCGCCGACCCTTTCCGGGGATCCTACAACGGCAATAACCACACAATTAGCAACTTGAATATAGACCTGCCGAATGAAAACTACGTCGGTCTTTTCGGCCAGGCCGGCCCGACAGCGGTAATCAGCGACCTGACCCTTGAAAACTGTTCAATAGAAGGCAACCAGTTTGTCGGCGGCCTGGTCGGCTGGCTTGATGGTGGGGTAATCAATAATGTTCACGTTTCAGGTAATGTTAAGGCTAACAGCTCTTACGCCGGCGGTGTTATTGGCAGAAACTACAGCGGCTCAATAATTAATACCCACGCCCTGGCAGATGTTAGGGGGACAACCCTGGTTGGAGGGCTGGCCGGTCAAAACTTCAGCCATGGAGAAGTGATTAATTCCACGGCAGCAGGCATAATCAGCGGCACCAGCCAGGTTGGCGGCTTAATTGGCAGCAATTTTCGTAGCCTGGTTGAAAGATCAAGCTCAGCGGGCACGGTAACAGCCACATCAAGCGCTGAAGCCCGTGCCGGTGGCCTGATCGGCTACAACAGTAACGATGGTGCTGTAAACAGCAGCTTTTCCACGGCAGCAGTAGTTGCCGCTTCAGGCAGCAGAGCCGGAGGGCTGGTCGGTGAAAACAACAGCTCCACCGTTTACCTCAGCTACGCTGAAGGTTCGGTGAACGGCCAGGCTGAACTGGGTGGTCTGGTTGGCACCAACTACAGTAGTGGGCAGATAGCAAATTGTTATGCCACCGGTGCTGTCAACGGTGGCGATAGAGTAGGAGGCCTGGTTGGGCTGAACACAGGTATCATAACTAATACCTATGCCACCGGTACCGTTACAGCATCGACCAATGCCGGGGGGCTGGTCGGCGCCAGCAACAACCAAAACATCAGCGGTTTCTACCCCAGCGGCCGCCCGGTAAACAGCTATGGCACCCGGGTTGAACCTGCCGACCTGCAGGTTTTAACCACCTTTACCTCAGCCGGCTGGCAAATTGATACCTCCGATACCTACAACCCTGACCAGCCGGGCCACTGGTTCCTGCAGCCGGAAGAAAACAACCCCATCCTCTGGTGGCAGTACCAACCGGCACCCCCGGTCGGAGAAGACCCCGGTTTACAAAACCCCTCACCAGCAAACCCGGCTCCGCAGCCCGGCTTTATTTCAGCTAACCTGCCATATTTTACCGGTTCCTGTTTCATTTCGCTCACCAGCAGAAACCCTGCCGCAGGCAGCCCGTTTTTCACTATGTTCCACCGGGCTATTAACCTGGTCGTTATACTTACAACCGAAGCCAGGCTCACCGGCAATCCGCAGATCACTGCCCTGGCCGAAGCCGCCTACTTCGACCTGTTGGAGCTATTCAGGCAGTGGGCTGCACACTTAACTGCTTCCGAGCAGGCAGCCCTGCAGCAGTATCTCGCCGCGCTTGAAGCGGAGCTGATAAAATTGGTTAATTAACCAATAACTCTTGACAAAACTCATTGGTAAGGGTAATATGGTTCACAAAGTGAACAAACTTGTTTTCATTTATATTTCAAGCTCGAATAGATGAAAACCATCCGCTCACCCGGACAGGGAGTATTTATGCAAAATGAATACCAGATATTAAGTCACCTGCAGGAAAATGAGCAAACAACCCAGCGCTGCATCTCTTCCAGTACCGGCCTTTCACTCGGCGCTGTAAACCTGCTGCTGAAAAAGATGGTTCGCAAGGGCTTAATCAAGGTTGAAAAGCTAAACACCCGCACCGTGCGCTACATTCTTACTCCCCAGGGGATGCAGGAAAAAGCCCGTTTAACTTACCGCTATATCAAGCAGTCATACAAGCAGCTGCTGAAAATAAACCTGGCCCTGGAAACCCTGCTGGCCAACCACCAAAATGAACAACCGGTACTGCTCTTCGGCCCCCAGGATGAAATCTGCGAAATCTTAAGCCAGCACCTGAAAAGCTTAAAGATACCCTATACCACTAATACAGACTTTAATTCTTTTACCGAACATAAAGGCAATAATAATGTTTTGGTAATCACCTGGCGCGAGGAGGAAGAGGAGGCCCTGTCCCTCAATTCCCGCACCGTAAATATAATGAAAATGCTTTAAAGGGGATAGTTTTTAACTTTGCTGACGTGCAAAGGTGCCTGCAGAACCAGGAAGTGTCTGCGGGGACGGGGTGCTCTGACACGCGATTTCCGTGTCAAGTACCCCGTCCCCCTGACACTTTGTAAGCGGCATCCAAGCTTCCCGGCAAGAAGTGTTATTCGTGCGCCCAGAAACTTGAATCGAGGCCATCAATTTGCGTGAAACAATAAAAAAACTTAGAGAAATCCTTACCCGCCGTGAAAAAATGCAGGTTGGCCTGCTGCTTTTCGCCATCATAGCCATGGCTTTCTCCCAGGCCATCGGCGTGGCCTCTGTTCTGCCCTTTATCAGCCTGGTCATGGATCAAAACATGATCTTTGAAAATCAGTGGCTCAACATGGCATATGAAACTTTTAATTTTACCAGCGTTAACCGTTTTATTATTTTTGTCGGGGTGGCCATGTTTGCACTCATAGTATTCTCCAATGCCATCTCAGCTTTTGCTACCTGGTTGAAGTTGCGCTTTGTCTGGATGAATAACCACCGCCTTTCCCGGCGCCTGCTCGAAAAATACCTGGCCATGCCTTATGCCTTTTTCCTCAACCAGAACAGCGCTGATTTAAGCAAAAATGTTTTAACCGAAGTTAATACCCTTACAAACAGCTATTTAATACCACTGCTCAATGTGATAACCCGGAGTCTGGTCACCATTTTCATGCTGGCTATGCTTTTCTGGGTTGATGTTACCGTAACTTTAATTGCTATCCTGTTCCTTGGCCTTTCCTATACCCTGATTATCCTCAGGGTTAACCGTAATCTGAAAACAAGGGGCAAGCTGCGCATCGAAGCCAACCAAATGCGCTTCAAAGCGGTTAGTGAAGCTTTTGGTGGTATCAAGGAAATCAAGGTTATGAACCGTGAACCTTATTTTCTCGACCGTTATTCAACCCATTCTTACCGGTTAGCCCGCCTGATGTCCTGGAACGCCGTTATCGGACAAATTCCCCGCTTTGCTCTTGAAGCGGTAGCTTTCGGTGGAATAATAATTTTTGTTTTGGCCCTGCTTATAACCCGTGAGAACGCCAGCCAGGTTATTCCCCTGGTCAGCCTTTTTGCCTTTGCCGGTTACCGGCTCATGCCGGCCTTGCAGGATCTTTTTACTTCCTATACACAAATGCAGTTTAACCGGGCAGTGCTGGATAGAATATATTCAGATTTTAAGCGAAAAGAAAAAAATCTTCCTACAGGAACTTATGCAAAACAAAAAAAAGACGATTCAATTACCCTTAAAAAAGCTATTACCCTCAATGGGGTTTCTTTTAACTACCCCAATACAAAAGTGCCTGTAATAAAGAACATTAACCTGACAATCACGGTAAACAGCGCCGTTGCTTTTGTGGGCCCCACCGGGGCCGGTAAAACCACCCTGGTTGATATTATCCTGGGCCTGCTCACACCCGGCGAAGGAAGCCTCAAGGTTGATGGGCAATCAATAAATAAAGATAACATAATCAGGTGGCAGCGCAGCATAGGCTACGTCCCCCAGCATATCTACCTAAGTGATGATACTGTGGCCCGCAATATCGCTTTTGGTATTGATGATTCGGCTATAAACCAGGCTGCCCTGGAAAAAGCGGCCCGCATAGCCAATCTCCATGATTTTATAGTTGATGAAATGCCCGAAGGGTATAATACCCTGGTCGGCGAACGCGGTATCCGCCTATCCGGCGGCCAGCGCCAGCGCATCGGCATTGCCCGCGCCTTGTATCACGATCCGGATGTGCTTGTATTCGATGAAGCCACCAGCGCCCTGGACGGGGCAACCGAAGAAGCTGTGCTGCAAGCCATGAATAACGCAGCCAGGTTAAAAACATTTATTGTGATTGCTCACCGCTTAACAACTGTAAAAAATTGTGACATGATTTATATGTTAGAGAAAGGCAGAATCACGGCAGAGGGTACATATGAAAAACTTTTAAATACTAATGAGCAGTTCAAGAATATGGCAAAAATAGGAATCAAATGATTTTATCATAATTCAAAAATTCTGATAAAACTTATCATTTGGGGAGCGGTTAATAATCTTGGTCAGCAATAAGAAAAGAATGAGCAGTATAAATCGCTTAACAAAACTACCAAAACAGCAAATATTATTACAGAAAATTATTAATAAAATACATATTAGTAAAACACTACTTTTAAGAAAATATTGGTATTTAAATAGTAGAGTTAAGTATGGAACAAATGCACCAGTACATAGAGAAAATATATGGATTAATCCTGGTGATTGTAATTTATATATACAGCCTTCAATAATAAACAAAATGTTTAAATGCACCAGCATAAGAGATGCATCTGGAAGGGTTATTTCTTCAGAATGGCCTGAAGAATTTGTAAGTCCTGTTGAGGATTTCATTAAAATTAAGTATTGCATTAAACATTGGGTCGAAGGTCAATCCTGGGAGCAAGCTGGGGCTTATGAGCATATGAGGTTATTGTTAGAAAAGAAAGACGAAGTTGATGGTTGTAAGAATCTCGCAGATGTTGTTAGGCGTTAAGATAATTTAGATAGTATTTATAGTATCGTAAAAAGAGAACGAAAGCTAAGAGATGCAAAATCTGTAGATGACAATAAGTGGTCAGGAGGAGACCCAGTTGTGCATATAGGACCAGAAGGAAGATTGTATTTTAGTGGAGCTGGAAGCCACAGGTTCGCCATGGCTAGAATTCTGCAATTACCATTAATCAAAGTTGAAATAGGTTGCGTTCATGCTTCTGCGGTGCAATACCTGAGTGAATATAGATGGAATAAAAATACTGAGATTATTGCTTGATAGGAAATTAGAACAGATGCACCAACGATGTCTTTATGAACAGCTATGAAAAGTTCCAGAAAATGGCCAAGGTAGGTAAAACAAGTTGAAATATGCCGATTTGCACTTACATACCACTGCTTCAGATGGAAACCTGAGTTTATCAGAAATTATATATAAAGCTAAAACACTGGGTTTTTCGGCTGTTGCAATAACCGATCATGACACAACGGAAGGTTTAGAAGAAGCAGTCTCTGTGGGAGAAAAGAATCAGATTGAAGTTATTCCGGGCATTGAACTTTCCACCCTGGAAGGTGAACGGGAAATACACCTACTAGGTTACTACCCTGATCCGGATAATACTGAGCTACAGCTCGTGCTTAAAGAAATAATCAATGCTCGTAAAAACAGGGCTGTTTCTATGGTAGAAAAATTAAATGCTCTTGATTGTGAACTAGATTTAAACCGAATAAAAGCAATTGCCGGTACCGAATTTATCGGTCGTCCGCATATTGCTAAGGCAATGCAGGAAAAAGGCTATATTAATGATATTGCCGAAGCTTTTACTGAAGCATATATAGGCCGCGGTGGCCGGGCTTACTCAGAGCGGTTCAAACTAAGCCCGATTGAGGGCATAAAACTGCTACTCAAGGCAGGATCAGTGCCAGTGCTTGCTCACCCTGGTTTCTTAAGCTCAGGCCCGCCCCTGCTGGAAAGTGAAATAATTCCTCTAATTAATAGTGGTTTGTGCGGTATCGAAGTTTTCTATAGTAGGCATAGTCCTGAGCAAGAAAAATACTACGAGCAACTTGCAGAAAAATATAAACTGCTCAAAACCGGAGGTTCTGATTGTCACGGCAACCCAGAAGCAGTTAATCACCTAGGTAGTGTTAAATTGCATTATATCAAGTTAGAGCATTAAAACAATTGTATCTGAGCAATAAGGCGGTTACAAAATGATATTTATTATTCCCTTATTGGTAGCAGTATTCCTGGCCATAAATATGGGTGGCAGCGGTACAGCCCCAGCCTTTTCTGCTGCTTATGGGGCCAGGATAATAAAGAAGGAAACCATCCCGTTTCTATTCGGTACATTTGTATTATTGGGAGCAGTTGTTGCCGGTGAAAAAGTCATCAAAACTGTTGGTGGTGCGGTATTACCTGCAGAAACAATGAGTATGGCTGTGGTGACCATAGTTCTTTTAGCCTCAGCTATTTCCATATTTATAGCTAACCTGTTAAGAGTGCCACAATCAACCAGCCAATCAACAATTTTTGCCCTGGTTGGTTGCGCTATACCGCTAGATGCTTTGAAAAGTACGAAGCTCATTTATGAGATGATTCCCACCTGGCTTATCATGCCCTTTGTTAGTTTCTTTTTAGCATACGTTTTGGGGCATATATTCTTAAAGGTAAAAAAGAAGGTAGATAATAATCAATTCAAAGCTATTCAGTTTGGCAGTCATTGGAAAATAGTAACAATAGTATGTTCCTGCTATGTTGCTTTTTCTATTGGCTCCAATAACGTAGCTAATAGCGCTGGTCCAATAGCTTCGATGCTGGTGAACGAATTTGGTTTTACGGATGGAGGCATAGCAATCATGCTGTTGTGTATAATGCTGATTGCTCCCTGGTTTGGGATCGGCAGTGCCCTGATAGGCGGCGGTGTGACAAAAACTATCGGGCATGAAATTGTTTCCATCGGTGTGATGGGTGCTACATTTATATCGGTAATTACCGCAAGCCTGCTACTATTAGCATCAACAACAAGGGGCATACCGACATCACTGGTACAGATGAACACTTTTGCGGTTATAGCTTTGGCCATGCTGAAAGAAGGGCCGAGGGCTGTATTATCAAGGTTCTCTATCCTTAAACTTTTTACAGTTTGGATTGTAGCACCACTAATTGCCCTGTTACTTTCATTATTTATGACAATAATGGCTATTAATTTTAAGATTTTGTGAATTATAACTTGCATTATAACAATATTTTTAAAGTAGTAAATATAACTATGGAGCGTATGCATATGCCAATGCAAAAAGGAGTGACTCTCTGGTTTACCGGCCTGAGCGGCTCGGGGAAAACAACCATTGCTGAGGAAGTGGAGAAGATGCTCAAAGCACAGGGTTACAAGGTCGAGCGCCTGGATGGTGACGAAATCCGCGAGTATCTCTGCCGCGACCTGGGTTTCACCAAAGCGGACCGGGATGAAAATATACGCCGGGTTAGTTACATGGCTAAACTGCTGACTCGAAATGAGGTTATAACCCTCTGTTGCTTTGTATCTCCTTACCGTAGTGCCAGGGAGAAAGCCCGGGACTTAATTGGTTCTTTTGCTGAAGTTTACGTTAATACTCCGCTTGCAATCTGCGAAAAAAGAGACGTCAAGGGTCTTTACGAAAAAGCCAGAGCAGGGGCTATTCCTGCATTTACTGGAGTTTCAGATCCTTATGAACCACCTGTTAAACCTGAACTGGAAATATTAACAGAGGAAGAGGAAGTAAAAGTGTCAGCAGAGAAGGTAATAATGTTTTTATTTAAGCATAAGTTTATAGAAAACCCATAATCAGTTAAGGTAGTAAGGAGAATACAATGGATCATTTAACCAAACTGGAAAACCGCTCTGTGCACATCCTGCGTGAAGCCTACAGTGAATTTAAAAGCCTCTGCATGCTTTGGTCAATCGGCAAAGATTCAACCGTTATGCTCTGGCTGGCTCGTAAGGCTTTCTTCGGCCATGTGCCCATCCCATTGGTTCATATTGATACACATTATAAGATCACCGAGATGATCGCCTACCGCGACCGCCTCGCCTTGGAATGGCGTCTAGATATGATTTATGGGGAGAATAAAAAAGCCCTTGATGATAAACAAACATACCCCGACGGAAATTGTGACCGCCTGCAGTGCTGTAAAAACTTAAAAACCGATGCCCTGGTTAACACCCTAAACGGCAACTGGCCCCGTTACCGTTTAAACCACGACACTGGAAAATATCAAATAGATACGAATCGCGAGCCCTATACCGGCGTTATTGTAGGTGTTCGCGCCGATGAAGAAGGCACACGCTCCAAGGAGCGCTATTTTTCACCACGTGGGGTAAAAAGCGACTGGGCTGTCGCTGACCAGCCCCCAGAGTTCTGGAACCAGTACAAAACTGACTTTGCACCGGGCACCCATGTGCGCATTCATCCCCTTCTCGACTGGACCGAACTCAACATCTGGGAATATATTGAACGCGAAAAAATACCCACAGTGTCGCTTTACTTCAACCAGGGTGGTGGAAAACGCTATCGATCATTGGGTTGTTCGCCATGCACTAAACCAGTTGAGTCCGAGGCAAAAACAGTAAGTGAAATTGTAGAGGAATTAAAAACAGGCAAATTCTCCAAAATAGCGGAACGTTCCGGCCGCGACCAGGATAAGGAAGATGGCGGCGGTTTAGAGACCCTACGCATAAGCGGATATATGTAAGCGTTGCCAGCGGGGACGGTTCGAGCGTCACCGCAGCGAAGCGAAGGTCCGCGCCAGCGGGAAGACGATGGAACTGTCCCCCTGGCATAGCGATCATTCACATTAACGATAACTAAGTAGGAGTAAAAAATGCTCGAAGCAAACCAGCTAACTAATAACCACCGCCACGACATGAACATAGTAGTGGTCGGCCACGTCGATCACGGCAAAAGCACCATCATTGGCCGCTTAATGGCCGACACAGGCTCTCTGCCCGAAGGCAAGCTAGAGCAAGTGCGCGAAACCTGCCGCCGTAACGCCAAGCCTTTCGAGTATGCCTTCCTGCTCGACGCCCTTAAAGATGAGCAGGCTCAGGGTATCACTATTGACCTGGCCCGTTGTTTCTTTAAAACTGAAAAAAGGAACTATACCATTTTAGACGCACCCGGCCACATCGAATTCTTAAAAAACATGATCACCGGTGCCGCCCGTGCCGAAGCAGCCCTGCTGGTCATCGATGCCGGGGAAGGTATCAAGGAAAACTCCCGCCGCCACGGCTATATGCTCTCGCTTTTGGGCATCAAGCAGGTTGTCATACTGATTAACAAGATGGACCTGGTTAATTACAATGAAGGTGTTTATCAGGAAATTAAACATGAGTACTCCCAATTTTTAAATGAGATTGGAATTAAGCCGAATCAGTTTATCCCGGTATGCGGGATGGCAGGCAGCAATATTGCCTTGAAGTCAAAAGAGATGCCCTGGTACAGGAGTAAAACCGTTTTAGAAATGCTTGACCTTTTTGAAGAAGAAAAATCAGCTGAAGACAAGCCTTTTCGCATGCCTGTCCAGGGGGTCTACAAGTTCACCCGCGGCGGGGATAACCGCCGCATCATATGTGGTACTGTTGAATCAGGTAGTATGCAGGTTGGCGATGAAGTGGTCTTTTACCCTTCAGGTAAAACAAGCAGGATCAAAACAATAGAGGCGTTTAATGCCCCCAGGCAGAATCAAGCCTCTGCCGGTTATGCAACCGGTTTCACCCTCACCGACCAAATTTTTATTGCCCGCGGCGAAATCGCCACCATTGCCGGTCAACCCAAGCCGGGTATCACTTCTCGCATCAAAGCGAATATCTTCTGGCTCGGCCGTGAGCCGCTGGTTAAAGATAAAACTTATCTGCTGAAAATCGGCACCGCCAAAATTGAAGCAATCCTGGAGAAAGTGCTTCGGGTTATCGATGCCTCCACTTTAACCGATTCAGAAAAAGATTATTTAGAGAAGCACGATGTAGGTGAGTGCATCTTAACACTGGAAAAAGATATCGCCTTTGATCCACCAGATCTTCTAGTCCAGAACAGCCGCTTCGTAATGGTTGACAATTATGAAATTAGCGGTGGTGGCCTTGTTCTCGAAGCTCTGCCTGATATCTATCAGGAAACTCGCGAAAAAGTCCATCTTCGCCATATCAAGTGGGAAAGAGGTTATATCACTGAAGACGAGCGCGCCGAACGCTACAACCAAAAGCCCACCCTGATCCTGATCACCGGCAAAAAGGAAACTGGCCGCAAGCAGTTGGCCAAGGCGCTTGAGAAAAAACTCTTTGAAGAGGGCAAGCTGGTTTACTTCTACAGCATGGGCAACCTGCTCTACGGCGTTGATGCCGATATAAAGGCCAAACTTTTAAATAACAAGCATGAACACTTCCGCCGCCTGGCCGAAGTGGCTAACATTATGCTCGATGCCGGGGTGATCCTCATTGTCTCAGTAATTGAGTTAACCCGCGAAGACCAGCAGCAGTTGCAGATGGCTTTTAACCACGAGCAAATTAATACCGTCTGGCTGGGAGAAGATGTTACCACTGATGTGGAAATAGATTTGCATATACAGGAGGTTATTTCGAAGGACAGGGCTGTGGCAAAAATCAAGGAATTTATGCAGAAGCAGAGGATTATTTTTAAACTTTAACTACTCTGGTCATCAGTAAAAAATTGCTTAGATTTAAGCTAATAAGAAAAGTCAACCTGCGTAAAAACAAGGTTAAATAAGAAATAAATGGAAGGCCTGTTTAACCATGAAGACACTAATTATTCACATCGGCTATCCTAAAACCGCAACTACAACTTTGCAAGATGGCTTGTTTGTCCCCTTGCACAATCAAAATATCATAAATTACATGGGAGTAGCAGCATTTACTGATGATTCAGGTTTTAAAAAAGCAAGCCAACTATATAAACAATTATGTGGCCAGTTACATGATGGTTATCCAGAAATAGAGCTCAACGATGATAAGCTAAACGTTTTATCAAATGAAATGTTTACTTTGCCTTACTTGCACCGCAAGATTAACTGGAATAATAACCTTGAAGCTCATGATTTTGCAGAGCTTCTATCAGCTTACTTTAAGAGAAGAGCAGATCAGGTTAAAATATTAATTACACTAAGGAATCAACAAACGGCGATCTATTCTTTGTATGTTCAGCTTAGCAGTATGTTTATATATAAAAGTCCGTTTAAAACTGCTTCAAGCTATGTAATTAATGAGAATAAACAGGTCCGCAAAGAGCAACTATTACCGTATTATTATGCTGAAAACATCAAGGCCTACGCAGATGTTTTTGGTCAGGAAAATATAAAAATTATGCTTTTTGAGGACTTTATCAATAACAAAACTGGTTATTCAAAAGATTTAGCTTCTTTTCTCAATGTTAATTCGCAATTACTTGAAAGTTTATTAGCAGAAAAACATTTGAGGGCAAAGCAAAAAAAGGCGGAGGGC
Organism: uncultured Syntrophomonadaceae bacterium; assembly: GCA_964390725.1. Lineage (GTDB taxonomy): Bacteria > Bacillota > Dethiobacteria > DTU022 > DTU022 > JAABTH01. Next base: position 31,227 of record CAYMIW010000025.1, on the reverse strand, counting down.
TACTTAAGCGAAATAAAAGATAGAAATATTATTCAAAAACTGATATTACGTTTAAGGCACCTTAAAGGATTTGAACGTTTTTATTGTTTCGTTAAGCAGCATGTTAAACCCGGCAGTTTGCCCCACGATATCTTCAGGGCACTGATTAGAATAAAAACTAGCAAAATACAATTAGTTAAGTACCTAAGTAATGAAGAGCTGAAAATGATTTATACAGAATTTAAATACACCAATCTACAGTTAAACAAGATATATGGTGTTAGATTGGAAAGCTTGAAAAAGTATGGCTACGTTTAATATTTATAAGGCAGGTTGAAGCTAATGCATATTATTATAACTGGTGGAACCGGTTTTATCGGGTCAAATTTTTTAAATAACTACGTGCCTAAATTCCCTCAACACTATTTTTATAATGTTGATAAGCTAACCTATGCGGCTAACCCGTTAAATTTAAAGAATGTAAGCAAGTTGCCAAACTATTTTACAGAACAAGTTGATATAGTTGATTATAAAAAGCTCGAACAATTGTTCGAAAAGAGCGAACCAGATCTTGTCATTCACTTCGCTGCCGAAAGCCATGTCGATCGCAGCATAAGCGGACCTGCTGAGTTTATACAAACCAATATTATTGGTACATTTAATCTGCTTGAAGCCTGCCGGAAATATTGGATCAATAAAGAAGGCAAGTTGTTTCACCATGTCAGCACCGATGAAGTATACGGTTCACTTGGGGAAGAAGGTAAATTTACTGAAACAACAGCCTACGACCCACGTAGTCCATACTCAGCATCAAAAGCATCAAGCGATCACCTCGTCAAGGCATATTATCATACTTATGGTCTCCCGGTTAAAATCACAAATTGCTCTAACAACTACGGGCCTTACCAGTTTCCCGAAAAGCTAATCCCGCTGGTTATTAGCAATGCCTTGGAAGAGAAACCGTTGCCCATCTACGGCAATGGTTCTAATGTCCGTGATTGGTTGTATGTTGATGATCACAACCGCGCTCTCTGGACCGTTATTGAAAAAGGCCAGCTTGGTGAAACCTATAACATCGGCGGGAACAGCGAGAAAACCAACCTCGAAGTGGTTAATCTAATCTGTGAATATCTGGCTGAAATCAAAGGTAAGCCGAATAGCTATTATAAAAGGCTGATCACTTATGTCAAAGACCGGCCTGGGCACGATTTTCGCTATGCCATGGATTCAACCAAACTGCAAACTGAGCTTGGCTGGAAACCGTTAGAGTCGTTTGTAACTGGCTTACGAAAAACCGTAAACAGGTATTTGAATAACCAGAATTGGCTTCTCAGTGTTAAAAGTGGCGATTATCAAAAATGGATAAAAGATAACTATGATCAAAGAGGTTAAGCGTTTCTGAATGCTTTAGAAAAGGAGTTTTGCGATGAAAGGCATTATTCTCGCTGGCGGTTCTGGTACCCGCCTATACCCTTGTACGGCTGCTACCAGTAAGCAGCTCTTATCTGTATACGACAAACCGATGATCTATTATCCTCTGTCAACTTTAATGTTGGCCGGCATCAGTGAAATATTGATTATATCAACACCGCAGGATACAGAGCGCTTTGAAGCGGTACTTGGCGATGGGCAATCACTGGGGCTTAAGCTTACTTATGCAGTTCAAAATGCGCCTAACGGTATTGCCCAGGCTTTTATCATTGGTGAGGGCTTTATTGATTCACAAAAAGTTTGCCTTGTTTTGGGAGACAACCTATTTTACGGCCATGGCCTGACAGATATTTTACAGAGGTCAGCAAAGTTAGAAACTGGCGCTCGTGTATTTGGTTACTGGGTGCAGGATCCTGAACGTTACGGTGTAATTGAAACCGATCTGGCAGGAAACGTTATTGGGCTTGAAGAAAAACCGGCGAAACCTCAATCAAACTATGCAGTACCGGGCATCTACTTTTATGACGAACATGTTGTTGAGCGGGCAAAAAGTTTAAAACCATCATCACGTGGTGAGCTTGAAATTACTGACTTGAACCGCAGCTATCTTGTAAAAGGGGAGCTATCTGTTGAACTCTTAGGCCGGGGTATTGCCTGGCTTGATACTGGGACTCCCGATAGTTTGCTCGATGCCTCAAACTTTATTGCTACTGTTGAAAAACGGCAGGGCTTAAAAATTGCCTGCATTGAAGAAATTGCCTTCAGAATGGGCTACATAAACAGGGCAAGGTTTGCAGAAATTATTGAAGCTATGCCTGACAGTGTTTACAAAGCATATTTATTAGCTTTAAATAAAGTGTATTTTAAGAATTAAACTCCAGAGGTGTTTTCTTATATGAGTAAAAAGAACGTATTAATTATCGGTGGACTTGGTTTTATCGGTTCCCATCTGGCAAAAGAGTGCATAAATAATGGGTATGCTGTGACCATTTTAAGCCGCAGTAAAAGCAAGATAGCTAATATAAGTGGTTTTGCTGATAAGGTTGAGCTGATAATTAAAGATTTACGAGATATCTCAAGTGAAGTGGAAGGGTTTGATTATATATTCCACCTTGCTGGCAGTAAAAACAATTACGTGATTATTGAAGATCAGCCATTCAATGACATTGAGCTAAACTGCACTTGCACTATTGTCTTGTTGGAAGCTATTAAAAAATATAACCCAAGCTGTAGCCTATATTTCGCCAGCACAATCAAAGTAAACGGCACACCAGATAAACTACCTGTAAATACAAGCAGCCCTTGTAACCCACTAAGCCTATATGGTGCGACCCGGCTGGCTGGTGAGCACTTCTGCCAAATTTATAAAAACGTGTTTAACCTTAAAACCACAATTATTAGATTTACCAATATATTTGGGGTAAAAGAGGCAGCAAATCCGAAACAAGCAGGCTTTAATTATATGATTGCTCAAGCAGTTAAAGGACATGACATAAACTTATATAGTAATGGCGATTTTTTCAGAGATTACTTATATGTAACCGACGCAGCACGTGCCTGCCTGGCTATTGCCGAGAAAGGTTTCGCTGAGCAGATATATTATGTCGGACGGGGCGAATTTATCAAATTTCGGAAAATGGCAGAAATAGTTGCACAGCAAACCGGGGTGAATATTAAGCCCGTTGAGCCACCTGATTTTCACAAAAGAGTTGGTATAAAAGATTTTGTATGTGATAATGAACCGCTTAAAAAACTTGGTTGGCTGCCTGAAGTATCGATGGAAGAAGGTATTAAAAAAACTATCGATTACTACAGGTCTCTGGAGGGCCTTGACATTGGAAAATGATAAAATAAGAGATGAAATAAAAAGGTTAGTTAGTGAATATGTAAATTGTGCCAGTGGCGATTTCATACCAGGTGAAACCCCAGTTCTAACCGGGCAGGCTGTTTACGATGAAAAGGAACTAAATGCCATTATTGAAACTTTGTTAGATGGATGGTTTGGGTTGGGGCAAAAAGGAGCTCAATTCGAAAAACAGTTTGCTAACTATATTGGAACAGATTATGGTTGCCTGGTTAACTCCGGTTCATCTGCTAATCTTGTTGCGCTAAATGCGGTCAAAATCAGGTATGGTTTAAAAGGTGGTGAGATTATCACCCCAGCTTGTGCTTTTCCCACAACCCTGAACCCAATCATTCAACTTGGCTTTAAGCCTGTCTTTGTTGATGTTGACCGCACTCTAAATATAAACCCTGAAGTAGTAGCCCAGGCAATTAATGAACGAACTGTTGGTATGGTTTTTGCTCACACATTGGGGAACCCCGCCCGTGTTGCCGAGATAAAAGAGCTGGCAGACCAACACAATCTGTTTTTAATTGAAGACTGCTGCGATGCCCATGGTTCTAAATACAATGGCCAAGTTTGCGGAACCTATGGTGATTGCGCCACTTTCAGTTTCTACCCTGCTCATGGGATGACTTTAGGCGAGGGAGGCATTTTGCTTACTAGTGATCGTGAGCTATATAGAATCGCAAAAAGTCTGCGTGATTGGGGCCGCGACTGTTATTGCACTACCGATGAGAAAAATATTAATGGCCGGTGTGGCAAAAGGTTCGATTATGACCTGGGTGGCATTCCCTATGACCATAAGTACATATACTCAAATATTGGCTATAACCTGAAACCTCTGGAATTGCAGGCGGCTATGGGTCTTGAACAGTTAAAAAAACTTGATCGTTTTAACGAGACGCGTAAGAAGAACTACCAGCTATATGAAGAAACACTGCTGCCTTACCGAGATTTCTTTTCACTGCCTTTAATCAATGAAGGTGCAGACCCTGTATTTTTTGGCTTGCCACTTGTAATTGAAGAACCCACGCTTAAACGGATAGAACTGGTCAAGTATTTAAACGAGCATAAAATTGCAACCAGGTTTCTTTTTGGCGGCAATTTACTTAAACATCCTGCTTACCAAAGACTGGATTACAGCCAATACGGTTCACTTGATTATACAAATAAGCTGATGAAAGACTGTTTTTGGATTGGGTTGCACCCAGGCATTACCCCTTCAGCGATCAACTACGTAACAGATGTTCTTAAAAGCTATTTAAATTGAGGTGATTCATATCGCCGGTACAGTAATATTGGGGGCGGGCATTGCCGGTATTTCGGCAGCCTATCACCTGCAAAAGATAGATCACAATGCAGTTATCTATGAAGCAAAAAGCAATTGGGGTGGTCTGCTCGACAACTTCACAGTTGACGGTTTTAGGTTTGACCAAGGTGTCCACCTGTCATTCACAAAGGAGCCTTATGTGCGCAGCTTTTTTGACCAAGTTAGCTATTACAGCTATAACCCGCAGCCTTATTGCTTTAGCGAGACTTTGTGGTTGAAACATCCGGTGCAAAACAACTTATATCCACTGCCAATTCAGGTGAAGGTCGACGCTATAAAAAGTTTTGTCGACCGACCTGTTTTTGCTGAACCTTGCTCATATTACCAGTGGATGCTTACACAATACGGTTCATACCTGGCAGGTAAATATTTGGCCCGCTATGCTGATAAATACTGGGCAACCAGTCCTAAAAATATGACAACACAGTGGATTGGCAACCGTATGTATCAACCGACACTCGATGAGGTATTACATGGTGCGATGTCATCAGATACGGAAAACGTTTACTATGCAGGTGAAATGCGTTATCCGCAAAAAGGCGGCTACCGGGCATTTATTGAACCAATGGCTGGCAATGTGAGTATAAAATTAAATATGAAAGCAGTCAGGATCAACACAGAAAAGCAATTTGTTGAGTTTGAAAATGGAGAACGGGTCTATTATGATAATTTGATCAGCAGTATACCGCTGCCGGAATTAGTTTCAATTATTGATGAAGCACCCATTCTAGTAAAAAATGCCGCAGCGGGCTTAAACGCTACATCTTGTTGTCTTGTTTCTTTAGGTTTTAAAAATAAGGTCGTTACAGACAAGTTCTGGTTCTATATCTATGGCGATAGGTGGTTACCATCAAGGGCTTATGCGCCACACATGAAGTCAAAACACAATGTTCCTGCTGGTTGCAGCTCTCTTCAGTTTGAAATATATTATTCAAGGCACCGGCCTTTTAAAAACAGTAAAGAGCAAATAATGGAGAATATAATAATGTTCCTTGAAGATGCAGGCCTTTCGTCTGAAGACATTCTTACAACTACTGATATTAGAACAATACCATATGCCAATGTAATATTTGAGCATGGAATGACAGGAAAAAGAGAAATAGTAAGGAATTATATCTCTGAGAAAAGCATCTATTCTATCGGTCGTTTTGGTGAATGGGATTACCTGTGGAGTGACCAGAGTCTGCTGAGCGGTTCGAACGTTTCGGCAATAATAAAACAAAAACTACAGGGGTGAAATGTTGTTAACTTTGGGAATACCTAACTACAACCGAAAAGAAGCAATTTGTGCAAATGTTAAGGATATGTTGAAGAATAAAGTGCATGAGGAGATGCAAATCTTAATAATTGATGATGCTTCACCAGACGGCGCTTACGAGGCTTTATTAAATGATTTTGATAACAGTCCGGTTAGGATACTTCAAAACGATATTAATTTGGGTTTTACTGGTAATATTATCAGGCTTTTTAATGAATGCACAACTGATTATTTGGTAATAACTTCAAATGAAGATCCTTTGGTGTCAGATAATATTGACAGTTTAAAGCTATTTCTAACTAAATATGAACCTGTTTTCCTTTCATCACAGTTTTATTTGAATAAACAAGGAGAAAATATACTTTACAGAGGAAGAGAGGATGTGTCTTATATACAACCTAAAGAAGCCCATAGTTCAGGATTTTACATATCAGGGTTAGTTTATAGAATAGAAGAGAGTTTAAAATCTATTGATAAGCTTAAAGATTTTTTATTTCAGACTGGTGCTATTTATACACAAACAGTAATAATATCTGAGTTAATGCTATCATATGGTAGAAGATGTTTTTGGTGGGATAAATATTTAGCTATAAAAGCTTTTCAATATGGGAGCGAAATTAAAGATAATAATTCTGGCAAATATTTTCATCTGCCAGCCCGCTGGTATCAACATCAATTTTACTCTGATTACTATCAAAACCGGGTAGATAACGCCCCAAATGAAGAATATAGAAAGAATGCACAAGAAATGCTCGATCACCAGAAAAAATCATTCATTGGATCAGTCAGGCATGCCATAAGAGCAGAGCGGCCCGATTTACTACAAGCCTTTGACAAGGGTGCCAAAGAATTCTACAATAACAGCTTCGGCAAGCGGTTATTTAAACTGCTGAAACGCTTTTTCAGCAACCCAATCGTAACTACAAAGCACATCATAAATAGATTAAAGAACAAAATGAAACCTTAAGTGTTATTTATTTAACATAATGGTTTAAAAAAGCCATATTCAAGTTTATAATGTATTCAAGTAAAAATCTTGTTAAAATGATTAAATATACTGACTATGCCACGAATGTTTTAGATTGGGAGACAAATAATGGGTGATAGTAAAAATACCGACCCCAAACTTACAAAAGTCCGAGTTAGAGAGATAAATAAAATCTTTGATGACAAGCATGATATCATTAAGAATAAATACATTGGTGAGTTCATAACCAACTACATCAATTGCGAAGCGCTTGCGCGAAAATTGATAAGCTATTACATGGCTGATCGCCAAATGAAGCAGCCTACACGCTATCAAAAATTAAAAACCGATACGATTGCCAGGGCAGCAAAACATTTCGAGGTTGATATTAGTGAAGATGCAATTGAACAAGTTTTCAAAGGTGGAAATGGTAAAAGAAATCACAAAACACCCAGGCAGTTACGTAATGCTTACATCCACACTAAATCAACCAACGACGCCTTAGAAATTGTTAGCAGAAATAAAGAACTGATTAAACGCATGCAAGTCTGGCTTAACGCGGTAAAATATACAAGATAAATACTAAATGCTTTAATAATATTTGCTCCAACTTATGATCCCCGAAAAATGTTTGGCATTGTAGTAGAAGCAAAAAACAGAGCCATGGACACACCAATGCAAACAGATAGCTCAAAAAAAGGTTGTCGCACCTATGTAATCATTTAATAGATTATAGTACAATTGAAAGCGTCGACCGTAAAGGCGCTTACGCGGTTTTAAAGTTGAAATGAAACCGTAGTTATGAGTTTAAGCGATTTCGTCGGTTACTGTTTTATTTAATGCCTTTATACTTTTCTAAAGGAGGCTTACAAAAGGGCCACTGTATAGCATTTATGGGTGAATGCCCATACGGGATATGAGTCATATTCCGCCTGATATTTTTAGCTTACTAGCGATACTTCAAGCTTTGGAGTACGCTAGTCAGCTACTCCAAAGCTTGAAGTATCGCTACCTTTAAGTATACAGTGGCCCTTTTTTATGAATAAACTAAACATTGAAAGAAAATCTCTCAAGAGGCAATTAGATATGCTAAAACAAGCTTTATCTAAACGCCACGTATTTCAACGAGTTGTCAGTGAAAAATATGTTTTTCTATGCGGTGCTACTGAAGGTAATAATGAGATTTCATGTAGGCGTAAAGCTATAATAGCTTTTGGAAAAGAACATTTACCTCACATAAATTTTATTATTGCAGAAAAGTTCTTCCAAAATATGATTGCGGAAGGTGATAGTAAGAATATTTTAGATGCTGAAACTATGATTTCAACTTTTTCAGATACAATAATTATAGTTTTAGAAAGCCCAGGTGCATTAACCGAGCTGGGCGCTTTTGCTCATCATGACTTCAGATCTAAATTAGTGATTATTAATGATATACAATTTAGAGGAGAGAAGTCATTTATTAACGAGGGCCCAATAAAGGCTATAGAAGAAGTTGGTAACGGAAATAATGTTCTTTATTACAAAATGGGAGAAGTTGCTGAAAACGAGCTCGATGCAATTGGCGAAGTATATAACGATCTATATAATATTTTGATGCAAGACGATAGAAAAAGGGCACGTGCATTGTCGCTTGATCAGATAAATCCCGGTATTAATTTCGATCTAACTTCTCTAATGTTCATAAAGGATCTTTTACTTTGTGTTGGACCAGTGACTTACAAAGAATTAGTTCAACTTTCAATATATCTATTTGGGGATCAAAGCTTTGACAAGTTAAAGAGTCATCTTTCGCTACTAACTGCTTTAGATTTAGCTAAGCGGGATGATAATAATCATTATACGAGCGTAAAGCTGGATTTTTTCTTTGATTATAGGTTCGACATTTATTCTTTATTAGCGGCTTTTCGAAATGCGCATCAAAAATACAATAGGGAGCGCATGTATGGAACTTAAAGAAAAAATTTGCCAAGATTTAAAGATTAATGAACAACTTGTAGATAACCTGCTTGTCAACTCAAATAGAAACTATGTACTATTTAAAATTCCCAAAAATAATGGAGGATATCGCATTGTAGCTCACCCGATAAACAAATTGAAAATGTTGCAATATTGGCTCATCTGGGAAATCTTTAAAGATATGACTGTCAGTAATAAGGCATTTGCTTATCAGGAAAACGTATCAATCCTTGATAATGCTAAATACCACTCTAAAAATAAATATTTTTTAAAGTTAGACTTAAAAGATTTTTTCCACTCAATATGTCGTGATGATTTTATATTCTATTTAAGGGAGTGGCATAATAGAGTCAAGCCCGATTGGCCTCTTAATCATAGTGCCATAAGCCTAATCAGCAGTTGCTGTTTTTTGAACAGTGGCAAATTACCGATGGGGTTTTGTAGTTCACCAATTATCAGTAATATTGTTATGTATCGATTTGATCAAGCAGTTGAAGCTCTTCTGATTAATAATGATTTGCAGCATGTTAAATATAGCAGATATGCTGATGATATTACACTATCAACGAATGAAAAGGGTTTATGCAAAGAGTTATTTTCGATGGTAAAAGTACTCATAGAAAGCACTTCGAGTCCCAATATTAATTTAAATGATGCAAAGACAAAGTATGTGAGTTCAAAAGGCGGAAGTGCTATTATTACAGGGTTGCGAATAACATGTGAGCAAAAAGTTACTGTACACAAAAAGATTAAAGATAAAGTAAGGCTATTTCTTTCCTTATACCGAAAGGATGCTTTAAGTAGAGATGATTTCACTAAACTATTAGGGTATTTATCTTTTGTTCGCCATACAGAACCTGCGTTTTACTCTAAACTCCAACTGAAGTATTTTGCAGAAATTGCAAAATTAAAAGAGGACATAAAGAAAATAGCCGTATGTTGATATAATGTTGTAAATATGTGCCCCTGTATATCGAACGTAAGTAAAGAGCTGCTATGATGAAGTATTAAGAAGTCTTTCATCAAACTCAAATTCAACTGTTTAGAATATTAAAAACAGCGATGAGGTAATTACTTTTATGATTAGAAGTATGAACAAAATATTGGTCACAGGCGCTGGCGGCTTCATCGGCTCACACTTAACCGAAGCGCTTATCCGCGCTGGCCATGATGTCCGGGCTTTTGTGCTCTATAACTCATTCAATTCCTGGGAATGGCTTGATCACGTTTCAAACGAAATAAAAGATCGCATAGAAATCTTTTCAGGCGACATACGCGACCCTTATGGAGTAAAAAAAGCAATGCAGGGGTGCGACATAGTATTTCACCTTGCTGCTCTCATCGCCATACCTTATTCTTATCACTCACCAGACACCTATGTCGATACTAACATTAAAGGAACCCTAAATGTTCTTCAAGCCGCTCGAGAGCTTGGGGTTGAAAGGGTAATCCACACCTCTACCAGCGAAGTTTACGGCACGGCCCAATTTGTGCCCATCACAGAGGACCACCCACTGCAGGGGCAATCACCATATTCAGCAACTAAGATCGCTGCCGATCAGTTGGCTATGTCTTTTTATTACTCCTTTGATACACCTGTTACGATTATCAGACCTTTTAACACCTACGGGCCCCGCCAATCAGCCAGGGCTGTAATTCCAACGGTGATTACCCAGATAGCCAGTGGCAAAAGAAAGATTAAATTAGGTGCACTTCACCCAACACGAGATTTCAATTTTGTCAAAGATACTGTAGAAGGTTTTACTAAAACAATTAGTGCAGAGGGCATTGGTGGCGAAATAATTAACATCGGCAGTGGTTTTGAAATATCAATAGAGGATATTGTCATGCTTATTGCCGAGATAATGAGAGCAAAGGTACAAATAAATAAAGATGAGGCAAGGTTGCGACCTCAAAAAAGTGAAGTCGAAAGATTGCTTGCTAACAATAATAAAGCCAAAGAATTGCTTGACTGGGAACCAAGGGCACCCGGGTTGGCAGGTTTAAAAGCTGGTTTAGTGGAAACCATAAATTGGTTTACCAATCATGATAACTTAAAGCTTTATAAGGCAGATCTTTACAACTTGTAATAAATATTTATAGTAAGTCGTTTCACCAGTTAATACAATTTTTAACGGGGGTTTTCTTCTTGAAATTAGGAATATTTGGTGCATCCGGTTTTTCTAGAGAAGTTCTTGATATTGCAATAGATACAAATGATCAAACTGAGATTGTTTTTATTGATCATGAACCGGTAGCCCAAGAATTATTTGGATTCAGTGTATTAGATGAATCGCAAATTGAAAATCTTGTTAAGGATGAATACGTTTTTATTATCGGAGTGGGCGATAACAAAGTCAGAAAAACAATATATAACAAATTTCAAAAATTAAATTATTGTAACCTAATTCATTCAACAGCCACTTTTGGCTATAAACAAAAAGAGAATTTAAAAACCGGAATTGGAATTGTTGTTGTTGCTGGTGTTAGAATGACGAATAATATTCTTATCGGTAACTTTTGTGTTTTTAATTTGAATTCTACAATAGGGCATGATTGTATTATTGAGGATTTTGTTAACTTAGCTCCGGGTGCTAATATTTCTGGAAATGTTCATATATGCGAAGGCGCATATATCGGCACAAATGCATCTATTATTCAGGGAACAGACAGCAAAAAAATTAGAATTGGTTGTTATTCTGTAGTTGGAGCTAATGCAGTTGTTACTAATGATGTGCCGGACTTTACTGTAGTTAAAGGCGTTCCAGCAAGGTGAATAAATATAGCGTATATATTGAACATATTGTGAGGTATTTCAGTGAAAACTGTAATAGTAACTGTTATTTATCCCCAGGTTATGCAATTTTGTTCTGATTTTGTCACTTCGGTTAATAAGCAGAGTGACCGGAATATTGATCTTTTAATAGTTAATGATTCCGTCGAATGTCCTGAATCAGTAATGAAGTATTTGCATGTTGATTGGTCTTTGCTGGATGTTTCCGGCACTCTAGCTAATATACGCAAGATAGCAATAAAAAATGCTGTTGAGAAAGATTATGATATCATAATCTTTGCCGATGCAGATGATATATTGGAGGAAAACAGGGTTGAAACAGTAAAGCACTATCTGATAGATAATAATATTATTTTTAACGATTTGAAACTCTTTCATGATTGCTTAAGCAATGCTGAACCCTATCTGTCGAAGCGCTTCAAAGAGGGAGACATTGTTACTTTGCAGAATTTAGCGAATAGCAATTGTCTGGGTCTTTCAAATACTTCTATAAAAACAGAAGTGATAGGGGATCTCTTAAACCTAATTCCGGACAATATTAAAGTTTTTGACTGGTTGTTTTATAGTAGAATATTAGCTGCAGGTTACAAGGCTATTTTTACTTCAAAGACAAAAACTTATTACCGACAGCATGATAATAACATGGCTGCACCATTTGCCCTAACTAATGATAGCATCATCAAAGCAGTGAAGTTCAAGCGTGACCATTATTACGCATTAATAGATTTAGGTCCTTGGTATGAGAAGCAGGGTATAGCGTTTGGCCAATTAGGAGAGCTTCTTAAGGATAGTAGTTATATAGTGCAATATTGCAAAGCTGTTAGGGAAAATGTTAACCCTATACCATTATGGTGGGAAACTATAAAATTACCTGGGGAGTTGGGTTTATGAAACTTGGCCAAAAAGAAATAAGAAATTTTAGCGATCCCTATATTATTGCAGAAATTGGCGCGAATCATAACGGAGATATTAAGCTGGCAAAGAAAATGATTGATTCTGCACAAAGGGCCGGTTGTGACTGTGTAAAATTTCAATCTTGGACAAAAGAGTCACTGCTTGCAAAATGCTTGTATGAAGGCAAACCTGAACTGGAAAATGAAGTTGAACTATACAGCACTTCGGAAAAGGATTTATCAGAACTGGCTGCTTACTGCAAGAAAATTGGAATAGATTTTGCCAGCAGCGTCTTCTCTATGAGCGAAGTTGATTTCATAAGTGATGTTATTAAAGTGAGCTTCTTAAAGATTGCTTCGATGGATTTGAACAACTACAACTTTATCAGCCATATAGCTAATAAAGGTTTACCTGTTATGTTGTCAACTGGTTTGGCAACACTATCAGAAATAGATCAGGCAGTTCATATAATAGAAAAGAGTGGCAACAAAAATATAATGATTTTGCATTGTGTAGCCAACTATCCACCTGAAGACTGTAATGTGAACTTAAACAACATTGATATGTTGCGTGATAATTATCCTGATTATCCGATAGGTTTTTCTGATCATACAATAGGGGTTGAGATACCGCTTGCTGCAGTAGCAAAGGGCGCTTCTGTTATAGAAAAACACTTTACACTAGATAAAGAAATGCCCGGCTGGGATCACAAGGTTTCTGCTACTCCAGATGAAATGAAAGCAATTTTTAACGGATCTAAGCGTGTTACAGAGGCACTCGGCTCTTACCGGCGTATTGTTACCATTGAGGATAAAGAAAAAATTATAGCTTTCCGCAGGAGTGTTGTTGCCGCAAATGACATTGGAAAAGGGAAGGTAATTGAGCTTAGTGACCTTGATGTGAAGCGTCCGGGTACTGGTTTGGAGCCGCAGTATATTGATATGATAGTCGGCCGCATTGCAAAAAGAGATATTCCATATGACAAGGTTATTGATATGGAGGATTTTTGATGATAGCAATAATTCCAGCTAGAGCAGGTTCTAAGGGCCTTCCTGGTAAGAATATTAAACCATTATGTGGGAAACCATTAGTTGCATACACTATAAAAGCGGCTTTAAAGGCAACTTCTATTAATAGGGTTATAGTATCCACTGATTCTGAAGAAATTGCATGTATTGCAAAAGATGCAGGGGCAGAAATACCATTTTTAAGACCACCGGAGCTTGCAACAGATGATTCTATTGCCTTAGATGCTTATATGTATACATGTAATAAATTAATTGATAAAGAGAGCATAAGCATTGAATCTTTTACAGTTTTGCAGCCTACATCACCACTTAGAAATAGCCATGATATAAATAATGCAATTGAGATATTTAATAGCAAACATGCTGATTCGGTAATTTCAGTAAAGGAAAACCCAACACCAATTGAGTGGTTAAAGGTTATTAAGGCAAATGGGGTTCTAAATAGTTTAAGCAGCAATGAAGTAAATCAGCTGCTTAACCGACAGGTTTACAAAAAAACTTATGTGCCTAATGGTGCAATATATGTTTTCAGATTGTCATTTTTAGTTAAGCAAAAGCATTATTATTCAGAAAGAACATATCCTTATATTATGCCATTAGAGAGGTCTGTTGATATTGATAGCAGTATTGATTTTGATATAGCAGAACATATGATGCAGAAACAACAAAAAGAACTTGGGAGTTTGTGGGATGAAATATAGTGATTGCTTTATTAAGGAAAATAGCAGTATTTTGGATGCAATTAAAGCTATTGACGAAGGTCATACAGGCATAGCTTTAGTTGTAGATGGAAACAAAAAATTAATTGGTGTTGTCACTGATACTGATATTCGCAAGCAAATACTGAAGGGTATAGATCTTGAGTTGCCAGTTAAAAATATAGTTAACAGGAAACCTGTTGTAGCCACTACAGACATGAGTAAAGAAGAGATATTAAAACTTGCAAAAGATACCTTGAAGCTACAAATTCCGGTACTAGATAAAAATGGCATAGTGCAAAGAATAGAATTCATGTCTCACTTAATCGCTTCAGGTTTTTACGATAACTGGGTTATTCTAATGGCTGGCGGTTTAGGTACGCGTTTAAGCCCGCTGACTGATGAATGTCCCAAGCCAATGGTGAAGGTTGGTGGTAAGCCAGTACTCGAAACTATATTGGAAAGTTTTATCGAACAGGGTTTCAGGAAATTCTATTTATCAGTGAACCACCTTAAAGAACAGATCACTGAATACTTTGGTGACGGCGCAAAATGGGGCATTGAGTTAAACTATTTGGTAGAGAACGAAAAAATGGGTACTGCCGGAGCATTGAGCTTACTTCCTGGCAAATCAGAAAGGCCCTTTCTAGTTATGAACGGAGACGTGCTTACGAAAGTTAATTATAAACATCTGATAGATTTTCATACTGACAATAAAGCTGTAGCTACTATGTGTGTCCGTGAATATAGCTTCCAAATTCCATATGGTGTTGTGAAGATAGACAATAATTGCATTAAGGAGATTGATGAAAAGCCAGTACAAAATTTATTTGTCAATGCCGGCATATATGTTTTAGAGCAACAAGTCTTAAAGCTAATTCCGGAAAATGTAAAGTATGACATGACCACTCTATTTGAAAAAATTATCGAAAATGAAATGCAAACCGCAGTATTTCCGATTCGGGAATACTGGCTTGATATCGGATACCATAAGGACCTTACAAAAGCTAATGACGATTATCATGAAATATTTTAGCTATGGAGTTAATCAGCGATTGTTGATTATTGAGAGCTTTTATTTTGAATTTATATTTGAGTAGGTTTTATATGTCGAGGATAATCACTTGAATGGCTTGCTGCATAACGGTGTTACAAATAGCGGAAGCATCATTACATTTTGCATTCGCTGATAACAACATGAGTGAGATATTTTAAATAAAAATATTATTTCTCCCACAGGGGAAAGCAGTATGCTTTAATGTTATTCACATTAATAAGAATAACTGTTTTGAAAAGCTTGATGCTTACCTGGCAAAGTTGGCTGGTAGTAAGGCCGGTTAATAATATGAAGATTTACCTTAATAAACAAGCAGAATAAATAATGTATATGAACGAAAAATATAAGAATCATTAAAGATAATTTGCAATATGCCTGACGTATTGCAAATCAGAATGCATAAACATCGTACAATTATTAATTTATAGGTGGGAATGTATGAGTAACGAACATGCTAAATTGATAGACCAGTTCGTCGAGTTTGAAGCAGCTCAGGGTTTGTTTGACTTAGAGCTGCAAGGTATTAAGATCTGGCCTTATTTAAGATTTGGTATCTATAGTAAAATCAAAAAAAAACTATTTGGTTTAGCTGATGCACACTATAGTAAAAAAAATAATAGCAAACTAATGCGATTAGGAGCCATTATAAAATTACTCCCAGATATAATCCTTAAGAATCCCTTTATATATTTAAGAGAAAAAGATGTAATTGTGTTTAATCATCAAAGAAGAGTAAAAAACGGAGAGTTTTATGATTGCATTTATACCGACCAGATTTTAAACGAGTTCCCTTGTTCATATTACGTATTTGAAGCTTTATACCATGGTAGTCATTACAAACCGATCAGAACTTCATCTGTTAAATATTTAGACTATATTGATTTGCGCAACGCAATATTGAGAGAGGTTTATAGATTAGCAGGAATAAAAGTATTAACCAAGGAAGATAAAGACAAAGTTAGAAAGCTTGTTAAAAAAATAAACAACAAATTTGAGGTGAAGCTTTGTCCGGAAGGGTATATTAGAACAGTCCAAAGAGTTATTCATAATAATTATTTATATAAAATTGCTTACGAACATATAATTAAAAAAGTTAAACCAAAGCTATTTATTGAGGTCTATTATTACAGCAGTAAATGCATGGCGATGAATGAGCTCACAAAAAAGTATAGCATTAAATCAATAGAGTTACAGCACGGTGTGATGGGAAGAGGACATGTAGCTTATAACTATAAAACACGAAAACAACCTTCTGCATTTCCCGATCATCTGTTTCTGTTTGGGGAATACTGGAAAGATACAACCAGATTACCTATCGAAGAAAGCAATATACATGTAACTGGATTTCCGTATTATGAATCTAAAATTGAAGACTTAAAAAATAGTAAAGATGATAAGCAAGATCAAAAAATAACAATATTATTTGTTTCACAAGGTCCAATAGGTGAAAGCTTGAGCAGAATTGCAGTTGATTTGTCCGGGTTAATACAAAAAAAATTGTTCCTCATAATATACAAATTACATCCGGGTGAATACTATAATTGGTCTAATAGATACCCATGGTTGGCAGATGATGAGGTTGATATCGAAGTAGTTCATGATAATAAAAGAGATATTTATCATTTCTTAAACCTCGCCGATTACCAAATTGGAGTAAACTCGACTACATTATACGAAGGATTAGGCTTTAATTTGAGAACCTTTATAGTAAAATTGCCTGGTTGGGAAGCAATGGAGGATTTAACAAAAATGAAATATGCTGAACTGGTGACATCGGCTTCAGAAATAGCAGACTTAGTTAAAAATGACGAAGGCTTAAGCAGTATAACTAAAAATAAAAATGTAAATGATTACTTTTGGAAGAAAGACAGTCTAAAAAATATATTAGAAGCAATTATTAAATTACAGATGATTGATGCTATTTAGATTATTATGCTGCTTCAGAAGGTGAAATGATATAAGATATAACTGGATACAGACATTCTAATGACATCTGGCAATCATAGAATTGACTTATAGCCCTCTAAATTCTATGTGGTGTTGTTATAATAAGAAAATAATAATAATTTTCAGAACTATTGTTAATTAAAATATAAATTGTATGGTGCTTATTGCTTTCATCCTAATCTTGTGAAACGTAAGTTAAGCAACACGATATCAGGGCGCTTTATGCATAGAAACATTATTGGTAGTTGTTTACGCACAAAATGATAGGATTATAAAAAAGGTCTTTATGTAAAATTTTGTTGTTAAAAGAAAAGATATAGTTATCCCGCACTCTAATAATTTATTATACAGAAATAAGTAATTAGCGTATAGAGTATCATTACCAATAATGATTAAAATTGTAACAAGTCAAAAATAAGATTCATTGAGTTTGCATAGAAACAGAGTTAAAAAAATGTATTACCAGTGTTGCTTGATTCACAAAGAGGAAGATCAGGGAAGGGTTATTTAATAAATAGGTAATTACATGCTTGAGCCCAATAATTGTATTACTTAGACAATAGACATGAACAAATATGTTTTCAGAATTGAAACATGGTGGTGCTCTACGATAAATAATAAAAATAATGTTACAATTCATGACAATTTCATTAAATTTGAAGAAGATAGAAAACTATTTTTAACCGAGATACAGGGAGTAAAAATATGGCATTATATTCGTCTGAATGTATTTGCATCAATCTTGAAAGAGAAGTATCATCTGGAGCATACTGAATACTCCATGAAGCATTTTAGTAAGTTGAAAAGGGCTTATTTATTATTTAAAAAAATTCCAAATATGATTTTTAAAAATCCGGTTTGGTTTGTAGATCAAAAAGATTTACTGGTGTTTTGTCATCCTCGAAGAGTTAAAAATGATAATGGATATTATGAATGCATATATACTGATGAATTACTAAGAACCACTGAGTATTCATATTTAGCAACTGAGCATATATATTGGATATCAGGAGATCACTTTAAGCCAGTATTAACTAACAATTTAACGTATTATGATTATGTTGATTTTATACGTGTTATGAAAAAATTATTTATGATAACTACATTTAGGTTTAAGATTAAACAAAGCGAATATGAATTAATAGAGGGGATAATTGATGATTTAAATCATCATATGAACACATCAATAAAGAAAGAAGCTTTTATAAGAACTATTAAAAACTCTATCTATAGTTACTATGCTTCAATACCAACCTTATCTAAAATGTTAGATAATATTAAGCCAAAGATTATTATCGAAACTGCATCTTATAGCTTTTCAAGTATATTAATCAACGAGTTAGCAAAAAGAAGGGGTATTAAAACAATAGAGTTGCAGCATGGTTTTATGGGAAGGCAACATCTGGGCTATAATTTTCCGAGAAATCTTAGTTATTTGGAGGGTTTTCCAGATCATATATTTTTATATGGTGATTATTGGAAAGAATCTATAAGAGTACCTTTGGAAGAAAACCGTCTTAAGGTTACTGGTTTTCCATATTTTGATTCTATTATAAATAAATATAAAATTATCGATAGAAAAAGAAACTATAAAACAATTATTTTTATTTCTCAATCAACAATCGGAAAACAGTTAAGCAAAATTGCTGTAGAACTATCAGATTTGCTCGATGATAAATTTTTAATATATTACAAGCTTCACCCTGGAGAATATGACCATTGGAAAGAAAAATATCCTTGGTTATGTATGAGAAATAACTTAGAAGTATTAGATAACAATTATAGGTCAATTTATTATTATTTTCGGCTGTCAGATTATCAAATTGGTGTTTATTCTACAGCATTGTTCGAAGGCATGGGCTTTGGACTGAAAACATTTCTTCTTAACCTACCGCCCTATAATAGTTTTCATGAAAAAATAATGAAAAACAATTATGCTAAAGTAGTTAATAACAGTAATGATATTATAAAAAATATAGAAACTGATAATAGGGTTTTTAGAAACGGAAAAGAATATTTTTTTAAATCTAACGGGTTAAGCAATATTCATAAAGAAATTAAATCAATCATTAAAAAATAAAAAAGTGGTTTTAATTAATATAATCATATTGCGATGGCATAAAATATAATTTATGCGTATGTTTGAGATGAGGTAATTACCATGGAAGCTAACTATAAAGCAGATGAAAGAGCATATAGTTGCAAACAGTACTTAGTTGGCAACACTACGCCACTTTTCAAGAAAATTGATATATTTGTTTTTTTCATTTTGCTGTTATTTATAATGCTTTATCAGGTTCAATTAGTTTTTGAATGGATCTCTATACTTCGAGTGAGAGAATTACTATATGCTTATTTATACATTAGAATTATCTTTTTTTATAAGTTAAAGATACCATATGCTTCTTTATTGGTTATTGCATATTTGGCGTATTCTATTTTTATTTTTTTTCACACTATGATGATTTATGATATGACTCTCGCTTTACAAGGCTTCATGAGGTTTGTTAACGTTGCTTTGCTGGCCCCTTTAGCTACGACTATTATTGCTAATAAAAAACAATTACAATTCATTATTAATTTGTGGTGTATTGTTTTTTTTATAGGTTTTATCACAGCATTTTATCAGCTTATTGGTGGTGACCTAAGTTGGCTATTAGGAGACTACATTGCTGTGAGGGGAGGATTGGTGCGAGCAAAGACGCTTCTAGGCGAGCCAAATATAGGTGCCATGGCTTCTATTTTTATAATTTCATATGCATTTTATGGAGCTTTAAAGAGTTTTTGGAGAACTTTACTAGTAGTTATTTCTTCATTATTCATTATTATTAGTTTATCAAAAGCTGCCATTGCAGGCCTTATAGTTTTTGTATGTTTATCTTTGCTCATAAACTACAAGGCTATTGGTTATTATAAGACTAAAAATGTTATTAAACTTATGCAATTAATTATTATATTTACTTTTATAATTATTACTCTAGTATTTTTATTACCAGAGGTTAACATTATAATTGATCGTTATTTCAATGTAGCTATTTCAGCCTTTACTGGAACTGGGGAAATTCAAGGTACCACAAAAGGAATTTGGCATGATTTAATTAACAGAGCATATTTTTACCCGCAAAGATATATTGAAAATGCTCTATCACGAAGTGATACACCTTTGCTTCATTTGATTATAGGCAATAGTTTTGGGGCTGCAGGCAGTGTGGCTAGAGGTCTGGATATCGAAGGTGCAGTTCTACCTCACAATAGCTATCTTGAAATTGTTTTAGTTGGTGGATTATTCATGTTGATTATATTTTTATTTTTTATTAAAACTGCTTATAAAAGGTTGATGTTAATTAGAAAACAAGACATTGGGTTGAGTTTTTTAGTATTCTGGTTAATCTTGTTTGTGATTTTTATGATCAGTTATCCTATTATATATGAGCCTTTTTTAGGCGCACTTTTTTGGATAGTAGTAGGGGTAGCTTTTAATAATAGGTTATATAAGGAAGTTTTTGAGTAGATCTGGAGAGCCACAATAAACAATGAGATTTCTTATAGTATGTTATTCATACAAACCTAAAGTATCACCAAGAGCTTTCAGGTGGGCAGCTATTGCTGAAGAATGGGCAAAGGATGGTCACCAGGTTGATGTCGTTTGTGCTTGGTATGCTGGGCTATTTCGAGAGGAAAAAATTGCAGGCGTAAATATATATAGGGTTGGCTTTGGCAGACGGTTTGGTAATAGTATATCAGTAGAATATGTTTATTCGTTAGATGATAAGAAAAGATTAAATTTTATAAGGCTATTTATAAAACCTTTAATTAGCATATTAAAAGTAATCTACAATATATCATGGAAAAAGCTATATTGGCCTGATCAAGCTTGTTTATGGATTCTACCTTCATATAGGAAAACAAATAAATTATTAAAAACTTATAATTATGATATGATTATTACCGTTTCTCACCCTTTTAGCGGACATTTAGTTGGCTTATTGTTCAAAAAGGTTGTTAATGCGGTTCCATGGTTGGTTGATATAGGCGATCCTTTTAGTTTTTTGGAAAAAACACCAGTTAATAATGATAAACTTTATAATTTTATCAATAGAAAGGCAGAACAACGTGTTTTTAATACCGCTGATATTGTAGCTGTTACTACCGAATCTACAAAACAAAAATATGCTGAATTATTTCCGAATAATATGAGTAAAGTTTATGTTATACCACCATTGTTAAATGTATTTGAGTTACAAGACTATGTTAATGACTTTTTAAAATGTAATAAAAATAACGAGCGAATAATAAACATGGTTTTTTTGGGGACTTTATATGAAAGTATAAGAAGCCCAGAATACTTGTTAGAGATATTTTCTGAGTTGCTCAAAATTGTAAAGGATGTAAAATTACAACTTCACTTTATCGGAAGTATATCAGGATGTGAGCAATTTTTTAAACGATATAGAGAACTTATTAACAAATTTATCTATTTGCATGGCAGGGTGGATCGCTCAGAGGCTTTAAAAGCCATGGTAGATGCAGATATGCTGGTTAATATTGGTAACAATACTGCTTATCAACTCCCAAGCAAAATTGTTGAATATATCTATACAGGCAAACCTATATTAAACATTGTTGATGATGCTCAATCAGATAGCTCTGCACTATTCTTAAAAGATTATCCTGTAGCATTTACCTTAGAAAAAAGTCATTTTAGTATGAAAAAAGAAAAACTTGAAGAAATCTTAGATTTTATTAAAACCTCAAAACCGATTAGCAGAAAAGATGTGGAATTGTTAGTATATAAATATAAAAGTAGCTATATTGCAAAAAAATATCTTGATTTGCTTATAACCCTTGTTAAGTATTAACATTATAGTTGGAGGTTATGATTTGAAACAGCTATTACAGAGTTTAAAAGACGGTAAAATAAATTTAATATCAGCTCCATGTCCGAAGGTAAAAAAAGGATGTCTTTTAATCGCAAGCCGTGCTACGGTCATTTCAGTTGGAACAGAAAAAATTCTTGTAGATTTTGGGCGTTCTGGAATGATCGCTAGGGCTCGCAGTCACCCAGATAGAGTCAAGCAGATTATGGACAAGGTTAAAACGGATGGTTTTTTCCCCACATTAACTGCAGTTCAATCGAAGCTAAATCGGGAACTGCCTCTTGGCTATTGTAATGCTGGTACTGTTATAGATATCGGCGAAGGTGTAGAAGGTTTTATGCTCGGGGATAGAGTTGTTTCTAATGGACCACATGCAGAAATAGTAATGGTACCGAAAAATTTATGCATAAAAATCCCCGAAGAGGTTACTGATATTGAAGCAGCCTTTACAGTTTTAGGTTCTATTGCACTTCAGGGAATCAGGTTAATTAAACCTACTTTAGGTGAGACTTTCGCAGTTACTGGATTAGGTATAGTTGGTTTGTTAACAGTCCAAATACTTTTAGCTAATGGGTGTAAGGTTCTGGGAATTGATAAAGACTCGTACCGGGTAGAACTTGCTAAGGATTTAGGAGCTTTTACAGTTGATTTGTCAAAAGATGAAGATCCAATCTATGTTTCTAAAGCTATCACTGGTGGCAGAGGCATAGATGGTTCAATTATCACAACTGCTACTAATAGCAATCAACCAGTTCAACAAGCGACAAAAATGTGTCGAAAGCGTGGTCGGATAGTTTTAGTTGGTGTAGCAGGTCTTGAGTTGGACAGGGCTGATTTTTATAAAAAAGAGTTGAGCTTTCAAGTTTCTTGTTCCTACGGACCTGGTAGGTATGATCCTAACTACGAAGAAAAAGGGCAAGACTATCCGATTGGTTATGTAAGATGGACTGAACATAGAAACTTTGAAGCAATCCTAGAATTGATGGCATTAAAAAAACTGGCAGTTAAGCCGCTGATAACTCACTGCATCCCTTTTGAGAAAGCACCTGAAGCTTACGAAATGATATCTCAGGGTAAAGAAAAATACCTGGGAATTGTTTTAGAGTATACAGCTGATGTTTTTAAATTGCAGACAAACACTATAGTTTTAAATGATTCTGAAATAGTAGATTCAAAGAAGGTTAGTTTTAAGACGAATGAACCGGTGGTTGGTTTTATTGGTGCTGGTAATTTTTCTGAACAAGTTTTATTGCCAGCATTAATTAGTACAAATGCCCAGTTAAAGTCGATTTGTAGCAGTGGTGCTTTAAGTGCTGCAAGGGTTGGTAAAAAATATGGCTTTTATCAATGCTGTGGCAATGCAGTGGATATTATCAATGATAATACTATTAACACTGTTTTCATAGCTAGTAGACATGATACCCATACGGATTATGTAATTCAAGCATTGAGGGCGGGTAAAAATGTTTTTGTTGAAAAACCATTGTCAATTAGTGAGTCAGAGTTAAATGAGGTTGTAAAATATTATAAATCCATTAGCGATAATGAACAGGCGCAACTTCCAATAATAATGGTAGGTTTTAATCGGCGTTTTTCCCCCTATATTAATAAAATCCTGGAATTATTAAAAGGAGTAAACTGCCCTAAAAGCATAGTAATAAATGTAAACGCTGGCAATATTCCTGAAGACCACTGGATTCAAAATTTAAAAACAGGTGGCGGACGAATTATTGGTGAAGCTTGTCACTTTATTGATTTGGCCCGTTATTTGATTAATAGCAAGATAATCAATTATTCTGCCATTTCACTAAATGATGAAACAGCTGATAATACGATAAAAGATACAGTTATAATTCAACTGGCTTTTGAAGATGGTTCTATTGCTAATTTAAACTATTTTTCTAATGGGAATAAAGCATATCCAAAAGAAGGGTTGGAAGTTTATTGTGGTGGGCAAATAATAAAAATTGATAATTTTAAGAGGATGGATGGTTATGGAGTGCCTGGTTTTAAAAAAATGAAAACAGCGAAACAAGAAAAAGGGCATAATGCTGAAGTTGCTGCTTTTATAGATGCAGTTCGAAAAGGTGGACAGGCTCCGATATCTTTTTCTGAAATAGAAGAGGTAACCAGGGTTAGCATTTTACTCGATAAAATGGTAAGGGAAAGATAATATTATTGTCATTTTGCGTTATAACCTTTAGGAGGATTCAATAAATCCAGAAAGGTAGCTATGTGGAATAAATATTATGAAAAGCTAAAAAAACTCACATTAATCCCTAAAAAAGTTATCTATTTTCATATAAAAAAAAAGATAGCATCATATTTTTTACCTTCGCCTTCAAAAAAAATGTTTGAGCAGATAGCTCAATGTAAGATGAGTCAGAATCAAGAGTGGCCTGATTTTCAAATCGATAAATGCAAGGTTGAAATGATAGTCAAGGAACTGGACTTGCGATCGCATATAGAATTCAAAGCTTATGAATGTAGTAGCCACGTATTTGATCTCTTAGGGTCGGGCTCCGTAACGGTTAATTATAAGACCAAAGCCGTAGGGTTTGAAGGTTATAGTTATAAGATGACTCCTAAGGATGATAAAGCTTATCTTGTTAAGGATAGTATCACCCAAAGTTTAAAAAACGATCTATTGCAGGATGATTTGAAACAACATTTAAAACAGTACGAACCTATTGACTGGCAATTAGACTTTAAATCTGGATTTAGTTGGGACTCAAAGATGTGGTATGAAGATATTCCAATAGGCCATCTACTGGGTGTTGACATAAAAGTGCCGTGGGAGCTTTCAAGATTTCAGCACTCAACAAAACTAGGTTTAATGGGGCTTTGTGATAAGAATAATAATTATTGGAAAAATGAGTTTATCCTTCAAGTTACAGATTGGATTGTTTCAAATCCACATCCTTA
Source organism: uncultured Syntrophomonadaceae bacterium (assembly GCA_964390725.1). Classification (GTDB taxonomy): domain Bacteria; phylum Bacillota; class Dethiobacteria; order DTU022; family DTU022; genus JAABTH01. The sequence continues at coordinate 6,237 of CAYMIW010000025.1, read as the reverse complement.
TGGTGTAAATTGGCGTTGTACAATGGATGTTGCTATTCGTGCTGTTAATTGGCTATGGGGCGTAATATTATTACAGGACAGTTTGAAAAAAAACATTGATTTTAAAACACTTTTAATTAAGTCACTTCACATACATGGAGTTCACATAGAGAATAATCTTGAATATAGTATGAGAGGGTATAATAGTAACCATTATTTATCCAACCTTGCCGGCTTAATTTATATAGGATGTTTGTTGCCATGCATAGAAGAAAGTGATAGGTGGCTTGCTTTTGGCATACAAGAATTAATAAATGAGATGAAATATCAGGTTTATGATGATGGTGTTTCTTATGAGGGGTCTAGCTCTTACCACAGGTTAGTAGCGGAAATATTTTATTCATGTACTGCTTTAGTGATAGGTCTTGATTCAATGCGCCGTGAAAAGTTAAAGAAATATGAAATAAATAAACATAAGGTTAATCCAAAGCTTCTTCCTTACTTGAGCCAGGAGTATCGTTTAGATAACGAACAAGTATTTCCCACTTGGTATTATGAAAAGTTAAGAAAAATGGCTGAGTTCATAAAAGATATTTGTAAAAATAACGGCTGTGCCCCACAATTTGGCGACAACGATAGCGGCCGTTTACATGTATTTTCACCAGGTATTACTGAAGGAATTTATGATGATGCAAGTAATGACCAGAGACATATTTTAGCATTAGCCGGAAAACTATTTAACCGGTCTGATTTTACTCAAGATGGGTCAAATTATAAGCTTGACGAAGAATTGTTACTTGGTCAATCATTAGTTTTACCAATATGTTTTAATAAAGAAACAAACACAGTTTTTAGAAATACTAAAGACACAGTTAATGGATTGGCAGCAAATGGTCGAAATTATCATAAATTTAAACTCACTATTGCATTGAAGGATGCTGATAAATATAGTTTTCAATTGTCACCGCAAGTTAATCATTATCCCAATGCCGGTATTGCTGTTTATAAAAATGAATATTATTACTTTGCATTTACTGCTATACCCTGTGGTCTTGGTGGAAAAGGTGGTCATAATCATAACGACAAACTGTCTTTTGAACTAAATATCATGGGTTTTGATTTTATTGTTGATGGCGGGTCTTATGTTTACACACCTTTACCAAATGTTAGGAATTCTTTCAGGTCTAGTTGGAGCCATAATACTATAGCTGTTACGGGGAAAGAACAATGTATAATGTTAAAAAACAGTGTTTTTACACTAATTGATCAAAGTGATTCTCATATTTTAAAAGTGTCAGAAAATATGTTTGCAGGAAGGCATCAAGGTTATGGTTTTGAACATATAAGAGAAGTATATTTTAATAATTCCGAGATAAAAATTATAGATAAACTTGAAAGAAGAGAGGGAGCTTTTTTTGTACTAAACTTACACCCATCCGTTTTTGTCGGTGGCATAAATAAAAATAGTCTTATTTTAAGTCGCGAAAATATTGATGTTATAGTCAATTGCAATGCTATGCATAAATTTCGCATAGAAGAGGGTTACTACTCTTCCAACTATGGAAAAAAAATCGCTAATAATCGTATAATTATTCCTGTTTAAGACTTTCAAATATTAACAATGTTGTGTTTTCGGAGTATAGTGTAATATCATTGGTTTTGAGGGTAATTGGATAGACATTGTAAAATATTATATTATATTATATTAAGTTAGTATAATAGCATAAAAACGATAAGTGTTAAAAATGCTTAATTTAAGCTGTAAAAAGCTTGAGTTGAATAACAGCGAATTAGAACATGTAGTTTTTTTATATACATGATACTCTAAACTGAATCTTTTAATAAACCATTTTGTTTCAAGGAGTAGTAAGATATGAAATTATCATCAATCCAAATCAATAAATTACATCGCATACAACTTGAGATTGCTATAGAAGTGAAAAGAATTTGTGAAGCACATGAAATTAAATATTCTCTAGTTGCTGGTACTTTGCTGGGTGCAGTACGGCACAACGGTTTTATCCCATGGGATGATGATTTGGATATTGGCATGTTGAGAGATGATTATTTTTTACAAACATGGTATTCAGATCCTAATTTTGCATTGCCTATTGTTAAAATTAGAAAAAATGGGACTATTTTTAGAGAACTTAATTCTAAAAAAACAAATATACATTCTGGAGTTTTCATTGATATATTTCCTTTTGATAATGTACCGAATAGTTACTTAAGCAAACTTAAACAGAATTACACAACATATATATTTAAAAGGCTGTTATTAATTAAATGCAACTACGAGGTGTGGAAGAAAAGTGAAATCACAAAAAAAGTTGTTTATAAAATAGCTAGAGGAATAATGAAGTATGTAACAAGAGATAGACTGATAAAAATGTGTGAACACTATATGCTTATGTATAATAATTATGATAGTGATGAGGTCGTAGCTTTCGGTGGGAGCTATGGATATTGGAAAGAAACAATTGAAAAGAGTTGGCTCGAATTATTAACAGATATTTATTTTGAAGGTGTTGGATTTAAATGTCCTCAGAATTATTTGGGTTATTTATATAAATTCTATGGAGACTTTAAGACACTCCCACCAGAAAATGAAAGATGTAACAAACATGAAATATCTGAACTCTGCATAGGTGAGGACTGAATATGAAAAAAATAATTACTTACGGTACATTTGATTTATTGCATTATGGACATATTAGACTATTAAAAAGAGCTAAAGAATTAGGTGATTTCTTAGTTGTCGCATTATCTACAGAATCGTTCAACCAAGAAAAAGGAAAACAGTGTTTTTTATCATATGAAGAAAGAAAAGATTTAGTTGAATCATTAAGATACGTTGATCTGGTGATACCAGAAATAGCATGGGAGCAGAAAATTAATGATGTTAAGAAATATCAGATTGATTGTTTTGTCATGGGCGATGACTGGATTGGCAAATTTGATTTTTTAAAGGAATATTGTGATGTAGTCTATTTAACGAGGACACCATTAATATCAACCACTTTAATTAAAAAACAATTAAAATATTTATAGTGAAGTGCTTTTATTGTTTTGTTTAGAATAAGGATAGTATTTAGGTTTAACTTTGAAAGTTAGACGAGATATAAAGATTATGGGTAGTAGTAAAATTAATTATCATATGTAAAGATGTAGATTTATAGGTTTCATATTTTTATCAGCATACGTTAATAAATAAACGTAACCACCATAGGTATATCCCGTTATTGCCTTAAATGGGTTCAGGGGCAATAATATTTAAATGTTTTAGGCAAGTATCTCTCTATTAAGACTTCATTAGTCTTGTGAAATAGCAAGTTTAACACTATCACGAAATTGCGAGAATCAGGCACTATTCAAAATAAAGTTAGTGAATATAGCTAAATTTTATGCTTGCGCCTGTAAGCTGTTTTGATAAAAAGTTTAAGATTATAAAGAAGTTCCACGAGACTATTAAACTTAGAATTCAGAAAGAATAACTATATTACACATAAGCACAGATCCGATGTCAGATTATAATCAGGATTCAACTCATTAACTTGTTTAGAAATGTGTAAAAATAGTTTTAAAAAAAAATACGAAAGGGTGCAACCCAAATTTATAACATAGCAATAAATGCTTCAAACATAAGATCAGGAGGAGGTTTAACTCATTTAACCGAATTATTAAAAGTATATAAACCTAGTGTATATGGTTTTGAAAAGATTATTATTTGGGGTGGTACTAATACACTGAACCAGATTGAAGATAAGCAGTGGTTGATTAAAGAATTTCAACCATTGTTAGATAAAGGTTTGTTAAGCCGTGTCTACTGGCAATATTTTAAAATGCCAAGTTTAATTAAAAGTTTAGGAATAGACTTGATATTTTCACCAGGTGGGTTAGTTGCTGGCCCTGGAAAGCATGTAACGATGTGTCAAAACATGCTTCCTTTTGAAACGAATGAAATGCGCAGATTTGGTTTTTCTCTAACTTATTTTAGATATCTAATGCTTCGCTGGTGGCAGTTAATAAGCTTCCAAAAGGCTGAAGGCGTTATTTTCTTATCTAATTATGCACTTAATAAAGTTACAAAAAACAGGCATGGTGTTTTCGAAAAAATCATTATTATACCCCACGGTGTGAATGATAGTTTTTTTTTAAAACCTAGAATTATTTCTGAAAACAAAATAAAATCTAAAAAAGAGTCTATCCGAGTGTTATACGTTTCTATTATTAATTTTTATAAACACCAGTGGCATGTAGCTGAAGCGGTATCGCTGTTAAAGAAGGCTGGTTTTCCGATATTTCTCGATTTAGTTGGCCCTGCACATCCAAAGGCTTTAAAACGATTAATAAAAACATTAGGTTGTATTGATAATAGCGAAAGTTATATTAACTACAGAGGGCCTGTGAATTACAAGGTATTGCCTGATGTCTATAAAAAGGCAGATCTATTTGTTTTTGCCTCTAGTTGTGAAAATATGCCAAGTATATTGCTGGAGGCTATGGCTTCAGGATTGCCTATTGCCTGTTCGAATCGTGGTCCAATGCCAGAAATTTTGGGCGACGCAGGAGTATACTTTGACCCTGAGCAACCTAAAGAGATTGCTTCGGCCATTCAACTACTTATAAATTCACCTATTTTAAGAGAAGCGAAAGCTTATTTGGCTTACGAAAGAGCGAAAAGTTTTTCATGGGAAAAATGTGGCTCAGAAACCTTTAGTTTTTTAGCTGAAACCGCTAAGAGTGACTAATATTGATTAGGCAGAGAGTCATTCCCTTCGAGGTAATAGTTTAAACAACCAAGGCAGTCATGCTTTCTTTGAACAGGCGGGATGGCAGTTGATTTAAGGTAACGAAAGAAGAGGTCAACAGATTTTGAAAAGCAGGATTTTTTACCTTACCCAGCATTTTTACCCGGAAGCACAGGCTGCAGCTTTCCGGGCTACAGAGAGCGCCCTGCTTTTACATGAAGCAGGTTTCGAAGTGGTTTTAATAACAGGTTATCCTAACCTGAAAGCTGAGCGCAGTAAGAATAAATACAGGGGTAAGCTATTTGTAAAAGATGATTATCGAGGGTTGAAGGTTGTCAGAGTCTATACCCCTCTTGATACGAAAAAAGGAGCTTTTATCAGGCTCCTTAACTATTTTAGCTTCATGATATTAGCGGTGGGGGCAGGTCTTTTCTTAAAGAAGCCAAAGATAATATATGCCAGCTCACCGCCTTTTTTTGTTTCTGTAGCCGGTTTAATTATAGCCCGCTTTAAAAAAGCCAGGTATGTAATTGAAATTCGTGACCTTTGGATCGATTTTGCCTTGCTGCTGGGGCAGTTAAGAAGCAAACCAGTAATAGCTGTTATGCGAGCCTTGGAGAAAATAACCTACCGGGCTGCAGATCGGATCGTGGTGGTAACAGAGGGTTATCGCAACCACCTGGTCGGGCGAGGAGTGGAAGAAGAAAAAATCAGCGTGATTCATGCCGGGGTTGATTTTGATAAACTTACCCTGGGTGATGGTGAAAGAATCAGAACGGAAATGGGTTTACAGAACAAATTTATTATTGGTTATGCCGGCAATATCGGACTGGCCCAAGGCCTGGAAGTGGTGGTGCAAGCAGCCTACTTGCTCCGTGAAGAAGAAGGAATAGCAATAGTGATTGTTGGAGACGGGGCTGAGCGATTACGGTTAGTTGAGCTTGCCCGTCAGCTTAATTTGAATAACATTTTTATTACCGGGCCGGTGAACAGAAGCGATGCAGCAGACTACATGGCCTCATTTGATTCTTGCCTGGTGCAGCTTTTAAAAGATCCACTTTTTGATTTAACCTTACCTTCGAAGCTTTTTGAGTGCATGGCCTATAGTAAACCTGTTTTACTCGGTTTGGGCGGTGAGGCAAAAGAGATTATTGAAAAGTCAGGCGGTGGGCTGTTGTTCAATGTGGAGGATCCTCTTTCGCTGGTGCGTCAGATTAAAGCGCTAAAAGGGCATGAGCAGGAAACTGCTAAGGTGGGTGAGAGAGGTCGTAAATTCGTAATGGAACATTATGATCGAAGACAACTGGTAAATATGTTAGGGGAGATTTTAAAGGAGTAAATCTATCAGCAAGTAGAGAGAAGCTCAGAGTCAAAATGTAGTCGTTTGGTTACTACGTATCGACACCAAATTAATAATCATTGCCAATAATTGAAACTAAGAAAAAGCTAGGAGCTATGAGTAAAATATAAGCGGGATTTTTTTAGCGGGGAGATATAAAACAAGCAG
>CAYMIW010000024.1:0-45192 GCA_964390725.1 uncultured Syntrophomonadaceae bacterium | reverse complement strand
TCTTTGTCTCTAAAACACTTACCTGCTAAATCCCTACAATAACTTTACACTATGTTAATCATCCAGACAACGGTATTTCTGCAATACTTTAAGCGCTAAATTTTCTTTATACCCTCTTCTTACCAGGTAGGTAAACTGCCGCTTAAACCATTTTTGGTCATATTTACCATCTTCAGGTATTCTTTTTTCAATTAACTCATTCATTTTTTCTAACTCTTCCTCGTCGTTAAAACTCTTTGCCAGCTCACATGTAACTACTTCCCGGGCAACTCCTTTATTAAGCAGTTCGTAGCGGATTCGCCTTTCCCCGTATTTTCCTGATTTACGGTAACTTATGTAATCAGCTGTAAACCTGTTATCATTTATATAGCCGTAATTACGCATTTCTGTCATTACCTGTTCTATCAGGGCCGGTCCATAGTTCTTTTTTTGAAGATACTGTTCAAGTTCCTGTGCTGTCCTGGCCCGGTAAGTAAGGAAGCGCAAAGATTTACTTCTGGCTTTTTTTAAATCAGGCTGTTCATCCATGCTGAGTCAACACCACCGCTTCTTACTTTTCGGGGTTTTTCTTTGTTTTTCCCTGATCCTCGTCCGGTTTTTTTTCTTCAGACGGTTCCGGAAAACCAGCCAAAGCTTTCACTTTTTGTTCAATTTCATTCCTGATTTCGGGATTATCCTTAAGAAACTCCCTGGTATTTTCCTTGCCCTGCCCCAAACGTTCTTCACCGTAAGAATACCAGGCACCACTCTTGTTAATAACATTATGTTCAACACCGAGATCAATTATCGAGCCTTCTGCTGAAATTCCTTTTCCGTAAATAATATCAAATTCAGCAATTTTGAAAGGCGGTGCCACTTTATTTTTAACAATTTTGACCCTGGTCCGATTTCCAATTACCTGGTCGGTTCCGGCTTTTAATGATTCAATCCGGCGCACATCCATGCGCACTGAAGAATAGAACTTTAACGCCCTTCCACCCGGTGTTACCTCCGGATTACCAAACATGATGCCAACCTTTTCCCGGATCTGGTTAATAAAAATTGCGCAAGTTTTCGACTTGCTTATCACACCGGAGAGTTTTCGTAAGGCCTGCGACATCAGCCGGGCCTGCAGTCCCACATGGGCATCTCCCATTTCCCCTTCTATTTCAGCCCTGGGTACCAGGGCCGCTACCGAGTCAATTACAAGCACATCGATTGCTCCGCTTCTTACCAGGGCTTCAGCAATTTCGAGAGCCTGCTCACCTGTATCAGGCTGCGATACCAGTAATTCGTCAAGATTCACACCAAGGTTTGTCGCATACTGGGGATCAAGAGCATGTTCTGCATCAATAAAAGCTGCAAAACCTCCCCTTTTCTGCGCTTCAGCTATAACATGAAGGGCTACAGTGGTTTTTCCTGACGATTCCGGTCCAAAAACTTCAACCACTCTTCCTCTTGGAACACCGCCTATTCCCAGGGCTGCATCAAGAGCAAGACTGCCCGTTGGAATTACTGCAACTTCATATTTAACATCCTGGCCCAATTTCATAACTGAACCCTTGCCAAACTGTTTCTCAATCTGTAGTAATGCTGCTTCTAATGCTTTCTCTTTTTCCAACTGGTCTTACCTCCCTTGTATTATTAAAAATGATTGTTTAATCTGCAGATAACTTTTTACGGTGAAGGACCCTGTATTTAGCCCCTTCGCTTGATAGCCTGCTTTCCAGAAGCTCAAAATGTTCTACTACCGCTGTCTCTGTTTTAAAATCATTTTTTGCAAGAAAATATTCTATGATCATTTTTTCTTCAAGAGACTGCCTAATCCTGCCGATTGTCAGATGCGGTTGATATTTTCTGCCTTCCTGCTTCAGGCCTATCTCAGCCAGCCCTGCAGCCAGCTTTTCTGCTAAATCAGTTAATTCTTCTGCGCCTTTTTCAACCCCGAGCCATAAAACCCTGGCCCTGGATGGCCCCGGAAAAACCCCGCAGCCTGATATACTCAACTTGAATTTGCTGAAAGGCGTTACCACTCTATTCATAATCTCTTTTATTGTATCCAGCATTTCAGGGTCTGTTTCTCCAATAAACGACAGGGTCAGGTGCATTCCTTCCTGCTTAACCCAGCGCACTCCTTTTAGAGAATGCTTCAGCTGATTTTGCAACGCTGCAACCTGGTCAATCTGTTTAGCTGACAGAGATACTGCAATAAATAACCTGAGCATAAGAACCCTCCGTGGTTGTCATAATCACTTATTTTAACAGTTCAATCCTTAGCAGGTTAAGAGCAGCCTGAACAGATCTTTCCTTGATAATCCTTCTGCTTCCGCCATGATCAAGCTTGTGGCAATGAGTTTCTTCACCGGCAGCCAGGGCAACATAAACAAGACCAACCTGTTGCTGTGACTGATCGCTGGACGGCCCGGCAATTCCGGTTACCCCGATACCAAAATCAGCAGTAAACAATTTTTTTACTCTTTCGGCCATAGCCCGGGCAGTTTTTTCACTCACATCTCCTTCATGCTCCAGCAATGACTCATCAATTCCAAGTATATCCATTTTGGCAAAACGGGAATAGGCAACTACTCCACCCCGGTAAACCTTTGAAGTTCCGGGAACGTTCGTGACACAGTGCGACAGCAGGCCACCGCTGCATGATTCTGCGAGGGCCAAGGTTTTATTTTTATTGATCAACAACTTTACCACTACCTGGGCCAGGGTATCATCATCCCTGCCAAAAATCAGTTCCCCGATAGTTTCCTGCAGATATTGATCAGCTGCCTCGATATCTTTTCGCGCTGTATCTGCTTCCCCACAGGCCTTTACCTGGAGATCTACCTCAAGGCCCCTGGCCACATAAGAGAGCGGATGATAAGGCCAGCTGCCTGCTGCTTTAACTGTTTCTTCCAGGGACGATTCACCCAGCCCTATGCATCTGAGAGTCCTGACCAGGCTGAGAGGGGTTGTAATTCTATCTGCCAGATGGCTCATCACCTGCCTGTCAAAGATAGGCTGCATTTCATGCGGAGGCCCGGGCAGCAAAACAATTAATTTTTTGTTCTCTTCCAGTATCATCCCCGGAGCTGTTCCATAACTATTTCCCAGTAGAATACCGCCTTCAATCACCTCGGCCTGCTTAAAATTATTATCTGGCATGGCTAAACCGCGTTCAGTAAACTTTCTCTTAATTTCAGCCAGCCACTCTCTGTTCAGCTTCAGCGGCCTGTTTAACCCGGCTGCTACTGCTTCACGGGTGAGATCATCTTCTGTTGGCCCCAAGCCCCCGGTTATGATAATTAAATCGCTTTCTGCAAGAGCGCGATCCAAAGCAGACCTTATCGCTTCCATTTGATCTGCTATTACTACAGACTCGCGGACTTCTATGCCGGCAGACCACAAGCGCCTGCAGAGAAAACCACTGTTGCTGTTTTCTACCAGCCCTGTCAGTAACTCGTTTCCCACACAAATCAGGTCGGCCTGCAAAAAAATACCTCCTCAGTAAGGTAGATGTTCAAGGTATTTTGTCCGTAATGATAACAGGTTATAGTCTGCTGCAGCATCTATGCCGGCTTCCACCCAGTCACCGGGTTTCAGGTTTTTTTCTGAACGCAGGTAAATCATACCATCAACATCTGGGGCCTGCTGTTCAGTTCGGCCAAAATAATAACCTCTGCGCCGGGGATCAACCCGATCGATTAAAACAAACATTTTTTTGCCGACCAGGCTGAGATTGTGACGAAATGATCGTTCTTGTTGTATGGCCATCAAAATGTTTCTGCGTTTTTTAGCTACTCTTTTTGCCACCCGGCTGTGAAGTCTGAATGCTGCAGTGTGCTTTTGGCCCGAATATACAAAGGAACCCATGTTTTCAAAAGGATTCTTCTTGATAAAATCAACGAGGTTGCTAAACTCTTTTAGGGTTTCACCGGGGAATCCCACCATGCAGGTGGTGCGCAGGGCAATTCCAGGAACCTGGTTGCGTACCTTCTCAATTAAGCAGCTTAATTCGCTGTTGGTGTAATGCCTGCCCATATTTTGAAGAATCTTGTTATCAACATGCTGAATCGGAATATCCAGGTAATTGCAAATCCTTTTTTCAGATGCAATTAACTTTAAGAGTCTCTCTTCTATTCTGGAAGGATAGGTATACATAATCCTTAACCAAAAATCTTTTTTTATGGTTAATATCTTTTCAATAAGGTCGGCCAAAGAACTATCCTTATTTTTTAAACCATAAGCTGTAGTATCCTGGGCAATCAGAACTATTTCTTTTGTCCCTCTCTCCAGCAAATCGCTGATTTCTGCAATAATATCTTTTTCATCTCTGCTCTGGTAAGAGCCTCTGATCGAGGGAATTAAACAGTAGCTGCAGCGGTTATCACAGCCTTCAGCAATTCTTACATTTACTGAATGCGAAGCAGAGGTAATCATTCTTGTCTTTAAACCGCGGTATGATAAGCCCGGTTTTGGGCGGTAATATGGTTTATATCCCTGTAATACCAACTTCAATAAATGTTTAAGGTTCCTGTAACCGTGAGTTCCAATCACACCGTCAATCTGCGGTATTAATGAAGCTAAACTGTTGCCATACACTTCAACCAGGCAACCTGCGGCAACCAGGAACTGTTTTCCCTGCTTTTTAAGGGCAGCCATTTCCAGCAATGTATTGACCGCTTCCTGCTGTGCTTCTTCTATAAAGCCACATGTATTAACAAAAATTAAATCGGCCTTTGAAGGATCTGCTATAATTTTAGCACCGCTTTCAAGTAGAAAACCCAGCACTTCTTCAGTATCTACCAGGTTTTTTGCGCAGCCGAGCGATACTGCGGCTACTTTCAGCCCATTGAACAGATTATTGTCTGCTTTCTTATTCTTTCTCAAACTGATCTCCCTTAATCCTGCTGTTCTTTAAACTCCCGGCAGATTGCTTCTGCCTGTTCATCGGTAACCAGAACTTCCCGCGGTTTGCTGCCTTCAAATGGGCCTACTACTCCTCTTCGTTCCAGATCATCAATCAGGCGTGCAGCACGAGTGTAGCCGATCCTGAACCTTCGCTGCAGCAAAGAGATAGAAGCCTGACCGGTTCGGACAACCAAGTCTACTGCGTCTGCAAATAGGGCATCAGCCTCTTCATCTTCATTCTCTTCCGCTGCTTCAAGAAAAGTACTGCTATCCTGGTAGTCTGTCCTGCCCTGTTCTTTTATAAAATCGGTTACTTTCTTAACTTCTCCTTCACTCACGTAGGCTCCCTGGACCCTGAAGGGCTTCACTGCACCTACCGGGTAAAAGAGCATATCACCCCGACCCAGCAATTTTTCCGCACCGGCCATGTCAAGAATTGTCCTTGAATCAAACTGTGATGAAACGGTAAATGCAATACGTGAGGTTATATTTGCTTTTATAATACCGGTCAATACATCTACCGATGGCCTTTGCGTCGCTACAAGCAGGTGAATTCCCGCCGCTCTCGACATCTGGGCCAGGCGGGCTATAGAATCCTCAACTTCGCCCGGTGAAACCAGCATCAGGTCTGCCAATTCGTCTATTATAACCACAATATAAGACAATTTTTCCAGTTGATCATCTTCAAACGTCAATTCATTATATGCGCTTATATCCCTGACCCCAAGCTTGGCAAAAAGATCGTATCTTCTTCCCATTTCCCTGACCATGTTACGCAGGGCCAGCGATGCTTTGCGTGGGTCGGTTACCACGGGCATCAACAGGTGAGGCACTCCGTTATAAATGCTTAATTCAACCACCTTCGGATCAACCATCATGAAGCGAACCTGCTCCGGACCGGCTTTATATAGAATACTATTGATAATCGTATTCAGGCAGACGCTTTTACCTGCCCCGGTCGCACCTGCAATTAAAAGGTGAGGCATCTTGGTTAAATCAGCAATTACTGTATTGCCTGTTATATCTTTACCAAGGGCTATTGTCAGGGGCGAGTTGCTCATCTGGAATGTTTTATCTTCCATCACTTCGCGCAAACAGACAGGTGATATGTTCTGGTTGGGTACTTCAATACCCAGGGCAGCTTTCCCTGGTATGGGAGCCTCGATCCTGACCAGGGGTGCAGCCAGGTTAAGGGCCAGATCGTCGGAAAGACTGCTTATTTTACTGACTTTAACTCCCGCTTCAGGTTGAACTTCGAACCTGGTTACGGTAGGCCCCGACTGCACATGCACCACTTTTGCCTTAACCCCAAAGCTGAGCAGGGTACTTTCCAGCAATTTAGCTCGCTCCCTGCTGGTTTTTACCTGTTCTTCTTCGCTCTTGAGCGGTTTAGATAGCAGGTTGAGAGGTGGGAAAATGTAATCATACTTTTCCTGCTCTTTTTTTACAGTAACTACCGGAGGTTCAATATCCTTAAGCGTAGTTGCCGGAGCTGCAGAAACATTCTCAACAGGCTGATCTACTCCCGGCTGTGCTTCTGCAGGTGCCGAAGCATCATCTCCAGGCAAACTGTCCTCGTTTTTGTAATTATATTCGGAAGCCTGCTCATCCTGAGGGATCTGGAGCTGTTTTCCCAGGGCCGGATCTGGTTCCCGATTCTTCTCTGCAAACTGGTCAGCTCTTTTTTCGGCTGCTCTCCTGATTTTATTACCAGCAACCGCCCCTCCCCTGACTATTAAAGACCCGAGGCTTTGTACCGCTTTCTGGAGCAGGTTAAAAAGAGTCTCAAGGATGTTGATTATTTTTGCCATGGTTTTCCTAAGGGAAATATCAAATAGAAGAAGAAACGCAATCAGGGCCAGGGCAGCAAGAAAGATCTTCCCCCCCAGCGGGCCTATCGCCAGGTAAAGCGCTGTGGCAGAGAAGGCTCCTAAAATTCCTCCACCCTCTCTTCCCATTCCGATCACCAGGCTTTCAATAAAAAAGCCAAAACCTGAAGCGCCTGGGTATCTTTCAGTCAAAAGCAACAGGTGTATATATGTCATGTAAATAAGGGGCAGTAAAAGCAAACCAATCAGGCGGTTTTTTAAACGATTGCGATTTGCAGGCAGAAAAGTGCGCAACGCCAGCACGGCAATAAAAACAGGTATAACTATGGCAGCTTCTCCGGCCAGTGAGCGCAGCAAATTATTCAGAAACAAACCGAACCCACCGGTCTGGGCCGGACTGAGCAAACCAATGAAGGCAAATATTGCCAGTGCCAGCAGCAAAACACCTTTTATCTGCGCGCGCATCTCTTTTTTCAAGCTTTTTTTTCTTCTTCTGGCCAAATATAAGACCGCCTTTTTTTGGAACGTAAATCGAATCCGGTTTATTATAAAACATTTGTTCGCTTTTGTAAAGGATGTCAGCATCAGCCGGCTGGTTCCAAAACGCGACAAACTAAATTCTGTGCAATTCAGCCCAGTAATGAAAAGATAATTACCACTAATCCGGCTGCCCAGCAATAATAAGAAAAATAGTGTAATTTTTGTCCGGATAATAGTTTAATGAAAACCCTGATCGCAAAAATTCCTGCCAGAAAAGCAGCCAGTCCCCCAACCAGGTAGTTTACAAGCATGGCCTGCTCAATGCCTACTTCAACCATCTGTTTAAGTTCGAGTAAAGTCCCGGCCAGGATAATCGGCGCTGCCAGCATGAAAGAAAACTTAACTGCCGTTTCGCGGTTCAGGCCTCTCCACAGGGAAGCAAGGATAGTCGACCCGGAACGTGAAATACCCGGAATAATGGCGACAGCCTGCAGTATGCCAACCCAGGCTGCATCCTTTGGTTTAATCAGTCCCTTATCCTTTTTTCCCCCGGGAACCAGTCGGGTTAGCTGCAGAATAGCCCCTGTTGCCAGGAGCATCAGACCAACCAGCAGGGTCGACTGAAATAATCGTTCTACGTAGTCATTAAAGATAAGGTAAATAACCCCGGTAGCCAGTACACCGATCACCAGCATAACCAGGTAATGACCGGCTTTTTTATCCTGTCTGAACTTTAAAAGGTCAACAAAATCTTTCCGGAATACAAATATTACTGATAGTAAAGTGGCAAAATGGAGCAATACTTCAAGAGTTACTCCAGGTTCATTCAAACCAAGAATCTCCTGGAATATTACCAGGTGACCGGAGCTGCTGACCGGTAAAAACTCGGTCAGTCCCTGCACCAGGCCCAGGATTATTGCTTCAATTAGTGTCATTATTATTCCCTCTCTTTCTATTATAATCCCGGTATTAACAGTTAACTGCCTTAAATCACCTGTTTAACTGCCAATCTTAACATTCTTTCGCCTATACACAACTCTTTTCCTGCATTAAAAAGGCCGGTATAAATACCGGCCTTTCATGCCTCTGAATAAGCCGTGTAATAACCGGCAACATACCTGTACAGGTAGAAATATTTATTTTGCATTTTCGGGCACATCAATAATAATCGGCATTATCATCGGTTTTCGACCGGTATGTTCATAGAAGTAGGAGGAAGCCACATCTCTTAGCTTCGATTTTATCTTGTTCCATTCATTCAAATGATTGGAACTCATTTTATCCAGCGCATTGGTCATTACCTCCCTGGCTTCGTCGAGCAAATCAACAGATTCGCGGACATAAACAAAACCGCGGGTAATTATTTCCGGGCCGGAGATAATTTTTCCTTTATCCTGGTCAACTGCAAGCACTATTATAACTATTCCGTCTTCTGCCAGGATCTGGCGGTCGCGGATTACCACCTCACCTACATCCCCGATCCCAAATCCGTCAACCAGCACTCTTCCGGCAGCTACTGAACCGGCCATGCGCCCTTTTCCATTCTTAAATTCCATTACATTGCCCGGCTTGGTTAAAAAGACATTGTCCTCGGGAATACCGAGCTTCTGGGCAATCTGGGAACAATAAGCCTGCTGTCTGAATTCCCCGTGTACTGGTATGATGTATTCTGGTTTTAGTAAATTCATCATCAGCTTAATTTCTTCCTCACTACCGTGTCCGCTTACGTGAACCCCTGATACGGGACGATAGATAACATCTGCCTTAAGTTGAAAAAGGTTGTTGACAGTTTTGGAAACAAGTTTTTCATTACCGGGGATTGGCGTAGCTGCTATAATAACCGTATCACCGGGCATAATGCCAACCTGCCTGTGCTCAGACTGCGAAATCCTGGTTAAGGCTGACATCGGTTCTCCCTGGCTGCCGGTGGTAATTAAAGCCATTTTTTCCGGTGGTATATCACCGATCTGGTCAAGTTCGACCATAACATTGGCCGGTATATTCAGGTAACCCAGTTCGGTCGATATATCAACGGAGTTAACAATACTTCTGCCGACTACACAGATCTTGCGATCATATTTCACTGCTGCATCAACAACCTGCTGAATGCGGTGTATATTAGATGCAAAAGTGGCCAATAAGATTCTTCCACGGGCCAGGCGGAAGATTTCCTTGATATTTTCGCCGACCTGCTTCTCAGAAAGGGTGTAGCCCGGACGATCAGCATTGGTAGAGTCTATCAGCGCGGCGATTACACCTTTTCGCCCCAGTTCGGCAAGCTTGAAATAATCTGTAACTCTTCCGTCAACCGGCGTCTGATCAAACTTAAAATCGCTTGTGTAAACTATTACCCCTTCCGGGGTTTCTACGGCAACCCCGACCGAGTCGGGAATGCTGTGATTTGTTTTAAAAAACTCCAGCTTAAAGTGATCAGAAAGCACCAGTTTCTCGTCAGTTGTAATAGTATTCAACCGGACGTTTTCCGCCGGGTGTTCGCGCAGTTTTGCCTCAACCAGGCCCAGGGTCAGCCTGGTACCGTAAATAGGCGCATCGAGCACATCAAGAAGATATGGAAGAGCTCCAATATGGTCTTCGTGACCATGAGTAAGAATAATACCCAGCAGCTCCAGTTTGTTTTCAGTTATATAGGAAATATCCGGTATAACTATATCTATGCCCAGCATGGACTCATCCGGAAACTTCAAACCGGCATCCATCATAATGCACTGGTTGCCGTATTGAAGTAAAAACATGTTTTTACCGATTTCGCCAACCCCTCCAAGGGGAATCAGCTGAACCGCCTTATTTTTATCATTTCGTTTATTCAAAATATACCTCCATCATTGTTATCCTGTGTGACCAAATCCGCCTTCTCCCCGTTCCGTATCAGGCAGTTTTTCAGTTAATTCGAACTCTGCCCTGGCCACGGGGCATAAAACCATCTGGGCAATGCGCTCGCCGCGCTTTACCGTAAATGTTTCATTACCGAGGTTGATCACTATTATTTTAATTTCTCCCCTGTAATCTGCATCTATTGTACCGGGGGCATTTAAGATACCGATGCCGTGTTTAATAGCCAGTCCGCTCCGCGGCCTGACCTGCAGTTCATAACCCCTTGGAACAGCTGTAAACAACCCGGTTGGAATTAACGCTCTTTCCCCGGGGGCAATTGGAAAATCAGTTTCAACAGCTGCGTACAGATCCATCCCCGAAGCACCCTCAGTCATGTATCGGGGTAGGGGTAGATCCGGGGTATCTGTTGATTTATACACCGGTACTGTAACCTTTTTCTCGATAACTATTCTGCTCCTTTACCGTTATCCAGCTGCAGCAGGGATAGCACATCATTATACGTTCTGCCGGCAGGTAGCAAAACTTAATCCGACCTGCGGCCGTAAGTCTTGTTTAATATCTTGTAAAACTAAGCCACCTGTCAAAGCACAGCTAGCCCTTTCCGTTAACTGCGACGGTTGCGCGACCTGTTTCTGTCATTCCTGTCCGAACCGCTTCTGCCTTTACTTTCTTCACTCATACCTTCAGGTCTTTTCAGTAAGGCTTTTCGTGAGAGGTTAATACGGCCTTTATCATCTATATCAAGAACCTTTACCTCAATCGCATCACCCAGGTTAACTACATCTTCAGTTTTTTCCACCCGGTGATGGTCAAGATGAGATATATGCAGCAGTCCTTCCTTACCTGGCAGCAGTTCCACAAAAGCTCCGTACCTTTCCACCCTGGTTACCTTACCGGTGTATATTTCGCCGGGTTCGACGTCCTTAACAAGGGTTTCAATAGTCTTCTGGGCTTTTTTGCCCATTTCCGGATCTACAGCGGCAATAAATACCCTGCCGTCGGGCTCAATATTAATATCAACACCCGTATCGGCAATGATCTTATTAATCATCCTGCCGCCCGGGCCAATTACATCCCTGATTTTATCCACATCTATCTGGATTTTAATCATGCGCGGTGCGTTCGGTGACAATTCTTCACGCGGCGAACCGATTGCTTCATTCATAATACCCAGAATATGCTTGTACCCGCGGTCAGCCTGTTCCAGGGCACTTTCCAGGATCTGGTCCGATATACCTTTAATCTTGATATCCATTTGCAGGGCAGTAATACCTTTTTCAGTTCCGGCAACTTTAAAATCCATGTCGCCCAGAAAATCTTCCAGCCCCTGGATATCGGATAGCACAACCACTTCATCGCCTTCTTTGATTAGTCCCATGGCAATACCGGCAACCGCCCTTTTAATTGGAACACCGGTGTCCATCATCGAGAGCGAACCTGAACAGACACTGGCCATAGAGGTCGAACCGTTTGATTCGAGCACTTCAGATACCAGCCTGATTGTATAGGGAAAATCATCCTCTTCAGGAACTACCGCTTCAAGCGCCCGTTCCGCGAGAGCCCCGTGTCCGATTTCTCTACGTCCCGGTCCACGCATAAAACCAGCTTCCCCTACACTGTAAGGGGGGAAGTTATAATGATGAATAAATCGTTTAGATTCTTCTATTCCCAGCCCGTCGAGAATCTGGACATCACGCAGTGCCGAGAGGGTACAGATATTCAACACCTGGGTCTGTCCCCTTGTGAAAATAGCCGATCCGTGAGTACGGGGCAAAGTGGATATTTCACAGGTAATCGGTCTGATCTCTTCCGGGTTGCGCCCATCGGCCCGCATTCCTTTGGTAACTACCAGTTCTCTCATGGTAGACTTCAGGGTATTTTCGAAAATCTTGCGCAGTTCAACTTCATTTTCAGGAAATCTCTCCAGGTAATCTTCCACCAGCCTGGTTTTGATTAATGCCAGCTTTTCTTCACGCTCTTGCTTCTCATTGATATGCAGCGCTGTGGTAATTTCATCCTTTAAATCGCCTTCAACTGCATTAACCAAATCTTCCGGTAGTTCCGAAACTTCAACTTCAATTTTGGGCTGGCCTGTATCGGCAACCATCTGCTCCTGAACAGAAACAATATTTTTGATAACCTCGTGGCCGGCCTGAATGCATTTCAGCACATCGGCGCGGTCAATCTCTTTCGCTCCTGCTTCAACCATCATTACCGCTTCCTTCGTTCCGGCAAGCATCAAGTGCAGGTCGCTTTTGTCCGCTTCTTCCCTGGTTGGATTAATCACCGGTTCACCATCTACCAGTCCAACAATTACCGCTGCTACCGGTCCGGCAAAGGGAATTTTTGAAATAGAAAGCGCTGCCGAAGCGCCAATTATCGAAAGTGGCTCCGGCGGGCAATCCTGGTCCATTGATAATACTGTTGAAACAATGTGGACAGAATGATGAAATCCTTTAGGGAATAAGGGCCTCAGCGAGCGGTCAGTCAGGCGGCAGCCTAAAATTGCCCTCTCGGTTGGCCTTCCTTCGCGTTTAATAAAACCACCCGGTATTCTACCCACGGCATAAAGTCTTTCTTCATAATCGACCGTCATAGGGAAAAAGTCAATTCCTTCACGCGGTTCATCCGATACAGTTGCCGTCACCAGGACTACCGTGTCCCCGTAACGCATTAAAACAGCCCCACTGGCCTGCTTGGCCAGTCGGCCTGTTTCTAAAGTCATCTTTCTTCCCTGTAATTCAAGATCATAGATCTGCATCCTCAGTTGACTCCTCTCAAAACATCTTAGTTAAACCTTAAAACCAGTATTCCACAAAAACATCTATACTCATGTTAATTATCTGCCGCAAGTTAAAACACGGGGGACAGGCCCCCGTGCTTGTAATTACTTTCTTAAGCCCAGTTTCGCTAAAATCGCCTGATAGCGTTCCGGTGACTTGTCGCGAAGATAATTCAGCAGACCCCTTCTCTGGCCGACCATCTTCAGAAGGCCCCGCTGCGAATGGTGGTCTTTCTTATGAACTTTCAGGTGCTCAGTGAGATAATTAATTCTTTCTGTCAACAGTGCAATCTGTACTTCCGGTGATCCTGTATCACCATCGTGTCTCTTGTGCAGATCAATGATCTGCTGTTTTTTATTCTGATCAAGCATTGTTTATCCTCCCTTTTTTTAAATCCCCGCCGGCAGAGAACAACGTCGGGATTATCGTTAAACCTTGCCCGCGGTTCATATTGTTATGATCTTAGCACAGAACAACCGGCTTGTAAAGAACGGCCTTTACCATTTGTTTCCTGTTTAAAGTTATGCAGCATTAACTTTGCCCTGTTTATATCCTGTTCAATTTGCATCTTTAATTCATCAAGAGAACTAAACTTTCTTGTCTCTCTTATTTTTTCAAGGAAGCAGATCCTGATCTCGCGGTTATAAATATCCTTGCTGTAATCTAATATATGGGTTTCCACTACTTTTTCATCATATTGTTGAAGTGTAGGTTTTGCCCCTACATTGGTAACACCGTAAAGGAGTTCATCCTCAAGCCTGCCCACAGCAGTCATGTAAACACCCTGGCCAGGCCACAGCAAACCCTGGGAAGCAATTAAGTTAGCCGTGGGGAAAAGCCTGCTTTTACCGATACCGCTACCCCTGATCACCCTGCCATGCCTGTAAAAATAATAATTCAGGTAATCGGCTGCCTTTTTTACCTCTCCCTCGCTAATCAATGAACGAATCAGCGAACTGCTAACTCTTTCCTGTTCATAATATACTATAGGAATTACATCAACAGTAAAACCGACCCTTTCACCCCACAGGTGAAGGGTTTCAGCATTTCCGGCGCCCTTACTGCCAAAACGATAGTTGTCACCGATGAATACACCCCTGGCAGATAATTTATCCCTTAATATTTTGGCAATAAACTCTTCCGGTGTGTATCCTGGCAGATCACCGTTAAACGTTTCCATGATCAGGTAATCCAAACCCAGTTCACCCATAATTTCAGCACGATCGACAATATCGGTTAACAAAGCCATGCCTCTATCCTGCATCAGGGCTATAGCCGGATGGGGATTAAGAATGTAAGCAGCGCTTACTCCCCCTTCCCGGGCAGCTCGTTCAACAGTTTTGTTGATTATTTCCTGGTGACCGCGGTGAACCCCGTCAAAATTACCCAGTGCCAAATAAAGCGGCTTATTGGTTGGCGGAAGGCGATCGCTGCCATTAATTATCTCCATAAACAATCACCTTTCAAGATACTTTACTGTTTTTAGTTTACAGCCTTCAGCCGAATCTACAAATGCTGCCAGGGCGGCAAATACACCACTTTCGCGATATATACGATAAGGACCTTTTTCTCCACCGCATTCCCTGAATCTCTCTTCGGCTGCCAGTGCCTGTCCAAACTTAAGTGCATCGACGTCTTTTTTAGCAAGGATCAGTGCCGGCAGATGCAGCAGCGCTGAATCCAGCGCTTGTAAAAATTTATTAGTATCATTGCCGGCAGCGGCACTTTCCAGTTGATCCAGTTTAAGAGAATCCTCCAGGGTATAAGGTCCGACTCTCAGCCTGGTTAAAGCAGACAGATGAGCACCGCAGCCTAATTTTGCACCAATATCAGCCGCCAGGGTGCGGATATATGTTCCCTTGGAGCATTCCACATCAAATTGAATAACCGGTTTTCCTGCCAGGTTAAAAGACAGCATTTCAATTCTGTAAATATGTGCTTTTCGTTTGCGGCGCGGTGGTATCTCACCTTTTCTCATCCAGTGGTAGAGCGGTTTGCCCCTGTGCTTTACAGCAGAGTAAAGCGGAGGAAGCTGCTCAATTTCACCCTGGAAAGAATCTAGAATTTCTTTCAGAAATTCATCATTGAAGGCGGGCACTTTTTTTCTGGAAATTATTGTTCCCATTGCATCTTCCGTGTCAGTTTCCGTACCCAGTGTTGCTTCAGCCCGGTACTTTTTAGGCTGCCCTATTATATATTCCACCAGGCGGGTAGCCCGGCCTAGACAAACGGGCAGAACTCCTGTAGCCATAGGATCGAGGGTTCCGCTGTGGCCTGCTTTTACTCCCGGAAATATGCGGCGTATTCTGCTCACTACCTGGTGTGAAGTTAGCCCCTCCGGTTTATTAATTACCACAATTCCATCCACTGGGCAGGCTCCTTCAGGCCGGGTAACTCTGCAGCATTTTCTCTGCTTCTGCAATAACCCTGTTTTTAACCGTCTCGTAATCTCCCTTGATCCGGCATCCGGCTGCTCGCACATGTCCCCCGCCGTTAAAGCGTCCGGCCAGTTCGCTAACATCCAGCTGTTTCGATCTAAAACCAACTTTGACTTCTTCTGTAGTATCAACATAGAACAATATGCCCAGCTCTATCCCTTCAATATTGCGGCTGTAATTAACTATTCCTTCGAGTTCATCACTGGTCGCCCCGCTTCGCTGGCGGATATCCCGACTGAGGGTCATAACAGCTATTCTGCGGTTTCCGAACATCTCCAACCCTGATAGCGCTTCCCGAAGCAATATGTAAAATGAAAGCGGTCGTTCATCAAAAACACGCTGTGAAAGCTGACCCGGACTTAGTTCATATTGAAGCAGCTCGGCGATAACCAGGTGGGTTTGCGAAGTTGTATTGTCAAACTTAAAAGAACCGGTATCGGTAGAGATTGCCACGTATAACGATTCAGCAACACCTTTGTTTATAATAAAACCGGCATCACTGAGAATTTTATATACAATTTCACCTGTTGCAGACGCCTCAGCATCAACGAGATTATAGTTACCAAAGCGTTGATTGGTAACATGGTGATCGATATTTATTATCCTGCTGAATTTCATTACATCATCGCGTAATTCACCGAGACGCTCTGGATCACTGCTGTCAAGCACTATAACAGTGGCTTCTTCATCTTCACCGAACTGATCGTTTTCTACCAGGTCCGCTCCTTTTAAAAAGCTATACTTGCTTGGCAAGTGTCCTGGTGTATACATATTAACTTTTTTACCTGCCAGTTTCAAAGCCATACCCATGCCCAGCAGGGAACCGATGCTGTCTCCATCAGGCAGCATGTGCGAAATAAGGTAAAACTTTTTCTCCCTGGAGATAATCTCAATTATCTTGTCCCGGTCACTCATTATCGCCCTGTTCTTCCTCCTTCAGCGTTTTAATAACGCTTTCGATATGGGCTCCGTATTCGATGGAATTATCAAGGAAAAAATTAATTTCCGGGATATGTCTTAACCTGATTCGCTTCCCTACTTCACTGCGTATATAACCGGCAGCTCCATTCAGTGCCTGCAGGGTTTTTTCTTTATCTTCGGCTGTGCCGAATATACTTACATACACTGATGCATAATGCAAATCACGGGTTACCTGCACCTCTGTAACACTGGTCAGTCCGGCGACCCTGGGGTCTTTTATCTCATTGCCGATAATCTGGCTGAGATCTTTTTTTAGCTGTCCTGCTACTCTTCTTACCCTGTTTTCTGACATCACTAATTCCTCCGACATGGCATATAAGCTAACTGCTATTATTCGGCAAGGCAGCTCCGCCGGGTTGTAACAGCTGTTTTTGGAAACAGTGTTTATCAGCGGGCAACCTGCTCCATAACATAGGCCTCAATTATATCGCCCTCATGCAGGTCATTGTAATTTTCAAGCAGTATTCCGCACTCATAGCCGCTCATGACCTCTCGCACATCGTCCTTAAAACGTTTAAGTGAATCGATGCGGGCGTTGTCAAGGATGACAGTTCCGTCCCTAATCACCCGGATCAGGGCATTACGGGTTATTTTACCTTCGATTACATGCGAACCGGCAATACTGCCCAGCCGTGATACCTTGAAAAGCTGTCTTACCTCGGCCTGGCCCTGAATAACCTCTTTCATAATCGGTTTCAGCATTCCGGTTACAGCGGCCTTTATATCTTCAATCGCTTCATAAATAATCCGGTAGAGCCTTATATCTACCTGATCGTGCTCTGCTACCTTCCTGGCATTACTGGATGGGCGAACATTAAACCCGATCACTATGGCATTTGAAGCGGAAGCAAGCATCACATCCCATTCACTGATCGCTCCCACCCCGGTGTGAATAATTTTAATTTGAACTTCTTCAAGGCTTAGTTTGAACAAAGCATCCTGCAGGGCTTCCACCGATCCCTGCACGTCACCCTTGAGAATCAGGTTCAGCTCCTTAACTTCACCTTCCTGGATTTGTTTAAACAGGTCATCCAGGGTAACCCTTTGGACCCTGTTGGTTGCTTCTTTTATTTTAACTGCTCTTTTTTCAGCAACCTGCCTGGCCACACGGTCGTCACTGACAACCTGGAACAAATCACCGGCCATCGGCACATCATTTAACCCCTGGATCTCCACCGGGGTTGACGGACCCGCCGACTTTACTCTCTCTCCGCGTTCATTGGTCATTGCCCTGACTTTTCCAGAAATTGAACCGCAAACAATCGGATCGCTGATCTGTAAAGTTCCGTCCTGGACAAGCACTGTTGCCACCGGGCCGCGTCCCCGGTCAAGTTTTGCTTCAATCACGGTTCCTCTACCCGCCCTTTCCGGGCTGGCCTTTAACTCGGCAACCTCTGCCAGCAGTAAAACCATCTCCAGCAATTCTTCCAGGCCGTCACCACGAATAGCACTGACCGGAACAAATATGGTATCTCCACCCCACTCTTCCGTAACCAGACCGTGATCGGACAGCTGTTGTTTAATTCTTTCCGGGTTGGCATCAGGTTTATCAATCTTGTTTATGGCAACCAGCACGGGAACCTGGGCCGCTTTGGCGTGGTTAATCGCTTCAACAGTCTGGGGCATTACACCATCATCGGCAGCAACAACCAGGATGGCAATATCAGTAACCTGGGCGCCTCTGGCTCTCATCGCTGTAAAAGCTTCATGACCGGGAGTGTCCAGGAATACTATTTTTTTATCGTTAACTTTAACCTGGTAAGCCCCGATATGCTGGGTAATTCCTCCTACCTCGCCTGCCGTTACATTGGCGTTTCGAATAGCATCCAGTAAAGAAGTTTTCCCATGATCGACATGCCCTAGAACAGTCACAACCGGCTTGCGGTTAATTTCTTTTAGGTTATCTTCTTCATCACCGAATGAAAGTAATTCCTCTTCAACCGGATCCTCAACATAATCAAAATCATAACCATACTCTTCAGCCACCAGCTCAACTGTTTCAGGATTAAGGGGCTGGTTAATATTGGCCATTACCCCCATATCCATCAGGTAACTAATCAGCTGAGCAGGAGTGGTTTCAACTCTTCCTGCCAACTCGGCCACCGTAATCTGACCTTCCAGCCTAAGAACCGGTCTCTTTGCTTTCAGCATGGCTGCCCGTTTTTCTTCCTGGATCGCTTTTCTTGCCTTCCTGCTCGGGGCCTCGCTCTCTTCGCTCTTTACCTTCTTACGGACGGTTTTGGCAGGCTCTTCTTTTTGAACAACCTCTTTCGCCGGAGCTTCCGGCACAGCTTCCTGCGACTTCTTTTCTTTCGATCGGCCGGTTAATATAGCCATAACTCTTTTGGCATCATCATCGGTCAAAGTGCTCATATGGTTATTGACCGCAATATCCATACCTTCCATAACCTCAATCAATTTCTTACTTGTAGTTCCAAGCTCTTTTGCCAACTCATAAACTCTCACCTTACTCATACACTACACCTCCATCAAGTGGGCCCTCCCCGGTTAATCTGTAACCCAGTCAATCTTCTTTTGCAATACTTTTCAAGGTTAAGGCAATCGAGGCAACAAGCTCTTCCGGAATATGCTGCTGCAGGTTCTTCTCGAGACGTCTGCCCTTGACCGCCTTACGCAAGCATTCTTCACAGGGGCATATATAAGCCCCGCGCCCGGCCTTTTTCCCGGTCGGATCCAGCAAAACCTCGCCAGCGGGTGTTCTGACCACCCTGACCAGTTCCTGCTTGGGCTTTTTCTCCTGGCAGCCCAGGCAAACCCGTAAAGGTATCTTTTTTCTTTTAACCATTACTGACCGGTTCCTCCCCGGTTTCCTCTTCTTCTGCAATTTCTTCAGCTGCTACAACTTCGCCTGAAGCAGTTTCTTCCTCAACCTTGCTGTCGTCTTCCGGCGGCTGATCGGATAAACCGATAGCCGATAGGCTCTTTTCGGTGAACTGAGTCTCACTGGAAATATCAATTTTCCACCCGGTTATCTTCGCAGCAAGCCTGGCATTTTGTCCTTCTTTACCAATTGCCAGCGAGAGCTGGCTATCAGGAACCACAACAGTAGCAGTCTTGTTTTCAGAATCAAGGATAACAGAGGCAACCTTGGCCGGACTGAGAGCATTGGCAATATATTCTTCCGTTTCCTCGCTCCACTTGACAATATCGATCTTTTCGCCTTTCAACTCATTGCTGATTGCCTGTACCCTGCTTCCTTTCGGACCAACACAGGAACCAACGGGATCAATATCCTTATTGTTGGAGTGAACAGCCAGCTTCGAACGGTACCCTGCTTCACGCGCTGCTGCTTTTATTTCCACTATTCCCTCATATATCTCGGGTACTTCCATCTCAAAAAGTCTTTTTAAGAAACCTGTATGGGTTCTTGATACAATGATCTGTGGGCCTTTAGTTGTTTTCTTGACTTCCACAATAAAAGTTTTAACCCGTTCACCCTGGCGGTAACGCTCGTATGGTATTTGCTCGTCAACAGGCATAATTGCTTCTGTCCTGCCCAGATCAATCACTACATTCCTCTGTTCAAAGCGGCGGACCAGCCCTGTAATTACTTCTTCGGTTCGATCAACAAAACTTTCAAAAATCAATTCCCGCTCTGCTTCCCTGATACGCTGAATCACAACCTGTTTGGCTGTCTGAGCGGCAATCCGTCCAAACTCCTGGGGGGTAACTTCCATTTCGACAATATCCCCTACCTGGCAGCGCGGGTCATAAACCCTTGCTTCGTACAAGCTTACTTCCTGCTGATCAGATTCAACATCTTCCACCACTTTCAATTGAGAAAATACCTTTATTTCGCCTGAATCGCGATCAATGTTAACACTTACTGCCGGAGCTGACTGAAAGTTTCTTTTGTAAGCTGAAACCAGGGCTACTTCCAACGCTTCAAACAGTACTTCCTTGCTGATACCCTTTTCCTTCTCCAGCATGTCAATCGCGGCAAATAGTTCTTTGTTCACAGTTTTTCTCAACCTCCTTTCACCCGGGTATTTAATTCTTTTTGTCGTTTTTTGTATACCATAAATGCGCTTTTTTAATCAGATTATATGGTATATCAGTTTTTGTACCGTTTTCGGCCTGAACCGTAACATGTTTGTCCGAGGCATCAACCAGGGTAACTGCGAATTTTTCGGAATCAGAAACAGCCTCACTGGTTCTGACCTTCACTTTTTCGCCCTGAAACCGCTTAAAATGTTCTGCCTTGGTCAGCGGCCTTTCAAGTCCGGGTGAAGACACCTCCAGGCTGTAAGCATGTTCTATTGGATCTTCCGTATCGAGCAGATCCGAAACAGTCCTGCTGATCAACTCGCAGTCGTCAACAGTAATACCTTTTTCGTGATCAATGATCAGCTGCAATAAACCGTGGCGTCGGGCTGCATAACTAAGCTTGACCAATTCATATCCTTTTGCCTCAACCAGCGGCTCAATTAGCGCTACCAGTTCTCTCTCTTTTTCTTCCCTGGTCAATATGCATCCCCCCGCCCAAAACATCGATTTACCGTTTTCCGTGACAAATCTTTTCTCCTATTAATATGAAAGAGTGGGAAAACCCACCCTTGACTCGAGAAAAAACTTCATCTATATAAATTTATCACAAAGCTTGTATATTGGCAACACTGCAAAGCTTTGTAAAAGCTGCCTGCATTAAATAACAGGGGCCTCATCAATGATCATTAATATCAATTTTTGCCACGTACCTGATGATTTCCCAGTACATTTTTGCCCTCGCTGACATTCCCTTCCACAACCCTAACTTTTCTTCTTTCATCACGTGCGAAAGGTCTTCGAGCTGGACTATTTCAGTAGTGATTTCATTCTCTTCAACATAACCATGCAGGGCAATTTCGATACCGAACCGGGTCAGATCTAGATTAGAGATGTTTTCCAGCAAATCCCGCCGCACTGCTCTCTGTCCGGATAAAAAAGGAGCTACTTTCTGGGCAAAATCTGTCGCTACCCGTCCTTTTTCAAAGATTCCCACAGACATCAGGGCTTTACCCTTCGTTACCGGTTCGAGAAGCGATTTTATATGGGCGCCCGTTAAACCGATCAAGTCGGCATCAAGAACCAGGATCACCTCGGCGTCAGTCTGATCCAGGCCGGCTTTTACGGCACCACCTTTTCCCCTGTTTTCCAACAGGTCTACCACCATAACTCCTTCATAAGCAGCTGCCCTTCGTACTGTATCATCTACTGACCCGTCGCTAACGACGATAATCTCTTCAATATTCCTGTTTCGAACAAGAACATCCAGGACGTTGCCGATCGTAAGTCCTTCATTGTATGCGGGTATTATTGCTGCAACTTTCAAATGTTTTCTCCCTTCAGGTATTAAGGCTGTTATCTTTTTCATACAGGGCCAGCTCTGATCGGAATACCTCGAGCAGCTTCTCCTGGTTTACTGTCCTGATTACCTTTCCTTTTTTAAATAGAATCCCGTTCCTTTTACCCGCTGAAATACCAATGTCTGCTTCACGTGCTTCTCCGGGACCATTAACCGCACAACCCATTACGGCTACTTTAATCGGTCCCTGGTAATCCTTGAGAATTTCCTCAACTTTTTTCGCCAGTGAAATCAGGTCGGTTTCACACCGGCCGCAGGTTGGGCAGGAGATAATCTCCGGCCCGAAAACCCGCAGGCCAAGAGCCTGCAGTATACCACGGGCTGCTTCAATCTCTTCTTCCGGTGGAGCCGTCAGGGAAACCCTGATAGTGTCGCCTATACCCTCTGCCAAAAGGGTACCGATACCGATAGCATTTTTTATTACACCCTGCCCGGGAGTCCCGGCTTCAGTAACCCCAAGGTGAATAGGGTAATTGGTTTTTTCGGCAAAAAGGCGATTCGCATTGATAGTAGTATATACATCGGAAGCTTTAATGGATACCACAACATCGTCAAAACCGGCATCAGCCAGTACTGTTGTATAGCGGTAGGCTGACTCGGCAAGCGCTTCCGGAGTTGCCCCACCGAATTTATCGGCAATCTTTTTTTCCAGT
Organism: uncultured Syntrophomonadaceae bacterium; assembly: GCA_964390725.1. GTDB lineage: Bacteria > Bacillota > Dethiobacteria > DTU022 > DTU022 > JAABTH01. The sequence continues at coordinate 22,929 of CAYMIW010000024.1, read as the reverse complement.
GAACCGGCATTAACCCCAATCCGAATTGGTACCCCGAAAACCCCGGCTTTTTCAGCCAGTTTTAACATTTTATCTGCTCCGCCAACATTACCGGGGTTTATCCGCACCTTGGCTGCACCTTTTTCAATAGCCAGGTGAGCCAGGCTAACATCAAAATGAATATCGGCAATAACCGGGATAGGGCTTTCCGCGACAATTTTCTCCAGGGCTTCAACCGCCCTGCTGTCGGGAATTGCTACTCTGACCAATTCGCAACCTCTTTGATGCAGAATACTGATTTGTTCCAGGGTTGCAGAATAGTCTGCCGTGTTGGTGTTGGTCATTGATTGTATCACAACCGGTTCTCCGGCACCAACCCTGACCCCACCAACATTAACAGCTCTTGAAATCCTGCGTTCCGGGGCTACCACTAAGTATCACCACTTAATTGCTCGGCACTATCACCCAGCGCAGAAGATCCTGGTAAGTTATGAACAGGATCAACAGAATAAGCAGGGCGAAACCGATAAAATGAACAAAACCTTCTTTATCAGGGTCTATTCTCTTTCCACGCACCACTTCAACCAGCAGGAAAAACAGGCGCCCTCCATCCAGAGCGGGGATTGGCAGCAGGTTCATTATTCCCAGGCTGATGCTGATCAGGGCCATAAGTAGCAGCAGATTGACAAAACCGGTTTGAGCCACTTCCCCGATAACGAAAATAATCCCAACCGGTCCGGTTACATCCAGCGGCGCCTGGCCGGTGAAAACCTGGAAGATAGATCCTATAACCATGGCAAAACGCTCCAGGCTGATTTTCAGTGAAGTCAAAAAACGGAACCTGGGCATTTCCGGTCCAATCCCGATCATACCGCTGCCGGTCTCTTCCGAAACAACTGTTACCAGTTCGTAACTTAATTCGGTCCCGTTTCGGGCAACTAGAAGGTTTATCTTCTCTTCCGGTCTGCTAGATATTTCTCTTAATACATCATGCCATTCATCAACCTCAATCCCGTTAATCGAGATAATTTTGTCACCCTCCTGCAATCCGGCTTCTTCTGCAGGCGCCTCTTCGATAATGTAACCGATGGCCGAGCTGTCATAACCAGGCACCCCGGTAATAAAAAAGAAAATGATAAAAAATACTACAATCGACAGGACCAGGTTCATCAGGGCTCCCGAAACTAAAACAAGGGCCCGGCTTAAAGCCGGTTTCTGGGGAAAACTATCGGGTTCTTCAGCTTCTTCCGGGTTTTCACCCAGCATCCGGCAGAAACCACCCAGGGGGAATACCCTGATCGAGTAATCAATTCCGTTTTTACTCCAGCCGGTCAGTTTTGGTCCGAATCCTATCGCCAGTTCCAGCACTTTAATACCGGTTAACCTGGCGGCATAATAATGTCCCAGTTCATGAACCAGGATTAAAAGGCCAAATACAAAAATGGCGGCAATAAATGTCTGCATACTATCTCACCCTTCCAATCAGCTGCCCTGCAACCAACTCCGCTTTTTCACGAGCCTGCAGATCAGCTTTAACTGCATCCTCGAGAGAATAATCTCTCACCGGCAGATGATCGGCCATCACCGCGTCAATTACCACCGGTATCTCGGTAAACTTGATCTTTTCTTTTAAAAAATATTTAACGGCAACTTCGTTGGCAGCATTTAAAACTGCCGGCATGGTTCCGCCCGCTTCAGAAGCACGGTAAGCCAGGTCAAGACAGGGAAAATTCTTTCGGTCCGGTTCCTCAAAGGTCAGGCTGCCGAAAGGATTATATGCCTTAATCAATCCTTTTTTTCGGGCCGGAAATGTAAGGGCGTGCTGTATCGGTGCTCTCATATCCGGACTGCCCAGTTGGGCCATTACAGTGCCATCAATATATTCTACCATAGAATGGACAATACTTTGCCGGTGAACAACTACATTTATCTGACTTAGCTCCAGGTCAAACAGCCACCTGGCCTCGATAACCTCCAGGCCCTTATTCATCATTGTTGCTGAATCAATGGTGATTTTAGGACCCATAGACCAATTGGGATGTTTCAGGGCTTGCTCAGGGGTTACTCGTTCAAGCTGTTCCCCTGGCATACCGAAAAATGGTCCGCCCGATGCAGTCAGGTAAACTTTTGATATTTCCTGTTGTTTCGCCGTACCAATAGCCTGCCAGATAGCCGAATGTTCACTGTCAACCGGTATAATTCTCTTTCTGTCAAGCAGGTTAAGGCGTTCAAGCAGATCCCCCCCCACAACAAGCGATTCCTTGTTAGCAAGAGCTATCGTTTTACCGGCTTTAAGGGCGGCGATAAGTGGTTGAAAACCACTGAATCCAACCTGGGCCATAACAACAAGCTCAGCTTCCGGCCATTCAGCTGCGGCAATTTGACCCTCAAGGCCGGAAGTTATTGCTATGTTTTCCGGCAAGGGAGATTTTTTCAGGCGTTCTGCAGCTTCATTGTCGAATAGGGAAACCATCTCCGGTCTGAATCTTTTCGCCTGTTCGGCTATCAGCTGATCGTTTTTTCCGGCAGCCAGCACCACTACCCTGTACTGTTCGCCCAGGGACGTAATTACTTCCAGGGTTTGCCTGCCGATCGAACCGGTTGAACCGATTAATGCAATTTTCTTCATAACTCACCTGTTCATAAAGATATATTCAATAGGGTAAAAAAATAATAAACAAAAGGTGCACACAGCAGCATACTGTCAAAACGGTCAAGGATTCCCCCGTGTCCCGGTATCAGTTTGCCTGAATCTTTAACTGCAAGCTGTCTTTTCAGGGCGGATTCTAGCAGATCTCCCAACTGGGCGAAAACGGCTATACCGAGACCGAAAAGTATTCCTGCGCCGGGACTGAAAGGCATTATATCGGGCATTAAAATTACAGCTGAAAAAAACAAAAGTACCGCGGCCAGAATCCCGGCAACAGATCCTTCCACCGATTTTTTCGGGCTAATTGAAGGAGAAAACTTATGTAAACCCCATTTACTGCCTATAAAGTAAGCCACGCTGTCATGCAACCACACTCCGGCAAGCAGCATGTAAGTATAAAGGGCTCCCTCTGGCATCATTCTGATTAAAATCAGGTAACCGCTAAGACCGCCCAGGTAAATAATTCCCCAGAATGAAATAGCCGCGTCATGAATGCTCTTCCGATCCATGTTAAACAGGGATATTACGAATAAAGCAGTAAAAAGAATCATTACCAGTGGATATATTAAATCGAAAAGTTGGAAGTATACTACCGCCAAAAATAGTGTTACTCCGGCAAAGCTGGTTATCAGGGGGACACGATAACCGCTTGCCTGCAGTATTGTACTGTATTCAAATATACCCAGGTTAACCACAACAAGCATTAAAAGAGCATACCATGGTCCGCCAAGGAATACCGCTCCCAGCATTATCGGAATGCCCAGCAGGGCAGACATTATCCTCAGGTATAACATTTAGGCACCAACTCCCGGATAGATCCAGTTATCACTATCTCTCGGACCTTAAACTTTACCAAATCTGCGCTTGCGATTCTGATAATCATATACCGCTTCCAGCAAATGCTTTCTGGAAAAATCAGGCCAGTATACATCAGTGAACCACAATTCACTGTAAGCAAGCTGCCAGAGTAAAAAATTGCTGATTCTTTTTTCACCGCTCGTTCTAATCAAAAGATCGGGATCAGGCCAATCTGCCGTATAAAGATATTTTGTAAACTGCTTTTCGTTAATCCTGCCTGCATCGTTTTTCTGAACAGCATCATTAACAATCTGGTTTACAGCAGTTAATATTTCAGCCCTTGCCCCATAATTAAGCGCAAATATTAAAACCATGCCGGTGTTATTTTTTGTTGCTTCCGCTCCTTCGCGGACAGCTTTTTGCACCTTGCCCGGAAGTTTCTGAAAATCTCCAATCATCCTCACCTGGACATTGTTACGCATTAATTCCGGTAGTTCAGTTTTAAAATAAATCTCGGGCAGGCCCATCAGGTAGTTAACTTCCCTGGCCGGCCTTTTCCAGTTCTCGGTGGAAAAGGCAAACAGGGTTAAAATTTTAATCCCGATATCACTGCAATTTCTAACCGTATCCCGGACGGTTTCCACACCCTGGCGATGACCTTCCTGTCTCGGCAGACCTCTTTCCTGGGCCCATCTGCCGTTACCATCCATAATTATCGCCAGGTGCCCTGGAATCCTGTCATTTTCAATTATCTTCAACAGATCCACTTCACTCATATCGCTTTTCATAATTATCCCACCCGGGCTCCTCCGGCCTTTACATCTTACTTTTTGCCAAAATGCCGTTTATAAACTACGGCTCTCTCCTGAACGAGAGAGCCGCTGTAATCAAAATGGTAGCTGTTTTCTCACATTAACAAGAACAACTGGTGCGGCTAAAGGATAATTGATTCTTTGAAACCGGCTTCTTTTCCGCCTCCGGCTAAACTTCCATCAGTTCCTGCTCTTTTGTATCCATAACTTCATCAACCTGGGCTATCTTTTTATCGGTAATTTCCTGGATATGGTCCTGCCCCCGTCTACGTTCGTCCTCAGTAATGTCTCCCGATTTTTCCAGCTGTTTTACTTCATCGTTGGCATCACGGCGGACATTTCGAATATTGACCTTGCTTTCTTCAGCCTTTTTTCGGATAAACTTGACCAGTTCCTTGCGACGTTCTTCTGTCAACTGGGGAATAGCCAGCCTGATGATACTGCCATCGCTGTTGGGTGTAAGGCCGAGATCGGATTTCATAATAGCTTTCTCAATATCACCGATGGCCTGTTTATCCCAGGGCTGAACTACCAACAAGCGCGGCTCGGGCGCTGTTACCCCCGCCAGCTGGTTCAGCGGAGTTGCAGTACCGTAATATTCCACTTCTATGCGATCTAAAAGCGAAGGAGTGGCCCTTCCGGCCCGCAGGGTTGCCAGTTCTCTTTTAAATGCTGATATCACTTTATCCATTCGTTCTTCTGCATCTAAATATACCAGATCTAACATATCTCACCCACCCTTGATTATCGTTCCTATTTTTTCTCCCATGATCACTTTTTTAATGTTACCAAAGTTAAGACCGAAAACAATCAGTTTTATCTTGTTGTCCATACAGAGCGAGGCTGCTGTCGAATCCATAACTCCAAGTCCCTGGTTAATTACTTCAATGTAATTTAGTTCAGAAAACTTACGGGCATTTGGATTCTTCAGCGGATCTTCATCATATACGGCATCCACCTTGCCCTTGGCCAACAGGATGACCTCCGCCTCAATTTCAGCCGCTCGCAGGGCTGCTGTAGTATCAGTGGAAAAATAGGGATTTCCTGTTCCACCGGCAAAGATTACCACCCTGCCTTTTTCCAGGTGTCTTAAAGCACGGCGGCGTATATAAGGTTCGGCAACCTGGCGCATTTCCAGCGCAGTCTGTACCCGCGTATCTACATCATGGCGTTCCAGGGCGTCCTGCAAAGCCAATGCATTAATGACGGTAGCCAGCATGCCCATATAATCGGCTGTTGCCCTGTCCATACCTTTTTGGCCGGCCTGGGCTCCCCGCCAGATGTTACCGCCGCCAACCACTATGGCAACCTGAACCTTTAATTTTGTAACTTCTTTTATCTGTAATGCTATACTCTCTATAACTTCCTGATCAATGCCAAAACCAAGGTTACCGGCCATTGCCTCTCCACTCAACTTGAGTATAACCCGGCTGTAAATTGGTTTTTCCACAAGACACCTCCAGATAAATAATTCGCTGTAATTTTTCAACAACCTGCTATTCCGGATATTTTTTAGCGCCCCTGTTGCCTCTCTGTCCGTCGGTTAGTACAACCTCAGTTCCAGTCTTTAATCCAATAAAAAAGAGAACACAATTAAGTGTTCTCTTTATCAGGGCCTTAGTTGCAACAACAAGAGTCTTCGGTTTCGAGACCCTCGCCGATCTCAAAACGGCTATAACGCCTGATCACAATGTTTTCACCTATTTTGGCAATCAAAGCGGTCAGCAGCTCGTTAATCGACACGTCCTCGTCCTTGACAAAAGCCTGTTCCAGCAGGCAGTTCTCGCGATAGTATTTCTCGAGGCGTCCTTCAACAATGCGTTCGATAACCTTTTCCGGTTTTCCTTCATTCAGGGCCTGGGCTTTAATAATCTCTTTTTCCTTGTCCAGAATCTCCTGCGGTACATCTTCTTTTTTCAGGTAGGCAGGATTAGTAGCTGCCACCTGCAAACATAAATTTCGCACAAATTCCTTGAATTCATCATTGCGGGCTACGAAATCGGTTTCGCAGTTAACCTCAACCAAGACTCCAATCTTGCCACCCATGTGTATATAAGAATCAATTATCCCCTGGTTAGCAGTTCTGCTTGACCGCTTCGCAGCAGCAGCCAAACCTTTTTCCCTCAGGATATCCATTGCTTTTTCTTCATTACCTTCTGCTTCAACCAGGGCTTTTTTACAGTCCATCATGCCGGCTCCGGTCTTTTCGCGCAGTACTTTTACCACTTTTGCATCTATATGCATCTATTTCAACTCTCCTTCAATTATTTATCTTCTTCTGCCGGGGAAACATTTTCTTCCACACTGTCAGCTTCAGGTGCCGCTTCTTCAATGGCTGTATCTTTTTCTTCAATTGCTTTTACTTCTGGGGCAGCCTCTTCAACAGTTGGTTCAGCAGGCTTCTCTGCTGCAGTTTCCTGCTCTTCCTCAATATCTTCCGCTTCGATTACCTGCTTGCCTTCGAGCACCGCTTCGGCCATCACCGATGTGATAAGCTTAACAGCCCTGATTGCATCATCATTGCCGGGAATCAGGTAATCAATTTCATCAGGATCACAGTTAGTATCGACAATGGCAATAACCGGAATATCCAGCTTTCGCGCTTCCGCAACGGCAATCCTCTCTTTGCGCGGATCAACTATATATACGGCATCCGGAATATCTTTCATATTGCGGATGCCATTCAGGAATTTATTCAGTTTATCCTTTTCATGAACCAGGTTTAATACTTCTTTCTTGGTTAACCTTTCAAATGTGCCGTCCACTTCCATCCGCTCCAGCTCAAGCATGCGGTCTATGCGCCTGCGGATAGTGTTAAAATTGGTCAGCATACCGCCAAGCCAGCGGTGATTAACATAGTGGGCACCGCATCTTTCCGCTTCTGTTTTAATCGAGTCCTGGGCTTGTTTTTTGGTTCCGACAAAAACTATATTTCCTCCCTCAGCAACCAGGTCACGCACGAAATTGTAAGCCGTATCCATCAACTTTACGGTCTTCTGCAGATCTATAATATAGATCCCGTTTCGTTCGGTGAAAATATAGTTTTTCATCTTGGGGTTCCAGCGACGGGTTTGGTGTCCGAAATGCACCCCCGCTTCCAGCAGCTGTTTCATACTTACCTTGGCCATTCCTTTTCCTCCTTTGTTTTAACCACCGCCCGCATCATCACAATACCGGAGCCTTAAGCCAACCCGCTATTGCTCACCGGACGTGCGTTTTAAAATTACCACCCGTAAGTATAGCATAATTTTCAGGCTGTGGCAATTAACCATCGCAATCTCAACGTTGCATAAACCGTCAGGATATATTAGAATCAGAAATGCACTATTACTGTTCCACCATTACACGCACTACCAGGAGGTATAATGGCTGAAATACGACCCTTCAGGGGAATTCGCTATAACCTGACCAAACTGCCCCAGTTGGAAGAAGTAATTACCCCTCCCTACGATGTTATTGACAGCAATGGACAAGACCGCCTCCATAAAAGAAACCCTTATAATATAGTCCGTCTTGAATACGGGAAAAAATTCCCTTCGGATAACGAAAACAATAACAACTACACCAGGGCTGAAAAAAACCTTACTGAATGGCTTGAGCAAGATATCCTGTGCGCAGACAAACATCCTGCCTATTACCTCTATGAACAAAGCTTTACCTATAATTCTGCTGAATATACCCGCCGGGGTATCTTTGCCGCTCTTAAAGTGGAAGATTATACCAGCCATGCTGTGCTGCCCCATGAACTTACCATGTCGGCCCCAAAAGCAGACCGTCTCAAACTGCTTGGACAGCTGAAAACCAATATCAGCCCCATTTTTACTCTTTATCCCGATCCCGACAATATGTTCGATGCACTTTTCAGCCAGTCTACGCCCGGCAGACTTCTCTTTAAAACCAGGAAAGATGATGAACAGGTCCACCAACTACGGGCCATTACCGAGCCGCGCCTCCAGGAGAAAATCACCACCTACCTGGCCGGTCAGCCTTTGCTCATAGCCGACGGACACCATCGTTATGAAACTGCACTGGCTTATGCAAACAGCACTGAACCTAAAAAAGGTATGGGCAGCAATTACATCCTGTCCGCCCTGGTCAGCATGAAGGATCGCGGACTGCTTGTCCTCCCCACACACCGTTTGGTAGCCCCTTTAACCGGCAAACAAAAGGCTGAAATGGACAAAATAATAAATGCTTCCTTTAAATACGTTGAATATGGATCTACAAATGAGATCAATGAAGATAGTTACTTGCATAAGCTTTCTGCTTATGACAGTGAACTTCCCTGTATCGGCATGATCACTGCTGATAAAACAGGTTTTCTTTTACCCGGGCATCAGGAAGATGGTTCCCACCTGCCAGTGGTTTTACTGCACGAAAAAATTCTCAGGCCTGTGCTGGCTCCCGGAGAAAACCACGAAGCCGATAAGGATATGCTCTCTTACCCGCATGATATGGAAACAGTAATGCAGGCTGTATCATCAGGCAGCGCTGAAACTGCCTTTATCCTCAACACACTGCCTGTTAATGATGTCCTGAAGAGAGCGCAGCAGGGGCGGGTAATGCCCCAAAAATCCACCTTCTTTTATCCAAAACTACCAGGCGGACTGGTTCTTCACCACCACAACCTCAGCTACTGATTTTCAACCCCAACCGGAATTTTCATTTGCTTCTAGGACGAATCAAGGGCACTACAAAGACGATTCCACAGGAAAGGATTGGTTTTTTTAAGGGCCACCGGTTTTCCTTTTTCATTGATAAAAGCATGCTCTGTGTAACCCTTTGCCAGTAGTTTAGTGTCATTTTTTACTTCATAATCAAAGGTTAGCCTGACATTTTGCAGGCTGCTCAGGCGGGTAATTATGGTAATAGTATCATCATAACGGGCAGAATGTTTATACTCACAGTATGCTTTTAACACCGGCAGAAGCAGGCCGCTCTTTTCAAACTCAATATACGGTAGCTCCATTTCCCTCATCAGCTCGGTGCGCCCTATTTCAAACCAGACCAGGTAATTGGCGTGGTAAACAACACCCATTTGATCAGTTTCCTGGTATCGTACCCTTGCTGAGGTTTCATTTTTTATCAATTTTCCCTGTCTCCTTACTTATAGAACATGAGCCTGGCCGCGGTAAATCAGCCCCCTGATGGCATCAACAGTAATCAACTCACCATCGTTAATCTTAACGGTTGCCTGATCAGCTCCGACAACAGCCGGCTTGCCAAGATTAATCGCCACAATGGCAGCATGTGAAGTTAGTCCGCCCTCTTCAGCTACCAGGGCCGAAGCACGTTTAATTGCCGGCAGGTAATCCAGTCCCGTACTGCGCGCTACCAGCACCTGCCCCTCTTCAAAACGATCAAGATCTTTTTCGCTCTTTACAATACAGGCTTTTCCGGATAACGCGCTTTTTCCCACCCCGGTTCCCTTGACAATCACCTCTCCTACAGTTTCAACTCTCAGCAAGTTGGTAGTTCCTGACACTCCTACAGGAACTCCGGCTGTAATAACAACCATATTGCCCTGCTTGATTACCCTTTCCTTTAGTGAAGCTTCTATAGCATTGGTAAACATATCATCAGTTGTATTTACAGGGGGGCAGATTATTGCCTTAACTCCCCAGGTCAGGGTCAGCTGATTGGCAACCTGGCGGCGCGATGATACAGCAACTATCGGTGCTTCCGGTTTATATTTGGAAACCATCCTGGCTGTTTGACCGGACTGGGTAGCAGTTAATATGGCATCTGCTTTAAGTTCGGCAGCTATATGAGAAGTAGCGTAGCTGATAGCATCGGTAACAGTTTTTTTTGTAGCCGAACTCATTCTGTATAGCAGGCTTTGATAATCAAGCCCCTCCTCTGTTTTAACCGCAATACGGCTCATGGTTTGAACAGACTCAACCGGGTATTTCCCCATTGCTGTCTCGCCTGATAACATTACTGCGTCAGTACCGTCAAGGATTGCGTTTGCCACATCACTGGCTTCAGCCCGGGTCGGCCTTGGATTGCGAATCATGCTGTCCAGCATCTGCGTAGCAGTAATTACCGGTTTCCCGGCCAGGTTACACTTGCGAATAAATGTTTTTTGTAGAAGGGGAACCTCCTCCGGCGGTATTTCCACTCCCAGGTCACCCCGGGCAACCATTATCCCGTCTGAAACTTCGAGAATACCGTCAAAATTTTCTACGCCTTCCCGGCTTTCAATCTTGGCCAAAATCATTATCTGCCCGCCGTATTCTTCTACCAGGCGCCTGATTTCCAGAACATCTTCAGCGTTTCTGGTAAATGAAGCGGCAAGGAAGCTGATTTCGTTATCCAGGGCCAGTTTCAGATCAGTACGATCATCTATATTCATGGCCGGCAGGTTGATCCTGGTTCCAGGAGTATTCAAACCCTTGTAACTGCGCAGTTCACCACCGTTGATCACCCTGCATTTGACATCCTGGCCCTCAACCCTGATCACCTCAAGACTGATTAGCCCGTCATCAATTAAAACCAGGCAGCCGGGGTTAATGTCATGGTGCAATTCGGGGTATGTTACAGATACTTTCTTATTGCTTCCGATAACCGGTTCCGTGGTCAGGGTAAATTCCTGACCATCTTCCAGGAAAACAACTGCCTCGGCAAGGTCACCCGTTCTCACTTCCGGACCCCTGGTATCAAAAAGTATCCCGATATTCCTGTTCATGTTGGAAGAGGCTTTTCTGACCATTTCCACCCAACGCAGATGTTCCTCTCTTTTTCCATGAGAAAGGTTGAGCCTGGCCACATCCATACCGGCCTCGATCAAAGCCTCAATTCTTTCATCCGTATCAGTACTTGGGCCGATCGTGCAAACAATCTTTGTCCTGCGCATACACAACCTCCTTCAGGTTTCCCATTTTATCTGGCCAGATCCATAGCCAGTTCATATATATCGCGGGGAAAAGGCTTTTTCCCTGCCCCGCTGACCTGCAGGGGAACAGGAACCAGGCTCTGGTCGACATAGGCGGTAAAATAACCGCTTTGTCCCTGTTCAAGCAGATCTACCGCCATTGCTCCCATCCTGCTGCCCAGTAAGCGGTCGACAGCACTGGGGCTACCCCCTCTCTGGATGTGCCCGAGGACAGTTATGCGGGTTTCAGCTTTAATCCTGTCCCTGATGTCGCGGTTTAGTTCAAACGGATCAACTGCGCCTTCGGCAGCAATAATAATGCTGTGCGATTTGCGTCGTTCAATGCCGCGCAGAAGCCGTTCGCAGACCTGGTCCAGATCGAAATCAACTTCCGGAACCAGGATAGACTCCGCCCCCCCGGCCAGACCGGCGGCCAAAGCGAGGAAACCGGTAGCCCTGCCCATCACTTCAATTATAAATATTCGCTCGTGCGACGTTGCCGTATCACGCAAACGGTTTACCGCATCCAAAATGGTATTTACTGCTGTGTCAAAACCGATTGTCTGGTCCGTTCCATTAATATCGTTGTCAATGGTTCCCGGAATACCGATGGCCCTTATACCCTCATCCTGCAAACCGGCCGCACCCTGAAAAGAACCGTCTCCCCCAATCACAATCAAGCCCTCAATGCCGGCATTTTTAAGGCACTTTACCGCTTCAGCCCGGAAAAGCTTGTCGTGCATGCCTTCTTCCCGTGCCGTGAGCAAGATTGTACCACCCCTGTGAATAATGTCGGCAACAGATCCCATCTTAAATTCTATAAATTCATCACCGTTCATCAGCCCGGCAAAACCCCTCCTGATGCCAACCACTTTGAATCCCCGGTTTATTCCCCTTCTCACAACTGCCCTGATTGCGGCATTCATACCCGGAGCGTCTCCTCCACTGGTCAAAACTGCTATTTTTCTCATTAATGATTTAGCTCCCTCTGGTTAAACAAGCTCTTAACTTCCGGTTTTAATTCCTGTTCTACCACCGTTCCGCGGCCAAGTAAACTTTCCAGCCTTTCCTTGCAGGCCGGATGATCCCGCACCCAGTATTCTTCGCCCAGAACAAGCAACTTTTTATTTTCTTCGAAGAAAAGACATACCGGAACTTCACCGTTTTCGGCAACCAGGGTTATTTTCAGGTTTTCCAAAAGGGCCCGGTCATTACCTTCTTTAATAACCAGGCGGTATAATTTTTTATCCCTTACCAGGGGGTTGATCCCTTCGGCAAGAATCTTTATATCTTCTTCTTCTTTCAGGTCTGTTCTGCCTTCAACAACCAGCAGGTTATCTTCAACAAGTTGGTCCGCCTGTTTTTCATATAAGTCGGGAAAGATCACCAGCTCAACACTGCCGGTTAAATCCTCCAGTTTAACGAAAGCCATTTCCTTATTCTTTTTCGTATAAAATTTTCGCACGGCAACCACAATTCCGGCCAGTTTAACCTGCCTGTTATCGCCTGTTTCAGCCAGTTCAGCACACCTGATCAGGTTCTGCATTGATTCTATTAATTCCCGGTATGGTTCCAGGGGGTGCCCCGAAATGAACAGGCCGAGCATTTCTTTCTCCATGGTAAGGCGTTCCTTGTCAGAAAAAGGTTCAATGTCAACCAGGTTATCGGTCAGCATTTCTTCCTGCACACTGCTTTCCATTAAGGAAAGCATGGACATCTGCCCGTTTTCCCTATCCCTCTGCAGGCATTGTCCCTGGGCCAGCACGTCATCCATGGCGGCAAGATATTGTGCACGATGGCCGCGTAACGAATCGAAAGCTCCGCATTTAATCAGGCTCTCCAGGACCTTACGGTTACATTGTCTCATATCAACCCGTGATGCAAAGTCACGCAGGGAAATAAACGGTTTCTCTTTTCTCGCTTCCACAATTGATTCAATCGCACCAAGGCCTACATTTTTTACAGCAGCCAATCCAAAGCGGATCCTTTTTTCGGAAACAACTGTAAAATGGGTTTCACTTTCATTTATATCCGGGGGCATTATTTCAATTCCCATGCGGCGACAGTCGGCAATGTACAACGCCACCTTATCGCTGTTTGAACAGTAAACAGTCATTATTGCCGCCATGTACTCAACCGGGTAGTTTGCTTTCAGGTAAGCAGTCTGGTAAGCAATCATGGCATAAGCAGCTGCATGCGATTTATTAAAACCGTATGAAGCAAACTTGAGGATTAAATCGTATATCTCTACCGCCAGTTCAGTCGAGTAACCGTTTTCAACACAGCCTTTTACAAAAAGCTCACGCTGTTCATCGAGAATCTCCAGTTTCTTTTTACCGATCGCCCGTCGCAGCAAATCAGCCTGCCCCAGTGAAAACCCGGCCATCCGTGCGGCAATTTCCATGATTTGCTCCTGGTATACTATAACTCCATAAGTTTCATTTAATATCGGTTCCAGGACCGGGTGAGCATACTTGATTTTCTTTTTACCGTGCTTACTTTTAACAAAAGTTGGTATCTGATCCATCGGACCGGGCCGGTAAAGAGCAACAACAGCAATAATATCTTCAAACTTGTTTGGCATCAGTTCACGCAGCACTGAACGCATACCGGAACTTTCCAGCTGGAAAATGCCGGTTGTCTCCCCCTGGGTCAACAAATCATAGGTGGTTTGGTCATCAAGGGGAATGTTTTCAATTTCAATATCCAGGCCGCTTCTTTTTGTGATATTTTCCAGCGCCTCACCAATAATACTCAGTGTTTTCAGGCCTAAAAAATCCATTTTTAACAAACCCAGATCCTCCAGGGTGGTCATCGGGAACTGGGTTACCACGGTGCTGTCTGAGGCCTTATAAAGCGGAACGTAGTTAACCAGCGGTTCCCGGGCTATAACTACTCCGGCTGCATGGGTTGAAGCATGCCGGGGCATTCCTTCAACAGCCATCGACGTATCAAGCAACCTGTGGTAAAGATCTTCTTGTTTATATAATGTTTTTAGCTCTTTACTTTGTTCCAGGGCTCTTTTGATGGTCATTTTCGGTTCCATCGGAATCAATTTGGCTATTTTATCCACATCAGCATAGGGAATAGCCATTGCTCTGCCTACATCACGAACGGCGGCCCTTGCTGCCATTGTTCCGAATGTGATGATCTGGGCCACCTTTTCCTGGCCGTACTTCTCACAGACATAACTCATTACCCTGTCACGTTTATCATCACAAAAATCTATATCAATATCAGGCATTGATATTCTTTCCGGGTTTAAAAACCTTTCAAAGAGCAAACCGTATCCCAGGGGCTCGATATTGGTAATACCCAAACAATAGGCTACCAGGCTTCCGGCGGCAGATCCCCTTCCGGGACCGACAAGTATGCCGTTTTTTTTGGCGTAATCAATCAAATCCCAGACAATTAAAAAATAATTGTTAAACCCCATCTGGCTGATTACCTTCAGTTCATACTCAAGGCGTTCTTCCAGCTCAGGTGTAAGCTCAGCATAACGTTCCTTTAAGCCTTCATAACAGATCTGTTCCAGATAATCCGGAGCTTTTACCCCCTCCGAAAGAGCATACTCGGGCAGGTGTCGCTGGCTGAAATCGTATTCCAGGTTGCACCGTTCAGCAATGCGCAGAGTATTACTCATTGCTTCAGGATAACTACCAAACAGCTCACCCATTTCCGTTTCGCTTTTCAGGAAAAACTCCTGTGAATCAAAGCGCATTCTTTCCGTTTCCTCAATTGTTTTACCGGTCTGGATACAGAGGAGTACGTCGTGTACTTCGGCATCATTACGCTTCAGATAATGAATGTCATTTGAAGCGACAAGAGGTATTCCTTCATTTTTGCTTATCTCAACCAGAACCCTGTTAACCGTTTTCTGTTCTGCCAACCCGTGATCATGCAGCTCCAGGAAAAAGTTTTCCTCACCGAAAAGGTCCCTGAAATAACGGGCGGTTTCGTAAGCTTTTTCAACCTGTCCCTCAAGAATATAAGTCGGTATTTCCCCGGCCAGGCATGCACTGAGGGCAATTAGCCCTTCGTGATGTTTTTCTAACAGTTCCCGGTCAATTCGTGGTTTGTAGTAGAAACCTTCTGTGTATGCGCAGGATACCAGGTGCATCAAGTTGCGGTAACCTGTATCATTTTCCGCCAGCAGAACCAGGTGATACTGGGAATCATCGCGTCTTGCCTCTTTCTGTAGGCGGGAGCGCAGCGCCATGTAAACCTCACAACCAATAATCGGCTTGATTCCCGCTGCCCGGGCCTCTTTGTAGAAATCGATCACCCCGAACATCGTCCCGTGATCGGTAATGGCTATTGCCGGCATGTTCAACTCGGCAGCCCGTTCTACCATCCCCGAGATTCTTGCCGCTCCGTCGAGCAAACTATATTCTGTATGACAGTGTAAATGAACAAAATTTGCAGTTGTCAAGCTATCAAACTCCTATTCTCAGTTACTATTCTTATTTTTCTACCTAACGGGTACAGATCCTTTGCACCGCCAGACTTTTTTTAAGCACTTCTTTATGGTACAATAACCCTAAATCATCCTAAGGAGCAATGCTGTGCTCAAAGACAGGGAAACACGCCTTGCTTTAAAAATTGTCCTCATCGCGGCAGCAGTCTTTATCTTGATCTGGTCACTTATCAAGCTTGCTCCGATCATATCTTTGATAATAATCGCTTTCTTTCTGGTTTACACCATTAATCCCCTGGTAAACTTTCTGATCAAGATCCGTTTTAAGCCTTTGCTGGCTGCCATGATCGCTTCTTTGATCATTCTCATCCTGGTCATTTTACTCTTTTACCTGCTGATCCCCGGATTAATAATAGAAATGCGCCAGTTGATCTTTTTCCTTACCAATGAACTAATCCAGGAGATGCCCCACCTGATCGGCCAACTCCAGGAGCTTGATGCCCGCTTTAACCTTCAGCTGGCAGACAGTGTCATTGATTATTCTAACCAGGTTATTCGTGATGCTCCCGGCAATATCCAGGGTATTTTGCGCAACCTGACCAGCCTGTCGATGAGTGTCTTTAGCCGGGTTTGGGTTCTGCTGGCCCTGGTATTTCTAGTTTTTTACCTGGTCCAGGACCTTGATAAGGCCAGAAAAAATCTTACCCTGCTTTTCCCACAGATCTACAAAGAAAACGTTGTTCATTTGCTGGGAATCGTCGATGAAAAAGTTGGGGCTTATATACGCGGCACCCTGCTAAAGTGTTTTTTTGTCGGCCTTTTTACCTGGCTGGGCTTAACCTTTTTCGGCATGCCCTTTGCCCTGATGCTTGGTATCCTGGCCGGAGCCCTGAACATCATCCTTTACATTGGGCCTGTGGTTGCGACAGTACCGGCACTGTTACTTGCTATAATGCCCGATACGCCAAATTTCATCTTTATCTTGCTGCTTTATATCATTGTACAGATCCTTGACGCCTTTGTCTTTACACCTTTTTTCCTTGGCAAAGCCACCGATTTAAGTCCTCTTACAGTTATCATAATAGTGCTGATCGGCGGACAGTTACTGGGTTTGCTTGGCATCATCCTGGCCATTCCGATTACAGCCACCCTCAAGGTACTGCTTCATCACTACTACCTTGACAGGCGTAAAACAGAGGAGGCAAACTCTGCTGACAAACCACCACCTGTCACCAGTTGATTCCGGAGCATAGTTACAATTACCAGGTTTGTTTCCCAACCAGGTCTGCCTGACTATATCATTCCTGGGAATCCCTGTTGTTTCAGGGCTTCATAGAGCACAAGCGCTACAGTGTTGCCCAGGTTGAGTGACCGTGGTATTTGTTCTATCATGGGAACACGGATTAATCCTTCTGCCTGCCTGAGAACATTATCTGGCAGCCCCTTCGTTTCACTACCGAATACTATAAAATCGTCA
Source organism: uncultured Syntrophomonadaceae bacterium (assembly GCA_964390725.1). GTDB lineage: Bacteria > Bacillota > Dethiobacteria > DTU022 > DTU022 > JAABTH01. The sequence goes on along the minus strand of CAYMIW010000024.1, from coordinate 5,922 downwards.
TTCTTGTATTTTATCTCGTGATAGTATTTTGTTCCGCCTGTTGAAAAAAAAAGAAAGCGCGCTTGCGGGTAGCCCGCCTGCAGGGCAAAAAAATTATCATGCACTTCCAGGTCAAGATAAGGCCAATAATCCAGGCCGGATCGTTTTACATCTTTATCCGATAGGGAAAATCCCAGTGGCTTCACCAGGTGTAGCTTTGTTCCGGTTAAAACACAGGTCCTGGCTACGTTGCCGGTATTTGGAGGTATCTCAGGTTCGATCAGAACGATATGCATGCTTTGCTTCCCTGCCTTATTTGCTTCCAAATATTTTACCGCATAAGCCGGGACTTTATTTTTTTCTGGGTCGGCTTTCTTTCTCGTTTTGCAGGGTCCGGTGATAACGATTCAGCTTTTCTACCACCCTGGCGTTAAAACTGCCCTTGCGATAACTACCGTCCTTGTTTCGTGAACCGGCAGGCATACCGCTCAACAGTTCAATCCCCTCGTTTACAGTTTTTATTGTGTAAATATGAAAACGTCCGGCAGCAACTTCATCGACAATTTCCTTTTTAAGCATCAGGTTGCGACGGTTTTGGGCAGGAATAACCACACCCTGGTTACCGGTCAGACCGACCGCTTTACAGGCCAGGTAGAAACCTTCTATCTTGCTGTTAATGCCACCAACGGGCTGTATTTCACCCTTCTGGTTCAGCGAACCGGTTACTGCCAGATCCTGGCGCAACGGTGCTTCGGCCAAACTGGAAAGGAGACAAAACAGTTCAGCCGCCGATGCACTGTCACCATCGACTCCCCCGTAAGATTGCTCGAAACAAATGCTTGCCGACAGGTTAATCGGTACTGTATCGCCATATAACTGGCCGATTAACCCGCTCAGAATCAGAACGCCTTTATTATGAATATTGCCGCTTAGATCACTTTCTCTCTCGATGTTAATTATTCCCCGCCGGCCCAGGTAAGTTGAAGCCGTTATGCGCGAGGGACGTCCGAAAACATAGTCTCCCTGGTTTAAGACTGACAGGGCATTAACCTGGCCAATTTTTTCCCCATCCAGGTCAAGAAGTATAACCCCATCGCGAATCGAATCGATTATTTTTTCTTCATACTTGTTCGATCGATAAATCATTTCTTTCAGGGATTTATCCACTTCTTCACGGCCTACAAATTCTTTTTGATCAAGTTCAGCCCAGGCATCAGCTTCAAATAACAGGTCGACAATCTCGTTAAAACGGGTACTCAGTTTTTCCTGGTTCTCAGCCAGGCGCATACTATACCCGACAATTTCCGCCACTGCCTCCCGTGTAAACGGTCGCAAGTTTTGTTTATTGCAGTGATATGCAATAAAACCGGCCATTTTTTTAATATTGTGATTGCAGCTGTCCATTTCGATATCAAAATCGGCCTTAACTTTGAACAGCTTTCTGAAATCCTCGTCATAATGGTAAAGAATTTGATATATATAGGGGTTACCGATCATGATCACCTTAATATTCAGGGGAATAGGCTGCGGGCGCAGGGTAGCCATTGCCACCAGGCCGAAATGTTCGCTGATATTCTCAATTCTAATCTCCCTCGTCCGGAGAACCCTTTTAAGAACTTCCCAGGACTGCATTGCCGTGAGCACATCCCGCGCCTGAAGAATTAAGTAACCCCCGTTTGCCTCGTGCAGGGCACCGGGTTTGATCATTGAAAAATCGGTAACCACCATACCGAAGCGATTTTCATATTCTACCCTGCCCAGCAGGTTGTAGTATGAAGGATTGGTTTCATAAACCATTGGCGCTCCCTCAGTATCACGGTGATCAACCAGGAGGTTTACCGTATAGCGAATATCGGTCTGCTCCTGACTCTGCCGCCGCAACCAAAGCATGGGGTTCTGCTGATCTTCTTCTTCACCGCGAAAATCAGCCAGGTTTGAAAGGACGTCCTCTTCGAAAGCGGCCAGGTATTTTTTAACCGCTTCATGCTGATCATACTGTTCATGTAACTCGTTAAAAAGATGTCCGATGGCTGCCAGGCCTATCTTCTGATCGAGCTCTTTCAGTTTTTCCTTAAGCTCTTTTTCTACACGCTGCACCCGGCGCATAATTTCCATTGCCTTTAACTGCACCTCGGTAGATTTTTTTTCCAACTCATCCCGCTCAGCTTGTTCAAGCTTGGCATACTCCTCTTCGTTGATCTGTTCCCCGTCTTTGATCGGAATAGTGACAAAGCCGGAGCTGGTCCGCTTCAGGGCAAAACCCTGTTCCTGGGCCACCTTGTTTAGTTCTTCAAATAGAACGCTCCTAGACTCCTGGAACTCCTTGACGAATACTGATTTTTGGCGTTCGTAATCATCGCCGTCAAAAGCTTTGGGAATGCTTTCCTTCAGATCGTCGAGCAGTTCCTCTATCTTGCGACAAAAAACGTAACCGCTTCCAGCGGGCAGGTTCAGGGCAATCGGTTCGCCGGGATGCTCAAAGTTATAAACGTAAACCCAGTCGTCCGGAACCGGTTCTTCAGCAGAGATTTTTTTAATAATAGACTGGGCATAGCTGGATTTCCCTGTTCCGGTTAATCCGGTCATAAATATATTGTAACCCGGCCTTTTTATGCGTAACCCAAATTCGGTTGCTTTTACAGCCCTTTCCTGGCCGATCATTCCTTCCAGGGGTGCAACTTCGTCTGTGGTTTTAAACTTAATTTTTTTTGCGTCATACTCCAGGCGCAGCTCTTTAGGTTTCAGCTTTTTTGCTGTCATTTTTTACTGTTTCTCTCCCTTGCATATTGGCATAAATTTATCAGAAAGCAGGATTCACATTGTGGATTCCTGGCCTGACATATTTTTCGCCCGTGGGCAATCAGGCGGTGATGAATATCTTTCCACTCTGCGGCCGGGATAACCTCCTTAAGCTGTTCTTCAACTTCCAGAGTACTTTTTCCGTCTGCCAGACCCAGACGTCTGGAAACCCTGAATACATGTGTATCCACAGCCAGGGCCGGTTTATTGAAAGCACTGCTGATCACCACGTTCGCCGTCTTTCTTCCCACTCCTGGAAGTTTGACCAGTTCATTGAAATCCTCGGGCACCTTACCCAGGTAATGCTCCGTTATGATCTTCGCTGTCTTAACCAGGTAGCGGCTCTTATGACGATATAACCCGCAACTTTTTAAATATGGCTCCAGGTCAACAGGCTCCAGCGCAGCCATATCTGCTGCTGTAGGTAAATCCTGAAATAGCTTCTCCGTTATCTTGTTTACCTGTTCGTCGGTAGTCTGTGCCGATAAAATGGTGGCAACAAGAAGTTGAAAGGGATTTTCATGGTTCAAACTTGTCCTCGCCAAAGGATAATACTCCGCTAACCTGGCTATTATCTGTTTATTATTAAGCGGACCGGTTTTCTCCAATTTTAATTGTGACATATCATATTATAGATCGGCTCTTAAATCCGGTAAAGGTATAAATCACAATGGTTCAAATAAAACAATTGGCCGGCAAATTTTCCGAAGAACGTTTGCCGGCCCTTTGTTTTTATACTCGCGTAAAATACCAGTTTCGGTATATATATCTAATCAGTGATGTGTGTAATGCGGGAGCAGTATCGGTCCTACCCTGTCATCGGCAACGCCGGCCTCTTCCAGCTCTTTGTGATAAGCAGCAACATGATCAAGGTTCAGCCCTTCAGGCATTGATGTATCACTGCTTACTGCTGCGGCATGCCTTCCGGCCCGGCGGCCAAACACAATAATATCAAGAAGCGAGTTACCCATCAGGCGATTGGTCCCATGAATACCCCCGGCTGCCTCACCGGCCACATAGAGGCCATCAACAGCAGTCAGTCCGTTTTCATCAATCAACAGACCCCCGTTCTGGTAGTGCAAAGTAGGGTAAATCAGCATCGGCTCCTTGCGGATATCCACTCCGAAACGCATGAACTGGCGCAGCATGGCCGGCAGTTGCTTTTCAATAGTCCCTTCGCCATAAGTCAGCTCCAGGATTGGTGAATCGAGCCATACTGCATCTATACCTGTCGGCAGGGGAACACCCAGCTTTCTTTCCGAACATTCACGAATAATCGCCGAGGATTCCACGTCCCTCGTTTCCAGGTGGTAGACAAACTGCTCCCCGTTGATATTCAGAGGGGTAGCGCCCAGGCCCCTTGTTTTTTCTGTTACCAAAAGGCCGAGCAGCTGGGGCGGATAAGCTCCACCCGTGGGGTGATATTGAATAGAATCGGCATAAATAGTTTTTGCCCCGGCCCGGTAACCCATAACCAGGCCGTCAGCTGTCGCCCCGTAGTGATTGCTGGTTGGGAAACCTCGGTAGTGCAGCCTGCCCGAGCCCCCGGTGGCAATAATAACTGTCTTAGCCCTGGCTATCAGGTATTGCTCTGTTTCCAGGTTATAGAGAACAGCTCCGCCGGCGCGTCCGTTTTTATCAAGTAAAAGTTCCACGGCGGGACAAAATTCCACCACCGTTATACCCTTGTTGTATACCTCGTCACGCAGGGTTCTCATAATCTCGGCCCCGGAATAATCGCGGGCGGCATGCATCCTTTTCCTCGATGTTCCCCCGCCGTGGATGGTAACCATGGTTCCATCTTCTTTTTTATCAAACATGGTCCCCAGATCTTCCAGCCATTTAATCGCCAACGGGGCATCCATCACCAGGGCCCTGGCCAGTTCCGGCACGTTTTCAAAGCGCCCTCCGCCGACCACGTCAAGATAATGAATGGCCGGGCTGTCGTTTTCTTTATCGGCAGCCTGGATTCCTCCCTGGGCCATCATGGTATTCGCATCACCAAAACGCAGCTTGGTGGTAATTAAGGTATTTGCCCCGGCAGCATGGGCCTCCAGCGCCGCTGAAGCACCCGCTCCTCCACCACCAATGATTAATACATCCACGTCATAATCGGGTTCATCGCTCAGGTTGAGTTTAACATCGCGCAACTTGCTCCAGGCTTCAAATACATCGGCCATTTCCACCGGCATCCTTGCTCCCTTGCTCACTCCCACCTGGATATTGCGAAAGCCTTCCGTGTTATAATCGGGATGAAAATTTTCCAGAACATCCTGTCTTTCTTCCTGAGACATCCGTGGATAATGAACTCCAACCCGGGAAGGCCTTGTTTCTTCAACTTTTTTAACTAACTCTCCTAGTTTACCTTTATATGGCAATTGACATTTCCTCCTTTCCGGGTCCCTTACTCAATGTCCCTGTTGTTGTATAGTTGCTGAAGTTTTTCCTGGTCTGAATTAATCAGCGCATCAATATCCGCATCGCATTCGCCATTTTCGATGGCCTTTGCCCTCTCGGCGAGAAATTCATCGGGCTTGGCTATGTAACGGCTGTATAGCCTTCGTGCGGTTAGTGCTGCATTGTAATGTACTATATTGGCAGGGCAGCGCGAAACGCATAGCCCGCACATCAGGCAGTCAAATGAAATATCGGCAGCCTTCTCAAAATCCCCCCGCTGAATATAGGCAATATACTGCATAACATCGATATCCTGGGGGCAGGCCTTGGTACATGAACTGCAGCCCAGGCAGCGGAACACTTCCGGGTAAAGCTGGGCGAAATGTGCTGTCGATGGTTTTATTTCCTCCAGGTCAAATGTTGCCTTCCTTCCCGGGAAAAACGGTATCTGGGCCAGGTACATCCCATCTTCAACCTTGGTCTGGCAGGCCAGGCCCACTTTCAGTTCAAAGTCACCAGCCATACGGTATACAGTTGCACAGGCTCCGCAAAAACCGGCCCTGCAACCGCAACCCCTTTTAAGCTGGTAGCCGGCGTACTCCATGGCATCCATGATTGTCAGGGTATCAGGTACAGTATACCTTTTCCCCATTAAAAATATATCAACCATTTTAATTTCGTCGCTCATCTTGTCCTCCTGTCTACTCGGCCGGTGGGTCGGGTATGAAACCTTTCTCCATGGCGAGC
>CAYMIW010000023.1:0-45266 GCA_964390725.1 uncultured Syntrophomonadaceae bacterium | reverse complement strand
ACCGGTTCCACCCGGCAGGAAGGGGGTAAAGGGAATGTCAAACCCAAAGGGACCAACAGGTTCGACAAATGGGCCGGTGGGGCCAGTATCCGTGTCAGGAGGTTCAGGAGCAACATAATTGCTGTCTAAAGTCATTGCAGCGTTGATATACCAGGGGTCGAATAAGACATAATCACTAACAATATCCCCCTGGCCATCTGGATTAAGTCCCTCATGGTAAGGGCCACTTGCGTGCCCCCAGAAGTTCAATAGCGCATCCACTACATTTGTAGTCCAATTCCATACTCCAAATGTATTACCTGCTATTAAATTATTGCGTAAAAATAAATTATATACATCTGAGCAATTGGCACCTAAGCCTAAATAGTTATCTACAACGGTGTTATTATTTATTAACACATTTCGATCAGATCGTTCAATTGAATCAGCAGCACTCAACCCAAGGTATATGCCTATATAATAATTACTAATAGAATTATTAGTAAAAACATTATAGTTACTTTCACCTTGTGTTAAGATACCATAAAGAGAATCTGACTTAAGGCTGCCAGGATCCACCATGTTAATTATATTATTATTTACTTCTGCTCCAATATCAAATAATCTTATGGCAACCTGAACATTAGTTAACTCATTATCGCTAACTTGAACAGAATTTAAAGCAGGACCATAAGCCAGAATACCAGTTGCGGTCCAGGCAGTTCCATCTCCTGGCCAAATCCATCCTATTTCAGACAATTTGTTTCCTGAAATAATACCTGTATTAACCCCAACTATTTGGATCCCATTCTGCGCCCATCCCGGGCCTACATAACCACGACCAGTAATTATATTATTAAGAATACTGGCTGTTTGAGCATCTAGGATTGTTATTGCATTTCTAGAAAAATCTGTTACTGTATTTCCGGATACAGTAACGTCTGATTTGTTTCCATAGACTGAGATACCCATAGTTTCACGGTCGCCCAGGAGTTTATGAAGGATGTTGTCAGAGATGATACTGTTGATAATATTATAAGCAAGTATACCAGTGAAAGTATTGTTGCCTGGATCATTTTGGCCATCAATTTCAAAACCCTGAATAGTCACTTCAATACCATTCTCATCGCCATTTATGAATATGATAGGATCAAATGTTCTAGTAGAACCTGTAACGCCTTGTGTAACCCGTGTTGCAGAATCCGGAGCTTTAATTATTGCTCCGCTTTGCCCTAATAAATTGATGCTTTTGTCTATTACCGCCTGCTCTGTATATGTACCAGGTGCAACATAAACAGTGCCGCCGGAAACAGCTGCATCTATCCCCGCCGAAATCGTACTAAGCGGTTGATTAAAGTTACCTAAAGCATTATTCTGAACATCATAGCCACTACCTGATTCAACAAAAACGTGGCTTCTGTTCCCTCCAGGAGCACCGGTGGTACCCTCACCTCTTCGATCTACTACATATGCATCATTATTTGTTTTTGAAAGGGCTAAAACAAAAGTTTGATAGTGATTAAACCAGTCACTACTTGTGTATGAACCACCTGTGTGCCAGGTTATATCCCACTCATTATGGCTTTGAGCAGGATCAGGTGCATCCCATTTGTTGTTAACGATCGTATGGTTCTCAATATCAGCTTGGTTTGTATATATACATATACCGCCTTTAGTATTATAGATATCGTTATCTTCAATAGTTAAAGACGAACCATAACTTCCGGAGATACCCTGCCTGGTATTATAAATAATGTTTCCTGTCAGTGTCGCTTCGCTGTTTCGATCTATTTTAACTCCAAAGGCACCCCAACTACCCATGTCTTCTCTTGAACCCTGTTCAGGAACCCATAGCATATTATTTAATATATTTATACCTTCTAGGCCTTGAGTAGTTTGTAATAATCCATCATATTGTTGGCCATACAGACCCATAGCTTTTTCTGTTAGAGTAATCCCTAAATCCCTAATGGTTACATTATCTTCTTTTATTTCAAATACAGGAACAGCGTTTTCGGATGTGCCACTAACAATAGTAGTGTTTGCCGATTCACCCTGAATAGTAACCCCTGATTTATCAATCTCTACTGTTCTGTTTACACCATATTCACCAGCAGCTAAATTGATAGTATCATTAGCATCAGCCACCCATAAAGTGGGGTCATAATAGCCATCAGCCATGTTGTTGTTACCTGAGCCCGGGCTGCCTGCGACACTATTGAACTCATCGTTCGCAGTAGTCCAAGCTTCAGTTTTAAAAGTATATCCTCCAGCAGTGTCTGGCGTAGTTGCTTTAAATAATATTGATACAAATTCATCTTGACCAAGATAACTTGCTTCATTCTCTGCCCAAAGAGAAAGAACATGATCAACCAAGTTAAAACTCCATGATTTTCCTGTTGGCGGTTGAACAGATATGTCCTTAATATCAGTAAAATTATTGTCAATAGTTAACTGTGCTGAACCGAGCTTCTGGCCACTTGCATTTAGTTCTTTAAAAGTTGCTGTAAAATCGTATTCTTTGTTTTTATCAAGTAATCCGTTTGTTGTTGTTTCAACTGTTGCCACATAAGAGTTTCCAATTTCTTCAGTGTCACCGGCTTCTGGATCATCCGGATCTGCTTCATCGGCAGGATCATCTAATTGATCAGGGCTTACTTCATCGTCACCGGCTTCTGGATCATCCGGATCTGCTTCTTCACCAGCTGCTTCATCGGGCTGATCAGACTGATCACCGGGAGCAGCAGGTTCAGGATCATCGGAGCCCCCGTTATCATTTGCCGGCGGCTGACCTTCATCATTTCCACCGGCAGGGGGTTCTGAACTGGCACCGCTGTCGCTGTTTCCAGTATCTCCTGCAGAACTGCCGCTGTTGTCGATACCATTACCAGAGCCGGTATCTCCACCACTGCTTCCGGTATCGATACCGCCGCCCCCACTATCTCCGCCGGAGCCCGTTGAGACATCGGCGCTTTCACCGCTTCCTCCACCATCGGGCGCTTCGGCAAAGGCTGCCAGCGGCATCAGCAACATTCCCGTAACAACTGTTAAAACAACCAATATTCTAAAACTGTTTTTAACTTTCCTCATCATTTCACCTCTCTTTCAAGTATTGAAAAACTTTTCAAACTTAAAAGGCGAGGCCGGTTTCACTAATTGCTCCACCCGTTTCAAGTGACCATTTACAAAACGGGTTTCACTGCATTCCACACCCTGTATAGCAATATAGCCATAGATCAACCTCCTTTAAAATAGGCAAAGATTGTCTGTAAACTTAGTTAGTTTATCTTGTAGTAGTTGCAATTTTACATTATTTTGTAAAATGACAAATAGGTTATCAGCATTCTAAGTTCCGCAAAAATTAATTATCTAGTTGGTGAAAGTCTCAGTTGTTAAAACTTGCGGTAAAAAGCGCAGCAAAGGTCATAATATATTTATATTATACACTTTTTCTGTTACAAACTCGTTATAAATAGAGAATAAACCATAAATACAAACAATATCCGTTGCAATTTTACATTAACCACCGCAGAGGTAGGGGATGACGGAGACTTCATCTTTATCGGAAAGGGTAAAATCAAGAGCTTCATGCTTACCGTTCACCATGAATTCGGCAGTAAGCACCTGTCGTTCGTCGATCAGGGGGTAATCAAAACGGTTTTTCCACTTGCGGGACAAGTGGAAAGAGAGTTGCTCCAGGGTAATAGTGTGCTGTTTCAACTCCAGGGTAAACTGGTCTGGTTCACCTTTTTTGCAGTAAGGCGGATATAATTTAATGGTTAGGTTCATTATTTTATGTTTCGCTACAGTGGGGCTTATTCCTTCTACCGGTTGACAAACTTGCATTTAATAATCAATGGTGTAGACTGTTTAAGGTAAACTATTCAAAACAGATAATATGTTGAACGGAGTAACTGCTGCCAATGATCTATATTTACCTGGCCTACCTGATTTCGATCATGAATATCAACTCGATAAAAATTCTACTGCCCGAAATTATGGTTGACCTTTCCGTTAGTTTGAACTGGCTAACCTGGGTAGTTAACTCTTACACCCTGCCCCTGGCGGCGCTGATCCCTATTGCCGGAAAAATCGGGGACTTATACGGGCCGAGAAGATTCTTTCTGGCCGGGATATTTATCCTGGGTGCCGGTTCGCTGATCTGCGGGACCGCTTTTACGATTGGCTGGTTAATTGCCGGCCGCATACTGCAGGCCCTGGGTGCTGCCCTGCTGGTCCCTAATTCGCTGGCTATTCTGATGGCCAAGACAAAAGAGTCGGAGCGGGGTAAAACGCTGGGGCTCTGGAGCGGAATAGGTGCTTCCGGAGCAGTTATAGGACCGGTTGTTTCGGGCCTGTTGGCCGATGTTTCCTGCTGGCGGGGCGCATTCATTTTTCTCTCTGTTTTAGCCCTGGTGATTACTGCCGCGGCAGGCAGGCAAATGATTATCAGCAGGGAGCTGGGCACCTGGGTTCGCAAGACCAAAAGCAGCTTTGACGGCATGGGCGCTGCCACCCTGATGATTTCGACAGCAATTTTGCTGATGACCATAACCATTCTGCCCGACTGGGGTTGGGCCAATAACTGGGTTAAAGCCGGTTTCATTCTGGTTATGCTGCTTTACTTTACCTTCTACCGGATTGAAAAAAAGGCGGCAGATCCGCTGATCAACCCCCTGTTATTAAAAAATTCCCGCTTCAGCCTGGGCCTGCTGGTAGGTTTTATCGAGCAGGTTGGGATATCGGGAACGCTCTTTGTTCTGCCAATCTACTTCGGCACGGTGCTGGGCCACGGGCCGGCCATGACAGCCCTGTTGCTGCTGCCCGCAGCTACTGCTGTTTCGCTGCTTTCTCCCCTGGGCGGCAGGCTTTCGGACCGCTTTGGGCCGGGAATACCGATTATTGCCGGGATGGCCCTGCGCGCTTTTTCATTTTACATGTTCTCACGCATATCGATGGAAACTGCATATTTGTACATTGCCCTTGGCCTGGCTATAAACGGGCTCGGTTTTGCCATGACTGCAACCCCGGCCCTGCATTCAGTGCTTTCCACGGTTGATTCAAGCCGCAACGGGGTTGCTTCCGGGGTGCACAACATGGTCCGCTTTACCGGTTCGGCTACCGGTACAACTATAGCCGGAATCATTTTGTATGCCCTGATACCTTCTGTTTTTGAGGGGATAAGCGGACCCATACCCGGGTTCAGGGAAGCCTTTTTATTCGGGGCGATCGCCTGTTTGCCCGGTATTGCAGCAGGTGTTTACCTGGCCATTAATAAAAAACAGGATAAAACAGCGTAGATTTATTTTAGGGTGGGTTTTTTATCTTCTTCGCCACTGCCCTTAACAGCCCGGAAGCCGGAGATAATATCAAGCAGTTCCTCGGTGATTGCCCCCTGGCGTTCATGCTGGTAAGCAGTTTTCAGTTCGGTTAACCTTTCACCGATATTTTTTTCGGCAGCCTGCATGGCGGCCAGGCGGCTGGTATTTTCGGCAGCCAGAGAAAGGGCGCAGGCCCGGTAGAGTGAAACAAAGAAATACTGGCTCAGCAGGGATGAAAGCAGCCTGCCGGTCGGCATGGTGTAGGTTGGCAGCGAGCGCGATTGCCATTGCAACCTGGCCTGGCGCAGCTGCTGCAGGTCAACCGGTAGCAGGGTTTCAACAGTAGCCCTGAAACCGCCTGTTTCGGGGCGGTTGTAGAAAAGCTGTACTTTTTCAATACCTTCTTCAAAACGCCATTCTTCAATTTTAAGGAGCAGCTGTTGAATAAACGGGGTTATAGCGCTGATCGAAGTGGGCATGTTAAAAACCCCCTTCAGATCGATTCCTTCTGCGGCAACCCTGCTGATTACCTGCTCCCCGATGGCAGCCACAGCTTGATCGAACCGGGGTGTGGATTTACCCTGTTCACTTGAAGAGGTGTAGCTTTCCAGGGCATAGCTGACAATCTGTTCATTAAAGCGGCCAGCCAGGCCGTGGTCGGAACCAAATATTAGCAGCAGTTCGTTTTGGGGGCGGTTTACAGTGGCGGCGGGAGTGTTTTCTTCATACCCGGCCAGAACAACGGAAAGGCCCAGTTCCACCGTGTGGTAGTAATCATCGAGTGATTCAGCAGCCTTTTCGTACTGGCGAACACTGGTGGCGGCCAAAGCTTTCATGGTTCGGACAATGGAGGAAAGGTCTTCGCCGCTGGATATCTGTTTCTGCAGTTGTTCAAGGTTACCGCTCAATAATAAACCTCCTATTTTCTAACGGGTTCAGCAGGCTGAACTGCTACATTTCATTTTGCCGGTTGGCGGCAGGTTCGTACTCTTCCAGCGCTTTTTGGGCTGTTTCGACAATGGCGGCCTGATCTTCTTCGCTTAAAAGTTCTCCTTCGTCAATCTTGCGGCATATTGCCGCCTGTTCGGTTGTAACCGCCTTACGCACTGCTTCTTCGGCAGCGGGTATCTGCTCTACTTCTATCTGATCAAAAAGCCCCTCGGTTACCGCCAATAGAACAGCAATTTGTTCCGATATGGTCAGGGGCAGCAGCTCGGGCTGGGTCAGCACCTTGCGTACCCGGCGCCCCCTTTCAATGGTTTCACGGGTTTTTTCATCAAGCCTGGTGCCGAAACGGGCAAACATCTCCAGCTCTTCAAACTGGGCATAAGAGAGGCGCAGGTCGCCGGTAACAGCGCGGTATGCCGGCAGCTGGGTTTTTCCACCAACCCGGGATACTGATTTGCCCACATCTACGGCAGGCAGATGGTTAAGCTGAAACAGTTCCGGCGAAAGGTAGATCTGCCCGTCAGTAATCGAAATCAGGTTGGTCGGTATGTAGGCCGACAGGTTTTGGGCCTGGGTTTCGATGATCGGCATGGCAGTCAGCGACCCCCCCCCGTATTCATCACGCAAACGGGTTGACCGTTCCAGTAAACGCGAGTGAAGGTAAAATATATCACCCGGGTAAGCCTCGCGCCCGGGCGGCCGCTCCAGCAACAGCGAAAGCTCGCGATAGGAACGGGCATGCAGGGTAAGGTCATCGTAAATAATAAGTACATCACGGCCCTGCTCCATAAAGTATTCGGCAATGGTGGTGGCAGCAAAGGGCGCTATAAAGCGCAGGCCGGGAGGCCCGTCGCCCGAAGCGACAACCACGGTGGTGTATGTCATGGCGTCATATTCACGCAGTTTAGCGATAAACTTGGCTACATCGGCACCCTGCTGGCCGATGGAACAGTAAATGCAGAGGACATCCTTGTCGGCCTGGTTAATAATGGTATCGAGGGCAATGGCTGTTTTACCGATCTGGCGGTCGCCCAGGATCAGTTCACGCTGGCCGCGCCCGACCGGAATAAGGGCATCAACCACTTTCAAACCGGTCTGCAGCGGCTCGGTAACCGGAGCCCGGGCCATAATTGGCGGCGCTTCGCGCTCAACCGGACGGCGCTCGGTGTAGTTAACCGGTCCACGGTTGTCGAGCGGATTGGCCGCGGCATCGATAACCCGGCCGAGCAGCGCTTCACCCACCGGAACATCAACTACCCGCCCGGTACGTTTTACCCGTGTTCCCGAAGCCACTTTTTCATCACTGCCAAGCATGATTACTCCGATTTCGTTCCGGTCAAGATTATATGCTATACCGGTAACCCCACCGGGAAATTGAACCAGCTCTTCGGAACGAACCCCGGTTAACCCGGAAACCCGGGCAATACCGTTACCGATCGAAACTACGGTACCGCTCTCTTCCACTTTCGGCGAGGCAGGGCTCTCTTCGAGAACTTTTTTTACAGCCCGGTCGGCCTGATCAATGCTGCCCTGCAGGTAAGAATGAATAGAACGATCAGTTTTATTCTTTCTGTTCAAGCCCGGGCACCTCCTCAATCTCGCCTCCCGCAGACCTGTTCTGGCTTAGTTCCCTGAGAATTTCAGCCTCGACCGCCTCCAGGTAACTGTCAATATTCCAGGCTACCCGAAAACCGCCGGCTTCCAGCTCCAGGCCGCAGACCAGGTGGTCCTGTTTCTTCCAGGCCAGCTGCGGTTCACTGCCAGTAGGAGGTAAAACTTTCATTAAAGCCTCTAAAACCCGGCCTTGCTGCTGATCATCCAGGTCAAAAGCGCTGTGCAGGTTGATGCTGCCCTGATTTTTTTTGATTCCCTCGGCCAGCTCATCCCGGTCTGCTTCGGAAAGCTGATCAACTCTGGCAATGAAGTGCTTTAAAACAAGCTCTTCCAGCCGGGCATCAGCCAGGTCCTCCAGGCAGCGACGGGCCAGTGATGAAGCCTGCAGGCCAATCCGGCGGCGCAGTTCTGAGGCAAATGCCTCCTGCTCCCTTTCCAGGGCTTCTTCCCAACGGAGCCTGGTTTGATCAACTTCGCGGCGGGCATCGCCGAGCAGCCTGTTTTTTTCTTCTTCAGCAGCTTCCCTGGCTTCATCCAGCATTTCTTCCTGCTTCTTCTCCAGCTCCTCATTTTTTTCACGTAAGGCTTCACCCTGCTCTTCGGCTTCCCTGCGTTTAGCTTCAGCCTCTTCTTCACGTTCCACTATTTTTCTTTCCCGCTCGTCCATCGTTTTGGTGATCGGACCGTAAAGAAAGCGCCACAGCAGGAAGACGAGGATCAGGAAGTTAATGATTTGAAATATAATTGTATACCAGTCTATTATCATCTCGACTCTCCCGTTTTTAAGGCTTCTTCTGCCGCCTGCCCTTTACTGTATAAAATGGTTCCAGAAGGGGTTGGCAAATATTAATATCATTGTTACAACAAAGCAGTAGATAGCCGTTGATTCGATCATGGCCAAACCGACAAAGAGGGTGCGGGTAATCGTGTTGGCTTCGTCGGGCTGCTGGGCTATTGAACTGAGAGCCTGCGACACAGCGCGACCCTGCCCCAGCGCCGGCCCTACAGAACCGATGGCGATGGTCAACCCGGCGGTAATAATTGATATTGCACCGATTGTACTTAAACCTTCCATTTTAATCTTCTCTCCTTCTCTTTTTTATGCCGTCCGGAATAAAGCTGCCCGTGATAATGGGGCGGTTCCAATCAGGCTTGATTGATTAACTGTTTTTTTTCGCCTGCGTTTCCCGGTGAGCCTGGCTGGCCGATGCGATATAGACCATGGCCAGGATGGCAAAAATATAGGCCTGGATTAAGCCGGTGAGCAGGCCGAGAACCTGCATCACAATCGGAAAAACCAGGGGAACTATAGTCAGCAGGATGGCCACAATAACCGTTCCACTCATCATGTTGCCGTATAAACGTACGGCCAGGGCCAGGGTTCGGCTGAGCTCACCGATAATATTAAAAGGCAGCATGAAAAAGGTTGGCTGCAGGTACTGTTTCAGGTAGTTCCCGATACCGATGCCGGCAATACCGAAAACAGGTACGGCTATAAAAACGCTGATCGCCAGGGCAGCCGTTGTTGAAAGCGAACTGGTCGGCGGCATATAACCGGGTATTATAGTCAGGATATTTGAAACGGTAATAAAGAGGAACAGGGTTCCGACAAAGGGCAGGTAGGGCCCCGGCTCCTGGCGGCTGACCTCGTAAATCTGGTTTTTGATCATGTTGACAACAACTTCAAGCAAATTCTGCCAGCGGCTGATCGGCCCTTCACTGGATAGTTTGCGGGTAACCAGCCATGAACCTAAAGTCATCAGGATGATAATGATCCAGGTAAATAAGATGGTAGCGTTAATTTTAAACCAGCCTGCCTGGAAGATAATAATTTCATCGGGTGTGATGGTCATTTAATTGATCAGGCCTCCTTTCGGGTTTAAGCTTATAAGTTAATACCATCCGGCCGATGATAAACCCGGCCAGTGCTGCCATCAGGTAAGGCCAGCCAACCCGTAGCAGCAGGTAAAAACCAAGTAAAATAACTGCTGTGCGAATTAAAAAACTGATAATCGCAATCAGGTAAGGTCTTTCACTGCCGGCAATTCGCTGCACCGTCCACCACAAACCGCCGAAAAAAAATAGCGCAAGCAGGCAGCCGAGCAAAATTGATAATATGAGATAGAACCAGTTCAACTGAAAGGTCTCCATTGAAACATCGCACCCACTTAACTTATATGTGTTAAAGCACTATTATATTTCAACCCTACATTTACCGTAACCTGAACCCCTGCATATAAATCCGGAGTTTTTGCACACAAAGAATAATTAATGATCCTCCCCGTCATAATCATCATCGTCATCCGGCCTGCTCTCTTTATTCACCCAGTACCAGGCATTCATACAGCCTATTAGCAACCCGATGATTAGCATCATCAGGGTCCAGGAATAGCGACTGGGCCAGGTGCGGTCAATCCAGATACCGATAATAACTCCTAGCAGTGTAGTAATTGCCACGGTCCAGCCGACCATGCCAAAGAGACCAAGCCCGAACCAGACTCCCCGATCGCGGGTGCGGCGGGCCTTAATACGCCGGGCCGCTTTTCTGCCAACCTGATCGGGCAGGCTTTTACCCTTTTGCTCCTTGTCTTTGCTGCTCATTAGTGTTCTCCTCCCAGCCTGGTAAAACGGCGCAGGGTGTCGGCTTCAAGGCGGGACATTACCGTGCGGGCCTTCTTTTCACTTTCGTCAAGCGCTTTCAGTTCACTGGCTACCAGCTCTTCGAGTTGCCCGAGGTCATCGCCGGGGATAGCCCGGGCAGCCGAAATGTAAACATTGTCTCCCTGCTTGACAAGAATGCCTTCGTCAATGGCTAAAAAATGTTCGGAACCGTCCGCAGCCTGGTAGAAACAGATACCGGGAACCAGGGCGGAAACAAAGTCAATATGGCGTGGCAGCAGGGTAAAATGGCCGTTTTCGGCTTCCGCCGACAGCTTTTTGATTTCAGTTTCAACCTCTACCCCGGCCGGCAGGAGAATTTTTAAATGCAAACCCGAACCTCCACTCCGCGCTTACCGCTGTTCTTATTCATGATTAATCAGCCTCTTCATTACCGGCTGTTTCAGTTTCGCTCCCTGTCTCCGTATTATCCGGTTCTTCCCCGCCATCATCTTTTTGCTTATTGGCAGGGCCGGGTTTGATTTCTCCTATTTTACCCAGCATGTACAGATCAGACTCGGAACGTTCGGCAAATTCATCGTTAAGAATCCGCTCGCAGCCGTCAATGGCATCTTCCAGGTTTACCACCCGCCCGCTCATCCCGGTAAACTGCTCTGTAGTTACAAAAGGCTGGGTAAGAAAACGCTCAAGGCGACGGGCCCGGTTAACCACCTGGCGGTCGTCCTGGGAGAGTTCTTCCAGGCCGAGCATGGCTATAATATCTTTCAGCTCTTCATATTCGGCCAGGGTGCGCCTGGCTTCCTGGGCAACCTTGTAATGCCTTTCCCCGACTACAAGGGGGGTAAGCATTTTCGACCAGGAACGCAGGGGGTCGACAGCCGGGTAAAGACCCTCGCTGGCCCGTTTTCGCGACAGGATAATTGAAGCCGAAAGGTGGGCAAATGTATGTGTAGCCGAGGGATCAGTAAAATCATCGGCCGGAACATATACAGCCTGGATCGAAGTGATCGCCCCGGTGGCTGTATTGGAAATGCGTTCCTGCAGTTCGGCTATTTCTGTTGAAAGGGTAGGCTGGTAACCAACACGGGAAGGCATTTTACCCAGCAAACCAGACATTTCAGAGCCGGCCTGAACAAAGCGAAAAATATTATCGATCAAGAGCAGAACATCCTGCCTTGCTTCATCTCGAAAATGCTCGGCCATGGTCAGGGCTGAATGACCAACCAGGTAACGCGCCCCGGGAGGTTCGTTCATCTGGCCGAAGATCATCACCGTATTATCCAACACCCCGGCATCCTGAATATCGCGGTAGAGTTCCTCGGCTTCACGGGAACGTTCACCAATACCGCAAAAAATACTCACCCCTTCATGTTTGCCAACGGTATTATTGATCAACTCTGTAATTAATACTGTTTTGCCAACACCGGCACCGCCGAAGAGGCCGGCTTTGCCACCCCTCTCCAGGGGGGTAAGCAGGTCGATTGCCTTTATTCCAGTTTCAAATATTTCTGAAGCGGTAACCCTGCGGTTAACCGGGACCGGTTCCCGGTGAATACCCCATTTATCGGCTGTAGTAATCGGTTCTTTATCATCAATAGTTTCACCAAATACATTAAACATTCGTCCCAGGACCTGCTTGCCCACAGGCACGCGGATCATATCTCCACTGTCTTCGGCAGGGTCTCCCCGCTTCAAACCCCTGGTCGGGGAAAGGGCTATTCCCCGGGCTATCTCGTTGCCCTGGTGGGAAACCACTTCAACTACAATATCGCTATCCGGGCCGACCCTGAGCATGTTCTGCAGCGGCGGCAAATTTCCCGGGAAATACACATCAACCACGCTGCCCCTGATTGCTGCTACCGTGCCCCTGTTCTCAAATTTTTGCTTGATTTCTGACATATTATAGCTCCTCTTATTTTTGGAACGCTTTGCAATTAAGCTAACTACCACGTTAAATATAATTGGCCAAAAAGTTCTTTTTCCCTTTTAAAAATAAAAAAATGAGCTAATTAGCGCCCTGGCAAAGTATATGTTCTGGCAATATGATCCAATAATTTTTCTTTATAAAATATTGAAAAAACTATTGACAAGTTACAGACAGCATGATAATATAATCTCACCAGGTTCCGAGAGACTGAAAGGTGAACCAGGCCCGGGTTAAGGGGATAAAGCGGAAGAAAAGAAAGGCGTAAGCCTTGATTGGAAACCGGGATTATCCAGAAGAAACGGGCAGCTGAAAGGAACGGCAGCCGAAAGGAAAAGCAACGGTGTGAAAACCGGAACTGGACCGGGAAGCGTCGGAAAACCACAGCACAGGATCTGAATGAACGGACGGAGGCCGAAGGAGAGCGCCTGTAGGGGCGAAGGAAAACGGCTGTAGATACCCGGGAAGGAAGATTCTGAGGGATAAGCCGCAGGTCTGTTGGGACCTGGTTTATTTATGTACTTTTTTATAAGTTTTTATTCTTAATGTAGTTTTTTAATACGCGGTAGTAGTTTTCATGGATGCCAATCATGATTAACTCGATTGATTGCTCTGCAATGACCGGTAGGCCGGCAGGTATTCTATTTTCTGCAGTTTGAGAAAGGGCATATTATATAAAAGCACGGGGCCTGAAAAAGCGCCCCGTGCCCTGTTTGTAAAGCACTTGATGATACTGCCTATAAAGCAATGCCGAAATTGCGGATTGCCCCGGCTACAGCGTTCAAAGCCGCGTTCGCTGCTTCACGCTGTTCACCGCTCAGGTAGCTGCCGTGGGCAGATAGCTGAGCCTGTGCTTCATTGTAAGCTGCAATAACTGCAGATTCAATGTATCCCAGGCCGGATTCCTGCAAGAGCCTTGCATCAAGAGCCAGAATAGCTGCCCTGGCAATGGCAAGCTCAATTGCAGTGCTAGCATACTCTGCATCTGACATGCTTGCGCCGTTTTCTTCAAACTGCTGAAGAAGCTCGGCATAAAGAGCGATCAGCGCTCCTAAATCAGCAGAGTTGGCATTTGCCAGGAACTGTGCATTGATTGCAGGCGCGCTGCCGTCTGCAGCGGCAAAGACCATGGTTGTGGCAGTTAGGCTTGAATAGGGTGCACCCGTAGCTGAAAGCGGTGGGAACCCAAAACCAAGGCTGCCGAAATCAAAGGAGAAACCGAATCCGGCGCCTCCACCGGCACCTGATCCAGGTTGTTCCGGTTCAAGAAAAGCATTCAGCTGCGGGTATTCACCATCTATGAACCGCCAAACGGCAGTATCCCAGCCGGTGAAAATAGCAGCAGAGGGAACACCACCGGTCATCTGGGCTGTGGTTCTCGGCTCACCCTTGTCGGTGTCGTTCTGGCCGGAAGTGTCAGAGTTGTAGTAGCTGTTGGCAACAATTCCAGATTCGTTTTCACCAACCAGGCCACCAACGTTGTCATCTGTCCCGAAAACTACTCCTGTTGAGTAACTGTTGGTTACATCATTGCGGCTTAAGCCTACTAAGCCACCGACTTTATCAACACCGGTAGCATCACCGTTGGCGTAACTGTTGTATATAGGCCCGTAGCTGGAGCCCACCAGGCCGCCGACGCTAATATCACCGGTAGCATCACCAGTAGCGTAACTGTTATATATAGGCCCGTAGTGCGTGCCTACCAGACCGCCAACTTGATTGACACCAGTAACATCGCCGGTAGCGTAACTTTCTTTGATACTGATAGAAGTAGTATAACCCACCAAACCGCCAACATTACTACCGGCCCCTGTAACATCGCCGGTAGCGTAACTCTGCTCGATATTTGATGTGGTATGACCTACCAGGCCACCGACGTTATCATCACCGGCGACAGAAACTGCTGCATGGCTGTTAACAATCGGGACAAGACTATCGCCGACAAGTCCACCGATACGATTACCTGACCCGTTAATGTCAACCCCACTTACTGAGCAACCAGTAACTGAACCAGAGCTGCTGGCGCTCCCGATCAAACCACCAACATTACTTTCTCCGTTGATAGCACCGGTGCCGCTAACAGAGCAGTTTGCTATTGCATAATTACCTGATGCGAAACCAACCAGGCCGCCAATAGCGGTATTGCCGGCGTCATCAATGTTAACATTTACCAGGTTTATATTCTTCAGATGAGCGTCTTCCACAAAGCCGAACAAACCGGTATGGCCACCATTGTCATTAACTGACAGGTTACTGATTGTTTTACCAGAACCGTTATAAGCACCTTTAAACGGATCGCTATTATCACCAATCGGTGTCCAGGAGTCATTATTCAGATCGATATCTTCGGTCTGGACATAGTAACCTCCAGTGCTAACATTTGCAAGTTCAGTAGAGCTGCTGATCGGATTACCCACAATCACCACCGGGTCAACATAGCCTGCAGCCATCTGGTTGTTGCCGTCAGTATCGAAATTAGCAACAGTATCATTGATCCCTGTCCAGGCCCTGGTTTCAAACTCATAGACGCCAACAGTATCCGGTGTGGTAGCACTAAAGGTTACACTTACCGAGTCACCTTTAAGCAATTTGGAAGCCTCATTAACAGCTCTTAAATAAACCAGTTGACCGTCAAGTTTTCCTTCCCACTGCTGACCATTGTTAGTTTCAATGCCGTTAGCTGACCAGTCTGCATTAAAGTCGATACCAGTAAACCCGCTGGGAATATCAACCCGGGCAGAACCCAGCTCGCTATCCCCTACTTCGGTAAAGGTTACAGTAAAATCTGCTGCCGTGTTATTGGTAGGAAAATCAGGGTAATCACCAGAATCACCTACAACTACGCCATCAGGAGTAATCTCGGCAATATAGGAATTACCGGTTCCGCTGCCATCATCTGGAGCTGCTTCGCTATCGCCACCATCATCACCGCCTGAAGGGGAGGTCTCATCAGCGGGTTCCGAAGGTGCATCGCTTGAAAGATCGGGGTCTTCTTGCGGGGTGGGATCTGGATCTGATCCATCTGCTGATTCACCAGGTGGGTCGCCTGCGGGATCAGCGGGTGGATCATTCTGCGGTTCACCGGGAGCAGATGGCTCGTTCGGAGAGGATTGTCCGGAAGAATCTCCGGAATCGAACTCTGAGGAGCCGTCACTTGACTGGCCTGTGGCTTCCGGCGCAGTAGATTCGGAGCCGGAAGAATTATCTGCAGCTTCGGCGAATGCAACAGCGGGCAGTAACAGCAAGGCTAAGATTACCAGAAGAATAAAAACCGGTTTTAACGCAACACTTACTTTATTAGACTTTGTCATTTTATTTACACCTCCTTTCCCGACAGAATAACTGCCTTATCAAGAAGGTGAAGCCGGTTTCACTACTTGCTCCCCCCGGTTCAAGTGACCAAATACAAACCGGGATTCATTGCTTCCATTCACCTGGCCTTGCACTATGTAAAAGAAAGGCACTCGATAATCGGATTAAATATAACAGACTAAAAAAACCCTACATCAGCAGGATATGTTTGTCTATCACCCTAAGGGGTGAACTTAATTGAAGCCTTTATACTGCTTTTTATCAATCAAAATATATTTCCGCAAAATGGGTATCCATATCCAGGTAAAAGGGTATTGCCCAGCAATCTTTGAGTTTAATAACATTAACTTGGTAAAAGAACTCTTCGGCCGGGATCATGCCCTTTGCTGAAATTCTGCTGATCTCACTGAGGCTGCTGTTGAGCAGAACAAAGGATCCCTCGTTATCCGCACCCCGGCTTTTAAAGAACATCTGGCCGTTTTCATCAAGAATGTAACCGGCCGGCAGATAGTCATTACCTTCCAAAACCACCTTGCCGCTTTGCCTGTCTAAAAATGTAAGCTCCAGATAATCCAACCCAAAGCCCCAGCCGGTATAGCTGTCTTCAAGTACAAGATAGCTGCCGCCAAAAATATATTGCAGGCCGACATAATCATTTTCACCGGGTTCTATTTCTATTGTTTCGGTCTTTCCGGACCCATCAACCAGTGAAACAAGATAGATAGTGTTATTCACATAGTAAGCCAGCTCTTTATGATCATTTTCGAGATAGAAAGCATGGGGAACCAGTTGTTCTTCCCCCGCCATACCCGGCAGATCAGCAGCCGGACGGATTAACGTTTTTTTGCGATCATCCGTAGAATAGCGATAAACGCCGGAAAGGGTAAGATAAATAATATTATTAGTGCCCGGCTCCCAGGCCGGGCTTATATCGGGGCCGGCAAATGTTGCATAGGGCACTTCACCACCGGTCAGTTCCAGTTGGTGGTAAACTTTCGGGGGAAATTCCGGGCGGCTGAAATAGATGACGGTTTTAGCCCCGTAATCAGTTTCATCCCATTGTATTTCACTGGTCGCATAAAGCAGGTTTTTGCTGTCATCTGATACCTGAAGATGATAAGTATTACCCATTATAGAAGGGGTATCAAGGGCCTCTATTGCATCCCACTCTATTTCAGGAGCAGTTGGCGAATCAATATCAACTTCTGATAAGTCTATAGTATGATAAAGCGTGCCCGGATCTGAAGGCACAATGAAGTATAAAAGGTTTTCATCGGGAGAAAGGATAAAATCACCGGCCGCAAATAGAAGGCTTAAAATAATATTTGGATCTAGCGCTTCGGTTTTCTGAAGATCATTTTCAGGATCAGGGGGTTCGGGTTCCGTCAGTGTATCTGGCGATTGGCAGCCAGTTAACAGTATCAGAAAAGATAGCATTAATACGACAAGATTAGCGATACTTTTTTTGCCACACAAAGCCTCACCCCGCAAAAAGGGCGGGGAAGCCCCCGCCCACTATTTATTCAGGCAAATTACTTAAATATAATCGAATAAAGCATTCCGGCTATTTCTACATCATCCTCGTGATCAGGACCGACAATGCTAATTTCAACCTCGGCTCCATCCCTGACGGCAAACAACTTGCTTTGTTCTGTTCCTGAATACTCGAAATAGGTATGGTAAAAAGTTAATCCCAGTATATTCGTCTCCATTATCATAGTACCGTCATAGTCATCTGAAATTTTTTCTGCTTTTGCCACAGCATCATCATCGCTGAGCCCGGAGCCCTGGACTTTCACTTCAAGTGCTTTTGCATTACCTTTATACGCCTGGAGGCCGCCGGGAATATCCATTACATCCCATCCGTCAGCAATAACCATTGAAACAGTGTCTGTTTCGTGACGCTCTCCTTCAATGGGCGGTAAATCTGCAGGCGGTGCATCTGCCGCTTCATCGGGAGCATCTTCTGCTGATTCAGGCGCTGCTGCGGGAGCTGCAGTATCGTCGGAACCTCCACACCCTGCAACTAATAACATTACTGCCAATCCTACAACTACTAGTAATACCATCCAGTTTATCTTTTTGTTAAACATTTTTCCCTCTCCTTTTTGTTTATAGATAGTTTATAAACAGGCTTACACTTTTCTTGATAAATCCTTATTGTTAATTAAACCAATATCCTGCTGCCAGTGTTAACAAACGCCTCTATATCCTCCGGCTTTTCCAGCGACCATTCAACTCTCATCTTGCAGCCCTGGGAGGTGGCAGCCAGGGCAATGCCCTTCTTATCACGGGGGTACTTTTCTCCCCATTCAAGTAGTCCGGGAGCTATTGCTTCGATATATTTCATACTACCCGGATCTTCTGAATATACATCAAAGGAGCCGACCAGATTTGCCGGTAGTTCTTCATCTTTAAGGCGGGGCACGCTCGAAGGGAAACCAAGCCTTTTAAAAATTTCCCCCATGGCAAAACCGGGGATATTAAAACCGGCAGATCGCATGATCAGGAAGTTGCCGTCAAGCGGTTTTTTAAGGACCATCTCTGTCGATGGCAGAAGTTCACGTGTGGTTGCAGTGTTCCTGGTTTTCGATTTACTGCTGATCTTTTTATGATAACGTGCCGTAATTTCCCAGGGAGTTCCGTCGCCTGCGGCACCTTCCATGCGGTAGCGGATATTGCGGTCATTAAAAGGCACATTCCAAACTAGTTTTGAAGTAACAGGTTTATACACCCAGCCTTTCTTTTCTGCAAATTCAGCTCTTTTTTTGTGCGCTTCCTTGGTCGCCTTATTTAAAAAATAGACCATGGCCCCCAAACCGATAATCACCAGGGCCAGCACAATAATTTCTAGCATGGTTACTCTCCTTTACCTGATTTTGATTTACGTTCAATCTTATTAAGGTTTTTCAAGGGCTTCAACAATGGCATTTATCGAAAGCATTCCGTAATCAATGATGTATTCTTCATTGTTTTCGGTCTGCAGTGTTACTCTCTTGTTCATCAGGCTTTTTTTAGGAATTACTTTATTAATTTTGTCGCGCGGAATGATCATGTATTGTTCATCTTCAAAGGTTTCGAAAAAAGCCATGTTGAGCACTGAATCAAGTGATGTGTCGAATTTGCTTAGAAAAATAATTCTTTTGTCGGTAATGGTTAAATCACCAAGATAGCGTCCCACATTGGGAATTAAAAAGTTTGTTGTCCAGGTGCCCAGTTCTTTTTCCGTATTATCCAGGGGCAGTTTACATTTTGGCATTTTTACACTCCTTTCCCATAGTGTTGTGGTTTTGACCTACAGGTAAATTCTTTTATTGTTTTAATTAGAGATTGTCATATGGGGAAAGTGTAATTTGAAATAAACAAAACTGTCTATCACCCAAAGGGGTGATCTTTATATGAGCCCGGCATACTGACTGTTTAAAGCTATTATGAAGGTAATTAATTAGAGGGGGGTTCCGGAAAAGAACGGTTGGCCAGCTTAGAAATCAGTTCGCTTTTTCGACGCACACCAAACTTGGGGTATATTTTTTTGAGGTGGCTCTTGAGGGTATTTTCGGTAATAAACAGGTTTTCAGCAATTATTCTGTTTGTATAACCCTGGTAAAGTTGATTTACAATCTCAATTTCTCTTTCTGTCAAGCCGGCCTTTTTATAGATCGCGGTTAATTCTTCAAGGGGATCTACCGGTGGTGGCAAACTATCTTTTTCCATAATAGCCGGAAGCACTTTACCAATGTTATCTAACAACCAGGGAAAGGCAAGCAGCGCAATAAAAATGGTGGCTATTGCAGCAAGGGCAGCCGTATGACCGGGCATTGCCCCGGTGGCAAGCAGGCGTGCACCGACCGCCCCGCCGGCAAAAACTCCAAGCAGGGTTGTGAACAAGCCAAAACCGAAGAAACGATACGGCACCTTGTGGTCCAGGGAGAGATCACCCAAAGCAACCCAAACGCATACACTTAATATTACTACTGCACTTTCAACCATGGAAGCAGTAAGATAAAAACCTGCAGCCGTTTTATTTAAGAGGGCAAAAAATGCATAGGCTAAACCAAATAGCGATATGCCTGCATAAACGAGATAACGCAGCTTAACCACCGATGCGCTGAGGCATATAATGGTACAGGCCAAGAGATAGGGGATATAACTGAAGTAATTAATAGCAAAGGGATTGGCTGCCATGAAAGAAAATGATGTGTTGACCACTGCAAACATAAGGCCAAAAGAAAAATGCAGTAGAAATGTTACAACAAAAAGCAGGCTGACCAACCTGGTTGGAAAAAATTCTTTCACGCTGCCGCTACTATAAAGATCATTTTTAAGAAAAGGTTTTTTGTAGAGGAAAATGATCAGTGCAACAACAAGAGGCAGGTTAATTGCCAACAGTAAAACCTGAGAACTTAAATTTCTGGAAAAGAGTAAAAAAGACAGGTTTAAAAGGTTGGCAATGAAGAGAGAAGCAGAATAAAGTTGAATTTTTTCTACAGTTGAAAATGTACTGAATAAAACACTCCAACCAAAAATAAACAGCGATGAGAAAATCCCGATCAGAGCCATTGCGGGAATCCATAAAGCTGAAGGTAATATTAACAATAACATGTTCAGGGTGATTACTGTCACAAGGCTAAGAATGATACACCGTTTCCAGAGAGTGTTGTTTTTCAGGAAAAGCGCTCCGCTGAGAAAACCAAGAGCATGAAAAAGGGTAAAGGTTAAGGTTACCCGGTTGCTATCAACAACAAAAGAACCTGATACAACGGTTAAAATAGAACCGAAATAAGGAAAAGAAAGAAACCAGCTAAAGTACATGGTCATTAAAACGGCTGTGAGAATATAATTTTTCTTCATAACGGCTGCTCCTGAATATCATTGAACTGTACAGGAGACTGGTTCTTTTGTGTTGTTCAAGCGGTTGTTTTATGCTGATTATTGTGCCAGGGGCATAAATAACGACACAAAAGAACCGTCCCCTTGTGTTCTTATGGTTTGTTAAACTCGGCAATATATTGCAGGTTGCGGTATTTTTCGTTGTAATCGAGGCCGTAGCCGACAAAAAAGTAGTTTGGCAGATCAAAACCTTTATATTCCACCGGCACTTCGACAATGCGCCTTGCCTCAACA
The DNA here is from genome assembly GCA_964390725.1 of uncultured Syntrophomonadaceae bacterium. Lineage (GTDB taxonomy): Bacteria > Bacillota > Dethiobacteria > DTU022 > DTU022 > JAABTH01. Next base: position 24,425 of record CAYMIW010000023.1, on the reverse strand, counting down.
TTCAACAGGGTGCACACTTTAAGATCAGCCGGGTTACGCGTTTTCAGATTGCGCAGCAGGTAGCCAAGACTTAAACCGGTATCGACAATATCTTCGACAATCAGCACATGTTTGCCGGAGATACTTAAGTCGAGATCCTTGGTTATGCGCACCACCCCGGGCGCCCCGCCCGGGTCGCTGTACTGCGAAATACTGATAAAGTCTGTAGCAAAGGGAATATGCATCTTACGGGTCAGGTCTACCAGGAAGTAAACACTGCCACGCAGCACTCCTACCAGGACCAGGTCTTTCCCGGCATAATCATTTGATATGGCTTTACCCAGTTCAGCTATTTTTGCTTCAATCTCTTCGCGGGTAAGAACAATTTTCAGCTGGTCTTCTGAAACCGGTTTGTCTTCGCTCAATTCGCTTTCCCCCTCTTACTCCTCATCCTGCTCGATGTGGTGCTTTTTAAGCAGGCTTTCAAAACCCCTTTTATCGATTAACCTGACATTGACATCGGGATAAAGTTCTTTCATGCGCCTGATTTTACGGTTTTTCTTCCAGGCCTGTTTCGGTTTCTGGGTGGTCAGTTCAATGAAAAGATCCTGGTCAGGTAAATAAAAATCAGGTGAAAAAGCCTCCAGGACATTGCCTTCACTGTCCCACTCCAGCAGAAATGTTTTCGGTTCATACTCCCAGCGAATTCGGTAAAAATCAAGCATATGTGAAAATTCTTCCTCGCTGGGGTGCATAAATTTTTCTGCATCTTCTTCCCCCGGAGCACTGAGGATTGCTTCTTCTGTATCGATACTGCGCGGGGCATCTTTTACCTCGCGCGGCCCGCCGTGAATATGGTATGCACTGATAATCATATCGGCTGCGTCTTCAAGAACCATGTTTTCCGTATTGACAACCAGGTTATAAGAACGCAAGTTGGTCCAGTTGACGTTAAAAACCTGCCTGTAATAAACTCGTTTATCGCTATCCTGTTCCTTGATCAGTTTAACTGCTGTGCGGGCATTAATATCATAAAGCTTCATTACCCTCTTAACCCGGTGGGTGAACTGGGCAATGATCCTGACATGCAGGGCAGGCGGATAATCCTGAAAGAGGATGGAACCACCCCGGCCGAGGATGACCAGGTTATTGCGGATAGCCAGGTCGTATATATAGTCGTGCATAGCCTCGATATACTTTTTAACTGCCTCTTCCGCCTTCTCGTTGCCAATATGCTTTTCGATACTGGGCAGGGGTTTTTCTATCCCAAACTCGGTAAGGCCGGCAGTAATTGTTTTCTTGTTAACCAGCATGAAGCCGGTTTTTTCAGCAACGATACGGGCAACTGTTTCGCCTCCGCTGCCAAACTCGCGGGAAATCGTAATTATACCCAAGGCGTTCCTCCATTCGGGACTTTCACTTTACTTATTTAAGAAAACCGCTGATAATGGCCTCTTCTGCCTCTTCCTCGGTCAGGCCGAGAGTCATCAGTTTGATCAGCTGGTCACCGGCTATCCTGCCGATTGCCGCCTCGTGAACCAGTTCGGCATTGGCATTTTCCGCCCAGATTTCCGGGATTGAACGCACTACTGCACTGTCCATGATAATCGAATCACACTCCACATGGCCCCTTCCGGGCCCGTAAGCGCGCACACTGGGGTTAAATATTTGTCTTGAGCGGCCCTGGGCAACTGAACGGGATATAATACGCGTTGTGCTCTCTTCACCCATCAGTTTAACCAGCATATCTGATTTTGCCGTCTGTTCACCATCAGTGAGCAGCCTTTCGAACATCACCAGGCGGCCCCCGGCCAAAACCTCTGCTTCTGTAACCCTGTTGGTATCGTCAACACCGCGAATCTGCACCAGCTCCAACTCGGCATATGCCCCTTCTTCCACCACAAGGACGGTCTTCGGGTTCAAAACCCTTTTTCCGCCTCCTTCACCCTGGCCAAAATGCTTTTCCGTATAGTGAAGGCGGGCCCCTTTGCGTACATATATTTTATGAACCCCATCGTGCTGGGCTTTACCGGAACCGGGGTTGTGAATACCGCAGCCGGCAACCAGGGTTATATCGGCGCCGGGTCCGATATCAATGGTATTGTAAACCAGGTCGGAAAGATCCGTTTCGGTGAGAATAACCGGAATGTGTACAGTCCCTTCCTTTCCGGCGGCAACTATAACATCAATGCCGGGCTGATCTTTTTTGGGAATAATCTCTATTCCTTCCAGGGAGCGACGCTCAATGCCCCGGCCATCCTTACGGATGTTAAAGGCACCTGGCGGATCGCCGTGCAGGTCTGCTACTTCTTCCAGGAGCCGTTTATCGAGGGCAGTCAGCATAAGTATCTTCCTCCAGTGTGCAATTTTGACGGCAGGAGCAGAGTGCACTCTCCCTGATCTGGGGCCAGATCAAATCGCGATCGCCAATCATACTGACCTGACCTTCCCGGATCAGGGCAATCTGATCGACCATGTTCAATATTTTCTCCTGGTGAGAAATAATCACTGTAATTGTCTCAGGAGTGTGACTGGAGCCTATAACTTCAATCAACTGGTTAAAACTCCAGAGATCAATTCCAGCCTCGGGTTCGTCAAATATGCGTACCCTGGGGTTGAGGGCAAGCAGGGTGGCAATTTCGATGCGTTTCATTTCACCTCCGGAAAGACTGTTATCAAGCTCCCGGCTGCGGTATTCGTCGGGGCAGAGACCGATCTGGTGTAAAACGGAGCAGTTTCTTTTTTCTTCGCTTTTTTTAGCCAGGTTGAGCAGATCGCTCACCTGCATACCCTTAAACCGGGGCGGCTGCTGAAAGGCATAACCGATACCTCTTTGTGCCCTTTCAGTAATACCAAGGCCGGTAATATCCTGATCATTATAGATAATCTTGCCCTGCGTGGGTTGGTGGATACCCATGATCACCCTGGCCAGCGATGATTTGCCACCGCCGTTCGGCCCGGTCAGGGCATACATTTTTCCTGTTTCAAAAGCCAGGTTAATCTCACTGAGTATTCTCACCGGTTTATCTTCGCCCGGGAGATCGAGGTTGACATTTTCCAGTTTTAACAAATGGACCATTTCCTTTCTATTCTTCTGGATGATGCTGTCAATTAAAAACCATAAAGCCAAACAACCCTGCTATTCGTATAGTTCGCCGAAATCTATTTTTATTCCTGCCGGATTATACCAGATAAAAATAACCGCTAAGAACTGCCTCCACTCAATAAAGATCGAAAAAAGGTTTTTTGAATAGAAAAAGCGAAAACTTATTTGTTAAAGAATAATATTTCCCTGGCATCTAATGCTTTTTTTTCGCTTTCATTTAATCACAAAAAATAATATTAAGGTACAGGTGACAAGGTTCGCAACCAAGAAAACAAGGAGTTGGTAGAATTAATGGATTTCTCTACTCTTTGCATGGGCTGTATGAATGTAAAAGGCACATCAGCTACCTGCCCCAATTGCGGATGGAGCGAGACGAATGATGCCCTCTCACCACAACATTTGAAACCCGGCACAATCCTGCAGGGCAAGTATTTGATCGGGCGGGCCCTGGGCCAGGGAGGGTTTGGTATAACTTACCTGGGCTTCGACATAAACCTCAATTTAAAGTTAGCCATCAAGGAGTATATGCCCCAGGACCTTGCATCGAGATCAGCAGGAGCAACGCAGGTTTCTGTTTATACATCTGCCGGATACGATGAACAGTTTGAATATGGGCTGAATAAATTTTTACAGGAAGCCCGCACCCTGGCCCAATTCGAGGGGCATCCCAGCATCGTTTCGGTACGCGACTTCTTCAGAGAAAACGAAACGGCCTACATTGCCATGAGTTATGTTGAAGGAGCAACACTGAAAGATTACATGAAAGAATCCGGTAATAAGCTGGATGTAGAGCAGGCTATTGCCATAATCATGCCTGTGCTGGACGCCCTGGCAGAAGTCCATGCTGTTGGTATTTTGCACAGGGATATAAGCCCTGACAATATATTTATTAATCAAAAGGGCCAGGTAATACTGATCGATTTTGGTGCCGCGCGCCAGGCTGTCAGCGAAAAAGGACGCTCCCTTTCCATAATACTAAAGCCGGGATTTACACCGGAAGAACAGTATCGCAGCCAGGGAAAACAGGGACCATGGACAGATATTTATGCCGTTGGAGTTACCCTTTACAGCATGATCTGCGGACAAATGCCACCGGAATCCCTGGACAGGTTGGCTGAAGACTCAATGTCACCCCCTTCTCAACTGGGCATTGCTATCAGCAAACCTGTTGAAGCTACCCTGCTGAAAGCCATGGCAGTAAAAGCAACCGACCGCTTTCAAACGGTAAGGGAATTTCAAAATGCCTTGCTCGGTATAGCGAAACCAGGTCTTCAGGCAGTGCCTCCACCACCGCCTTCGGCTTGGAGCAACCCACCTGTTGTTCCCCCGCCGCCACCCCCGTTTGCCAAAGTATCTCCTCCGCCGCCCCCTCTACCGGGCGAACCGAGGTCACAATCTCATTCTGCTTCGGAGAAGCCGGACCCCGGGCCTTTAGAAAAAGAGCCTGCTAATAAAGCAAGTATGATCAAACGGATCGCCCTTTACCTTGCTGCCGGGCTGGGAGTTCTTTTTGTAATCTTGGTTATTGTTGCTATCTTAACCGATGGAGACGAAACTGCTGCTGATCACGGGGCAGCCGGAGAAGTTATTTACAACGTCCCGGGGGATTTTCCATCGGTTCAGGAAGCAATTGAAAAAGCTTCATCCGGGGCAATTATTATAGTTGAGCCGGGTACCTACTACGAAACTATCGATTTCAGGGGAAAAGAGTTAACCCTGACAAGCAGCGACCCCGACAATACAGATATTGTCAGGGCTACGGTAATTGACGGAGGCAATACAACAGGATCTGTTGTTTCATTTGTAAGCGGTGAAGGAGAGGGAACAAAGATTATCGGGCTGACCATCACCGGGGGAACCGGATTAAGGGAGCAGATAGAAACAGAAATAGACGGTGAGCTGACCAGCGTTGGGGAATGCGCAGGTGGGGGAATCCTGATCATGAACGGAGCTTCTCCCGTGATCGAAAAAAATGTAATTCGCAATAACGAATGCTTTGATCTGCTTAACCACGATGGTGCCGGCGGGGGCATCACCATCTTCGGCAATTCTTCAGCCCGCATAGAAAACAATTTAATCAGTGACAACAGCTCCAACTTTGGTGGGGGTATTGTTGTTGTTTATAATGCGCAGGCAACGATAAAAAATAATATCATAGAAAATAACCGCGCTCTCAGTCAGTCAGACAGCATAATCAATGAACCAGTCTGCGGGGGCATTGTTGTTGCTTACCATTCCTCGGCTACAATTGAAAACAACACAATCCGGAATAATACCTCGCCATTTCATTCAGCCGGTATTTTCTCTATAATCAGTTCCGAAATAACAGTAAGGGGAAATACTATTAGCGCTAACAACGGTGATATGATCTGTGGAGGAATTTTTCTGGGTGATTATTCCAATGGCCTGATTGAGTTCAACCGAATCAGCTCTCACAGCAGCAACCAGCTAAGCAGTGGCATCTTTATCGGAGATTTCTCCACTGCAGAAATTAACAGTAACACCATCGAAGAGAACAATTCCGATATCTGCGGGGGAATCATACTTTCCAATAACTGCAGTGCAGAGATCAGCAACAACACTCTAAACCGTAATCTGGCTCAATCAGGCGGTGGTGGACTTATGCTGCTAACCAAATCAAGAGCAGCTGTCAGGCAGAACACTTTTGAAGAAAACAACGGTTCAATATTCGGCGGTGGAATATCGGTAGATTTCACTTCAAACCTGGAACTCGATGATCCGGACAGTAACAGTTACAGCGGCAATAAACCGAGAGATATTGAAAGAGAATAACCGGCCAGCCAACAAAGCCTGAATCATGAAATCTGCGCTTAACAAACGCAGCCCTTATATCTTTCTTACCCCATCAACAAAGTCAATTGAACCGGAAAAACGGTTCAACGCCGCCCCATTATCCAGTCAGAATAGATACCTTTTGGCCTCGTCAATTATGCCGATGAAGCCCTTACCCTGACCTGGAAATATTGTGATACTTGTGTACACATTTTTCTTGACAGCGGGTATAAAGACCCTTATAATAGTAAATGTAGTAACAGTGACTACATTGGGACGTGGTAATATGAAAAAGAACTACATCGGGATCAGGGAAGCAAGGATAAACCTGAGCAGGTTAATCCGCGATGTGCGCGGCGGAATGGAGATTATCATTACCGACAGGGGCACTCCGGTAGCCCGGCTGGTTCCTGCTGAAATATCAGATTTATCCCTGGAAGAAAGGCTGAAGAATTTCGAAAGCTGCGGCCTGATAGAAAGCTGTCCGGACCCTGGCAAACCGGTTGGCGAACCGGTAGAGCTTCCGGAAAATTTTCTGCAGCGCTGCACCGGGGAGGAGAGCCCTGATGAATGAAAAACTGGCGGTAATTTACTGGGATTCAACCGCCCTCCTCTCCTACCTTTTCAAGGATCGCTACAGCGAGAGGGTAAAAGCAAGGCTGCACCAGCGGGGTGTACACCTGCTGACAGCGCTGGCAGTTGCCGAGGTTTACACGGTAATCAGCCGTATCCAGAGGGAAAGGCTGCTGCCGGACATTGTGATCGAGTCGATTTACGAGATGCTGGAGAGCGGTCCGTGGAGCAGGCTTAATATTGTACCCGACAGCACGGCAATGAAGATGCTGGCCTGTAAGTGGCCCCTGCAGGGAACAGGTTTATGGCACCTGGCCACAGCCAAAACCCTGCAGCGCGAGTTTCCCGAATTGATGATTCTCACCTTCGACCGCGAGCTGGCCAGGGCTTCGGAAGGAGAAAATCTAAAGGTTTGCAACTAAAATCAAACGAACTGAAGGGAGAGCTTGGCCGATGGAAAAAATGTGGCGATGTGAAGTGTGTGGATACCTGCATGAAGGTGAAGAACCACCCGATGTTTGTCCCAAGTGCGGTGCACCGAAAGAAAAGTTTGAGCTATTGGATGAAGAAGAGGCAGAGATGATGCGCGATGCCCTAAAAACCAGGGAAATATATGCAGCAATTCTCGAGCGCCTGGAAGCTGTGGAAACCCTGGCCCGGGAAGGGATTGAACTCAACCTGGACGAGGGATGTAATGATATTTTCGGCAAAACCAGGAAAGATACTGAAGAAATACGCTCAATGATTAAGGAAGAACTGGCCGGCCATGCCAGCGAGTGTGTCTGGGTTAAGGTGGCCAGCGACGGTTTGCTTGATTAACAGGCAACCGTAATAATACCCTGTTTATTAAGGGTAAATAAAATATACAGAAAGTGAATTGAGGTGACTATGATGGGTAAAGCGGTAGGTATTGACCTCGGCACCACCTTCTCCGCCGTGGCGGTTATCGAAGGTGGCAAGCCCGAGGTAATCACTAATGCAGAGGGTTCGAGAACAACTCCCTCGGTTGTTGCTTTCAAGGACGCCGGAGAGCGGTTGGTCGGGCAGGTCGCAAAAAGACAGGCTGCCCTGAACCCGGAGAAAACTCTTTTCTCGGTTAAGCGCTTTATCGGACGCCAGTACAGCGAGGTGGAAGCCGAACGCAAGCTGGTGCCATATAATGTTGAAGCAGGATCAAATAACGCGGTCCGCTTTGTAGTTGGCGATAAAAAGTTCGCACCGGAAGAGATTTCTGCCATGGTTTTAAAGAAACTTGTAGAGGATGCCGGGAAGTATCTCGGTGAAAAAGTTACAGACGCGGTTATTACAGTTCCCGCATATTTTAACGACGCCCAGCGTCAGGCAACAAAAGATGCGGGAAAGGTAGCCGGCTTGAATGTGCTGCGGATCATTAATGAACCGACAGCAGCATCGCTGGCTTACGGGCTTGATAAGAAGAGCAATGAAACAATCCTGGTTTTCGACCTGGGGGGCGGCACTTTCGATGTTTCCATCCTTGAAGTCGGAGACGGGGTTTTCGAAGTTAAATCAACCAACGGCGATACTCACCTCGGTGGAGATAACTTTGACAAGGCCGTGGTGGACTGGCTGGCCGAAGAATTCAAAAAAGATCAGGGGATTGATCTGCGCCAGGACAAGCAAGCCCTGCAGCGTTTAATTGAGGCAGCGGAAAAGGCTAAAGTTGAACTATCTTCGACAACGGAGACAGCTATCAGCATACCCTTTATCACTGCCGGGGCTGACGGACCAAAACACCTGGACACCAAGCTGACCAGGGCCAAGTTTGAAGATCTGACCCACAGCCTGGTTGAACGAACCCGCCAGCCGGTGAAAGACGCCCTGGCTGATGCCAAAATGACCGAGAAGGATATTGATGAAATTATCCTGGTTGGCGGATCAACCCGTATTCCGGCCGTGCAGAAACTGGTCCGTGAGATGATCGGTAAAGAGCCCAACCAAAGCGTTAACCCTGATGAAGTTGTTGCCCTCGGGGCAGCTATCCAGGCCGGGGTACTGGCCGGAGAGATGGAAGATGTGGTTCTGCTTGATGTTACTCCTCTCTCTCTCGGGGTGGAAACGCTTGGCGGAGTGATGACAAAAATCATCGAACGCAACAGCACCATTCCAACCCGGCACAGTGAAGTTTTTTCAACCGCCGAGGACAACCAGCCTGCAGTCGATGTTCATGTGCTGCAGGGTGAGCGCGAGCTGGCTAAAGACAACCGTTCTCTCGGCCAGTTTAAGCTGGAAGGAATTGCTCCCGGACCACGCGGTTTGCCCCAGATCGAAGTCTCTTTCGATATCGATGCAAACGGCATTCTAAAAGTAAGCGCCAAGGATAAAGGCACGGGTAAGGAACAGGAGATCACGATTAGCGGCTCGACCAACCTTGAACAGAACGAAATTGAGAGAATGGTCAGCGAAGCACAGCAGTACGGAGAAGAAGATAAAAAGCGCCGCAGGGAAGTTGAAGAGCGAAACGAAGCAGACAGCCTGGCTTACCAGGTTGAACGCCAGATGAAAGAAGTTGGCGACAAACTGCCTGTTCATGAAAAAGGCCGCCTTGAACAAACCCTGAACGAGTTGAAAGAAGCACTGCAGGCTAATGCACCGATTGAAAAAATCCGCAGCCTGCACAGCGACTTACAACAGGCAGCCCATTCCCTTTCGGAAGCTGCCTACCAGCAGGCAAATACCGGTTCTGCCGGGGCTGAAGCAGGTGCCGGGCAGGCCGGGGGAAGCAGCGGAGACGATGTAGTTGATGCTGAATATGAAGAACAATAAGGGTGCGGGCGCGGCCAGGCCGCGCCCCAACATCCGACCTCCCATTGGATGGGGGTTCGGTATGCCGAACCCTTGAAAAACGGAGTGTAAAGATAATGGAAAATCAGAAGAATAACCACAATTACCATGAAGGAAAAGAGCCAGAAAAAAATGAGGCAATTTATGCCCTCAGGGAAGAAATTGAAGAACTGCGCCGGTCGCTGGCTGATGAAAAAAATCGCCACCTGCGCACCAGGGCAGATTTTGATAATTATCGCAAGCGGGTAGAGCGTGACGAAGGAGCAACAAGGACAGCTATAAAAAAGGATATCCTGCTCGATCTGCTTTCTTTTTTGGATTACTTCGAACAGGCCCGCAAACAGATCCAGGATCCTGCTGCCGCTCGCGGCATGGAGATAATGGCGCGCCAGTTCAACCAGTTTTTGCACAAGCAGGGTGTGAAACCGGTGGAGTGCCTGGGCCTGCCCTTTGACCCTGAAGAACAGGAAGGCATCGGACATATAAACACCGACCAATGCCCGGAGGGTTGTGTTGCCGAAGAGATATGTACCGGGTACAAACTTGGCGATACCCTGCTCAGACCAGCACAGGTTATGGTGGCAAGGAAAGAAAATCATGATTAAACAATTACAATTTGACGCAAGCAGCTTGGGGGAATTATTATGTCGGTAAAATTTCAGGATTACTACGAATTACTCGGTGTCAGCCGTAACGCTGCTGAAAAAGAGATTAAGAGCGCTTATCGCAAGCTGGCCCGTAAATGGCACCCTGATCTTCACCCGGCTGCCGAAAAGAAAGAAGCCGAGGAAAAGTTCAAAAAGATTAACGAAGCTTACGAAGTGTTAAAAGACCCTGATAAAAGGGCCCGCTACGACCGGCTCGGCAGCAGGTGGAAAGACGGGCAGGACTTTCAGGCTCCTCCCGATATGGATGGTGTGCGCTTTTACACTTCAGGCGATTTTAACTCCGGCGGTTTTGAAGGCGGCGGTTTCAGCGATTTCTTCAACATGTTTTTCGGAGGCCAGGGTCCTTCCTCGGGCGGCAGGACAAAACGCAGTTCGCGACGTGGACCAATCCGCGGTGAAGACCTGGAAAGCGGGTTAGAACTGACTATTGAAGAAGCCTACAAGGGAGTTACCAGGTCGCTGCGGGTCAGCGGTGGACAGGTTTGTCCCGACTGCGGCGGCAGCGGCACCCGGGAGCAGAGTTTCTGTGCCCGCTGTGGCGGTACCGGACAGATACCCGAAGAAAAAACACTCGATGTTAAGGTACCTGCCGGTGTAACAGAGGGAAGCCGTATTCGCCTGAAAGGCCAGGGAGGCAGCGGTCTGGGCGGCGGGCCAAAAGGCGACCTCTTCCTGAAGGTGCACCTGAAGCCACACCCGCTATTCAGGCTTAAGAACAGTGATATTGAGGTTGATTCAGTTATCAGGCCTGACCAGGCTTTACTGGGCGACAGGATACCGGTTAAAACCCTGGACGGCACCGTGAATGTAAAGGTTCCGCCCGGCAGCCGCAGTGGAAGCAAACTGCGTTTGAAAGGCAAAGGGTTCATCCGTAAAGATAAAAGTCGCGGGGATCAATACATAAACCTGATTGTTGACCTTCCCGCAGACCTGACTGATAAAGAGAAAGAACTTTACAAACAACTGCATGAACTGCGGAAAGGTGGGGAGTGATAACCATGAAACTGATTCGTATTCACTGCCACACCGAAACGGGAGAACAGCTATCGGCCTGCAGCCTGGAGATACACCCGGATTTGCTCGCCGCTTATGAAAAAATGGGCTTAATAGAAATCAAACAGGAATCAATTGATTACGAGGACCTGCGCCGCTTGAAGCGAATTCTGCGCCTGAAACAGAACTGTGGAGTTAATACAGTGGGAGCCTCAATAATTGTAGATTTACTGGAGAGAATAGAAGAACTGCAGGATGAAATAGAACTCCTGCGTAGAAAATAGGTGAATAATATGGACTTAAACAAATTTACGAACAAATCAAAGGAAGCCCTGTCTGCATCGCAGGAACTGGCTGCAAACCGGGGACACCAGGTTGTCGGGCCGAAGCACCTGCTTTCAGCCCTGCTCGACCAGGAAGATGGTTTAACCAGCCGTTTTATTGAACACGCCGGTGTGGACCTCCCCGCGTTGAAGCAAGCTCTTGACAAGCTTCTTTTAACTATTCCCAGGGTATCCGGTTACGAAGGAACCCTGCAGATGAGCACTTCCCTGGCCAGAGTGCTTTCCGGGGCCGAACAGGAAGCAAAGCAGCTGAAAGATGATTATGTAAGCGTGGAGCACATTTTACTGGCCCTGACCGAACAGAGCGAAGATGACCTTAAAAAAATGATGACCCAGTTTGGGTTGGATCGAAACAGGCTGCTCAGTTCACTAAAAACAGTTCGCGGCTCGCAGCGGGTTACCAGCGATAACCCAGAGGATACTTACGAGGCTTTACTGCGTTACGGACGCGACCTGACCGAAGAAGCTGAAAAGGGAAAACTAGACCCGGTAATTGGTCGGGACGAGGAAATTCGCCGGGTTATGGAAATTTTGTCCAGACGCACCAAGAACAACCCGGTATTAATTGGCGACCCGGGGGTAGGTAAAACTGCGGTGGTCGAAGGCCTGGCCAGGCGTATAGTTGCCCGTGATGTACCCGAAGGTTTAAAAGAAAAAAAAGTGGTATCGCTTGATATGGGTGCCCTGGTTGCCGGGGCCAAGTACCGCGGTGAATTTGAAGAACGGTTAAAAGCTGTTCTAAAAGAAGTCCAGGAAGCGCAGGGTAAAATAATACTGTTTATCGATGAACTGCACACCGTAGTCGGTGCCGGAGCAGCTGAAGGTGCAATGGATGCCGGCAACCTGTTAAAGCCAATGCTGGCCCGCGGTGAACTGCAGTGCATTGGGGCAACAACAATTGATGAATACCGTAAGCATATCGAGAAAGATGCCGCCCTGGAAAGACGCTTTCAGCCGGTAAGGATTAACCAGCCAACACTGGAAGATACTATTTCTATTCTGCGCGGCCTGAAAGAACGTTACGAAGTTCACCACGGTGTGCGTATCCAGGACAGCGCCCTGATATCAGCAGCGGTACTTTCCGACCGCTATATCAGCGACCGTTTCCTCCCGGATAAAGCTATTGACCTGGTGGATGAAGCAGCAGCCCATCTACGCACCCAAATCGACAGTATGCCGGCAGAACTTGACGAAATAACCCGCCGGGTGATGCAACTGGAAATTGAAGAGGCAGCTTTGAAGAAAGAATCAGACCCAGCCTCTGAGGAACGTTTGGAAAAACTGCAGAAAGAGCTGGCTGAGCTGCGCTCGGAAAGCGATGCCATGAAAGCTCAGTGGCAGACCGAAAAGCAATCGATTTCGCGAGTGCGCAACATCAAGCGGGAACTTGACGAAGTGCGTACTGAAATTGAAAAAGCCGAGCGTGAGTACGACCTAAACCGCGCTGCCGAATTGAAATACGGACGTTTAAATGATCTCGAGCGGAAACTGCAATCCGAGGAAGAACACCTGGCCGGCAAACAGAAGCAAAATATGCTGTTAAACGAGGAGGTAAGCGAAAGTGAAATAGCCCGGGTAGTCAGCCGCTGGACCGGGGTGCCGGTCAGCCGACTGCTCGAGGGTGAACGCGAAAAACTAATTCGTCTTGAAGAGATCCTTCACGAAAGGGTTATCGGACAGGATGAGGCAGTAAGCGCGGTTGCCGACGCAGTGCTGCGGGCAAGAAGCGGAATCAAGGACCCGAACCGTCCTGTAGGTAGTTTTATCTTTCTTGGACCAACTGGAGTAGGTAAAACAGAACTGGCCCGGACCCTTGCCGAGGCCCTCTTTGATGACGAGCGCAACATGATCCGCCTTGACATGTCTGAGTACATGGAAAAACATACAGTAGCCCGCCTGGTTGGAGCACCACCCGGATATGTCGGTTACGAGGAAGGCGGCCAGCTTACTGAAGCCGTAAGACGTAAACCATATAGCGTAGTACTCTTTGATGAAATTGAAAAAGCTCATCATGATGTTTTCAACGCAATGCTGCAGATTCTTGAAGACGGTCGTTTAACCGATGGGAAAGGCAGAACAGTAGATTTTCGCAACACAATTGTAATTATGACCTCGAACATTGGCAGCCAGGAAATCCTGGATTTTCATGAGCAGGGCGGCGATTACGACAAGATGAAGGATGCGGTGCTCGGGATGCTGAATCGTCATTTTCGTCCCGAATTTTTAAACCGGGTTGATGAAATAATCGTATTCAGGGCGCTGGAAAAAGCCCAGGTCCACCAGATAGCCGAGCTGCTGCTTAAGAAGCTGGCTTCAAGGTTGGCCCAAACGGCGGATTTAACCCTGCAGTGGGACGAAGAAGTAATGACCTACCTCTCTGAACGTGGTTATGATCCAGCTTTCGGGGCCAGGCCTCTTAAGCGGGTTATTCAGAATGAAGTGGAGACCCCACTTTCGAGACAGATTATCGCCGGCACAGTTTCGCCGAAAGACCTGGTTACCATTACCAAAGATGGTGAAGGCCTGGTATTTAAATAACAGCACAGAAGCAGGGGAATATTTCCCCTGCTTCTTTTATTGCAAACCAGGAAATTACGGGAGGCTGTTTAGCTTATCTTAATCCTGCGATTCCATAATTACTTCGATATTTTTGCAATAAATTCTTTGCCGGCGTTGTATGCCTGTGCCAATGCATCGGGATCACCGGCAACTTCGCCCTTGGCATCGTAACCACGCAGTGATAATTCACCAACTAGAACATGGTTAATATTATGAAAGAAAACCCTGATAATCTGCAGTGCATTTTCACAGTATTGTTTTTTTTGTAAGGCCCCGACGCAGATGAAAAAGCCGGGATGCTGGGCATCTTCGGGAATAAAAGGTTTTTTCAGGGTGTACTTGGCATTCCACCAGCACTGGAAACGATCAATAAACATCTTCATCTGGGCGTTTAGCGACGCAAAGGTAACCGGGCTGGCCATAACCAGCGCATCAGATTCAATCAATTTAGGATAAATATCACGCATATCGTCTTTTAATATACAAAGGCCATCTTTTGCACAGGCATCACAGGCCTGGCAGGCCCGGAAATTCAGGTCGTTCACCCGGACCAGTTCTACTTTCCAGCCGGCTTCTTCCGCGGCGCGGCAAAACTCCTGCAGTAACTGATCGCTGTTACCCCCCTTCCGGGGACTTGAAGCCACTGCCAGCAGGGTTTTCACAATTGATCACTTCCTTTTCCATTTTTGTAAGATAGCTATTGTTTATTCTTTTTTTGTAGGTTACCATATAAGCAGATAAAAGTGAACGCATTCTTATAGTTAAAAGGGTGATGTGCAAGTGGCCGCTTACACCAACCGTATTGAAAGACAACCAAAAAGCAAAAAAGGACTGCGGGTTTTTCTATTAATTGTTCTACTGCTAAGTGTTGCCGCCCTGGGTATTTTCAGCTTAATCCAGTATTTATCAATCAACAGCCTGCTAAAAGAGATGGAAACAATCAAAGAAAACCTGGATCAGGTTACAGAAGAAAACAGGATCCTGCAGCAGCGCTACGATGAAATATATGAAGAGAACGAAAAGCTGCGCGAAGACAATCACATGCTGCGCTCTTCCAATATAATCAGTTACGGCAACCGCGAGGTTAATAAGGTGGCCATTACCATTGACGACGGGGCCAGGCCCGAACTGATTGAAAAAACGCTTCAATACCTGCGGGAGAATGATGTTAAGGCAACCTTCTTTCCCATGGGATCATGGGTTGAACTGTACCCTGATGTGTGGCAGCAGGCCGTTAACGAGGGTCATGAATTGGGTAACCACACCTACAGCCACGCTTTTCTGACCACGATTTCTAAAGAAAAGGTTAAAGAAGAACTGGAGCAGTGGCAGGAAACAGTCGACCAGGCCCTGGGTTACCAGTACGATACTTTTTTCTTCAGGCCGCCCGGCATGGATGGTTTTACATCCACCGGCAGCAATAAAACCAAGCAGTTGCAGGAGATAATTGCAGACAGGGGCATGGTACCCATCCTCTGGGATGTTGAACTGGTTTATGCCTTGCGCAACGAAATTGCAACAACTTCCCGCATAACACAGCATGTGCTGAACAATGCCCGGCCAGGAAGCATTGTGCTGCTGCATTTTACTCCCAATGACATTGAAGCTCTTCCCGGAATTATCTCCGGCCTGAGGAATCGTGGGTTGGAGCCGTGCTCCCTGCGCGAGCTGCTGCTGGCCAACTTCCAGGGTTGATTAAACCCGATCAGTGAAGCAGCGAAGGTAAAAATGTTACCAGGCCCGGAAAAGCAATCAGGATAGCCAGGCAGACAATAATAGCAAACAGGAAAGGCCAGATACCGCTGAAAATAACCTCAAGCGGTATATCACGGGCCACCCCCTTAATGATATATACATTCATGCCAACAGGAGGAGTTATTACTCCCATGGCCACAACCATAACCGTAATTACTCCAAACCAGATTGGATCATAACCCAGTACCGTTACGGCAACAGGCAGAAATATTGGTATGGTCAGCAGGATCAGGGCCAGGGCATCTATAAAACAGCCCAGCACCAGGTAAATCAATAGTATTAAGGCCATTACCAAAAATGGAGGAATAGCCAGGTCAGCCACCGTACCGGCCATAGTAAAAGGAATTCTGCTCACTGCAATAAAACGCCCGAAGATAATTGCCGCTGCCACAAGCAGCATGATCATAGCCGTGGTTCGTGTAGTATCAGTAAGCGATTTGCGGATTATCTCCAGGTTTAACTTACCCTGGACCAGGGTCACCAGCATAACCCCGGCAACACCCACTGCTCCTGCTTCGGTTGGTGAAAACCAACCGGCAAAAAGCCCCCCCAGCGATATTGCAAATATTACTAAAACCTCGAACAGGCCGCCACCGAGAGCTGCGAGCCGTTCCCGCCAGCTGAATTTTTCACCGGCAGGGCCAATTGCAGGATTACGCCTGGCCAGGATGTAAACCACAGCCATGTAAAGCAGCATCAGGAGTAACCCGGGCACTATACCGGCCAGGAATAGTTTGCCGACCGACTGTTCGGCAGAAATACCGTAAACTATAAATATTACGCTGGGCGGGATTAGAACACCGAGAGCTCCCCCGGCCGCCACACTGGCGGTTGACAAGGCCGGGCTGTAATTATATTTTCGCATTTCCGGCAGGGCAATCGCCCCAATAGTTGCTGCAGTGGCCGTATTTGAACCGCAGACCGCCCCGAAAAGGGCACAGGTTGCCTGGGTAGCTATCGCCAGCCCGCCCGGAAGATGCCCGACCATCTTGTAAGCCAGGTTGTAAAGGCGGGTGCCGATTCCGGCATGGAATGCAAGAAAACCCATCCAGATAAACATGGGAATAACGCTAAGCGAATAACTGGAAAAAGTTGAAAAGAGGTCTTTCGAAACCAGGGCAAAGGCGGCCTGCAGGTTAGTCAGGTAGGCAAACCCGGCAAACCCGACCAGGGCCATCACGTATGCTATGGGCATTCTGAACACAATCAGGACGAAAAAAATGATAATACCTGTAAGGCCGGCAGCTGTCGGGCTCATTGCTGATCACCCCCGCAGACCTTCTTTAAAAACTGCATTAATACCACCAGGGATAACAGCAAAAAACCAAAAGCCACTAAATAAATATAGGGGTAAAAGATCATCTGTGTTGTCGGCGATACTTCCCCGGTATGAGCAATACGAAGGCCGTAAGCAAATAGATTATAAGAAGCAAAGCCGAGAAAAACCATGGAAGGAATACTCAGGGCAATCTCGATCAGGCGCTGCACCCGAGGTTTAAATTTTTCCACAATAAATTCAATGGCTATATGTCCATTTTCAACGGCACAGCGAGCCAGGGACAAACCAACCGCTGAAGCGGTAAAAAAGCCAACCATCTCGTATGTACCGAGAATTGAATACCCCAAAAGAGTTCTGCCAATAATATTTGCAACCACCAGCAGGGCGGTGCCGGCCAGGATTAACCCGGCCAGCATATCGAAAGCCCTGCTCGATTTAACAACAATAGTTTCAAGTATATTCATTTGATTATCATCCTATCTGCCCAAGCTCAGCTTAATACTGTTCAGCCAGGCGCTTTACAGTGGCCAGGATATCCTCGCCGGGAAAACCCTGCTGGTTCATCCTTTCGATGAAATCATCCTGGATGGGCTCAATTTTCTCAATCCAGAGAGCAATCTCTTCATCGGAAAGAGTGATTATCTCCTGGCCCGTTTCTTCAACTGCCCATTCCAGGGCGCTGCTGTTCTGCACATCCCACAGGCCGGCAGCGACTTCATCAAAAAACTGCTCATTGACAGAAAGGAATATTTCCTGCAAATCTACAGGAAGCTGATCCCATTTTTCCTGGTTCATTGTCACGAAAAAGATACAGTTATATAAGAAAGGGGTGAGGGTTACATAATCGGTTACCTCGGCATGACGCCAGCCCTGTAAAACCTCGATCGGGGCCAGGTTGCCCTCAACTATGCCCCTGGAGAGAGCTTCATAAGCATCGGGCTGGGGCATTGCTTCGGGAGATGCTCCCAGAAGGGCCAGGGTATCGGCACTTAATCCTGCCGCCCTGATTTTCATGCCTTGCAGGTCGCCCAGGTTGTTAACCGGTTTGGTGGTAAACAGGTCGCCCGGACCGGTAGTCAGCACAAACATCAGCTCTGTATCCTGTATTTCCTGCGGGTTAAGCTCTTTAATTCCTTCCCAGGCTACCCGGCTGGCAGCATCAGAGCTATTATATATAATACCGGGTAGTTCGAAGGCTTCCAGCACGGGAAAACGTCCACGGGTATAAAAGAAAGCCGAGAGGCCGATATCGGCAATTCCCGATACAACCCCTTCGTATATTTCAGCTGATTTCAGCAGGGTTTCTCCGGGGTAGCTTTCAATAATAATCCTGCCCCCGCTTGCTTCTTCCAGTGCCTCGGCCCAACCCTGCACCAAAACAGTTTCACCGGGATGGACTGCCGGGAAAAAATGGGCAAGAGAAAATGTATACACCTGACCGTCATCGACTACCTCTTCTCCCTGATCCGGTTGATCGGAAATACCATTTTCCGCATCGCTTCCAGGCTCTGAGCCCCCGCAACCAGCCAGCACTAAAAGCATAATTCCCAAAAACATTACTAAAATCTTTTTCTTCATTTTATAATTCCTCCTCTTGTAAAAAAGAAATTGTAAGAGGCCAGGGCAAAAAAATAAACTCCACAAGGAGTTTGGCAAACAAAAAATATACCGGCTACCTGACCGGCACAAGTCGTTTAAATCCCTGCCGTCCTACCATGCTACGCCAGATATCTTTCTCCATTATCTATAAAAATCCTGCTTAGTATGCAAATTTCTTCATATTTTTTATCAGCGCATAAAAAAAGAGGATATCCCACAAGCAGGATACCTCTTAAAATACTTCACAAACCGCTTGTCTTTGCGGCCTTTATTTATTAAAAGCTGAGCACTGCTCCGGCATCAAGAGCAAGATCATTTAAAGTGGCCGCACCGGCAATCACTGCTTCTTCAACAAGGTCTTCCTCTTTGATTTCCCCACCAAACAGCTGCATACTCTGCTGGCAGGCCATTATTTTAACACCCTGGGCCGCAGTTTCTTTCAATACTTCATAGAGCGAGGGAAACTGGCCTATTTTTATTTTTTCCGCTTCACTTTTGACCAGGTTTTTTAAACCCAACCCAAGAAAGTATACAGTTGCTTCCTGCCCCATTGCCCTGGCTGTCTGGGCCAGAATCAGGGGTGCATACAACCTTTCGGGTGTTTCGGTACCGCTGGTCTGCACGTATAAAATACTATTCTTACTTTTCATTTCAGGACTCCTCCCCACCTGTTTTCTGAATAAGAAAGTGATACTCGCCATTTACCTGTCGCCTGGCCAGGAGCCTGTGGCCGGCCCGTTTGACCCAGCGGGGAATATCTTCCCCTGAAGCAGGATCATCGGCAACCAGCTCCATTATGGCCATGTCATCCAGCAGATCAATTTCCTCCCTGGCCCTCATAACCGGCACAGGGCAGTAAAGACCCACACAATCGACCAGGTGTATCTTTAAATCACCGCTGCCGCTGCACCTGTACCTCTCATCTGTATCATCGGGGCAAATCGGTTCATCGCAAAAAGGGCAGCTGCAACTATGTTCATTTTCAAGTGATCTATTATTGTTGTTTTCCATTTTTAAAATCCTCCTCCCCGGCAGTTTCTACTGCACCCGGTTCAGGCCAGGTCTGCAGTTACCCTGCCTTCTTTTTTTAAATAATCTTCAATTGCCTGGTGAAGCGCATCGGCCCCCAGGTTGGAGCAGTGCAGCTTATTACCGGGCAGGCCGCCCAGTTCTTCAGCTACCTGTTTATTGGTAATCTGCATGGCTTCAGCCAGGGTTTTTCCCTTTGCCATCTCGGAAACCATGCTCGAAACGGCAATGGCAGCACCGCAACCAAAAGTCAGATATTTAACATCTTCAATGCGATCATCTTTAACCTTAATCGTGAATTTCATCATGTCGCCGCAAACCGGGTTGCCAACTTCCCCGGTTCCGTCGGCCTGTTCTATTTCTCCAATATTACGCGGATTGCTAAAATGGTCCATTACTTTTTCACTGTACTCGGGCATTAAGTTTATCCTCCTTTAAGAACTGATGATAAAGCGGAGACATATTTCTCAGCAGCGTGGCTATTTCTTTCATTCTATCCACAATATATTCCCGGTCTCCGGCACTGCTGCTTCTGGCAAGAGTAAATAAAAGAGAGCCCTGGGCCAACTCGGGAGGCAGCCCTATTGCTTTCAGCACATGCGATGATTTAAGTGCCTGTGAGGTGCACGAAGAACCGCTTGATACCATAATTCCAGCCATGTTTAACCTCATCAGGAGCGCTTCACCCTCCACAAACTCTACCGAAAAATTGAGGTTATGCGGCAGGCGCTTTTCCGGGTGACCGTTCAAATGCAAATGAGGCACATTCCGGAAAAGAGCTTCCCAGAGTTGGTCTCTCAGCGAGGCAATTTCTGCCGAACGCGTTTCCATATCTTCGAGAGCAATACGCGCAGCTTCACCCATACCGGCAATGGCCGGAACGTTTTCAGTGCCGGCCCGCAGCCCGCGTTCCTGGATACCACCTTCAACCAGGGGAGCAAGACGGGTTCCCCGCTTGATATAAAGAGCAGCCGCACCTTTTGGTCCGTAGAACTGGTCGCCGGCCAGGGTAAGCAAATCGACTCCCAGCTTCTGCACGTCAAGTGGAAGCCAGCCGGCCATAGCAGCGGCATCAGTGTGAACTGGAATATTATACTCCCGCGCTACTTCCACAAGCCTGTCAAGCGGCTGCAGGGTGCCTATTTCGGGGTTAGCTGCCTGGATAGTAATTAAGATTGTTTGTTCGGTTATTGCCCTGCGCAGCTCATCGGGATCCACCAGCCCGTTCCTGTCAACCGGCAGCAGGGTTACCTCAAAACCTTCCTTCTGCAGTGTTTTCAAGGGATTAAGAATAGAAAAATGTTCAATTGCACTGGCAATAACATGGTTTCCCTTTTTTCTGTTTACAGATGTCATACCCTTCACGGCCAGGTTATTCGATTCTGAGCCTGAAGCAGTAAAAACTATATCCCGTCCCTCGGCATTAATAAGACTGCCTACCTGCCCGCGGGCCTCTTCAAGAGCCTGCCGGGGAACGGAACCAAGGCTGTGCCCGCTGGAAGGGTTGCCGTAGTGTTCCCTGTAAAAAGGCATCATCTTCAGGAAGACATTTTCATCCAGAGGTGCTGCCGCAGTATGATCATAATTAAGCGTTTTCATTATTATTCTCCTTTCGGGCCAGATGCTACAGAGATATAATATAATTCCTATTACTATTATAGGAAATACTATAAATCATGTCAACCTTTAATTAACGCGAAAAAGGTATTTTAAAGAAGTCGTTGAATAATAATTTATGCATCCGTGTGATGAATAGCTTATATAAAGGGGAGATGTTAATGAAAACAAAAGATAATCTGATGGCGGCATTTACCGGGGAATCTGAAGCAAACCGCAAGTACCTGGCCTTCGCCCGCAAGGCAGAAAAAGAAGGCTTTAAGAACGTGGGACGCATCTTCCACGCTATTGCCGAAGCAGAAACAATTCATGCCCTGAAGCACTTTGAAATAGCCGGCAAAATCAAGGATACCCTGGCCAATCTACACACTGCCGCCGAGGGTGAACATTACGAGTTTACGGAAATGTACCCCGAGTTTATAGAGGTAGCCAACCAGGAGGGTCACCAGGAAGCTCTGAAAACATTTGAATATGCCAATGCCGCGGAAAAAATTCACGGTGGTATCTTTAACGATCTCAAAACAACTGTTGCCAAGGGTGAAGATGCCGAAGCAAAAGCAATTTTTCTCTGTCCCGTTTGCGGCTGGGTCGGTTTTGAACCGGCTCCCGATCAATGTCCCATTTGCGGAGCTGCGAAAAAGGCTTTTAAACAATTCTGATCATAACAAGGAGGATAAAAATGCAGAGCTATATGTGTGAATTATGCGATTACACTTATGAACCGTCGAAAGGAGATCCTGATAACGGTGTAGCCCCCGGGACCGCTTTCGAAAACCTGCCGGAAGACTGGAAATGCCCGGTTTGCGGCGCTGACAAGGATGAATTCCAGGAAGTGCCTGAAACATCGTTATAGTGAAGAACATAAAAACGGGGCAGTTCGGCAAAACGCCTGATCTGCCCCGTTTTTTTATTTTTTCTTTACAGTAAACTGCCCCAGGATCCAAAACCCTGACCAGTCAACTACATAGCTGTTGTTGATCATATCCTTACGAACGAAAAATGGTATCCCTTCCACTTCTGTCTTTTCATAATCGTCCTGGGCTGTCGGTATACCTGCTCGCACGGCAGGCAAAAGTGTACAACCGCCTCACCCACCGGTTGCTTCAAGGTAGAGGGTAAAGGTTTTTGATACTTTTTTCATTTTTTCCAACGCCCTGGGGGTTAGTTTAATATTGGCCATCAGCAGCATTCCTCCTTCATCTAAGCAGCATAATCTCGAGAATGATTCTTGTTTTATTATAACATACTAACCTCCTGAAATAATAACCGGGCTAACTGCAATAACCTTCTGCTTTTAAAATACCGCTAAAAGCCCGGCGGGCATCATCGAGCGCTTTATCCCTCCAGAGTTCTTCTCCGGGATAGAACAAATTACTAAATGCATTATTAGCTTTTTGTGCAAACCGCTTGTTAACCGCACCATAATGAAATAAGCGGTTTTCGTCTATCATTGTTTTTAAGCTTTTCAATACGGCAGAAAAAGAATTGCCGAAAGTGCCAAATTCAAAACTGGTTCCGTAGAAACGCTTGCCGGGATATTTTTCCATAATCACCCGGTAAAGATAATCGATCATATCACCATGCATCCGGTAAAATTCATCGCTATCGGCTTTGGCAACCAGGGGGTACTTGTATAAATCCTGTAAATACAGTGAATCGCGCTGTTCATAAAAAGAATTAACCAGGGTCATCCCATAGCGGGGGCCGTAACCACTGTGAATATCTACAAGCAAAATGGTTTCAAATTCGGCCAGCATTTCATGATACAGCTCGTTCATTACCCGGGCGGATTGTTCCAAGCTTTTCCCCCCGTAGTATAACCCGGTTGGGTGATCATATTGCCCTAAAAGAACCGCCTGCCGGAAAACTGCCGGCCCCATGGTTAATATTTTATTTAGCAATACCGCATAAAAAAAACAGGGAAAACCCCGGGATAGCGGCTTTGCAGGCTGAAGCACAGCTACTGCTTTATGGTAGGCGAGATTGCCCGCCCTGTCCGAACCGGGAGAATCATCTATGAAATTACGGTTTAAATCTATATTATTTTCATTTACACGGCGGTGTTCTTTCATTCCCCAGGGGTTTATTGCATGAACCAGCACTAAACCGGTGTGATCCGGATCTATCTTTCCAACATATTCGGCTACAAACATGCGTTGTACCGCTGCCCCCACGTAGCCCTCTATTCCATGCAAACCAGCCGTAATCATAAGAAGGCGCTCCGACGAGTTTCGTGGAAGCGCCTTAATAATATCAACTGTCAGGTTACTACAGTTACAGTCAAGCGGATATGCCTGAGCTGAAACCTGCGGCCACCGGGTCTTCAGCACCCTGGTCAGTTCATGAAACCGGGACCGGCTTTCTTCGTAGTCATCGACATAGTATTCACTGCCCGCTGACATGGGTATGTCACTTCTTTTCTTTTTTATCATTACATGCTATTCGCTGCAGGCCTTTTTGAGTACTGTGTTACCTGACCAGCAGAACAATAATGGCAATTACAGCAACTATTGCCGCGATTAAACCAATCACCTTTCCGGCGCTGACCGGTGATTCCCCGCTTACCTTTCCGGTTTGACCGTTAACCATAAAATGGTATATTTTATTATTGAAAGTATAGGAAGATATCCAGACCGGCAGCAGCAAATGCTTGTAACGCTTATTGTTGTAGCGGGTATTAACCGAAAGCCCGCGAACCTCGTCTGCATTGATCTGTTCCCGAATACCACTTTCAATGTCGCTATCAACTTTCTTTTTCGCTTCATCCCAGCCCTTCTCCAGGCTGACACTGTATTTTTCAGCAAGGAACCCGGCCAGGAATCCCGGGGCATAGGGAACCAGCTCTTCCAGTTTGAAAGGTTCCACCCGGGCAAGGACAGAACTTTTTAACTGCTTCGAAGCGTTAACCAGGATGTCACGGAATCTTTCCCTGAAGTTACCGCTTGTTCTCTGCCAGCTGGTTTTTTTAACTTTCTGATCAACCATCTGGGTCTTACCGTCTTTTTTAACCGCTTTTCTCTCAGTTTCATAGTAGTGTGTTCCCGCTTCAGCAGTATAACTCGATTCTGTTACACAACTGTAAGCCCAGAAAGGTATATAAGCACCGCTGATGTTCTGCTTGCGGTAGGTTGTCTTCAGGGCTCCCGGAGCAAAACGTCGTTTATTAATCCACTGGTTGAAGTTCTGTTCCGCTGTGCTTTTAGCAACTTTAAAGGGAATCAGCCCTTCGGGGGCTATGCCGGCAGCATCCTCATATTTAACAATATGCGATGAGCCGCAAAAAGCACAATACTGGGCAGTGCTGTTACCGTCAATAATTGATTCGGCAC
>CAYMIW010000022.1:0-47075 GCA_964390725.1 uncultured Syntrophomonadaceae bacterium | reverse complement strand
TAACTCCTTTTTGGTCAACCCAGCCCGGCTTCTGTTTTACAGCTGGGATATGGGCCTCGATCTTGGAACCGGTTTTATTCACCATCTTCGCTATCGCCTCCTTCAACCCGCAGAAGCGAGCTGAGCGGATAATCGTACTCTCCTATTTTCAGGTAAGGCTTCGAGCCGCTAATATCAACGGCACTGACTGTGCCCCTGAGGGGAAGGCCATCGATGCCTGTTACCTCAACCTCTTTGCCGAGAACACTCAGAGCCTGCTGGTTGCTTTGCATCAAGGATTGTTGATCAACAGTCTGCTGAAGTTTAACCACCTGCTCGAGCAGGGTGAACATGGTTAACTGGGTAATCAGCTCACCGGTATCCTGGCTCTCCGACATTGGATCCTGGTAACGCAGCTGGGTTACCAGCAGCTGCAGGAATAAATCTGTACTGAACTGCTGGTTGCCGGCCAGACCTGTGCCAGAAGTATATTGAGTTGTCGCTGCCTGATTTGTTGCTGATACATCCATCTTTAAACCAACCTCCTTCCTAGGCCAGGTAATCGATTATACGGTCTCCCATCCCGGATACAAGTGCCGGCGACCCGGAACTGTTTTCTTCAGAAACCAGCTCCCCACCAGGGGAATCGGAACTGTTTGGCTTGGCAGCACCGAAATTTCCGTCCGACCGGTCGGATTCTCCTGAATAACCGTCTGATGTGGAAACATCAAGCTGCTCAAACTGGATACCGACGAAATTCATTCTCTGGCGCAACTCAGAAATTGAGCTTTCGATTATTTCTTTAACCAGTTGAGTTTCAGCAACTATTGATGCTGAAAGTTTACCCTGCCTGGAAAAAACCCGGATTGTAACTTCGCCCAGTTCAGGCGGATTAAGCGTCAAGCGCATTTCGGCAGGATTGTTCGCACTTTCGCGTAAATATACCAGCTTTCCTTCCAACTGCTGCATTACACTTTGGCGAAGGCTTGAGCTATCCTGAGATTGTAAAACAGCTTCAGCCCGTACCGCGTGATCGGCCTGAATCGACGGCTGTTGATTTAAATGCGGCTGTTCAGCAGGTGCATTATTTACCTGCGGTTTTACAGAAACCGTTTCGGCGCGAGTCATTTTCGCACTCAACTCGTTCTGCGCTTCCAGGCTTTTATCCTGGTATATTCCTGCTGATTTTCCGGCAGGGGCATCATGACTAGCCGTTACTGAACGTCCATTTTGGCCGGTCTTGCTGCTTAGCTGATCACCCCCGACAGCTGCTTTCTCCGTTGCTGCCTGTTTAGCCTGCCCGGCAAGTTCTTTGTTCTCAGGGTTCACGACCTCACTTCCGGCAGGGCGGGCAGCAGGTTTATCCGAAACAGGAGTTTTTTCAGGACTATCGAGATTGAACCTGCCTTTTAGGGCCTGGTTCTCATCCGCATCACCTGTTATCCGGGAAGCAAGATCCCGTTGGCTTTTTAAACCGTCTTCCGGTGGGCTGCCAGTCTTTTTATCGCCGGCCCGGATTTGGCCAGGATCGCTATCAGGGTTTACAGCTGCTTCGGGAGAAACGCGTCCTGCGAAACCTTTTTCTTTTTCACCGGGATTATTATCAGCAACAGCAGCAGTCACCTTCTCCTGTTGAAAAGATGGGTCAATGCTACCTTCCCGACTCATGGCTACTTCTGCTTTTTGATGTCCGGCCAGCATTTCCAGTGCAAACATAAATTGATCGTTTATTGTTTGCGCTTTTGTTTTGTCTACCGGTTCTCCATTGCCAATATCTGCAAGCAGTTCTGCAATCTGTTCATTATCGACAGTCAGCTGTTCAATAAACAGTGCCATTTCTTCCCCATTACCAGGGGCACCTTTGTCATTACCATCGGGTGACAGGCCACTATCATCTATTACATCAGCTAGCGCCTGTTTTAAAAGGGCGGCAAATTCACCAGCATCCAGGTTATTACCTCCCCCGGCAGGAGCTTTCCCGGGAGAGACAATTTGCTCCAGTAGAGTTAGATCCACTTTCATTTTTCATCACCTCCTTTCCTGAAGTATGAGTTCATAACCAGTTCATCTATTAAATTTTGTTCAGCCACCTGTTCGAGCTGTAAATGTTCCAATCTGGCTTTATCTTTTAAAACTTCCAGCATTCTTTTTTTACGCCAGCACTGCCTGGCCACTTCACGCTGTTCATTAACCCGATCTTCCGATTTTCTATGCTGCTCGCTCTGCCTGAACAGCCTGTTCTCCAAAACCCTGCTGTATTCCTGGGTCAGCTGCAGCCTCGGCAGTTCTATCTCCTGATCAAGCTGCCTGCGCCACTGCTTAAGTATTTCTTCTTCCTCCCGGCGCAGATTGCTCAACCTGGCCGCTTCTTTCTCCAGCTCCAGGCGACGTATTCCCAATTCGCGTTTCGCCTCTTCTTCCTGGATATGGCGAAAGCCAAGCAACCTCTGTAACCTGAAGCTGAAGGAATTCATAATCGGCTACCACCTTTTACTCATACAACAGCTTTTTCCAGAGCCGAGAGTGCATCACTTAAAGAATAGCTTTCTTCGGGTTCCTGCCTCAAAAATTTAAGCAAATCAGGCCGCCGCTGGATGGATCGATCGATCTCAGGCTGAGATCCGGGTACATATGCCCCTATGTTTATTAAATCCTCCATAGACTCATAGGTTGACAGCAACTTTCTAGCCTCCGCAGCAAGCTCCCTGTGCCTGTCGTCTATCAGGTTTAGCATCAGCCGACTGTTGCTATTCAAGACATCGGCTGCCGGAAAATGGTTCTGTGAAGCCAGTTTTCTGGAAAGAACGATATGACCATCCAGCACGGAACGCACTGCATCAGTAATCGGTTCATTAAAATCGTCCCCATCTACCAGGACATTATAAAAACCTGTAATACTGCCTATCCTGGAGGTGCCGGAGCGTTCCAGGAACTTGGCAATCAGGGCAAAAACAGAAGGTGTATAACCCTTGGCTGAGGGAGGTTCACCGACAGCCAGACCAATTTCTCTCTGGGCCATGCAGAAACGGGTAACCGAATCCATCATAAAAATCACTTTTGCCCCTAAATCACGAAAATATTCGGCAATGGTTATAGCTACCAAGGCCCCCATCACTCTTTCCAGGGCCGGACGGTCAGAAGTGGAAACAATCACTATCGAGCGTTTTAACCCTTCTTCTCCAAGATCGCGTTTAATAAAATCTCCAACCTCACGACCCCGTTCACCAATCAAGGCAATAACATTTACATCTGAATCGCTGTGCCGGGCAATCATGCCCAGCATAGTGCTTTTACCTACACCACTTCCGGAAAAGATGCCTACTCTCTGACCTTCTCCACAAGTCATCAAGCTGTCAATCACCTTAACCCCGGTAGATAAAACAGATTCAATGGGTCGCCTTTCCAAGGGATTGGGCGGAGTATTATTTACCGGGTAATCCACACCATCCTTTTCATCCAGGGCAGGCAGGCCGTTTTCCAAGAGATTACCTAAACCGTCTAGAACCTGACCTTTCAGGCCATCTCCCACCCGGACTGAAAAGTTTTTTCCAGTTGGTTCAACTATACATCCGGGTGCAATACCCTGCAAGTTACCCAGGGGCATCAACAGGCAGCACTTTTCTCTAAAACCTACTACTTCAGCGATAAAGGTTTCACCCGTTGTTGACCGTATATTGCATATTTCTCCGATAAAAGGTCTGATTCCACTAACTTCTATTACCAGGCCAATCACCTGACGTACTTTTCCAAGTACCCTGCCCCCGGGAAGTGATGTTAAGGTTGACAGGTACCTGCCATTGCCCGATTCAGTGCTTGCCATATGAAGAATCCTCCTCGGCAACCCGGGTTTCCTCTTCATCACGGGCCAGTTTCAGCAGAGTTTCTTTCAGCTGTTCCTTTTCATCCTCGAGCAGGTATTCGGCGACACCGCTTTCTGATTCAATACGGCAGCTACCACGGGGAATAGCCTCGTCTGGTAGAATTTCCAACCTGGTTATTTCCCTGAACTCATCTTTTAACTGGGAACTGAAGTTCATACATGTATCCAGGTCGTCAGGATTAACATAAAGCTCTACCTGGGTACCGCCGTTTAATATACTCATTGTATCGCGAACTACAGCTGTAATGGTATCCGGATCGATACTGAGCTGGGTTCTGATCAGCCTTTCAGCTACAGCCATCGCCAGCTCGACGATTTTATGTTCGGATGAAGCTATTATTTCCTTTGATTTCTGACGAGCCTCACGAACATTCAATTCGGCTTCACGAAGCAGCGATTCAGCTTTCATCTTGAGCGCCCGGCACTCGTCTTCCGCCCTGGCTTTTCCCTGCTCATAGCCTTCCTCAAGGCGCTTTTTCACATTTTCTTCCAGTTCTTTTTCTGCTGCTTTATGCTTTTCTTTCAGTTCACGCTCCAGTCTACGTAATTTATCCTGCTCACCGGAGTACTCATTATCTTCTTTTTCCCCCGGGTGGCAATCATCATCACACAATTCCTGTTTAGCCGATTGTTCCGTCCAATATACAAAGCCTTCATGATCAGGTTGGCAGTTATCGAAAGGATTCTCCACATCGAGCGGTAACTGCTCCTGTGAGCTCCCGCTATCAGAATCATGGTTTTGATCGTAGGGGCATTTCCCGCGTATCTGCGGATTTTTAAATACATTTCTAAGCGATAATCGCATCGTCGCCACCCCGCGAAATAATAATTTCACCACTTTCATCCAGGCGCCTGATAACAGCAACAACTCTCTGCTGTGCTTCTTCAACTTCACGCAACCTGACCGGACCCATAAACTCCATATTTTCTTCCAATATCTCGCCGGCCCGCTTGGAAATATTTTTGAAGATGCGGTTTTTAACTTCTTCACTGGCTCCTTTAAGGGCCATGGCTATATCATTATTGTCCAGGTCGCGGACAATACGCTGTATTGATGCGTCGTCAAGATTGACAATGTCTTCAAAGATAAACATTTGCTGCCTGATTGTTTCGGCTAATTCTGCATCCTCTTTTTCCAGCTCTTCCAGGATCAGCTTCTCAGTTCCCCTGTCCACATTATTAAGAATATCTACTACGGCGCCTATTCCTCCGGCAGTAGTAAAATCCTGTTGAAAAATAGTAGATAACCTTTCTTTCATAACACTCTCCACTCCTTTAATAATCTGGGGGGAAGTGCGTTCCATCAAAGCTATTCTCCTTGCTATATCGCTCTGAATCTCCTGGGGAAGTTCAGCCAGTACCGTGGCAGCCTGATCTGAATCGAGATAAGAAAGGATAAACGCTATTGTTTGCGGGTGTTCCTGACTAATCATGTTAACCAGCTGTTTGGCATCGGCATTGCGCACAAAGGTAAATGGTTTAACCTTGCTTGACTCTTTCAGGCGCTTCATCAGGTCTGCGGCTTTCTGCGGACCAAGAGTTTGCTCTAAAATTTCCCTGGCATAATCATAACCACCGTTAACCATGTACTGCTGGGCTTCATGTATGGCTAAAAACTCATTGAGAACATCATCAAGGTTTCCCCGCTCAACCCGGGTTGTGTTAGCTATTTCCATGCTGATTTTTTCAATTTCGGCTTCATTGAAGTGCTTCAGAATGGAGGCTGACATGTTGGGGCCCAGAGCGAGCAAAAAGATCGCAATTTTCCTCAGACCTGATACTTTTTTTGTCGCAACTGAATTTGCCATTATTCCTCCGCCAACCAGGTTTTAAGTAAACCAGCCACACTTTCCGGTTCTTCCTTGGCCAGTTTTCGGATTGATTGAGCCTTGCTTTCTGCTTCACTGGATTCTTTCTCAACGTCTTCCTGCTTCATCCTTGCTTCAAGCTGCTCTTCCAGTGAATACTCGTCAAGATCAATTTCTTCTTCATAGGCTGCTGCCCTTCTTTTCCTCATGATCAGGAAAATAACAAGCAGAATAAGTAAAAGCGCCAGTCCGGCAATAACTGCATAAATTAACGGAAAAGCCACTACTTCGGGAGTATCAACCACAGCGTCCGGATCAGGTATCCAGTCGCTGTCAAAAGGAAGAAGCTGGACACTAACCGTATCTCCCCTTGCTTCATTAACACCGATAGCAGAATTAACCAAATCTACCACCTGTTCCTCCAGGAAAGGATCATTTCCATCGCTATCGATTATCACCGCGGTGGAAAGCCGCATTACCTGGCCCGGAGCAGCAGCTATATATTCACGGGTTTCCCCAACTTCGTAGTTTACAATTTCTTCTATTCTTTCATAAAAGGAGTCGCCACCTCCGTCACCGATAACCGCAGCCTGGCCCGGAATATTGGGTTCTCCCACCTCTTCTCCCTGCACACCCAGGTTTTCAGATCTTTCTTCAAGCCGGTGAGTGGAACGAGTGACTGGATTGTCTTCATAACTTACTACTGTTGTTTCCCGGGAATCAAAATCAAGATCGGCAGAAACCATAGCTACAGCCCGTCCGGGACCATAAACCTGTTCAAGGATCGAGCGTAATCTTCTTTCCAATTCTGTTTCAAACTGACGTTTCAGCTTCAAATTACCTTCCACTGCCAGCGATACTGAAAGATCATCAATAGCAGCGAAAGCATCATATAAAATATTTCCTGTAGAATCTACTATTGTAACATTTTCAGGTTTTAACCCTTCCACGCTTCCGGCAACCAGGCTAAGTATGCCTCTTACCTGGCCATCTGTTAAAGAAGCCAGGGGTTTTAGCCTGAGAAATATGGAGGCGGAAGGATCTTGCCTTTCCCTGATAAAAACCCCTTCTTCGGTTATTACCAAGTGAACCCTGGCCTGATCAACTGAATCCAGGCTGGCTATAGTACGCCTTAATTCTTCCTCCAGGGCAATCTGCCACTGGGCTCTTCTTTCAAAATCACTGGCAACCATTCCTCCATTTTCAAAAAGAGCAAAACCGATACCCTGGGCATAAAGGTCAGGAGACAAGGTCAATCGCAAACGATCACGCTGATCACGGGGAACAAGAATAGTGCTGCCATCATCGGCTATCTGATAAGTTACACCGATCTCATCTAGGTGAGCGGCAATATCACGGGCCTGAACCGGATCAAGCCGATGAAACAATACTTCCATCTGGGCAGGAGTCGCATTGCTGATTGAAAAAATTATGATCATAACAATAACCAGTGCTCCAACCGCCAAAATACCAAAACGAACGGGGGGAAGTAACCCGTTCCATATCCTGGCCAGGGAACCAGTATTTTCTGCTTCTTCTGCCTGAACATTTACTTCATCAGCCATCAGTACACCTCGTTACTATATCTGCATCCTTGCAATCTCCTGGTAAGCCTGTAGAACCTTGTTTACAACTTGAACGGTAAACTGGAGGCTTAGCTGAGCTTCTTCAGCTTTAATCATCACCTGGTGCAGGTTTTCAATGTTTCCACTCATCAGTTGTTCGGTTGCTGCATCCGCTTCAACCTGGAGGCGGTTAACCTGACCAAGAACACCTCGTAGAGCATCGGCAAAGCTCGGATCCGACTCCTCAGGATTCCTGGTTTGTAAAACAATGTTTCTGTCAATAAATGCATCTGCCCTGTTAACAGAATTAACAACCACCTCTCAACCCCCTATCTTCCTATTTCCAAGGCTTTGGTATAAATGCTCTTTGCAGTCTGAACGGCTGTAACATTGGCTTCATAGGAACGCTGAGCGGTGATCATATCGGTCATTTCTTTGGCCAGCTCAACATTGGGATATAAGACATATCCATCCTCTCCGGCATCAGGATGTTCGGGATCGTATACCATCATCGGATCACGGTGGTCGGCAAGTATTTGATCAACACGAACCCCCTGTCCCCTGTATGCACCGCCTGTGGCTGAGCTGGGAACAAATGGTGTAACTATTGCTCGCCTGCTGCGGCTTGCCGCCAGGTCTTCTGAAAAGACCACGGTCCTTCTCTTATAGGGACCGCCCTCTGGCGTGCGCGTTGTATTCATGTTCGCCAGGTTTCCGGCAATAACATCAAGCCTGGTTTTCTCTGCGGTAAGGGCTGAACCGGAAATACGAAACTCAGGGAAAAAACTCACTATTTAACGCCTCCCTTCGTTAATCACATAACGCCAGTTGTCAAAACGGCCATTAAGCCTCTGTACATATGTGTTATAACGCAGCTGATTACTGACAAGATTGAGCATTTCACGTTCTATATCGACATTGTTACCATCTATCCTGCGGGTAGTGGTGGTATCAGTTTTAATTGTTGGATTTATCTCCGGACCAGGGGTAATCGGAAAATGTTTCTCATGGGTTCTGGCCAGGGGTGTATCAGCCTGCTGGCGGGCCCGCATCAGCTCATCCTCGAAAGATACATCGCTACGGTTAAAATTGGGAGTATTCAGGTTGGCCAGATTGTGAGCAGTCACCTGCTGGCGCAGGGCCGCTGCATCAAGCCCTTTGATCAACCGACCTGTTGTTTCATCATGAAGAAAGAACACCTCTACACCTCCCGTTTTTAATCAAAAGAGGCTGCCCTTAGGCTGCCTCTGGTTATAGTTAGGGGCACTTCACCCATCTATAAGACCGGCAACCTGGCAATCCGCTTCCTGGACCCATGGCTTTGCGCCCCTGTATTACTACAGGTTTGCCATTAACAGTCAGTAACGAATGCATTATAGCAAATTATTCATCTACCGGTCAAGGTATTTTTAAATATTCACAAAAATTGTTTTCTTTACTACTTAACTTTAACCCGGGTTTTCATACTTCGACGCTCTTCTTGCAGATCCTTCTAAAAGAAGAATTATTTTTTTATAAATAACTGTTAGCCAGCAGCAGGTGATCATGCGTAGTGTTGGGGGTTGGTTGTTATTCAGCAATTTTTCTTGATAAACAGATCTTTAACAGGCTCCTGCTTATGGTAGCTCTTAGCTGCCTGCAGGCCGGTACAGTTGTTTTTTATCGCCGCACCGGTTCTTTTGAGAGCTTTTTTTAGCAGGACATTATTTTCATCCCTGATCAGACGCGTTTCCCTGAGCATCTCTGCCGCCTGCTTCAGCTCTGCCTGGGGAAGTTTATCGACCCTGCCCATGTAACAGGTCATCTCACCGAAGAGGCCGCTGATCATCGAACCACATTCTCTCAGTTCTTCTTCATTCATCATTTCAATTGCTGCCCTTTCTTTGAGAAAAGCCTCTCTCAACCTTTCCAGCAGATTATATAATGCGTCATAATTGTTGTGCTCATACTCGCTTTGACAGCTGGTAAAATAAGGCATGAAACATCCCCACTTTCATATTTAGCAAACAGAGTTTTAGCTACCGGGAATATCCTCACTATCAAGTGGCACACGCATATCGTCACAACGATGGGGAACTATCAGCTGTTTTCCCCGCTTTTGAGCAACATTAACCAGGATCGGCGCAGCCAGGTTGGTAAACAACCGATCGTTTTCAACAGTAACAGTGGTAAAAATCACCAGATCATGATCTTTCTTAAGCTGCAAATCTTTACGATCGTTACGTTGAAGGACTACCTTGTAACTTGGGAAAAAAGGCAGAGGATCAACCATGATCATCCCTATTGACAGATCATCGGCAGCTATTAACATGGCAAACAACCTGTTATCGGGCACCGGCTCAATCAAGAAACGGCGAAACAACTCCAGGCCGGGAATACCCCGGGGGAATATGAACTCCACTAATTTGCTCTGACTTGATTCTACCGCCGTTTGTTCAGATGACATGGCTATACCTCCCGTAATGGCAAACTGCTAGCGCAAATAATCAACAAGGCTGGGCTGAAGCATCATCGATGCCGTTGACAGGGCTGCTTTATATGCGTTTTCCTGCATCAGGTAATCGGTAATTACCTGGGCCAAATCTATATCTTCGATGTTGGAGCGAACTTCTCTTAAGTAAAGGTTCTCGTTTGACAAGGTATTGTTCATTGCATCAACCCTGTTTGAGCGGGCGCCAACTTCTGCCAGCCTGCCCAGGAAGTGATCTATAGCCCGATCCATTTTTTCCAGGGCTGTGTCACCAAGCGCTTCCCGATCGTTGTCGATTAACGCCCAGTATACATCATAAACAGCTTCAAATATTTCCCTGTTAGAGCCAAAAGCCTTATCACCGCTTAAATTCATGATCATTTCCTGGTGGGGACTGATTTCCTGGACCCGGTCGTTAAAATCCCCGTAATAAACGGGAAAACCCATTTTATCGTATGAAAAGGTCAACGCCTGTTCGGCTTCACTGAATACTCCATAGTTAACAGTTACGCTGCCGTCATAAAGGGCGCCCTTGTCTGGAGATCGATCAAATGTATCGAGGCTGTAATATTTAAACTCAAACTCCCTGCCGTTAAGGCTATCTTGATCAAATAAATAGGATACGGCTGATCCGCCGGTGCGGTGTTCACCGTTTACTGTAACCTGATCATAATTGCTTCCTGCCGTCATGCCCGGAAGAATATCAAGAGTTGCCCTGTCGCCTACTTTCAGACCGGAAGCGAGAAAGGGATTCATACTGCCAAGGCCTTCTACATTTACCGTTACCGCTCCCAAAGTAACTGACTGCGGAGCTGTATCTCCAAAGGTCAGTGAAAAATCTCCCTCGGCTTTCTGGTATGTTCCATCGAGGGCATACTGATGAGACAGATAGTGGTAGTTAACCTGCCCGCTTTCAAAATCAACCCCGGTGACTTCAAGCATAACTGACGAACTGATCCCTGAGGCCACGGTAATGATATCGCCATCGGCAGCACTGCCGGTCAGCTGATCAATATCGACAGTAATTCCATAGTGGCTAAAAATGCCTGTATCAATTGACTGGGGGTTTCCACCATCATCGATGTAATCCCAGCGATTGTTTGTACCATCATAGGTTAAAGTAAGAACAAAATTTTCTGCCGGCGATCCTGTGACGAAATCGTCTCCGATGGTAATAGTTGATCCAGCCTGCAGCCCGGGCTTGATCATGACCCCATTAACCAGGTCGCCCCAGTCTGCTTCCCCGATTATTGACTCTGCATTACCCTGAAGGTAACTCTGGGTTACCCTGACTGCTGCATCTTCATCAGCGGCGGGTGTTACGCTGCTCTGGCTGAGTGAATAATTGCCGTTTTGTAATCCTGCAGCGATTACTGCACTGTCGGGATCGATCCCCCCGCCCAGTATATCTGCATGATAGACTTTTTCTTTTCTGTAGGGAACCGACAAAGTCTGGTGACCACCAAAAATATAGAGCCCATTGGTTTCCGTGTTGGCAATCCCAATCAGATGCTCCAGGAATTCAAGGATTTCAGGAGCGATAGCCCGCCGGTCATCAGCTGTCAGGCTTTCGTTGGCACCGTAAATCGATAGCTCCCGAACCCGCTGTAAAACATCCAGTCCGTTGCGGAGCGAAGCTTCCGTGTTCTCCAGCCAGCCCCTGGTTTGATTCATATTGAGGCGATACTGTTCATTACGGTTGACCGCCGCAGAATAACCCATCACCCTGCCTACGCCCACCGGATTTTCTGACGGTTTGTGAAATACTTTACCAGTTGAAAGCTGGTTGGAATATACTTCCAGACGCCGTAAGCTGCGCTGAAGATTTGTATTAACTGTATCAGCTATCATGCGGTGGGTTACGCGCATCTCAAATCCTCCCTTTAACGTCCAAGTTCGGTAAACAGTATGGTCAGCATTTCATCAACGTAGCTCAGGTAGCGGGCTGCTGCGTTCCAGGCGTGCTGGTACTGAACCATGTTAAGCATTTCTTCGTCCATGTTAACTCCGGCAATGGAACGATGCAGTTCGATTAACTCGGCTTCGGTTTTGCCAAAAGCCTCTACCATCCTCTCGCTTTCCTGAGCCTGGACTCCCATGGAGGTAACGATTCCCCGGTAATACTCGGCCAGAGAAGAACCATTCAGCCTGTCTTCTGCACGAAAATCTCTTAACCTGGCTATTTCAAGCGATATTTCGCCATTTCCCGGTTCACCAAATTGTGAAGAAGCGGCAATGTATGATGAATCTTCCATGATCAGGTCAGAAACCTTAAACTGCAAAGATGCCGGTAAATCAGGATTACCGATAGGATTAAAAAAGTTAATGCCATCTCCCTGCTGTAAGCCGAACCCGGAAAAATGCAGATTGTTAACTTCCTCAATTATGGTGGCGGCAATCAGGTCGAGCTCCTCCTGCATGGCCGGGATATCAGTATTAGCGGCATCGATCAGGGCAAGAACTCTGCCGCTTTCCATTTTAAGGGGCAGGCCGCGGTGACTGACCAGTTGATAGCCGCTGTTGCCATCGCCCTCAACAGCAAGGTAAAATGCCTGGTCTTCCTGGACCAGCAACCTTCCACCGGCAAAAATTTCAACCGTTCCGTTCGCCTTGTGATGCACCCTGATATCAACCAGCTTGGAAAGCTCTTCCACTGCCAGGTCAAGCTGATCAAGCAGTTCATTTGACTTTTGCTGCAGGGCATCAATAAATCGAAGTTTTTCGTTTAGCTCGGCTATCGAATCGGCAATACGGTTAACCTCATCAACCCTCATGTATAATTCACCGGAGAGATCAATGCGCAAATCTTCAAGGCGCAGGTAGACGTCCTCAACGGAGCGGGTTAAACTTACCGCATTTTCCCTCAGGGCGTTACGAACAGAGATATCTTCCGGGGAGGAACTGAGCTCCTGCCAGTTATCGAAAAAATCTCCCAGGTATTTATTGATCCCATAATCATCGGGTTCCATGAAAACGGCTTCAATACCCTGGAAGGTTTCTTTCTTCATTTCCCAAAATGCCTTATGCGAGCCTGTTTTAACCATCTGGGCGTGATAAAATTCACTTCTCACCCTGACTATATCTGTTATTACAACACCTCTCCCCGGGGCCAGGGAAGGACCGGGCACGATAGGGGAAACGACTGCCGCCATTTCAGCCCGCTGCCTGCTGTATCCGGGGGTGTTGGCATTGGCTACATTCTGGCCACTTACTTCCATCCCTTTATGTTGAACTCTTAAAGCCTTACGACCTATTTCAAAAGAGCCGAAAATAGTTGACATTGTAAAATCTCCTTTGTAAAAAAACTGCTAACAATTGCGGTCTAAGTTCTTTATCGGATCATCATCGCCATTCTTAAGCTTTCCTCGCCTGTCATAAGTTAATTTTGTTGTTTGAAATGATTTGCGCAGCTCTTTAGAAAAACGCAATCTCTCTTGAAGGAGACTGCGGTTTACTTCATTGACAACTCTGATGTTTTGCAGTTCTTTAACGATTTGATCCAACTGGGATAATAGTTGTGGTTGGCTGCTTTTGCCAATTGTCGTTTTAATATACTCCTGAAGACCTGTACCTTCAGGAACCAGGTGCATCCTTCTTTCTTCCAGG
Source organism: uncultured Syntrophomonadaceae bacterium (assembly GCA_964390725.1). Classification (GTDB taxonomy): domain Bacteria; phylum Bacillota; class Dethiobacteria; order DTU022; family DTU022; genus JAABTH01. The sequence continues at coordinate 33,767 of CAYMIW010000022.1, read as the reverse complement.
GCTGCTACCTGGTTTTGTATTAAGGAACGTTTTTTTTCCGCATCGATGAGGGCCTGGTGATCACCCGTTATCAGCTGTTTTCGTAGCTGTTCTTCTGAATCAGAAAGCATTTTAAAGAGCTTAACGCCGTCAGAAATGATCTCTTCAAGCAGCATCAGCCTCTTATGGTAAGAAGGCGCTTTCATGTCCGGCCTTCCTTTCTGTTAAAAGCTAGATTTGCCCAAAAAATTTGAGCATCGCCTCGGCCAGTATTTTGCTGTCAACATGGTATGTGCCGTTTTTAATCTCCTCTGCCAACTTTTCCAGTCGGGCAGACCTCTCCGTGCCGGCTTCACCCTCTATTTTCTCCATCTCACCCTGGAGAGCGGTAACCATACGCGAAAGCTCTTTGCGATCTACTTCCTTTTCAGCAGCTTTTTTTGAGCCGCCTGATGGCTTACCGGGCTCTTCGGTCAGAATACGATTTATTAACTGTAAATAGTTTGAACTGATTCTCACCTTTGATCCCTTCTTTCCTGGTATGACTTTCAATTATTCTTTACAGGATAATATATCCTTCATTGATTATAATCGTCATCAGGGGGGAATAATTAAGAGGATAAAAACAAAAACTTATATTTTTATTCAGGAAAAAGAAAAAATCGATGATTTACCTGTCCCAATGCAGCACTTTTACTTCAAATTCCTGCTGATCGAGGATTAAACGCACATTATTAAGGTTTTTATCAAAGCGATACTCAGTAGTACCAAACCTGATTCGGAAATTTTCATAAACTGAACCGAGATGAACCCGGCCTTTGTATGATACCTGAATGATACCCTGCTCCGAAGTTATACGTGGTGTTCCGGCCTCCCCGATAAAGACATCGCCCCCGGCCTCGATTACTCCACCCCTGAACAACTTGTCCACCTTAACCATTCCGTTACATTTTAATTGAGAATTATAAACCCCGGAGCCGGGGACCAGTATATCACCGGTGCAGAGCAGAGTGCTGTTCTGAATATAAGGTGCAGTTATATCAGCTTTTTCAATAACCGCTTTGCTGCTATCTTTTACGTTATCCAATTTTTCTTTAATCTCGTTCAGAACCGGACGCCCAAGTGACTGGCTGTATTGAAAATCTATAAAATGAGGAGTGATGTCAACTATAGTTTTGGATATCTCTTCAGGCATTGACTTACCTACAGATTTCAGGCTTTTCTGAAGCTCTGCGGCATACTCGGGCAACTCAACAAACTTGCTCTGCAGTAAGGCTCTTACCACTGCCGCCTCCATTTTAACTGAGTATTTGCCTTTCTGCTCCAAGGCCCTGACCAGCTCCTCGGAGGCTTCAATCGCATCATCAATACTATCAGACATCTGGTTGAGAACCCTGTAGACATCTTTCAGGACAAGATCTACCCAACCGGCCTGGACTTTGCATTTAATACAGTTTGACTTAAATAAAATACTGCCTCCCGCCAGTACTTCTGCTCCGGAAGCATTGCCGCCAATTTCTATGTTACCGTCTGCGGCAACTTTCATCCCTTCGGTTACATCTCCCTGGACTTTAAAGTGACCACGGAAATGTATGTTACCACTTTTTATATCCACATCGCCTTTATGCGTGTAGAGATCATCAACCCTGAATGAATGCAGGCGCCCCTTTTTATATGATGGGATCCCTCTACGGGTAGCGATGATCCGACTTTGATCAGGACTAAAATCAGTTCCACTTTCACAGTTGGCTTCAATTCTATTCACAGGATCCGGCTGAAGTTCTTCCCCTGTTACTTTCTGTCCGGGTAACCCCTGAACAGGGGGATGAATAACGGCAATCTCATCGCCTTCACTAACCTGCTCAATTTCATAACGTTTTCTGAAATCGACTTTCTCTTCTTTATCTTCATATTTTACCGATTTGACGCCACCTTCAAAAAGCAGTTCCACAAAACCATCTTTTCCCTGCTCAACAGGTTTTCCCCTTGCCACTACCTGCCAGTTATCCTGCTCTTCCAGCAGCCGGGTTACTGCTTCTTCATCAAGACCGAAACGGATTTGTTGCTCTACAATGCTTCTCTTTACGTCTTCTTCTGAAAAAGTAGTGATATTCTCTTCATGGGGAACCCCCTCTACCAGAAGATCATCAGTGTAGGGGTGATCGGGAAGTATGTAAAATTTCTTAATACCGGGAATATAACGTGCTTCTGCAGTCATACCGTCCGCAGATATTTTTAGCTCAATATTTTCGGGAATAATTTCTTCATTTACATTTATTGTAATTGCATCGCCGGGATAAATCTCCTGCTTTTCGGTTACACCTCTGCCGTTAACAGTTATTGTGACCCCTTTACCAGGTTTAAGCAGAGCTCCTTCTTGGCCTTCTGCAGCTTTTCCGCTAATCTTTACCTGCCCTTTTTCAAGCGCTATCAGCACCCTGTTGTCATCATTCTGGCTGGTGTCTCCGGACTGCTGAACCATAAATATAACCTCCGCGTATATATTACTATATTTGTTAACAACACCTCAGGTTATCCCGTATTATTAACCAGTAAAACTGAAATAATCATAATTGATTTAAACTTCAATGCCGGGGGTTCTTTTGAACAATTTTTACTGCTTCCAACACAACGCCCATAAGATCCAGGTTGCTCTGGTTTGCTAATAAATCAGCCCTGCAATATGACTCCCCTTTACTGGAAACCACATACCGTGGTGGTAGTTTATTCAGGGCTATAGCGCTGATATCATAACGGCACCGTTCACAATCACAAAAGTCATAATGCTTCTTGATGTCATCAATCGTGTGATCAACTACTTCTTCCATAAGGTTATGTAGCTTCACCCGGGGATACCTCCCTTTTATTAAATCACAACAAGAAGTAGGACAGATTTAGTTATTCAGCATATTTTTCAGGACAAAGAAGTCAATGATTAGTAAAAATAAAATCAAAACGAATTATTAGATTTGATATAGCAATAGTTTATAAAAGCATAAATCAAATAAATTTTACTAAAAATAAGTCATTCAGTCAAATATTACCCTTTGTTTTAATATCTTTCAATTGAAAAGGCCCCAACCCAATAACCCAGTATCCTTTCACCATATTTCCCCTGGCTGTTAATAGAGTCATTGCTCCATGCCTGCGGTTTAAAAACCACCCTCCACTACAACTCTCTTCTCTTGCTGTCTTTAATACTCCATAGCCATGACGATAACCTCTCCACCAACGGCCTGCATAGGTTGACCCGTCTGGTTCTGTTTTTTTACCCCAGCCATGATACTTTCCATCACGCATTTCACCCCTGTAGCTGATTCCTGTTGGGTAAATACAGGTAGCATGACCGTTTAATTTACCCTCGACCCAACTACCATAAAAAACTGATCCATCGGCCTGGGTTAAACACCCTTTCCCAGACCAGTAATTATCTTTAAAATTACCCAGGTAGCAATCGCCTGCAGCTGATCTGAACTCACCCTGGTCATTCATTTTATCCTCAAACCAGGCCCCCATATAAATCGAACCATCAGGCCATGCCTGGGTTCCCGGACCATGCCTCAGGCCGGAACTAAAACTGCCGCTATACTTAATGCCGTTTTTAAAAACCACTTCACCATCACCATGTGGCAGACCGGCAACTATATCTCCTTTATAGGATGAACCATCGGCAAAGAAGAATTGCCCCCCATCGGCAGGCCGGCCCTTGATGAAAATACCTTTGAAACATGAACCATTCTTATAATGCAATTCACCCTCGCCATGGGGAAGGTTGTCTTTAATTTCCCCCTTGTACCTGTCACCCCCGGGATAAAGAAAAATGCCCTTTCCGTTATCCCTACCTCCGCTATACTTTACATAACAACTGCTTCCATCCTGAAAATGGACAATACCTTTACCTTCAGGGACTCCTTCTTTCAAGTTACCTTCAAAAACAGAACCATCACTAAAAGTATACTTACCTTTGTCGGCAAAACGATCCTGGTCAAACAAACCTTCAAAAGACGATCCATCGGCAAAAATATATTTGCCCCTGCCGTGCATTTTGCCTTCTTTCCAGGATCCTTCATACCGGTTTCCACCCGGCCAGGTCATAATGCCAAAACCTTCACGTTGGTCATCATGCCAGTTACCTTTATACTTTTTTCCATCAGGCCAGGTCATTTCCCCATCGCCCTGGCGGATTGCTTTTCTCCAGGAGCCGCTGTATATTTTACCATCCGGCCAGGCATAAGCACCCTTTCCTTCATAGAGTCCTTCGACGAACTCACCTTCATATTTTTCGCCGCTTGGCCAATAGTATGTGCCTAAGCCATGCATTTGGTCTTTACGCCACTCACCTTCATACTTACGCCAGTCAGCAAACAGGTAGGTCCCACGACCATGCATCTGGTCTTCTTTCCAATAACCTTCATATTTATCCCCATTGGACCAGTTAAAGGCACCTTCACCGTGGAATAAACCCTCTTTCCATTCCCCGGTATACCTGCTGCCGTCCGGCCAGGTAACACTCCCTTTACCGTGAGGCTTATTGTTAATTGTCTCCCCGCGATATTCTCCGTCGCCGGCAAGTTTCATTTTCATTATGCTGCCCCTTTTACTGCAACTCAGTTTTTCACTTATTAGCTGGGCTTAACAGGGTAATTATCTCTAAATTCAGCATTCTACATTTCAGGGTATTTTACCTGCTGCTGCATTAATAAATACGCCAACACACTACAATAGTTTTATGTTAGCGTCTAATCACCGATATGTTTCCGGGTGCAATTTTAATTATAAGATGGTCAACCATTTACCCCTGATTATCATTGTTATCCGCTGTTTTCATTTTCCTCCGTGCCAGGTAAACCATAAGAATACCCAACTCATATAACAACATAAGGGGGATTGCCATCAAGACCTGCGAGAATATATCCGGTGGCGTTATGATAGCGGCACAAACAATAATTATCAGCAAAGCATATTTTCTGTTACGGCGTAAAAAAGCCGGATCAATAACCCCCAGGCTGCCGAGAAACCAGAAAACCACGGGCATTTGAAATACCAAACCGAAAGAAAAAATAAAGGTGCTGACAAAAGAAATGTAACGGGCAAAACTGAAGTTGGGAACAAGGTCGGATGCAGAAAAGCCGATAAAAAAATTAAGAGCAAATGGAAGGACTACAAAGTAAGCAAAAGCAAAACCGCAGGCAAAAAGTATATACATGACTAATGTCAGCAGTAGTGTCCTGCCCCTTGCTATTCTGCCGGTGATAACCATCAGCAGGGCTACAAACTGGTATAAAATTACCGGCAAGGTTACTACAGCTGCAGTAATAAAGGCCAGCCTCAGGTTAGCCAGCAAGGCTTCCGATGGAGTTAAAAATATCAACTGCAGGTCAATACCCTTTTCACTTACTCCTTCGTAGGCCATATCGGCAGGCAGAAGCAATAAATGCCTGATTTGATCACTAAAGGCAAAGCTGATAATGGCAAGAACAAATACTACCAACACAATTATGATCAAGCGTTTTCGCAGATCTTCAAACAGTTGGACCAAATTCTCTCTTTCAATAGGCACTAGGGATGATTCCTTCCTGCCGTTACTGGCCGGGCAGCTCTTCCACTTCTTCAGAATCAGTCTCCAGGTAATCAAGGTAACCGGCTGCATCCTGGTAAGTCATGCTGTCCTCAGGTTCATCCTGCAGGATATCCTTCAGTATTTCCAGAGCTTCATCTCGTTTATCAAGATATTCACCTATCAGAAGAGCGTAATAGAGTTTCTCTTCATTATCAGCTTCACTCGATGCGTATTTTACGGACAACTCACTCTCAAGCCACATTACCTCTTCAATTACCATATCATCGTAGCCGGCTGAAGCAAGCAGATTAATCAAGGCCAGATGAACCCTTGGATTGGTCTTTTCATACAATAATTCAAGCAACTTTTCAATTTCCGAATTTATTGCTTCCTCTCCGGCTCCCGTATCCAGGTATGTTGCAATTAATTCATAACGATACTCTGCATTATCCGGGGCCAGCCCAACCAGGGTGCTGAGCAGCGAAGATATGCTTGCCTGACTTTTTTCATACGCTTCTTCATCTTCAAAGAAAACCTGTTGGATAAAACCAAGATACCGGTAATTATTGATCTGTTCAAGCAGAATAGCCTCGGTTGGTTCGTTCCCTGCCAGGTATTCATCAAGACGTTCAACTTCTGAGCTGTAGTAATCGAGATAATCTTCAGGCTGCAGTTCAGCCTGTTGATTAATCGGTTGTTCAGGCAAAAGCGGATCACTGCCACTCACAGCCTGGATAATAAATGAACCTACCAGTGAAGCGATCATACCAAGCGCCAGCACAGCTGCAACTATTACTGCCCAACGCTGTTTTTTTAAATTTTTTACATTAAATTTTTTGGCTGCCAAAAAATATCCCTCCGGGTAATTACTTGTTATCAGTTATTGCGGGTCTTCAAGCTTAATCAGCAAGCGCCCACAATTCTCACAATACACCAAAGAGTCCTGCTTGTAAAGACGACCATGCAACGCAGATGAAATAAAAACCCTGCAACCACCGCATATATCGCTCTCTACCAGAGCCAAAGCCTGCCCTCCGTGTTTAGCAGAAAGCATCTCGTATCGCTGCAGGAATTGTGGGTCTATAACCGCTGCCTGCTCTTTTCTTTTTGCTTCCAGGGAGGCTAGCTCCCGATTATGCTGCATCAGTTCAGTTTCTAACTTTTGCTGTATATCCTGTAAAACGCGCTCAGCCTTCTTTACTTCACTTTCAGCAGTGTTGATCGAAGCTTCCTGTTCTTCAACTGATTCCATCAGGGCAATTAGCTGGTCTTCAAGTTTCTTTTTTTCATCGGAGAGTAATTCCATTTTTTTCTGCATCTGTTCAAGTTCTTTTGCACTCGTTTTTCCGCTATACATGCCATCGTTTAGTTCTTTACGATCATCTACTATTTTCTGGATTTTCATTTCAAGGTCACGGATCTTTTTCCGATCATCCTTATAAGAGATCTGCATTGCAGCCAGTTTTTCCTTAATTGATTCCAGGCAATCTGCCTCCTGATCGACCCCACTCTTTTCAGGGGCTTCCTCAATAGTCCTGCGCATCGAAGCAATGGTTAGATCCAGCTTCTGTAGTTCCCACAGCAATTTAAGCTGCATTGATAATCACCCTTCCCCGGTTTATTGAAAAGAAAAAGAGCAGGCATTACCTGCTCTTCTATGAATGCCATTTGCCTGAAATGGCAGAGTGTAATATAACCTCTGCTTTATAATTCCTTCCTTTAACATATCTTTTTAGATAATTGTATAAATAGATAACCCCGGGCATTTCTGTTGATGCATGCCCCGCATCGAGCAGGGCAAGCCCGTAACCTTCAGCTTTAAGTAAATCATGATAACGAAAATCCCCTGCCAGGTATAATTCTGCTCCTTGTCGCGCAGCTTTTTCAATCAGTGAACCTCCACTCCCCCCGCACAGGGCAACTCTTGATACAGCTTTTTTCCCAAAAGCCTGGTAGCGGGGTGCACATTCCGGCAGCTTTTCACGACACCTTGCAACCAGGTCTTCTATTGAAACCGGTTGATTCAGGTTTAAAAACAACCCCAGGCCTGCTGGTGCCCCACCAAGCTCAAGTGGGTAAAGGTCATAAGCTACCTCTTCATAGGGATGAACACCTAGTAAGGCCCTGATTACTTCCTGCCTGAGTGATACAGGCAGTATGGTTTCCAGGCGTATTTCTTGAACTTTTTCCAGCTTACCTTTTTCACCGATATAGGGTGATGTCCCTTCACCGGGGATAAAAGTTCCACAACCTTTCACCTGGAAGGTACAGCTGCTGTAGTTGCCCATTACTCCTGCCCCTGCTTCAGTTAATGCCTGACGGACAATATCTTCATGACCATGTGGGACAAAAGCAACCAGCTTTAAAAACTTCTCCCTGCACGTTTCTTCTATCACATCTGTATTCTCCAGGGGCAGGTCTAAGGTTTTTGCGAGCTGGTAAGTAACACCTTCTGGGGTAATATCAAAATTCGTATGGGCACTATATAGATTTAGGTTGCTCCTGATTGCTTTGGAAACCAGATTGCCAAGCGGTTCTTTCTCATTTATCGAAGCAAGCTTGTCAAAAAAAAGCGGATGGTGGGTTACCAGCATTTCTGCTTCCTTATCCAGGGCTTCCTGAACCGATCCAGGATCCGGATCCAGGGTAACAAGTATCCTATTTACCTTCATGTCGGGATCTCCCAACTGCAACCCGACGGGATCCCCAGGTAGAGCAAGAGAAAGCGGCGCCAGTTTTTCAATGGCTGAAATGATATTTTTAACCTGCAGCATATATCACACCTCACCACATGAACGGGAAATTTCATTCCGAAATTCATTCATTAATGCAGCAGTTATTGGCCCCGGATGCACGCCTTCAATCTGGCTGCCATCCAAAAAATCTACAGGACATACCTCAAGTGATGTTGAGGTTATCCACACTTCGGATGCTTTTTTAAGCTCGTTCCTGTTAAATGACTGTTCATCTAATTTCATATCTAAATCTTTTATAATTTTAACCACTATATTTCTGGAAACTCCTGAAAGGATCAGATTCGATTCTGGATGGGTGCGGATAACACCCTCTATAACAGCAAATACATTAGACCTGGTGCCTTCAGTAACGGTGTTATCCTGACGATACAAAATAGCTTCAACGGCCCCTGATTCATTAGCTTTTTGACGGGCCAGAAGGTTCGGTAATAAATTTATGGTTTTTATATGACAGTTGAGCCAGCGCTGATCGGGCAGAGTAATAGATGAAACAGGCTTAACCTGATCAAGCGGCAGGAGTGGATCAAGAGGCCTGACATAAATAACCATCAGCGGCTTGGTCTCCTCGGGGAAAAGATGGTCCCTCCTGGCGCTGCCCCTGGTAACCTGTATATATATGTAAGCATCCTTATAGCCGCTTTTTTCAAGCAGGGTTGCGGCAGCTTTTTTTATATCCTCGTCCCGGAAAGGCAGAACAATTCTAATTGCTTCCGCACTTTTATGCAGGCGTTCCAGGTGAGCCTGAAAATAAAATGTAAAGCCATTATAAACCCTGATAACTTCGTAAACACCGTCACCTAGCAGGTAACCCCTGTCTTCCAGAGATATTGTGGCTTCTGCCAGGTGGGTGATATCACCATTAATCCAGGCCATTGGTTCCATATATAACCATCTCCCAATTATTTATTGCTACCTGCCCGATAAATATATTATGAAAGGTTACCGGAAATTTTAGCTTTATATCTTTTTCTGCGTTTAACCAATAAGACAATCAAAACAATTATGAACGCCAGTCCCAACAATAGCCAGAAAAGATAAGGTATAGTCCAGGTGGGATTTATTCTTCCCGAAGTTGTAGCATAATAAGGATCAACCACAGGCTTCCCTGAGTCTCCCGTTGGCTGCGATGCAGCATATTCAAGAACAGTTGCCCACACTTTCAATTCCTGACCATCAACCTTCACGACAAGCTTGTCCAGGTCATCCTGCGCTACTGGATCTCCATTCTGATCTTTAAGAACTATGTCCAATGAAGGCAGCAATTCACCGACCATGGGCAGATATGACAAAATATAAGAATCGGTTACCAGGCAGTACAGCTCTTCATCTCCACGATCCAGGGGCTGGTAGAAATCTTCATCACTACCCTGCCGCCCCTCTCCGGTATATATTTCAGCGTTAATCACCGCCCTGGTGGTAGGTATCGGCAGATCAAGAAAAGGTACTGTAAAAAGAATTGCATTGCGGGGATTGTAACTATAACGAAGACCTGAAAACTGCAGAAAAAAAGTATCGCCCATCATTTCCGGAAGCAGGGCAGCAACTTCTAAAGCCCTGTATACCTCTTCTCCTGTAAGGTAAGCTGCAACAATAGAGTAACCTGCATCTCCATCTGCTCCGACACCAAGCCCGATCAACTCCGCCAGATCATATACAGAAACCTGCCCTAGAGCATGAGGCATGGTCCCCGGGGTAACACTACCGCGTATTGCGCCATTAGCCTGGATTGCAAAATCAGCTTTTTGTCCGGTTTTTTCTTCTGTTACAATTCTCATAGCATCGGCAACAAAGTTTCCGAAAGGTGATTCCCGGAGTGGAGGATAGTTGGGAATTTCGAATTCTGACAGCATTACTGTATCAAGAACATCGTTAAAATGTCCGCCAGTTTTCAATGCTATCAGTTCATTTAAGATGTCTGTATATTCCCCGATGATTGCATTAATATCCGGATCAAGAGGGTATTTATAATCAAGCGGAATCAGGTAAGGCCAACCTTTTTCAACATTAAGCAAACGCACCATTCCGGTTGAAGGGTTGTATGCCAGGTCGACCCGTCCGAGATTATTAAGCAATGTTCCGGTCTGAACAATAACGGTTTCATTCTCAATGATCGGTTCATCCAATGCAGTATGACAGTGACCTCCAACGATCAGGTCAATACCTGGAACAGCTCTGGCCAGTTCTATATCTTCTTCCACCCTTGAATGGGTCAGGGCAATAATTATGTCTGCACCTTCAGCAAGCATCTGCTCTGTCATGGCAACAGCAGCTTCATGCTGGTCTGTAAAGGCAACGGGATCGTTAGCTGCAATATATGATATGGCCTGCTTGCCAATCAGACCGAAGATCCCCACTTTTAAGCCGTTTTCCATAATGAAAATTTTACTGTCCCGGTAAAGATTTTCCGCAGCCAGAGGATGATCGGCAGGGGCAACAGTGTTAGAGGCGAGTACAATAGTTTGTTCATGGGCTGCAGGATAACCGGCTTCCCTGTAATAATCTGCTAAAATATCAGGCCCATAATCATATTCATGATTGCCAATGGTAACAGCATCATAACCAATCATCTGCTTAAGCTTAAGTTCAAGCGCATAACCCCGGGGAATCAGCCAGCTGTAAGGAGAGCCACCAATATAATCACCAGCTGAGAGCAGCAGGAGAGGAATTCCCTGGCTCTCGTTTTCCTGCCTTATTTCTTTTACAGCGGTAGCTAAACGGGCATACCCGCCTCTGGTTGGATTTTGCCTGGTCGGGTGATAGTCAACGGTTGGAGAGTGAGGTATAATTGCCCCATGCTCATCATTTGTATGCAAAACAGTCAGAAATAATTCTTCTTCAGCCGCATATATACTGGCAGGCAAACTGAATATGATCAGGAACAGTATACAAAATATAATCTTCTTAATTCCAGTATTAAAAACCATAACAATCCCCCCTGGCAATTTAAATGCTGATTAACCCATTTTTATACACCTTTTAGTAATTCGAGATATATATCCATTGTTCCTCCACAGGCCATGCCCTCCTCAGCAGCCGTATCGGCGTTTAAATCATAATATAATCTTTTTGAAACACCATTATCGAGACAGAAAAGAGCTTCTTTAATTACATCGGCCTCACAAAACCCACCCCCAATGGTTCCCTTTACCGAACCATCTGCTGCAATAATCATCTGTGAGCCGGTTTTTCTCGGGGTTGAGCCACTGGTTTTAATGATCGTGGCCAAAACAACACTTTTTTTCTCTTTTTCTATCTTAACCAATTCTTTTAACACTCCGGGTTGGTAACTTTCATCCCTTCCCTGCCCGCGTCTGACCTGGATAATCTCTGCCAGAATACTGATCGCTATTTCCGGTTCAGTAACAGCACCGATGTTAAGGCCAATTGGAGTGTGAACAGCGGCCAGGCGTTCCTGTGGATATCCGGCTCGTTTGAGCTCGTCAAGCTGGGTCTTCACTCTCTTTCTGCTTCCAATCATACCGAGATAAGCTATTTGATATAGCATTGATTTTTTAAGACAAAGAAGGTCATGTTTATGGCCGCGGGTTACGATAACCAGGTAATCTGAAAGACCGGGTTTGAGAAGATCAAAAGCCTTATCAAAACTTTCACAAATAATTCTATGCGCCTGCGGATGAGCATGCCTATCGGCAAAATCCGGACGATCATCAACAATAACAATCTCAAAATCAAGGTGTTGAGCCACTCGGCAAACAGCTGCTCCAACATGACCACCGCCAAAAATATGCAGGCGGGGTATCCGTTCATATACATGGACAAATATTTCGCAATTACCATGTTCCCCTATTGTAAGTTTAACAGGGCGGCTCAGTTTAGGGCTTTCATAATCAGACAATTTATTCTTAATAATATTAGATGTTTGCTGATCAAAATTGCTGCAGATAATTTCCCCTCCGCTAAATAATAATTTATTCCCGGACAGGCAATTATTACTCCCACCTTTGAGGGCTGTTACCAGCAAAACATCACAACCATTATCGATCAGGTGGTTTAGTTCATTATAGCAGGACATAATCCACCCCCCTTTAAAATTAAAGGGTCGTATAAAGGGACTACCTTTATCCGACCCCCTGTATTATCAATTTATCTATCAGCCGGCTTTGTTGCCCGCTCACTCCCGGCTTAGGAATAAATAATGTAAACTGAAACATAAGCACACTCTCCGGTTTTGATAAACTCTATTCCCAGAATTTCATTGTTCCATTTTCCATAAGGTTGGTGTGCATTCTAAAAACATCCTTCAGATTATGACTGATGTGACCCGAAGGTGAGTCATCGAGATAACGCATCAGGTAATCACGATAATCAGGATGAGCACATTTTTCAATGATTGTTTTTGACTTTTCTTTAGGTCCCAATCCCCGCAAGTCTGCCAATCCCTGTTCGGTCACAAACACCTGGATTGAGTGTTCATTATGATCAGCGTGTGTAACCATGGGCACAATAGTTGAAATTCGGCCATCCTTCACTGACGAGGGCGACATAAATATCGAAAGATATGAATTACGCATAAAGTCACCGCTGCCGCCAATTCCGTTAACCAGATCTGTTCCACAAACATGAGTGGAATTGGCATGACCATTCAGGTCAAATTCAAGGCATGTATTCAAGGCTATGACACCCAACCTTCTGATTACTCCCGGGTTATTGGAAAGCTCCTGTGGGCGCATTACTATACGGGGAGTAAAGAAATCCATGTTATTGTATATACGCTGCAAATTGTCATCGGAAACTGTTAAACTTGTTGTGCTGGCTCCAAGCAATTTACCCTGCTCCATCAAATCGATTAACGCATCCTGGAATACTTCCGTGTACATTGTAAAAGCAGGAATGTCGGGATCATCGCCCAGACAAGACATAACAGCGTTGGCAATATTACCTACCCCGGCCTGGAGAGGTAAGAATTCGGGTGGTATTCTTCCCGCCCTTTGTTCATCGAGTAGAAAATCAACAACCTGGTGGGCAATCTTACGGCTCACCTCATCCGGTTCATTTAAAGGCCCCATGCCATCCGGTTCGTTGTTATCGATAACAGCAACTATTTTAGAAGGATCTACTATGGCATAGGGAAAGCCAATTTTATTTAAAGGGTCATAAATTGGGATGGGACTCCTGTGCGGCGGTTTGGGTAATAATTTAATATCAGCCATTTCACTTAACCTGACTGAATGATAACGGTTCAACTCAACAATCACCTTTTCGGCACAATTTAAAAAAGTAGGAGACGCGCCAATTGAAGTTGAAAGGTATATTCTCCCATCAGAGGTGATTTCCGCTGCTTCCACAACCGCCCAATCCACGTTTCCCAGAAAACCAAACTGGACCGCCTGGGGCAGGTGAGATAAATGCATATCAGTAAATTCAATTTTTTGTTTGTTAATTTGCTGACGCATGATTTTTGAAGACTGGTAGGGGGCACGCCAGGCAACAGCTTCTGCCTCAGCCAGCAAATCATCAAGCTTGCCGGTTGAGGCTCCGGTTAATACATTGATTTTGAACTGTTCACCCCTGGCGTGGACCTCTTTGGCGTAACGGGCAAGCGCCCTGGGGAGAGCTTTCGCTGACCCCGCAGGGGTAAAACCGCTGAAAGCAACTGTTTGACCGTGTTCTATCATAGATGCCGCTTCTTCTGCTGAAAGACGCGGAAAGTGAATTGGACTCATTATTGTTTCCTCCTGGTCTGTTTAGTGTAATTTTTCACTTATTGCTTATTATAATCTAAAATTAACCACTTTTCACATCCTGGTTAATAATTTTAATTTGATTATATCAATATTTGATCTGATCAAATAAAATAAAACGCCTGTATATCTGACTTACATAAAGAAGTACAAAAAAAAATACCCGTTGCTCTTATCTCCCTGGTTAAGTTAACGCTTCTCATCTAAAATCAGCCCGAACAGACTATTAAGGCGATTAACCACGCTATGAACCCTGTCGGTGGAAATATTTCTTATTACCTGATTTTTCTCGGTGTCAAAAACTTCAACGTGCCATAGGTTATTTTCATGCCTGGCCCTGAAACGAAGGGACAACCCGTCTTTTTCAGCATTCTCATTCAGCCTGGCCAGAGCATTGTCCAGGCTTCGCTCATCCTGTGCTTCAGGAATGTAGGGTTGACTGCGCCGGGATAAATCACCCTCCCTGCTAACCCGGTTATCAGTCAGGGTTCGCTCCGCACGCTGGATCTCCATTCGATCGGTCTGTTCTTTGATCCTGTTTAATAACAATGGATCAATGCCGTCGATTTTCATGAAGCCGGATTCTCCTTATATCAAAAAATTTCTTCAATTAATAATATAATAACAGGAGTTTGATCATTTTTCAATCTTTCCGGCTTATTTACCCTTGTCTTCACTGCGTTTTTCCGGACTCCGTGGCAACATCTTGTCGATATCCTCAGTATATTTTGAAGCAGCCTGAACAGCACGCAGATTCTCAAGACGAACTTCTTCATAGGTCTCTTTGCGCAGTATTTTTAAATCACGTGGTGCTTTTATGCCAATCCTAACCGTATTGCCATCGATGGATGATACTACTATTTCGATATCATCCCCGATCATAATGCTCTGATCGGCCTTCCTGGTCAATACCAGCATTATGCCCCTACCTTTCTCTTCCGGCAATAATTATAACGTATGCTCTTGCTTGTGATAGGCATTTAGCATACTTTTCCCTGCCGGGCTTAGAGATATAATTCAGGAGACAGCTCCTGATAGTTTACAGCATCCCTGCCGTTTAAACTGCACGATAATAATTCCTGTCTTTTATAAATAATGTGAGAGTAATCAATAACAGACCGGTTATGACTGTCAGTGCACCAGCCCAGATGAGAAAAAGATTTCCAGCTGAACGCGGAAGAACTATTTCCTGATCAACTACAGGCGCCGAATCACTTTCATCAGTTTCAATTTCCGGGGCAATACCTTCTTCTTCCACCCCTTCGGCAGCTTCTGTTAAAAGGTCCTCTTCCTCAGTATTATCTCCGGTCTCTGGCTCCTGATTAACACTTGCAGGTTCCACTTCCATACCCGCACCTGTAGAAACTTCAATTTCCGGTAAATCAGCTTCAAGGAGATCTACCCCGCCCTGTTCTGGAACTGAGGCATCAGCTGCGTGCTGCCTGTTGTCAAAGCCGAACCAATAGTAATAACCTCCCGCGCCAATTAACACAACCAGCCCGGCTAAAAGCAGGCCATACTTTACCGCCTGGTTTCCAGTAAAAATATTGCTTTTTTCCTGTTTATATTTTTGCTGCATATAGGCTTTTGCCGTGCTTGAATCAGACCAGACCAGGTTTAAATCACTAACTATTTCTGCCTGGTTCAGACCAAGGGCCGCAGCGTATGCTTTTATAGCTTCATCTGCCTGTTTTTTATCCTTAAACCGTAAAACATCCTCGTCTTCAAGAGCTTTAATCTGTTTCTGTTTTAGACCACTTTTTCTGGCCACTTCCCGTATTGAAAGACTCATCGCCAGGCGTTTCAACATCAGCTTATTGCCAAATCCGGACAATTATATCCCTCCTCTCTATATAATCATCGGCAGCAATTGCTTATTCTTAATAATTCTTAACCGGGTTCATTTATCCTCTTTAGTCATCTGATTAATTTTTTTGTTAGCAGGGTAATACTCTTTGATGTGGAAGTAAAATATGTAAGAAGACTATTTAATAATTCCCGAACGATGCCGATAATCAGATAAGAGACGTCTCATGGACTGTCTGGCTTTGGAGGTTTGATATATGAATCGAAGTGATATTATAATCCTCACTGCTGAAAAAGCAAATATTGCCAAGAATGATGCTAAAAAAATCCTCGACGCTTTCCTTGAGTCGATCGAAAACGAACTTGCGTCAGGAGACAAGGTTACTTTAAAGGGTTTCGGTACATTTGAAACCAGAAAAAGGGCAGCCAGGAAGGTACGTAACCCTCAATCTTCTGAAATAATCACCATACCACCAACTACCGTACCTTTTTTTAAGCCCGGCAAGGCAATTCGTGAAATGGTTGAAGGAATAAATATCTATCCTGATATTCCGGAAACTGAAAAATCTGGAACCGACATATATTCTGATGAAAAGGACCTGCTGACAGATAATCAGTCTGCCGGTGAAACCGAAGGTATTGAACACCCCAATGACATAGCTTCTGTTTCAACCAGCAAACCAAAAGTTATCGCTGTAACCAGTGGTAAAGGTGGAACCGGTAAAACAAATTTTGTCATCAACACTGCAATAGCCCTGGCTCAGAAAGGTTTAAGAGTATATGTAATTGATGCCGACCTCGGCACGGCAAACGTTGATATTCTCCTTGGACTTCAATGCAGGCATACCATCAACTCTTTAATAGATAATCCCGATCTGACTCTTATGGACATAACCGTTGAAGGGCCGGAAGGAATCAAAATCGTCCCCGGTGGTTCTGGCTTACAAACCCTGGCAGAGCTACCTTCTGAAGAACTGGCGCGTATAATCGGCATGCTTAAACCCCTGGAAGAACTGGCCGATGTTATTCTAATCGACACGGGTTCGGGTATTTCGCGCAATGTCGTAGATTTTGCCCTCGCTTCAGATGAAATTGTAGTAGTTATCACACCCGAGCCACATTCCATCTCTGATGCTTATGCCATAATTAAAGTGCTAAACGGCAAAGAAATGAAACCGCCAATAAAATTGGTTTTCAATCTTGTGGAAAGTAACCTTGAAGCAAGACAGGTATCAATGCGTCTGCATGAAGTAACAGAACGCTTTTTGAACCTGGTTCCGGAAACAATCGGTCACATTGTAAAAGACGACAACCTGGTCCGTTCTGTAAAACAGTTCAAGCCGATCGTTTTATACAATCCCCTGGCCCCGTCATCAAGATGTTTCATTTCTATCGCAGATAAATTGTTGCCTACCGAAGAGGAAGTAAAATCTCCGGAAAGCAAGGAAAGAGGCTTCCTCGGTAAGCTGAGAAACCTTTTCTCGCGCGCCGCTGTATAATCTTACCCTATTTTAAAAACTGTTCTTTTCTTTTATAAGTAAGCATTCTCCAGAACCACTCCAGAGGACCGTACCTGAATTTTGTAAACCATAAATTACTAATAATAACCTGAAAAAGATAAATAGCAACCGTTATTGAAATTCCCTCCGTTATTGATACCTTTCCATACAAGCCGAGCCCAAAACCGTAAAAGAGTAAAGTACAAATAACACTTTGACCGATGTAATTGGTTAAAGCCATACGCCCTGTAGCGGCAAGCGGGTTTAAAACTTTTTTACAGGCATCCCTGCGAAGCAACAATATAATAGATGATACATAAAAAGTAAAAATAAACATTGAGGCAGCATAATTAAGCGAGGATAGAAAAGCTGACTTGAACAGTATACCTAAAGCAAGAATTTCTTTATCGATCAGGAAATACACGATGAGCAGTATTATTCCTACAGGAAATCCTACATTGCGGACCTTTTTGATAAAGGGCAAGTTCTTCTCTATATTTTTAAAAACACCAATTCGTCCGGCATAAAGACCGCACAGAAAAAATGTTATTACTGCCGGGATGGTAACAATGAAGCTGACGAATATGCTCGGGATCTCATTAACAAGCCTGAATAAGAGCAGCTGACTAAAAGAACCTTTACTATATAATATAAAAGCAGTCTGGGATAATTCGCCTATAATAAGCGCATATTTTTCAGCCATGAAAAGTTCACCGAGGCCATTAACCAAGCCAAAAGTAAAGTGAAGAAGCAGAGAAGCAATAAAAAAGCCAGCTATCCATTTCCTGATAGAAACGATTGGCTTATTTCTGAATTTCATCAGGATAAATCCGGCGATTGCATATGTAAAAAGAATGTCACCGCTCCAGACAAAAAAGAGATGTACAAACCCAATGGCCAGCAAGACTAGCAAACGCCTCCTGTAGAGGGGCACCACCTGCAGCCCTTTCGCCTCCGTCCTTTCCATAAAGATATAAAACCCAAGACCAAAAAGGAATGAAAATATTGCATAGAACTTTCCCGTGAAAAGAAGCTGGATCAACCAGGCTGCAGCCTGCTGCAGGCCGGGTTCGGCCAGGGAAGGAAAGCGTTCAAAAAAAACCGGATACTTAAAAAATGACATGTTAACCATCAATATTCCGAACAGGGCAAAACCTCTGATTATATCTATTTCGTTGATTCTCTGTGCAGGTTGAATCGGTGTCATTTCTTCTTCTGTTATCAATACAGACACTGCCTTTCTGAGATAAATTTCTCAACCCTAAAAAACTGGCTTAGCGGACATCAATGGTCCGATCATCAACGGCCGGAAATTCCGACCTTATTGAAGCACTGCGCGCAGGGTCAAAATAAAAGGTTAAAACTTCTTCTTTTTCTCCACCCCTGGCCTGAATAACACCCCAGGGATCTACAACCAGGCTGCTGCCGGCAAAAGCAAAACCTCCAATACTGCCCGCGCAGTTACAGGCAACAACATAGGCCAGGTTTTCCAGTGCCCTGGCCCTGTTTAAAAGAACCCAGTGTTCCAGCCTGTCAGCAGGCCAGGCAGCCGTAATAAAAAAGGTGTCCACCCCGGCCTGCAGCATTTTTCGGTATAGTTCGGGGAATCGTAAATCATAGCAGGTGCTTATTCCCCAGGTACCATAAGCGTTTCTGACTACCAGCATATCCTGCCCGGGTGTCAATAACAGGCTCTCCCTGGATTTATAACCAAAAAGATGAATTTTACGGTAAAACCCTGAAAGAAACCCATTGGGACCAATTAATAAGGTCGTGTTGAAATAGTCGCTGCAATCGCGTTCAATTATACTCCCTCCCAGAATGTAGAAGTTACCTTTTTCTGCCCACGGCGCAAGCCGGGAATAGGTTTCTCCTTCCAACGGTTCACTTTCATCAAGGTAACGGTCAAAATTAAAAAAGCCGGTACCCCATAATTCTGGGAGAATAACCACCAGGGGTCTGTTTTCTTCTTCTGCTATTTTACTCAGATAGCTTTCTGCTCTATCCAGACGTTCTTCTTTTGTTTCTGAATCAGTAACGGCAAGTTGTAAAACTGCTACCTTATGCAATTAGTTAAACCTCCCCCTTATGCTTAAATTCTGCAGTTACGACTCAATAATACCGCCGCCGACAACCTCATCATCACGATATAAAACCGCCGATTGTCCCGGAGTTACCGCTTTCTGCTTTTCACTAAAGATAATCTTTGCTTTATTTTCCTTTTCTGGATACAGTATGGCTTCAACAGGTTTTGCCCGATAGCGTATTTTTACTTTAACTTCAAGCGGCCCTGCTGGAGGCAATCCCGAAATATAGTTCATTTCTCCAGCCAGCAACCCTTTGCTGTATAAATCATTTACTTCTCCAACCACAATCAGGTTTTTATCACTGTCAATATGACAAACATACAAGGGATGCGGCGAGGTTATCCCCAACCCTTTACGCTGTCCCACTGTATAATAAGCGATACCCTGGTGGCGGCCCAGGACATTCCCCTGCCGGTCTACAATATCGCCTTCGCCACCCTGAACGGTCTCTATCCTCTCTAAAAAAGACCGGTAATCATTGTCAGGAATAAAACATATTTCCTGGCTCTCTGGCCGGTTAACCCCGTGTATACCTGCATTCCACGCTACTTTTTTAACCTCGTCCTTGGTCATACGCCCCAGTGGCAAGAGCACTGCAGCCAGTTCAGCTTGGGTTAAACGATAGAGCATATAACTTTGATCCTTTTTATCGTCAACTGCTTTCAATAATCTGCAACTGCCGGTTTTTGAGTCACACTCAACCCGGGCGTAATGCCCTGTAGCTATCCAGGGTATATTCCGCCTGCGGGCTTCGCTTAGAAGGAGGGCAAACTTAACTTCATGGTTACAAATAACACAGGGGTTTGGCGTTTTGCCAGAACGGTACGCAGCAGTAAAATCGTTGACCACCTGCCTGTAAAACTGATCTTCAGCATCCACTATAAAATGCTCAACATCTATGGTTTCAGCTGCTTTTTGAGCATCGCTTAAAATTGACTGCACATGATCAGGGCCTTTTGCGCCGCCACAGTCAACCCATAATTTCATGGTAACCCCGGTTACCTCGTAACCTTCATCTTTCAGGAGCAAGGCTGTAACTGAACTATCAACCCCTCCACTCATGGCTACCAACACTTTTTTCAACTGTTTATTGTCTGCCATCGAATACCAAACCCCTTACCCTTAAAATTTTTTTTCATTAAAATTCCGCAGGGCAGCTAATTATTTCTGCAAGTAGGGCAGCCATTCCTGCCTGGCCTCCATTCTGCCACCCCGCATTTTCCATTGTCATACATTCCCTTTCGTTTTAAACAGATATACGATATGATATAAGAGTTTTAAACCCATTACCAAAGGAGCCAGCCTTTTGCCAGCATACATTCCGGACCTTATTGAAGGAGCAGGTGTTTTACTTTCCATAGTTTTAATCATCACCCTGATTCGCAGGGGCTGGAAAATGTACGCTGTGCTTTTATTGGCTATTCTTGTCCTGGCCCTGACAAACAACAGGACTATTACAGAAAACCTGGAGATTTTTTACCTCTCTGCCACCAGCTATACTGCGCTCTACCTTGTAGGCATGGTTACAGCAATTATTTTACTGGGTAATCTACACCAGAAAACCGGCTTAATGGGACAGCTGGTTAACAACCTCCGAGTATTAATTCATGATTCGCGGGCCCTTTTAATGATTTTACCGGCAACTGTATCGTTATTTTCAACAGTTCCCGGGGGAGCAGTTTTATCTGCACCCATGGTTGAAGAAACCGGTAGGGATTTAAAAATGCCACCAATTGAATTAGCCATGACTAACATGGTTTACCGCCATTTCGTCACCTTGATTACCCCTTTAAATCCCAGCCTGGTTATTGCCTCGGGTATTACCGGGATCAGTATTACCCGTTACCTGACTTTTAATATTCCTGTTTCACTTACTGTTTTTGTAATTGCTACAGTTGTATTGCTGAGCCGTATTCCGGCAAACAAGAAAAAGAATACCCCGGATCATGAAACAGATAATAAAGGCGAAGCTGTTTTTAGAATACTAACAGCCGCATCTCCATACCTGGTTGCATTAACCCTGGGCCTTGGTTTTGGTTTATTTTTTCCCCTGGCCCTTTTAATCGGTATGATCATCTGTTTACTGATTAATTTGCCGGTTAACAATTTACTGCCTGCATTATCCAAACGTTTAAGAATTCTTGTGACCGGTTTTAACTGGCCTTTCATTGTTTCTACCCTGGCCATTGTTCTTTACAAAGATTTTATGCTTGAAGCGGAATCATTCCAGCAAGTTGTCAGTTACCTGGTTGAACTGGGCCTGCCATTATTGGTTCTTATAATTGTTCTGCCTTTTATTACAGGTTTTATAACCGGTAACAATGCTGCTTCACTGGGCATAGTCCTTCCGGTTTTGATTCCATTTCTGACTACTGACATGATGACCATGAAATACTTTGGTCTCATTTTTGTTGTTTCATATGCGGGCTACCTCGGATCACCGGTACATTTATGCACTTATTTAACCAATGAATACTTCAAAACCGATCTTTACGTGCTGATTAAAAAAGTTAATATATATGCAGCACTAATGATCCTTGCTGCTTTGCTGTTCTCATTTTTTTATTAATCTTCATTAAATTCCCAGGTTATTGTCAAAGCATAAGCTAAGATTGATTTTAACTTGATATCTTTTATACACGAGGAGATAAAAAATGCGTTTATCACCAAACAAAGCTTCGTTAGCCGCCATTTTGATTACTACAGTCATTTTATCGGTTCTTATCCTGGTTTCAGGCTGTCTGGAAATCTTTGAAACCGGGCCAGACCATCTCTTGCTGCAAGAAGTAAAGATTACCAGGGTCATTGATGGTGATACAGCTTATGCCCTTTTCCCCGGTGGAAGAGAAGAAAAAGTACGTTTCATAGGAATTGATGCACCTGAAATAAATCATCCCCAGAAAGGCATGGAGCATTGTGGCCCCGAAGCCGAGGAATATACACGAAGGCATTTGGAAGGAAGAATCGTTTGGCTTGAATTTGACCTTGCCGAAAGAGATCAATACGAGAGATTGCTGGCTTATATTTGGCTAAACATCCCTGGCGACATCTCTTATGAAAGCACCAGGACAAACATGTTTAATGCTGTTATGCTAACCGAGGGGTATGCAGTTCAGGTTGTTTTTGAACCAAATGTTAAATATGTAGATTATTTTACTGCTTATGAGGCCGAGGCAAAAAATAATGGAAAAGGGCTGTGGGAACTGGAGTGATATTATGAAGCCCGGCTCAATCAGCCGGGCTAAGGTAAAACAAGAGAATAAAAACGTGTTATATTATATACCCTTATCTGCCAGAAGTTCTCCGCCGATACCAACTTCATCAACCGTTGCCCTGCGCAGGTAAACAACAAAAGCTGATTTATCGATTCCTGTCGTTTTACTTGCAGCATCTGTAAAAGAACTGATCAGTTCTTGTTTTTGCTTCTTATTAAGTTCCGGTCCATAGAAAAAAATAGTTGGCATTACCAACTGCTCCCTTCTCCAGAAAATTGTGTATCCCACCAACCAGTTTTTTCTCCGCCACCATCAATTACTGTTTTTTCGTAGTACATGGAAAACCCTTCAACTTCAACACTGGCACTACTGGTACCTTCAATGCCTGACTCAACCCTGGTTCTGCCATTTTCTGTACCGGTGTTGTTACTGTGCTCAAAATATCCGCCACCACCGGATTTGACTGCCATGGTGTCTTTAACATAGCCTTCAGAACCGGGAGCCACTTCAACACCGCTTTGAACCGAGTGAGAATTAGGCATACTAAAACCACCGACTATCCTCATATACTGGCCTGGCAGGGCATTGCCTGCTGTTGCGGCATAATAGTTTTGCATATTTGCCGCCAGTGGTATAAAGGAAGAACCTGTTTTCGGCTCCACCGACCAACCTTGATGGGTACCGCCGAGCTGACCTCGTCCCATACCAATTACACCAGCCATGCCGTTATAAAAGTTAAACTGATGTTCATGCTGGGCATCACCGGAATAATTAAATATGTTTGTAAAGCCGGAAAAAACCCGTGCCGAACTACTACCTTCATCCTCAGCGGCAGATATAGTTCCTGCAGTGGCAACAAGCAAAATTAAGACCATAAAAGCAATAAAAACATAATTTTTTATATTCAACAATTTATCAACTCCCCGGTTTGCATTTACATTCTTCATTGTATCAATTATTTACAAAAAATCAAACACTCAATTGTTACTATCATTTCAACAGCACTGCATCGAATGTTTTACTACTGTAATCGATGATCCTTGATTGGCCATCAATTTCAGTGACCCAGAGTGCGGTAGTCTCAAGAAAATATGTGAAATCCAGACCTACATATGTGGAAGGACTCACCCATTTATAATGGGCATTCCATCCTTCGACTTCCTCATGCATTTGCAGCTCCTGCTGTTCCCGGTCAAGGCCACCCAAAAAAGAGCTATCTGCATAGAGAATTATCAGGCTACCATCAGTGGACCAACCCATAAAGTCGTAGGCATAACTAAATGTATTTACTATGGATCCATCAAGCCGGGCTATGTGAACATCACCATCAGGGAAGTGCCCGGTAGCATAGGCAAAATGCAAACCATCCGGGCTCAGCAGTTCCCCGCTCATTGCATCCCATAGGTTATACCCTGATACTATGCACTGAAGAGCTGCCTCTTCAGAAGGAAATAGTTTCCAGATAGCCAGCTCAGGTAAATCCTCACCAAAATCATACGGTTCGGGCCCGGGAATAGCAATCAGGGCATAACTGCTGTCGGGAGACCAGACAGGCATTGGAATAAAAGCAAATTCACTGGCTGTGTTAACCATGGGAAAGTTCAGTATTACCTCGCGGCTGCTAAAACCGGCATCAACAATGGAAACAGTTTTATTATCGGCAACTATTATGGCCGAACTGTCTGGAGCAATAGCAAAGCTACCCCCGCTTCCATCTATCAAAACCTGCTCTACAATTCCGCTTTCAACATCAGCGTACCATAAATCATCAAAGGTTTTCATGCCGTAATCAACCTTAAGTTCGGTGTTAAAAAGAATCCTACTACTGTCGTTCAACCAGCTAATTTGCATCGGGATCCTGTCAAAAGTTACCGGGTCAGGCTTATCGATCATGTAACCCATTTTACCGGGAAGATCATCGCAGGCAACCAGAAGGCGGGCATCGCTTCCATCTGCATTGATCAACCACAGATCAAACCTGAATAACCCGGAATCTCCAATACCACTGATTCTTTTGAATAAAATCATGCTGCCGTCCGGAGAAATAAGGGGCTCGTAATCCTGGTTACCAGTAGTTAACTGCCTGGGCGCATTATAACCAACAGACAGCATAATACTATCATCGAGACTGTATGCAACTACAAGTACTTCATCCACATAATCGCCTTCCCCCTCTTCTTCGGGCTCATCTGGCAGGGAAGGTTCTTCACTTACAGGATCCAGGTCCTCTGCCGGCTCGGAAAAGTCACCAACCGGTACTGCTGAGCAACCTGTAAAAACAGCCAGGATAAATAATAGGAGAACCACATATAACATATGCTTATTCATTAGAAACCCCTCTTTCCACTTTTGTTTAGCAGAACGCGGAGAGCTGAATCAGTATTGGCTTTTCTATAGCTGATTAACATGCACCGGTTGATTATACTAGCCGGTGCAGTTTATCAGCATCATTTTAATATTTTTTCTGTATTACAAGCTTTGATCGGCCAGGTTAAGACATTCATCGATTGCATCAAGACCGAAAGAAAGTTCTTCTTCGTTAATTGCAATTGGTGGAGCCAGGAAAAGATAATTCCAGCGTGGGTAAACATATACCCCTTTTTCTTTCAAACAGCTGCTGATTTTACCCATTATCCCCGGATCCGGACCGTTCCAGGGAGCCAGCGGCTCTTTTGTTTCACGATCTCTGACCAGTTCAATCGCTGAAAAAAGGCCAATTGAGCGGACATCTCCGATTGAGGGATGACTCTCTTTCATTTCGAGCAGACGCTTCCTCAATATTTCACCCATGGCTGCTGAGTTTTCAATCAGTTTTTCTTCTTCATAAACCTTAACAGTTGCCACACCTGTTGCGCAGGCCAGGGGGTGTCCACTATAAGTCAGGCCACACCAGAGCATATTGTTATCAAGGTAATCGGCAATTTTTTCGTTGACGACAACGGCACCCAGTGGAACATAGCCCTGGGTTATTCCCTTGGCCATGGTCATCATATCGGGAATTACGTTCCAGTTGTCTACTCCAAACCATTTACCCGTTCTGCCCCAACCGGTCATTACTTCGTCTGCTACAAGCAATACTCCGAATTCACTACAGATCTCCCTGATTCGGGGCAAATATTCTTTTGGAGGAACAAAAATACCATTTGTGCCGGTTACCGGTTCTACAAAGAAAGCAGCAATATTTTCCGGTCCTTCATACAACATTACTTCACGCACATGCTCAGCGCATTCCAAACCGCAGCCAGGGTACCTCTTACCAAAACTGCAGCGGTAACAGTAAGGTTCAAATACACGAACCACCCCGGGAATGCCCGGTTCAACAGGTGGCCGGCGGGGATCACCGGTTAGTGATATTGCTCCAAATGTTGCTCCGTGATATGAGCGATAGCGCGATATAATCTTAAAACGCCCTGTAAAAGCACGGGCAATTTTTATAGCATTATCATTTGCCTCTGCTCCACCCAGGGTAAATAGTGTTTTCACCAAATCACCCGGGGTGTGCCTGGCAACCTGTTCTGCCAGCTTTGCCCTGGGTTCACTGGCATAGGAGGGAGTTATATAACATAACTTCTCCGCCTGTTCTTTTATAGCTTCAATAATTTTCGGATGCTGGTGACCAATATTGATATTGATCAACTGGGAAGAAAAATCAAGATACTTTTTCCCTTCACTATTCCAGAACCAACACCCACTGGCTTTAACTATTTCCTCGTAGGTGTTTTTACCCTGAACTGCCCAGGATCTTAAAACATACTTTCTTTCCAGTTCTCCAATAGCTGACAATCTTAGCACCTCCAGAAAGAATTCATCTGTTACTGTTATTTCTTACCTGCCATAATCCAAATACTGTATTACCCAGGTATCCTGATTTTTAGAGTAATCCCAGGCGATCCAGGGTTTCTTCCTCAGGAACACCTTCATTACTCCATCCGCGAATCTTATAGTATTCGTGCAGCATTTTACCCAGGTGCGGCAAACTGCCTGCCGCAGCTCCATCTTCCCGATCATGTACCAGCAGGCGTGGAGGCAGAGTATCATCTTTTCTGCTTACACCCAGGCCGGTATTAATTTTACGCTTAAGATTAAAAATTCTTTCTCCGGCAATTAACATCTCCTTCTCATCAAAATTCCAACCGGTTATTGCTGACACCCATTCAGCAATATCAGCAGGCCGGACATGTCCACGGATTAAAAATTTACATAGTCCGAGGGCATTGAACAAAACCATGTAATCTTGCATGGTTCTTGCCAGCAGAGCTTTACCTTCGATACCATGAGGATCATAGTTGTCCTGTAACCCAACCAGTGAAGCCGGAAAAGCCTTGTTCTCATTAAAATAGGTCAGCCCTTCCAGATGACAGGCTCCCCTGGCTCCTGTGGCATAGACAACAGCCATACTGGTAAAAGCACGGGGATCATGGAAAGCAAATTCCAGGCCTTTGCTTTCAACAGCAAACTCAACTGCGAGAGGGCCAAACTCCCTGGCAGCTTTTTTAACTCCCCTACCCAGGTATTCCCCCAGCCCATCCCGGTTGGCGATCTGTCGAAGCAGGGTCAGTATGGCTTCACCGCTGCCCCATTCAAGATTTAATTCGTCCTTTAGTGGATCAGGAATAAGCCCATGCTCGTTCAACTCCATTGCAAAAGCGATAACAGCGGAGCCAGATATTGTATCGATACCAAGCCTGTTGCATAAATCATTTGCAGCAATAATATAAGCCGGATCATCGTTGAGGCACATGGCGCCAAATCCGGCAATTGTTTCATATTCGGGCCCGTGTGATACAGTTCCCCTGTATTCACCTAGAGGCACCTCCATCTCTTTGCCGCAACGGATTGGACAGGCATAACAGGCATAGTGTTTGATAAAATATTTATCTGCCATTGCCTGACCCGATACCTTGGCTGCTCCATCGCTCCAGCTACCTCCCGTCCAGTTACGTATGGGAAGATCACCTAATTTTTCTACAACCGGCACACCTCCGGCTGTCCCAAAATCACTCAAACCCTTAGCCTTTTCCCGAATGCCGGGTAAGATTTTCTTCCTGGTCTCTGCCACCTTGTTCTGATTGTGCAGTGGCGGCATCAGGTTGCTTTTACCCACTACAATCGCTTTCAAATTTTTTGATCCCATCAGGGCTCCCATGCCACATCGGCCGGCCGCCCTGGCATTATGTCCGTCAATCATGATTGCCGATATTAACACCTGATTTTCTCCGGCCGGCCCGATTGCTGCAACCCTTACTTTATCCCCGTGAGTGTTTTGCAGATTATCCACCGTCGCATAGACATCCTGGCCCCACATTGAAGATGCATCTTCAATAGAACAGCGGCCCTCTTCGAGATGCAGATATACCGGCTTTCCTGATTTTCCAGTTATCACCAGCCCGTCATATCCACTGGTTTTCAGGGCAGCCGGCCAGTATCCACCGACAACAGCTTCCGCCCAGATTCCAGTTGAAGGTGATTTGCCGCAAAAGGCCGCTTTACAGGCTGTGGGAAGATTATAACCGGTTAGAATACCTGTCATTACAATCAGCGGATCCTCTTCCGATAACGATTCGATCCTGCTGTAGCCACGTTTATCGTATAGCTTAGCGGCAAGACCACTTCCTCCCAGGAATAAGCGATAGTCTTCCTCGGAGATTTCAGTGGTCCGGCAGCTACCTTCTGTAAGATCTATTTCAAGGATTTTTCCGTAAAAACCTTTCATTCACAAGGCTCCCTTCATAGTACAAAATATACAAACACCTGTATTATTCTCTTACCATCTGCTAATCAGGAATAAACACCCTCCAGCAAACTTATTTGCTTATTTTATTGCTCAATTATAACGGTTCCTGTCTTACCATCAAGCGCATCAAGTGCTTTAAACAGAGAGGTTATAATCGCTTTCTTCCCGGGATTTTCCTTTACAAAACCAACTGCAGCCTGGACTTTCGGGAGCATACTACCCGGGGCAAAATGACCTTCTTTTATATATTGCTCTGCCTCTTCTACAGTTACCTGCCCTAAATCGACTTGGTTAGGCTTATTGAAATTTAATGAAACCTTTTCAACTTCAGTCAGGATCATCAGAATATCTGCATCAATATCATCAGCAAGCCTTGAGGCAGCCAGATCTTTGTCTATCACCGCTGCAACACCTTCAAGGGAGCCGTCCTCATGTTCTATAACAGGAATACCTCCGCCTCCGGCTGTTATTACAATTGTTGTATCCCACAACTCCCTTAGGCAGGAAAACTCGACAATACGCCTGGGTACCGGGGAAGCAACAACTCGCCGCCAGCCCCTTCCTGAATCCTCTTTAACAGTGTAACCCTTTTCATCAGCTATTTTTAATGCTTCTTCCTCACTGTAAAATGGGCCGATCGGTTTGGTTGGATTATTGAAGGCGGGATCATCCCTGTCAACAATAACCTGGGTTATTATGGTAGCTACCGGAAGATTTCTCGAACGCTTCTGCAGGGCAAAACGCAGTGCTTGCTGAATATGATACCCGATATAACCCTGGCTCATAGCCCCGCAGACATCAAACGGCATCGGCGGAACAACTTCTGCAGCAGTTTCACTGGCAAGGACAATATTCCCGACCTGCGGACCATTACCATGAACTATTGCCAGTTCATAATCACGACAACTCATTTCAGCAATATATTCAACAGTTTCTTTAACTACTGCCAGCTGGGCTTCAGCAGTTGCCAGTGTTCCTTTTCTCTGAAGGGCATTACCACCTAGCGCCACCACTATCTTTGCCAATGCCAATAAAGCCACCCCCGTTTATTATATTTAAGTCTTTAAAGAGCAACCGATCGATTCCTACTTGCTTCAAAAACAAACACATTATTAATTTTAGCATGTATTTTTTCTATATTAAAGCATTTTAAAAATTTAGTTAATAATTTGCAAAAAAACAACTATGCCCTGCTAACCAGGCTAATAAACACTTCTGCAATTTTTGGATCAAATTGACTTCCCGCTCCCTTGCTTATTTCATCAAGCGCTTCTTCAGGGCTTTTTACAGGGGCGTAAGGGCGTTTGTTGGTCATGGCATCATAAGCATCTACAATTGACAGTACACGGCATTCTACCGGTATTTCATCGCCTTTCAAACCAAGAGGGTAACCATTACCATCCCAGTGCTCATGATGCTTGAGAATCAGCTCAGCTATACCTGACAGGTCAGGAGAAGAAAGTGCTATACGAAAACCTTTTTCTGAATGCTCCTCCATTGTTCTCCATTCATCCGGGGTAAGTGGGCCTTTCTTGTTTAATATTTTATCCGGGATACCCACTTTTCCGAGATCGTGGACTTTAGCCAGTAAAACCAGATCAGCCAGCTGTCGGGAGTCAAGGTTTATTTTTTCTCCTATGGCCAGGCAGTACTCTTCCAACCGCTCAGCATGCCCCCCGGTCAGGTTATCCCTTTCAGCCAGGGCAGCCAGGAGGCTTTGCACTACTCTGTTTCTGATGCTGGAACTGCGGTGAAGTTTATCCCTATACATATGATCGTCAGCTTGCTTGAACAGATCTTTAAACAGCATCTCCCTGTGAGTAGCTGTTGCTAGCCCCAGCGAAAGGCCGAGGGGAAGGTCTGGCTGTTTTTTATTATATTCAGCGATATTAGACCTAATTCTTCTCGCTATTTCCTCGGCGTCACTTTTGTTCGTTTCCGGCATGATAATACAGAACTCATCTCCGCCAACCCTGGCCAGCTTATCCGAACTTCTCAGCGATTGAGCCAGCAACATTGAGCAGGCTTTTAACAGTTGATCACCCACTTCATGCCCCATGGAATCATTAATCAGCTTTAGCCCATCAATATCGCACGAGATCAGGGTTATGGGATAGGCATTTGATTCTCTGAGCCTGTTCAGCTCCATTTCAAAAAAATTACGATTATAAAGACCGGTCAGTTGATCATGTAAGCTGAGGAATTCAAGCTGGGATAAAATTGTTTTATGTTCAGTGATATCAGTAATATTAGCCTGAACAACCATCTCTTCGCCGAGGGTATAAGATCTGAGAGCTGCTTCACCCAAGAAAGATGAACCGTCTTTTCGCCGGTGCAGCATTTCTACCTTGATCATATTGCCACTGCTTACAACTGAACCAATTACTTCCCTTAAAAGCTGATAGGAATCACTGTCGTCACCCTGCTTACCAGGATAGAGAATATTGGGGCTAATGCCGATTAATTCATCCCTGTGATAGCCAAAAAGTTCACAGGCATTCTGGTTACACTCAATAATTTTATTTTTACCATCCATTATATATATAGCATCGTGAGTTCCTTCAAAAGAAGCTTTAAATTTCTTTTCGCTACGACTCAACTGTTCTGTTTTACTATTAACATTTAGCTGCAATAGCCTATTCCAGACAAGAATGCCAATGAATAAAGAAAAAACAATGTAGAATATAGTGGGAAAAGCCAGCGGCCAGGCAGAAGAAGAACGCAGATCGGTCAGCCCAAACCATTTACGATCAAGTTCAGTCAAAACATTGTCTTTTTCTAAACTGAGCAGCGCTTTATTGAATACAGGCACTAGGTAAGCATAGTCGGAACCAAATGCCAGAGAATAGCGACCAACGCTTTCGGGAACTATGTAAAAATCAACCTGGTCAAGCATACCTGCTCTTAAAAGCTCATAGCGGGCTACCTGGTAATTTTCAAACCAAATATCAACCCTGTTATTGGTCAGCAGCTGCACTGCCTCTGCCGGCTGGTTGATCAAAATAAATTGAACGTTATCATTGTAGTAGTTCTCTAAATAATAATCGTATGTTGCGGAACGATTTTGAATTGCAACCTTAACAAAATCCCTGTTTTGTATTTCATCATAATCCAACCCGGTATTAAAAACCATGCTATATGAAGTTTCCCAATATGGATCTGTAAAGTGATACCTTTTTGCCCTTTCTTCCGTTACACGCATACCAGTTATTGCTGTTATTTCCCCTCTTTCAAGACTATCAACCGCTTCACTCCACACAACCTGGTGATAAGTGAAGGGAACTCCAAGGTTTATTTCCAAGGCAGCAACCAGATCAGCCTCATAACCGCTGTACTGTCCCTCAATGTTAGTAAACGATAACGGGGGGAATGAATAATCACCTGTTAATATAATTTCATCAATTTCCTCAAGCTTAATACGCTCTGTGGCAGAAAGACGGGTTTTAGTCATTTCCCCGAAAATGTACAGCCCAAAAGCTAATGAACCGACGATAAAAATTCCTATCAGGAGCGGGAAAAAGAAACGGCTTTTCATAGCATTCACCTGAACTGTTCATTGTAATTCCATTACTGCATTTTAAAACCCGGAATTGATAAAGGTAATCCGATAGAATTAAAAAAGGGTTCCTGACAAAAAGACCCTGGGTTTATTGATGCATCTATTTTTTTCAGCTGTTTATTTATGTCGGATGATGCCATCAAAATTCAATTCAGCTTAAACGAGCTTATTATTTGTTCCATTTCTTCATTGGCTTGTATTTTAGTTTCCCCTGTAGCAAGGATTGTCATCATGTAAGCTCGCCCCTTATAGTTAAAACCTGACGAACAGGCGTAAATGTTATTATCTAAACCGGCTTCAGCGGCCAGGGAGAAAACAAGGTGCTCTGAAATATATTTTTTTTCCATTTGGCTAACATGAGTGTGATTATGCAGACTCAATTCCAGCATGCGCCGCATTTCAGCAATCAAAGCATCATTCGAAAATGAAACCGGTAGAATGGTTACAATTAATCTCAGGGGATTATCCGGTTCAAGCAATTCATATTCAAGTAAAACAACTCCTTCCCTGTATGAATCCCGGACAAGCAACCACTTTCTTTCAGAATCAAAAGAAAACCTGTTTTTATAATCCGGCTCTTTTGGATCCCAACCCTCCTGCAATACTGTTTGGTCATTACCGCAGGAACTCAGTAAGGTAGTTAATACGAGACAAAGAACCACTAAACAGATCATTTTTAATAATTTATTTATGATAAAAAGCCATTTCATACTTAATGACCAGGGGCTGAACCGGATTGACCCGGGGCTGAACCACTCTGACCCGGGGCTGAACCGGATTGACCCGGAGCTGAAGAAGATTGTGACGGCGTTGAACCACTCTGGCCCGGGGCTGAACCACTCTGACCCGGGGCTGAAGAAGATTGCGACGGCGCTGAACCACTCTGACCCGGGGCTGAACCGGATTGACCCGGAGCTGAAGAAGATTGTGACGGCGTTGAACCACTCTGGCCCGGGGCTGAACCACTCTGACCCGGCATCGTATCGTTCGGTTCTATCTGCTTAACTAACATATTATCCACGGGACCATCTTCATCGTTTCTGCTGCTTTCAGCTATTAAAATAACATTTTCTTGCTTCTTAAAACTTTCCTGTTGTTTTAGAAATGCTTTTTTCATATTTTCCCTGGCCCTGTATGGTATTTTTTCATTTTCTATCAATACTTCCAGTCGCTGCAACCTTTTTTCCGCCAGTTCTATAAAGCGGGGGGCCAATTCTCCACCCTGTTTATCATCAAGCTCATCCCATAGATCCCATAACAAACTATCATCCCGCTGTAACTGCCCGACCAGGATTGAGATAGTTCCCGGATCTTCTGTATTATCAATCGCCATGATTAACTTCTCGGCTGACTCTTCCAGGATCATTAAACGCTCTCCGGGATTTTCTGTAAGGGAGTACTGGGCCATTTCTATAGCCAGAACTGTATCATATAATATATCATCAGGAGTAAGGAAAAAAGAAGTATGCTGACCTGCAGAGGCAAAAACTGATCCATTTTGAACAACAGCTATGATTAAAACTAAGATTATTCCAGTCAGTTTCTTGATCATAGAAGTATATGTTGCTCCCATAGACAAAATATTGTCGGGCAATAAAAATATCTCCCTTCGGCAGCCTGGAGATCTTTGCCCATTAGAGCTTAAGACCCATAGCTTTGCTAACCATCCTCTCGGAAGGGGCGCCACTTCGGTAGAGACTTTATTCTTTTTGAATAATATCACGACAAAAACTATTTGTAAATAGGTCCACCACTATCAAAGTATCATTATTTCATTAGTTATACAAAAAGGCATCGGTTTCATCGATGCCTTTTTTTTGGTGGGCGAAACAGGGCTTGAACCTGTGACCCCCTGCTTGTAAGGCAGGTG
>CAYMIW010000021.1:0-47822 GCA_964390725.1 uncultured Syntrophomonadaceae bacterium | reverse complement strand
TAATAGATCAATTTTATAATTCTGAAGGTTTAGATAGAAAGGCAGGTGTAATTTTGAACAAGCTACCGGCTCCTGTCAACCTTGATACAATTGCCGACAACCTGGCCGATCCGGTTTTTATCGTGGATCTTAAAAAAAATGTAGTTTGGCTAAATAAAAAAGCGGAAGATTTTTTTGATGCCGGTTTCAAACAAGCCGGTGGTAAACCTATTGCCGATCTGACCTCAATTAAAAAAATTGACGAATTAATTAACGATGTTTTTGAAAAGAAAACCTCTTTAAAATGTTCCTACGAAGAAGCTTCAATCAAGGTCAAACGTCTTGATGAGCGTTTTTTCTTTAAAATTGCCATAAATCCTGTTTTTCATCAAGGGGAACTCTGGGGTGCGCTGGTTCAGATGACAGATGTAACCCGCTTTCATGAAATGGAAAAAATAAAGACAGATTTCGTTTCGATTGTTTCGCATGAATTCAGAACACCGCTGACCACAATTATTGTTGGTGTAGAAATGCTGAAAGAGGGCATGCTTGGTGATCTGACTCCTCGTGGTAAAGAAGTATTGGAAGCAATCGGTTCAGATTGTGAAAGGTTAAATCGTTTAATAGACAACCTGATGGAACTGTCACGCATTGAATCAGGCACAATTTATGTTGAAGCTGAACCAGTTGATGTGACAGATCTTGTTCAGGAAGCGGTCAGGCCATTGAAACTGCAGGCTGAACGGCAGGGTATTGAATTGATTACTGATTTACCTCCGGAAGTTCCACCTGTAGCCGCTGATTTCAATAAATCGGTTTGGGTATTGACTAACCTGATTGGTAATGCCATGCGTTATACAGATCCTGGCGGAACAATAACCGTAAGGGTGAGACAGCGTGGGAAAAAGCTTTTCTTCTCAGTCGAGGATACAGGCTGTGGTATTCCTAAAGAGCACCAGGAAAAAATATTCCGCAAGTACGTCCAGGTCAGTGGTCCGGTCCGAAAAGGTGCCGGGGGTGTTGGCCTCGGGCTGGCAATTGCTAAAGATATCGTGATGGCTCACGGAGGAGAAATCTGGGTGGACAGTGAAGTCGGTAAAGGTACTGTATTTACTTTCACCTTTCCTGTTTATAAAAATAAAGAAGCAGTTACTTTACCGGGCACTGATCAGGACGAGGAGGTTGATCTATGAACAAAAGAATCTTGCTTGTTGAGGATGAAAAAAATGTTATCCTGGGAGTCCGCACCTGTCTTGATGCTGTCGGCTACGAGGTGGAAATTGTTGAAGATGGCCAGGAAGCACTTGATGCAGTGCACAGGCAGCATCCAGATTTAATTTTACTTGACCTGTTGTTGCCGAAGGTTGATGGTTTCGAGGTGTTGAAAGTGTTAAAAAGCGATGAGGCAACAAATAGTATTCCAATCATCGTTTTGAGTGCAAAAGCTGAAGAAGAGGACCGTCAGAGAGCGGCAGATCTTGGCGCGGATAATTACATGACCAAACCTTTTAAGCCCCAGGAACTATGGGATTTATTGAAGCAATATTTTTCCTGATCAAGATTATATAATACAAATAATATAACAAAGGGCACAGTATACTGTGCCCTTTGTTAAATGCTGTTAAGGCAAGGAATTGGAAGGTGAATAGTTTGCGTGTAGCGATTTGTCTGCTCGAACTGCACATTCCCGGTGCAACATCTTTGAAATCAAAGCGACAGGTCTTAAAAAGTCTCATTCAGAGATTGCGTAACCGGTTTAATGTTTCGGTTACGGAGGTGGGCAGTCAGGATTTATGGCAGCGATCTGAACTAGGTCTGGCAGTTGTCTGTCACAATGGAGCCGGTGCAGATAAGATTCTGGAAAGCATTTTCAGTTACGTAGAACAGGACTGTAATGTAGAAATTATTTCATCCCGCCTTGAAAGGTACTAGGAGGCGCCTTATACATGATTGAAATTAACAAGGTTGCTTCAATGGCACATTTTTTCCTTGATCGAACTATCAATGAAGGTGATAGTGTTGTTGACGCTACTGCCGGCAATGGTTATGATACGCTGTACCTGGCGAAAAAAGTAGGCCAGTCAGGTACAGTATATGCTTTTGATATTCAAAAAGAAGCACTGGCTGTAACTGCAGAAAGACTCAGGAAAAACAACCTTGCTGACAGAGTTATCTTAATTGAAGCTGGTCATGAGTGTATGCATAACTATTTGCCCGAACCTGCATCAGCTATAATATATAATCTTGGCTACCTGCCTGGCGGTAATCATAGTGTTGTTACGAAACACACATCAACCATGGAAAGTTTTGCCCGGGCGCTTGGCTTAATCAAACAAGGGGGGTTAATAACAATTACCATGTATCCGGGACACGATGAAGGCAAGCTGGAAAGAGACTGCCTGATGACCTTTTGTGATAGTTTGGCGGCACCTGAATACAGTGCTGCCTGCTTCAGGCTGATTAATCGTGTTAATGAACCACCGGAGCTTTTGGTTGTACAGAAAAGGGTTTCAGAAAAGAGCAGCCTGAGCTAAAGGATTTTGCTAAAGCAGTGTCGAACAATGGTGTTATCAATTCATTCCGGAACAGGGGCAAATAAACTGGTAAATAAATGGTATTTAATTAAAGAGAATATGGACCTGGTGGAAGAACAGCTAAAGCTGGTTTTGGAATCATCAGTTCCGGAAATAAAAACAGTAGGTGATTATGTAGTCAGAGGTAAAGGTAAACGCATTCGCCCTGCCTTGTTTCTTCTTGCCGCCCAGCGTAACGGCCAGGATTTAAGCTCTTTTTCCGGGATAGCTGTTGCTCTTGAACTTTTGCATACTGCATCACTTTTACATGACGATGTTATCGATCAGGCAGAAATACGCCGTGGAAAAGAAACAGTACATCTACGCTGGAATAACAAGATTGCTGTATTAAGTGGAGATTTTATTTTAAGCCAGGTTTTCAAAATACTTGTTGAAAATAAACATTGGCAGTTGATGGATATTGTGGTCAATATGACTCAGAAACTGGCTGAAGGTGAAGTGGAGCAGGCTTTTACCAATATTGATTCACAGGATCTGGAACAACACTATTTCAGCTGGATTGGAAAGAAAAGCGCTTCTTTTTTTGCCGGTTGTTGTGAAGCCGGCAGTCTTCTGGGTGGTGATGATCCAGATCAACAGAAAGTGTGGTCCAGCTTTGGTTATAATCTTGGGATAGCGTTTCAACTGGTTGATGATCTATTAGATTATACCGGCAGTGACAGGTTGACAGGTAAACCACTTTATGGCGATTTAAGAAACCGGGTTATGACCCTGCCGTTGATCAGGGCTATAAACGAAATTCACGGCAAGGATAAAATAACCCTGGATTCTTTTCTAAGAGATGATAGCTGTGATTCGGAAACATTGAGCAGCGCAGCAGAGATAGTTTGTCGCAGCAGTGGTATAGAATATACGCGCAACAAGGCTGAGTATTACGCAGAAATGGCTATCAGGGATGTTCAAAGGCTAAAACAGATCAGCAGCGAGAAAAGAACCATACTTGAAGATATAACCCGGGAGTTAATGAGCCGTCGTAAATAATCGGCTCAGCAAGATATAGCGTGCCTGGTGATTCCAGGTATCTCTAAAAGATGTTGGAGGATAAATAATGCCTGATCGTACTATTTCAAAATCAGTTATTAAGAGATTGCCTGTTTATCTTCGTATTCTAGATCACCTGATTGAACGAAAAATAGATATGATATCTTCCAAGGATTTAAGCAATCAGTCCGGCTTTACAGCCGAACAGATCCGTAAAGATTTAGCTTATTTTGGAGCTTTTGGTACCCGGGGAGCGGGCTATAATACAGCCTATCTCCGGGAAAAAATAGTTAAAATAATCGGCCTGGATAAAATGATTAAAACAATTGTTATCGGTGCCGGTAACCTGGGCACAGCTTTGACCCGCTATAATTCTGTTAAAAACCCCTATATCGACGTAGTTGCTGTTTTTGATCGTGATCCCCGCCTGGTTGGTAAAAATATTGATGAAATAAATATATTTCCCATTGATGCAGCACCGGAATTTATAGAAAAAAATGATATCAAAGTAGCGATTATTACAGTGCCCGCCGAAGCAGCTCAGGAAATACTCGACCTGCTGGCAAAACACGGGATCAAGGCCGTGCTTAATTTTGCCCCGGTAAAATTAAAGGTGCCAAAAGAAGTCCATGTTCATAATGCTGACCTGACAATAGAATTACAAAGTTTAATTTATTACAGCTCTGCTGAAGAAGAACGTCTGAAAAAACTTCATCAGGAAGTTAAGGCAGAAAAAACTGCCAAGAGCTTGCAGATCGAATAAATTTTATCACTTTGTCCCATTTGTGTTGACTTTTTAGCAAGCCTTTTGTATACTTATCTATGCACATGGAGCTGTGGTGTAGTTGGTTAACATATCGGCCTGTCAAGCCGAAGACCGCGGGTTCGAGTCCCGTCAGCTCCGCCATAATGCCGAGATAGCTCAGTCGGTAGAGCAGCGGACTGAAAATCCGCGTGTCGACAGTTCAATTCTGTCTCTCGGCACCAGGTATGCGGGAGTAGCTCAGTGGTAGAGCATCGCCTTGCCAAGGCGAGGGTCGCGAGTTCGAATCTCGTCTTCCGCTCCATTTTTTTGGCGACATAGCCAAGTGGTAAGGCAGAGGACTGCAAATCCTTCATCCCCGGTTCGAATCCGGGTGTCGCCTCCAACTTTCGCCGGAGTGGCGGAATTGGCAGACGCAAGGGACTTAAAATCCCTCGACCAACTATGGTCGTACCGGTTCGATTCCGGTCTCCGGCACCACTAAGTATCATAGAGATTGTATCATCGCGAATTAGTGTTAGATGAAACAATCTCTTTTTCTTTTTGTGTTGTTGTTTATTGTTGTGGAAAGCAGGTCGGTTCTTATAAAAGATCTGCTGAATGGTGGTAGCAGGTTATAAAGCTTATAATCTAAACGATTATGGATATTCTGATAATGTGCAGAACTGGGAAAGAAGATAGGCCTTACAGCACATAGTTGCGCCAGCTTAAAGGTAGTTGCTGGAAAAACAAAAAGAAAGCTATCTTATTCATCTGCAATACTTACTTTATTGCTGGTTTTTCCCTTGCTTTTGGTGCTTGAAGATTTTTTACTATCGGAAGCGGCAAGGCTGCCAAAGCAATATCCGGCAATAAAACCGCAGCTGAATAAAAAAACAGCAACTATGGCAACAATAATACCGGTAGGTACATAAAGGTTTAGGATCAGCATCTCTTTAACCTCCTCCTGATACTATTCAAATTAAGTTGCCAGCCAGAATAAACTGAACCCGGGTAACGGTAAAACTTACCCGGCAATTACGGCGGCAATATCTGAATAAGATTTAATCTCGATTAAAACTCCATTAATGTTGATTACATTCAAACACATTTTATCATTTATATTATCGGCAGGTTCTAGCATTCGCTAAAGCCGCAGGCTTCACATTTTAAGCATCCTTCAGCCCTAATCAGGGCGCAGGTGCCGCAGTCGGGGCAAATTTCCAGCTGATGGCTGCCGTTAACCAGCCCTGTGTCGGTATCGGCAGTGGCGAGTTTGCGCAGAGTTTGTCCGATAGCATCGGGAACACTCATGATTCTATTTGGTCCGAAACCTACTGAGCGCGCACCACCAATTCCTTCCAGCTGGGTAACTATTTCATCGACGCTTACTCCACAGCGGAGTGCAAGAGAAATAAGGCGGGCAATGGCTTCGGTAAAGGCAACAACATCGCTACCAGCTTTACCGATCTGGGCAAAAATTTCAAAAGGTTTTCCGTCAGACGTATTTACGGTAACAAAAAGGTTCCCCAGGGCTGTCCTGATACTGGTTGTATGGCCGCTCAACGTTTGGGGACGCTTGATTGGCTTTATATTTTCATCCTTTTCTCCATCGCCTACATTCAGTACCTGCTTGGTACGTGAGCTGTCCCGGTATATGGTAATACCTTTACACCCGGACTGCCAGGCCAGGATGTAGGCATTCTTGACGTCATCGGCAGTTGCAGTCTGTTCGAGGTTAATTGTTTTGCTGACGGCATTATCGGTATACTTCTGGAAGGCAGCCTGGTGACGGACGTGCCATTCGAAATCAATTTCCATTGCTGTTTTAAATAGCTCTTTATATTCCTGGGGAATGTCAGCATCAGCAGGTATCTTACCACTGCGGGCTATTTCACGGATTAATTCTTCACTGTAAAACCCTTCCTGCTGGGCTGTTTCAAGGAAAACCGGGTTAACCTCGGGCAGTTCCAGCCCGCCCAGGATATTTTTTCTGGTAAAAGCAATGCTGAAGTAAGGTTCAATGCCGCTGCTGGCGCCGGCCAGGATAGATATTGTTCCAGTGGGGGCTATGGTAGTACGGGTAGCATTGCGAACCCGGTCTTTTTTATTGCCGTTGTCGTAAATGCTGTTTTCAAAATTGGGGAAGGACCCTCTCTCTTCAGCGAGAAGGACAGATACTTCTTTTGCTTCTTCATTAATGAATTTCATAACCTCTTCAGCTGTTTTTATAGCTTTTTCACTGTCATAGCGGATCCCCAATCTGACCAGCATATCATGCCAGCCCATAATGCCGAGACCAATTTTGCGGTTGCCTTCCTTATGCATTTTGGCTATTTCAGGGATCACATAATTGCTGGCATCAATTACATTATCCAGAAAACGGACAGCTGTCCGGATAGTGTTTTTTAGATCATCCCAGTCTATCGTCTTGTTGGAAGTGACCATTTTGCCCAGGTTGATTGATCCCAAGCAGCAGGCTTCATAAGGTAAAAGCGGTTGTTCCCCGCAAGGGTTGGTTGTTTCATACATACCAATTTGCGGTGTTGGATTGTAGCGGTTCATCTGGTCGATGAAAATGATCCCCGGATCGCCTTTACCCCATGCTTTCTGGACGATTAAGTCAAATACTTCCCGGGCATCGAGTTTAACCGGCTCCCCTGTTTCGGGATCACAGTATTCCTGCTGAGTTCGTGGGTTAATCAGGTTATACATGTATTCGGGGTCTTCGCCAATCGCTTTACGCATGAATTCATCTGAGACAGTAACTGAAAGGTTAAAGTTTGTGATCTCTTCTTCATTCTCCTTGCAAACAATAAAGTCAATGATGTTAGGGTGATTGTATCTCAGCGATCCCATATTGGCGCCCCGTCTTGTTCCGCCCTGTTTAACAGCCTCGGTGGCTGCATCAAATATTTTCAAAAAAGACAGGGGCCCGCTTGCTACTCCGTTTGTTGATTTAACCAGATCATTGCTGGGACGGAGGCGATCAAAGGCAAATCCAGTACCACCGCCTGTTTTCTGCACCAGGGCCATGTTTTTAAGTGCTGTAAAAATTCCTTCCATGCTATCTTCAAGTGGAAGAACAAAACAGGCGCTCAACTGTTGAAGTTCACGTCCGGCATTCATCAGGGTTGGTGAATTTGGCATAAAGCGAGCTTCTGCCAGCATATTATAAAAAGAATCTTCCAGTTTTTTAACGGCCTGGTCTTTGCTTCCGTATTTTTTATCGATAGAGGCAATATTAGTAGATACCCGGCGTAATAAATCTTCCGGTGTCTCAACAGGATTGCCTTTTTCATCTTTGATAAGGTAGCGTTTTTCGTAGGTAATACGGGCGTTTTGACTTAAATTCATAGGGTGATTCCTCCTGGATATTGTAATGTGAAATTAAGCGGTCCGGATCTTTTTCCGATAAGCCTGTTTCTTTCGGTTAATATTCTATATTCTATGTCGCTTGCTTTTTTCATTCATTTTAAATAAAATATTTTTTGTTTTTAAGCTCATATTCACCCGCAGTGAAAATTACCCTTTTTTCACTTGGTAAGCAATGATATAATAACAGGTAGGTTTTTTTTGTTCTGATGTCACGTAAAGGAGGGAAAGGTTCAGACTATGGCTAAAGAAAAATCACGCAAGCAGCTTAAAAGACAACGTAAGAAGAGAAGAAGGGCCAAGAAGAGGAAGAGGTTGAAGGGCCGGACCTAGTAAGCCGCCTGGCGGCTGTAGAATAAATGGGAGGAGGTGCAGTTTTGCCACTTTACGAATTTTACTGCTCTGACTGCAAGAAAAAATTTGAAGAGCTTTGCAGCGGTTCTGTTGACACAGCCAGTTGTCCAACCTGTGGCAAAGAATCCGCCAGGGTTATATCTTCTTTCCGAACCGGTAAGAGTTCTACCGGCGGTGGAACCGCCTCCTCAAGCTGCGGTGGGTGAAGCAGTTCTAACTGCAGCAGTTGCTGACAGGTAAATTTTACAATTAGCAGCAAGGGGGCGCTTATGGCAAAGTACATTTTTATTACCGGCGGAGTTGTATCATCTCTGGGTAAAGGTATTACAGCGGCATCTCTCGGCTGCTTGTTAAAAAACAGAGGTCTGAGACTTACCATTCAAAAATTTGATCCCTACATAAATTATGATCCCGGGACGATGAGCCCTTACCAGCATGGAGAGGTATTCGTTACTGAGGACGGGGCGGAAACGGATCTTGATCTCGGGCATTATGAACGGTTTATTGATGAGCATTTAACCCGCAACAACAATGTAACTGCCGGAAAGGTTTACTGGTCGGTGATCGAAGGTGAGCGGGATGGTTTATATAACGGTAACACCGTCCAGGTCATTCCCCATATTACAGATCAAATAAAAAATTGTATCACCAAGGCTGAACAGATAAGTGAACTTGATGTTGTTATAACCGAGATTGGCGGAACGGTTGGTGATATTGAAAGCCTGCCATTTTTGGAAGCTATTCGCCAGTTGAGGTACGAAATAGGCTGGGAAAATGTATTGTTTATTCATGTAACTCTGGTCCCCTTTTTACGTATGTCTGGAGAACTAAAAACAAAGCCGACCCAGCATAGTGTAAAAGAACTGAGATCAATTGGTATTCAACCCGATCTTATTGTCTGTCGCACTGAACAGCATCTGGGCGAAGATCTTAAGAGGAAAATTGCCCTGTTCTGCAATGTTCAACCAGAAGAAGTAGTCGAAAATATTGACACTAAAATTATTTATGAAGTGCCCCAGCTGCTCAGGGAACAG
This sequence comes from uncultured Syntrophomonadaceae bacterium, assembly GCA_964390725.1. GTDB lineage: Bacteria > Bacillota > Dethiobacteria > DTU022 > DTU022 > JAABTH01. Next base: position 38,763 of record CAYMIW010000021.1, on the reverse strand, counting down.
AATCTTGACCAGATGGTTGTAAATAAGCTCAACCTCGATTGTGCCCCCGGAGATATGGTCCAATGGGGTAATATGGTGGAGAAAGCTAAAAAACTGGAGGAAGAAGTATCGATTGCCCTTGTTGGTAAATATATTGCTCTTCCAGATGCATATATCAGTATTAATGCTGCCCTTGATCATGCCGGCATGGAGCACAATGTAAAAGTTAATACCGTCCTGGTCCAGGCAGAGGATATTGAGAGTGGTAAGGCTGGTAATATACTGAACGAAGTTGATGGAATATTAGTGCCGGGAGGGTTTGGCGAGAGAGGTATAGAAGGTAAAATTGAAGCTGTGCGAACAGCCCGCGAAAATAAAATCCCTTTTCTCGGTCTTTGTCTTGGCATGCAGTGTGCTGTAATTGAGTTTGCCCGTAATGTTGCCGGTTTTAGCCGGGCGAACAGTACTGAATTTGATCATGAAACCCCTGACCCGGTGATCGATTTCCTGCCCGGGCAAAAGGATAATACCCGTATTGGCGGAACGCTGCGTCTTGGCGCATATCCCTGCACTATCAAACAGGGTACTCTGGCGGAAAGAGCTTACCAGCAGGAAGAAATTTCTGAAAGACATCGTCATCGTTATGAGTTTAATAACAACTATATAAAACTAATGAAAAAAGCCGGAATGATATTCAGTGGTTATAACCGGCAGGATGATTTGGTCGAAATGATAGAATTGAAGAAACATCCCTGGTTCCTGGCAGTTCAGTTTCATCCCGAGTTTAAATCACGCCCGACCCGGTCACACCCGCTATTCAGGGACTTTATCGGGGCGGCAATAAAGAGGAAATTGTCCCAGGGTTATTGATTACCTTGTTTGCTGTTTCGATCATGGGTATACGGCTGTCCATACTGGTTTTCTGAATCAGGCGAAAAGCTTCTTCCTCGCTAAGCGAGTAATGTTTAATTAATAAGCGTTTTGCCTTATCAATAATTTTTTGTTCATCAATTTTTTGCTGGAGGGATGCAAGCTTAGAATGCATCCTTTTTTTGCGGGCATATTCGCTGCACACTGCACCAGCAACTGCGATTAAAACCTGTTTGTTGACAGGATAGTCGAGGGAGACATAGCTTTCAATTTTGAATTCGCCCGTATTTATATAGATCGCAGCGGCAAGAGCATCATTTTCAATGATATCGGCAAGTTCGCGAATATTACCGGGTGGTAAGTCAGTGTCAATCAAGGCAAGCCAGGGTTGAACCGAGCGAAGCAGTCGCAAAAAAGAAGGTATATTCTTTGCACTGCCGGCAGAATAATATCCGGCCTGGTTGAGAGCAGTTGAAAGCACTTGTTTTAATGCCGCGTTTTTGGTGCCGATGCAGTAATCACAATTATTATTAAGCATACGGATCTCCTTGCAGCGTTAATTCTTTTTTATATACTATGGCTATTTTCTTAAATTGGCAAGTTGCTTAATGCTGGCGAAAGGTTTTTCTTCCGGTAATTTATCAATTAATAGTTCCGGGCAGCCTGAGGAAGATGGTATAGACTGCCCGGAATAATAATTTCCATGAAAGTTTAATCTAGAACCTGGCCAGGTACTGTTTTACTTCCCAATCATGTACCTGGATCCTGTAATCAAGCCATTCTTTCATTCTGCCTTCGCGGAATCGATCGTAAATATGCTCACCAAGCGCTTCCTGGATAACCACATCTTTGTCGAGCTCTGTAATTGCATCGTACAGAGTGCCCGGTAAGCTTTCAATATTATTTTGATCTTTTTCTTCCTCGGTCATGGTGTAGATATTTAAGTTAACCGGATCAGGCGGGTCAATTTTATTGTCAATACCGTCAAGGCCGGCTCGAAGCATTACTGCAAAGGCAAGGTAGGGGTTGCATGATGGGTCGGGGCTGCGCAGCTCGCACCTGGTGCCAATACCCCTGCGAGCAGGTACCCTGATTAACGGGCTGCGGTTGCGGTAGGACCAGGCTATGTATACGGGTGCTTCATAACCAGGTACCAGGCGTTTATATGAGTTAACAAGTGGATTTGTGACAGCTGTAAAACCTTTGGCATGCTTGAGCAGGCCACCTATGAACCAGAGCATTTCCTGGCTGATTTCATCTGGAGCACCGGGGTCGTTGAATATATTTTTTCCGTCTCTGAATAGCGAGAGATGGGTATGCATACCCGAACCGTTAATCATGGCGATCGGCTTTGGCATAAAAGTAGCATAAAGACCGTGTCTCTGAGCGATTGTGCGGATAACAAAGCGGAAAGTGGAAAGATCATCAGCCGTATGCAAGGCATCACCATATTTAAAGTCTATCTCGTGCTGTCCGGGGGCGACTTCATGGTGGGATGCTTCAATTTCAAGACCCATCTGTTCCAAGCCTAAGACCATATCACGACGGGCACTTTCGCCACGGTCGGTTGGGGCAAGATCAAAATAACCTCCCTTATCATGGGTTTCCAGGGTAGGAGCGCCGCTTTCATCGGTATGAAACATAAAGAATTCTGCTTCAGGACCGCAGTTCATTGAGTAGCCTTTTTCAGCGGCATAAGCAATCATTTTCTTTAGCTGGCTACGGGGGCAGCCGGCAAAAGGTTCTCCCTCGGGGGTATAAACATCGCACATCAGCCTGGCTACGCCGTTTTCGCTGGGGCTCCAGGGAAACACTGTAAAGGTGTCGTAATCCGGTCGGAGATACATGTCGGATTCCTCAATTCGCACAAAACCCTCAATGGATGATCCGTCGAACATAAGCTCGTTATTGAGAGCTTTTGGCAGCTGGTCCGAGGTTATCGCAACATTTTTTAACTGACCCGATAGATCAGTGAACTGTAAACGGATAAACTTAACCCCCGATTCTTTTGCCATGGTAAGAACATCTTCTTTAGTTTTGCCCATTAACAACAACTCCTCTTGTATAAAATAAATAAAAAACGCCCGCCTGCAGTCTATAGACTGATTGACGGGCGCCATTGCCCAAAAAAAGTATATATGCTTTTATAGTTAGTGTCAATAGCCCGGCCCAAAAAAAGCTATAAAAAACCAGTCGATATTTTCTGTTGTTTAAGAGTAAATAAAAGGTATTTTTAAAGTGATGGAGAAATAATAATAACAACTGCCAGATGAAAGAAGTCCGGGAAAAGTTAATACTTGAAACAGTAAAAAGAGAGATTATATGATCAGGTGGCGATAGTAAATTATGATTTTTGGGAAGAAAAAAAAGCAAGAGGTTTATATCGCCCAGGCAGAAGAAACAAAACCAACGAAAAGAATAAAAACAGTTGTTGCCAGGGTTAGCCGGTCGCTCAAGGTAATCCCATCTAACTTTCAACATGTCGGCGCCAGGGAAAACCAGGAAGATGCTTTTGCTATCTCTGATTTCAGCAATGACAAATTTGTAGAGTACAATGGTATCCTGGCTCTCGTTGCCGATGGCATGGGTGGGCTTGATCTCGGAGAAGAAGCAAGCAGCATTGCCGCGATGTCTTTCATGCAAATCTATGAGAACAGGGAGAGCAATGAATCTATAAACCAGACACTTAAACGCGCTATACTGGTTGCTAATGCATCAGTGTTTGATCTTGCCTTTGATGGAAGCGCTGAACGTGATCTTGGCACTACTCTTGTTGCCGCGGTCATTTATAAAGAACAATTGTATTGGATCTCAGCCGGCGACAGCCGAATTTATCTCCTTCGAAACAACAACTTACAACAGTTAACCAGGGACCATATATATGCCAATTATCTTGAAGATGATGTTACCAAAGGTAAGTTGACATCGCAGGAAGCACTTGAACATCCCGAGAGGGATTACCTGACCAGTTACCTTGGCTTACCTGATTTAACAGAAATATGTCAAAATGAAGAGCCTGTGGGTTTGCTGGCCGGTGATAAAATATTACTCTGCAGCGATGGTCTTACAAACACATTAGATGAAAAAGAAATTCTTTCGGTTCTTCAAGATAGTTTTAATAACGTGGCAGAAGAAATGGTTAAAGATGTGTTGACTAAGAATAATCCTCATCAGGATAACGTGACAGTTGTGGTGTTGTCAGTAATACCAGGATAAGCTCTTTGGTGCCGGTATTTTATTGTCGATGAGCTGGTTGCATTTTTACCGCCTAAACAAAATATTGGAGGGATGGTTCATGAGAATAACCTTGTCACGGGCTTTACTGTTTTTATTTATAGCTATTTTAATGATCGTAAGTATCTGCAGCCCCGTTTTTGCTCAGAAAGCGGTAGACAAAGCATCTAAAAGTGTGGTTATGATAGCTTGGAAGCTGCCGAATACTGAAGCCTGGAGGGATGCCTTAAGGGATCCCTTCACAGGTGATTTTAACGAAAGTGATCTATATGTTCACATGGGTACCGGTTTTTTAGTTGGAGTGGATGATGCGGAAGAATTCCGTTATGTAGTAACCAACTTTCATGTTATTAACCGGAACCGTGCCCTGGACTGGCCAAACCCTTTCCGGGTCAGAAATGTTGAAGAAATAGGATTGTACCTCGTTAGGGCCCGGGATGATTATGTCCCTCTCACTGTATACGACTCGTTGATGACATCCGATATATCAGTTCTTGAAATTGACCCGCGTCACCGCTTATTCGGCTATGAAGTTCTTGAATTTGGTCATACCGGAATGGTTCAGCGCGGTGAAGAAGTTTATGCCATTGGTTTTCCAGGTATTGCCGAGGTATTGTCCGATTTGAATACAGCACATTATTCAGATTCAACAATTACCAAGGGAATTGTCAGTAGAATTACTTCTTCAGAGGGTGTCCCGGTTTTTCAAACTGATACAGCGATCAGCGGTGGTAACTCGGGTGGACCCCTGGTCAACAGGGATGGTGTAGTAATCGGTATTGCCTCCGGGGGTATAGTGAGGTTAACCGGAGATGCAGTAATCCCAACAGAAATAAACTATGCGGTGCAAATAGATGTATTAACAGATTTTCTCCGTTCAAGAGGAATCCCATATATTGAGGCCGGAGCCGGTTCCCCGGTAGTGGACCAGGCTGCTGAAGAGCCGCCGGCACCGGAGCCGGAACCAATTATTGAGCCCGAGCCACAGCCGGAACCAATAATTGAAACACCTACACTGCCAGTTGAAGAAAGCGGCTTTCCAATCATGTATGTTGCTATAGGTGCTGCTGCTTTGATTATTGTTGTTGTGCTAATTGTGCTTTTAAGCAAAGGAAATAAGGCAGCGCCTGCCAAATCCTCAGCAGCTCCACCGCCAATGCAAGCTCCCCCGACACAACGGACGTCAACTGCCCCGGCGACCCAGGCGAGTGCTAAAACTGCAGCTGCTCCGGCTGCCCCGGTAACAAAGGCGAAGCCCGTTGGACCCAGGGCAAGTGTAAAGGGTGTTTCAGGCTATTTTGCCGGGCAGAAGATTGAACTGGTCCAGGGGCAACTGGTTATAGGACGCGATCCTAAGCTCGCGCAGCTTGTTTATCCGCAATCATTTGAAGAGATCAGCAGGAAGCATGTCACCATTTCTTATGATGAAAATGCTCAAAGGTTCAGCCTGGAAGATTCATCTTCCAATGGTACTTTCCTGCCTTCAAATCAGAGATTGGAAACAGGTAAGCCCCATTATTTGAATAAGGGTGATCGTTTTTATATTTCAGATTCCAAAGAACTGTTTGAGCTGAACTTGGAATAAGCTTTGAAGATGTTAAAGTAGCTAATGATATAGATAGTTTAGTTTTAACAGAGGCGTGAAAAACTACCCGGTGCCCTTGTTGTCACCGGGTAGGAAAAATAAAAAAAGTCTTAGATGAATAGGTGAGGGAGTGTGGAGATGGATTCATTGACACGGTGCGAAAAGGGACACTATTATGATTCAAGTAAGCACAGCAGTTGTCCTTTTTGTGGAGTCCAAAACCTGGATATATCAATTAAAAAAACAATGGCCAAGAGGCCCGGCAGTGGAGAAACCGGTGCCCCTGCCGATGGTAAAACAGTAGGGGTTTTTAAAAAGAAGCTTGGCATTGACCCGGTAGTTGGCTGGCTGGTTGCCGTTAAAGGTCCTGAAAAAGGTAAAGATTACCGCATTACTGCAGAAAAAAACTTTATCGGCAGATCGGATAAAATGGATATAAGTATTCCCGGCGATGATTCTATATCAAGGGACAACCATGCTATTGTTAGTTTCAGTCCCAAGAATATCACCTACCGCCTTTATCCAGGTGAAGGCAGGGGGCTTGTCTATTTAAATGATGAAGAGGTTATTACTCCGGTGACCCTTTCACCCTATGATGTGATCGAAATCGGACAGTCACAACTGATATTCATACCTTTTTGCGGTGATAAATTCGAATGGAAAAAGGATGAAGAAACAGAGTAGAAATGTAAATTTCGAGTAATTAAAGGGTGTTGATGATGGATTTAGATCACCTGTGCATGGGTTGTATGGCAATCAAGGATCATAAAACAAATTGTTCTCAATGTGGCTGGGTAGAAGGGACCGAGCCTGAATCAGCCATGCACTTACTTCCCCGGACAGTGATCAATGAAAAATATTTGCTGGGCAAAGTCCTTGGCCAGGGAGGTTTTGGTATAACGTACCTGGCCTGGGATATTTACCTGGAACGCAAACTGGCAGTCAAAGAGTTTTTTCCTCGAGAGCTGGCCTGCAGAATGGCACATAGCAGTGATGTTTATTTATATTCTCATGATATGGCAGAACAGTATAATTATGGGTTGGAAAAATTTCTTGCTGAAGCAAAAACCCTTGCCTTGTTTGAGGGACATCCAAATATAGTAACAGTAAGGGATTTTTTTAAAAGTAACAATACTGCTTACCTGGTTATGCCTTACCTCGAAGGGATTAATCTTTACGAATATCTTTCCCAGCAAGGAGAACGGCTTTCATTCGAAGAGGCAGTTCAAATCATAATGCCTGTGCTTGATGCTTTGAAAGCTATACATAAAGAGGGTTTGCTGCATAGGGATGTAAGCCCGGACAATATATTTATAACGACAGAGGGCAGGGTTATTCTGCTTGATTTTGGTGCTGCACGCCATGCAATGGGTGAAAAGGCAAAAAATTTATCCATTATATTAAAACCGGGCTATGCTCCCGAGGAGCAATACCGGAGCCGGGGCAAACAGGGTCCCTGGACTGACATCTATGCTGCTGCTGCAACTCTTTACCGGGTTATTACCGGTAAAATGATTCCTGATTCGCTTGATCGTTTAAGTGATGATCCCCTGGTAAGGCCTTCTTCCCAGGGAGTTTCATACAGTCCGGCCGCAGAAGGTGCTTTATTGACCGCTTTAGCTGTAAAAGCGGAAGATCGTTTTAAAGCTGTTGCTGATTTTCAAAACGCGTTATGGGATGTTCTTAATGAACAGGGTGGTCGCATAACTACTGGTCAGTGGGGTTCAGATTCGGAAAATATGGCAGAAGAAGAATTGCAGATTACACATGGTGATACAAACGAGAATGAGGCGACTGCAGCTTATGCGGATGTAATTCGAAATGATATTGAGCCGGACAATCTTTACCATGTTGAATCTCTGAATCCGCGTCCTGTAAGCAAGGTAGGTAAAGAAATAACAGTTGGAAGAGATCCATCTAATATATTAGTTTTAAACGATAGCACTGTGTCTCGTTATCATGCCTGCATATATGACAATTCGGGTGAATGGTACATTGCCGACCTCAGCAGCACCTATGGTACTTTTGTTAATGATGCAAGGGTTGAAAATGATATGCAGTTGCCTGCAAATTCTTATTTACGATTTAGCCATACAGAAATATTTTTTGATGGGGTTGGTTTTTTTGCAAAAAACGGCAACTTGTTATTTTCAACTGAAGTAGCTGTTGCTGATGTGCATAGCAGCAAAGGCCGTAAAATACCAAACGCCAACCAGCAGGGTAAGAAGTTGTTGATGGTTATAGCTTCGATATTTCTGCTTGTTGTGGTTTTCATTGTAATTTTTGTCAACAACCAGGTCCGGGTAGAACCGACTGATCTCACAGCAGGTAATAACCAGGGGGAGGTTGGCGGGGAAGAGGAAAACCAATCGGGATCCTTTGATATCATTGGTGATAGTTCGATTGAAAACGGCACGATATCATACCTGGGAGGGACTTATACCGGGCAGTTGAAGAATGGAGTGCCGCACGGGGAAGGCATTTTGATTTACGAAATTGATCAAACCTCTGCCGGTCTGGTGCAGCGTGGAGAACGCAAATATGAAGGACAGTGGTTGAATGGCCAGATGCACGGTGAGGGAATAATGTCTTATCCCGATGGGACAACAAGAGCCGGAATCTGGGAGAATAATAACTATCTAGGCCGATAGGAAATGAGGCGTGAGAAATGATTGCTAAAAAACTGATCATTGCATGGTTAATTTCTTTATTTATGGTTACATTTTTGGCCCAGGTTGTTTTTGCTGAAGATAAGATTCCAGTTACAGGTGTATACCTGGAAACTACTGAACTTGTCATGAAAGTATTTACAACTGAAGAAATATCTGCCTGGGTAATACCAACCAACGCAAGTAATAAAATAGTAAGCTGGCATTCCGGAGATAAGAATAAAGTTCAAATTATTGAGAGAACCGGATCAACAGTTATAATCGAGGCCCTTGCTCCTGGAACAACTAATATTTATGTAACTACTGAAGATGGCCAATTCCAGAATTATTGCCGGGTTGAAGTAGTTGTTCCAATCAGAAAAATATTCCTGGAGCCGCTTGAAGTTGTCCTTGCTCCGGGTGAAGAACTACAGTTTGAAGCCACCTTGGAACCGGAATACGCTACTTCATCAGATTTGAAATGGCAATCCAGTGATAATGGTGTTGTTACAGTGGATAATAATGGTCTTGCTACTGCTTATAAGAGCGGAGAAGCACGGGTTATTGCCAGGGCTGTAGATAATGAACAAATACTCGCTTACAGTAATGTTACAGTTACGGAAAACCAGTCAGATGAAAATATTGATCAGGCAGATCCCAAAGATAATGATCAAGAAGAATTGCCCGAGGTGGTTGATCCAGTTGAAATAGAAGAGAGCGCGGCTGAGGAACAACCGGTTGATAACTCACCTGATTATAGCCTTTACATTAACCTTGGGCTTGGATTTATAATCCTGGTAATAATAGTTCTGCTTGTATTGTTGATCAAACAGCGCCGGTCAGCTTAAATGGTTACTGTATAATCCGGATCGCAGCGTTATAACCTATATATTTAGATTCGATGTTAAAAAGGAAAGATAAACATGAAATTAACAGCTTCCAAGCTTTCTAAGCCCGGTGGCCGTAAAGTTAATGAAGATTATGCCGATTATTGTCTCCTGGACAGATTTGGCTGTTACCTCATGGCTGATGGGCTTGGCGGCCATCGTGGTGGTGATATTGCTTCAAAAGCCGTGGTTGATAATATTATTAACTCATTTAAAGCATCTCCGGGAGCTTCAACTGAAATATTAAAAAACTACCTGCAGAATGCCGCTTGCCTAATTGATAAAATAAGATCTTCAGAAGGACAGGAATCATCTTTAAAAACTACCCTGGTTGCTGTTTTAACCGGTGGTAATGTGGCCTGCTGGGCCCATATAGGTGATTCAAGGCTCTACCTGTTCAGGTCAGGCAAGTTATGTTTTCAAACCAGGGATCACAGTGTCCCACAACACCTGGCAGACAGCGGCAGTATATCAGCGGATCAGATTCGTTTTCATGAAGACCGAAACAGGTTGACAGCCTCTTTTGACAGCAGTAATTTTGATAAAATCAGGTACTCTGACAATGAATTGCAGCTGCAGCCGGGTGACCGATTTCTATTATGCAGTGATGGGTTCTGGGAATATGTTTATGAATCAGAGATGGAAGCCTGTCTTGATCAAAGCAAAACCGTGGATAGCTGGCTTAAAAACATGGAAAATATACTTCACGAGAAAGCAGATGAGGGCCACGATAATTACTCTGCACTTGCAATAAATGTCTCTTAGTATATGATAACATCATATATCTATTTTATTTGCCAGTTCAGAATGGAGGGAGTCTTTTGGAGTTGAACAGATTATGTATGGGATGTATGACAGAAAAACCAGATGATGAAGCTAAATGCCCGCACTGCGGTTTTGTAGAAGGCACTGCACCTGAATCGCCCCTCTATTTGCCTCCGCGTACTGTTCTTGAAAAAAAATACCTGGTAGGCCGGGTTCTCGGCCAGGGTGGTTTTGGGATTACTTACCTGGCCTGGGATATAAATTTAAATGTTAAGTTAGCCATTAAAGAGTATTTCCCCCAGGAGCTTGCTTCACGTGCAGCCGGGCACAGTCAGGTTTCGGCTTACAGCGGCAGCATGGGCAGCCAGTATGATTACGGCCTGGATAAATTTCTCCAGGAAGCGCGCACCCTGGCCCAGTTTGAAGGACATCCCAATATCGTATCGGTTCGCGATTTCTTTAAAGCTAACGGTACTGCTTATTTTGTCATGAGTTATGTTGAAGGTATTACTGTAAAAGAACATCTGGCAAATGCTGGTGGAGTTTTACCGGTCGATCAGGCAAGGGGCATTTTAATGCCTGTAATGGATGCCCTGAAAGAAGTCCATTCTGTTAATATTCTGCACCGTGATATCAGCCCGGATAATATTTTTATTAATAAAAAAGGCCAGGTGATTTTAATAGACTTCGGTGCTGCCCGCCAGGCAATAGGCGAAAAAGGGCGGAGCCTTTCAATTATTCTAAAGCCGGGCTATGCTCCTGAGGAACAGTACCGAAGCAAGGGAGTCCAGGGTCCATGGACCGACATTTATGCTATAGCAGCTACTTACTACCATTTGGTAACGGGCAAACAACCCCCCGAGGCACTGGAACGGCTTGTCGATGATCCCTTGGAACCACCTTCAAAACTGGGGGCTGCCCTTAGCGAAGATGAAGAAAAAGCTCTTCTAAAAGCCCTTGCTGTACGTGCAGATGACCGCTTTCAGAGCATACAGGATTTTCAGGATGTGCTGATGGGTAAAAGCAAGGCCGGTGTAATCGCTCCTGCCCCCGCAGTAGGAAAAACGACAGCGGATAATGCAGTAAAATCTGAGAAGAAACCTATCCCCCTCGGTTTGATTATTGGGGTTATTGCTGCACTGGTTATTGGGGGGGGTGGGTATGGACTCTGGGCAAGCGGTGTTTTTGGCGGAAGCGAAGCAGATGTATCGGCAGATCAGGCAGTTGAAACCGGACCGGTAGTGGTATCTGAAAATGGTGCTGCTGCAGAAGAAGACAGTAGCCCGGCGGAAGCCAATTATTGGGGAAACAGCGGAGGCAATATTATAAACGGGGGGTTTGCAGCTACCCAGGGAGAACAAATATTTTTCCGCAGTAACCAGGGAGGAAGCTTGCAAAAGGGTACCACCGGCTCGGGAGAAACAAGGGCAATAAGTGTGGATTCTGCCTGGTTTATCAATGTATCAGGCGATAATGTTTATTACAGCAACCGTGATGATAATAACAGAATATACAGGGTTAGCCGGAATGGAAGTAACAGAGAATCACTAACAGATAATGGGGCCTGGTTTGTTACGTTAGTTGATGGATGGCTTTATTATCTCGATGAAGCCGATAACTACAGGCTTTACAGGATAAGCACCGGAGGAGAAGGAAGAACAAGATTGAGTGAAGATTCCGCTTGGTATATATGTATTGAAGATGATTGGATTTATTATGTTAATCGTGATGATGGAGATAAAATATACCGGGTTAGTTCTGACGCCGGTCAGAAAGAAAAAATCAACGACAGCTCATCATGCTGTATAAATGTTGTTGATGGTTGGATCTATTACAGCAATGAAGATGACGGATCAGGCATATATAAAATGAAGATTGATGGCTCAGAAAATGAAAAAGTGATTGACCAGCCGGCGTGGTTTATTAACGTAGCTGATGGATGGATATACTATGCAGATGAAGATGATGATTTTTCACTAAACAAGGTCAGAACAGATGGAACCGGCAGGATCAAGCTGGTTGCCGAAGCTGTACGCTATATAAACGTATTGGATGAGTGGATTATATACATGGATCAAGCTGAACAAGATACCATTTATAAGGTGCAGCATGATGGCAGCGGGCGTAACCTTCTGGAAAGCGGGTTTTGAGTAATCAATGTAAGTTTTTCTAAAAGGCCTCTCTAAGCTTGATAACCTTTGTAATATTGGTGAAACAGATTATCATGTTTAACAGGCAGGCCCCGGGTTTACAGCGGGGTTTTGCTGTTTATAAACACCTTTACTACTAGAGTCCGGCGTGTTGCCAGAGCTTAAAACATTACTTGTTTGAAAGGAGAATATATAGAATTGATGAAGCATTTTTTAGCTGATAATTCCGGCAGTCTGCGAGAAAAAATAATTATACTGGATTTTGGCGGTCAGTACAGTATGTTAATTGCCAGGAGGATCAGAGAGATCGGAGTGTATTGTGAGCTTGTTCCTTACAACACCACCTGGAAGGAGATTGCCGTTCTTAACCCTGCCGGTATTATTCTTTCCGGAAGTCCGGCTTCTGTGCATGAAAAAGATGCTCCCCGCTGCGACCCTGCCATTTACGAAGGTGGAGTGCCAATTCTCGGCATCTGTTACGGAATGCAACTGCTGGCGCTGGAACTGGGTGGTAATGTAGTAAAGGGCACCCGATCAGAATTTGGGCGAACACCCTTTTGTATAGTTGAGAAAGCCCCACTTTTTAATGATGCTCTCTTTACAGATGAAGCGGCCAATTGTGGTTGGATGAGCCATCAGGACGAAGTATTGAATCCTCCACCCGGGTTTTCAATATTAGCCCGCACTGAAAACAATACACTGGCGGCAATTGGCAGCCATAATAAAAAAATATACGGTGTTCAGTTTCATCCTGAAGTGTTTCACACTCCGGGAGGAAACAGCGTTTTAAAGGCATTTTTGTTTGATGTCTGCCGATGCAAAAAAACCTGGAGCCCAAGTAGTTTTGTTAATGATGCCGTGAACATGATCAGAAACACCCTGGGGAAAAAGGACAAGGTAGTCTGCGCCTTAAGCGGTGGCGTGGATTCCTCGGTTGTGGCCTTTTTGTTGGATAAGGCAGTAGCTGAAAGAGCTGTTTATATTTTTGTAGACCACGGATTATTAAGATTAGATGAGGCAGAACAGGTAGTAAAATTATACCGGGAAAGATTGAAGGGCCGGTTTATACATATTGATGCGCGAAAACAGTTTTTAGATAAACTAACCGGTGTAACTGATCCGGAAGAAAAAAGAATGATTATCGGCGCCGAGTTTATACATGTTTTTAAAGAAGAAGCTCTTTCCATGGGTGATATAACCTTCCTGGCCCAGGGAACTATATATCCCGATGTAATTGAAAGTGGGACAGTTAATGGAGCGGCTGTAATAAAATCGCACCACAATGTTGGCGGCCTGCCGGATGAGTTGGGCTTTGATTTGATTGAACCGCTGCGTGAACTCTTCAAAGATGAAGTTCGCCTGGTCGGGGCTGAACTGGGCTTGCCTGCGTCGATTTTAAAAAGACAGCCTTTTCCGGGTCCCGGTTTAGCTGTAAGGATAATCGGCGAAATAACTGAAGAAAAGCTATTGCTGCTGCAAAGGGCTGATGCAATTTTTCGGGAAGAAGTTGATAAAGCAGGTTTAAAAAATGAACTATGGCAGTATTTTGCAGTATTAACAGGAGTTAACGTGGTCGGGGTAAAAGGTGATGATCGACATTACGGTCCGGTTATTGCTTTAAGAGCAGTGCTGTCGGAAGATGCCATGACTGCCGATTGGGCTCGTTTACCACATGATCTCCTCGAGAGGTCCTCGGCCAGAATTACAGGCGAGATAGCTGAAGCAGCACGGGTAGTTTATGATATAACTTCCAAACCACCGGGAACAATAGAGTGGGAGTAATGATTGAGCAGGCACGGTTAAACGTGCCTGCTCAATTAAATAATAATTAGTTTATTCAACGGGCTGTTGGTTACTGCCGTCTGTGCGAACCATATATGTTTTACCTTCATTATCGGCATTCTGATAAAAAATCCAGTCTCCGGCTAAATTAATAAACCATGATTTATCTTCATTGACACTTGTTCTTTCGTTTCCATCGGGGCGTATTTTATAGATTACCCCGCCCTCCGAGTTGTTGCAGTAATAAAGCCATCCCCCGCTGTAGTTAATATGTGCGGTCTGGTCATCAACAACGAGTGTATTATCACTGCCGTCTATGCGCACTTTATACAGGTGATTGTCGTGATTAACGTTGCTGTAAAAAATCCAATCGTCATACACTACCAGGTCGGATGAGAAATCATCGTTGAGCCTGCTCCGGTCGCTGCCGTCAGTGCGGATTCTGTAAATAACCTTGTTGTCATCCCAATTACTGTAATAGATCCAATCTCCCGAAACATTAATGTACCAAGAGGTGTCATCGTTTATTTTGCTTACAGCACTGCCGTCAGGACGAATTTTATAGATGGAGCTTCTATCGTTCTCATTTTTGAAGTAAATCCAATCATCTCTTAATATAACATTTGAGACTTCACCATCATATATAAGAGCGCTTTCCGAGCCATTAACTGTAACTTTATAGAGGGAGCGCCACTGATCATAATTCATAAAAAAAATCCATTCTCCATCGGTGTTAAGGAAACGGGCAGCTTCTGATATGATTGTTTCATGAACATTATTAGCTGTATTAATCCGTCTGATTTCGCCATTATCGCTGCAATAGTAAATCCAACCATCCTGGTAAACTGCAAGTCCTTCATTGACGATATTGCCGTTTACGTTGCCGCCCGAAGTAATCAATTCATTTTCTGCAGGGTTAGAATCATATTCAGGTGCGCCCTGTAAATTTGTTTCGCTTCCGGGATTTACGTCAGGCAATTCTTCAGTTAAAATATCCTGGTCGCTGCCGGTTTGATTTTCAGGGTTATCGCAGGCAAACAAGAGAATAAGTGCTGAAACTAAAATAAAAAAAACAAAAAGTGCTGCCAATTCCCTTTTTATCATCTACTGCATCTCCTTCAAGAGGAATGTAATAAAAGCCGGGAAAGCAACTACATATCCTGTTACTGAGTAGTATTTCTGCACTGGTTTTTATTAATCCTGCTCATTATAAAAAGGACTTTAACATGTTGTTCCACCAGCAAGGTAACCTGAAAAAGTCCTTTGTTCGTTCAAAAAAAGATACTAGATCATTTTGCAGATATCAATGAAATAAAGGTGAACCCTGTTGTCATCAGTCAGTTCGGGATGGAAAGATGTTGTTAACAGGTTTCCCTGTTGGGCTGCTATAATACCTTCTGGCAGCTCAGCTAGTATTTCTACATTATTACCAGTTTTTTCAATTAAAGGGGCCCTGATAAAAACCCCAGTCAGTGGTTTTGAAAATGATTTAAAGTCTATTTCGGCCTCAAAACTTTCTCGTTGCCGCCCAAACGCATTACGTTTAACCCGTATATCCATTAACCCAAGTCGCGGCTGACCTTCCAGGCCGTCTGATATTTCAGAAGCCATCAATACCATACCGGCACAGGTGCCAAAAACAGCAAGGGTGCCTGATGCAGCTCGATCTTTAATCGATTTAGCTAGGCCAAACAATTCAATTAATTTACCGATGGTAGTGCTTTCTCCACCAGGAATAATCAGGCCGCAAACCTGGTTAAGTGTGTCGATGTTTTTTACATTCACTGCATCTGCACCGCTTTTTTCAAGCAGACTCAGATGTTCCGAAACGGCACCTTGTACCGAAAGAACTCCAATTTTCATAAACTAGATACCCCGTTCCTGCATCCGGTCTGCTTCAGTGAGGGAGGACATCTCCAATCCGGGCATTGCCTCGCCCAAACCTCTGGAAATTTTAGCCAGTAACGCAGGATCATCATAATGCAAGGTGGCCTGAACAATTGCTTCGGCAACCAGTTCAGGTTTTTCCGATTTAAAAATTCCAGATCCGACAAATATACCGTCTGAACCAAGTTGCATCATCAATGAGGCATCTGCCGGGGTGGCTATACCTCCTGCAGCAAAGTTTACTACCGGGAGGCGCCCGGCTTCCCTTACTTCTTTAAGCATTTCAATCGAAACGCCCATTTCCTTGGCCATTACGACCAGTTCATCATCAGCTTTGCCGAGAACCTGGCGTATTTCATCCATCACTTTGCGCATGTGACGGACTGCTTCAACAACGTTGCCTGTACCGGGTTCTCCCTTGGTGCGAATCATGGCTGCTCCTTCGGAAATACGTCGCAACGCTTCTCCCAGGTTTCTGGCTCCACAGACAAAGGGGACTTTAAAAAGGTGCTTGTTGATATGATACTGTTCATCAGCAGGTGTGAGAACTTCACTTTCATCAATATAGTCAACACCAAGTTCCTCAAGAATCTGTGCTTCGGCAAAATGGCCTATTCTTACCTTGGCCATTACTGGAATAGTGACTGCATCCATTATTTTTGTTACCATTCCGGGATCGGCCATTCTGGCCACACCTCCTGCAGCCCTAATATCGGCTGGAACCCTCTCAAGGGCCATAACGGCAACAGCACCGGATTTTTCAGCTATTCGAGCTTGTTCTACGGTGGTAACATCCATAATTACCCCGCCTTTTTGCATCTGGGCCATACCTTTTTTTACCCTGAATGTTCCCTGTTCTTTCATTCTTAAAACTCCTCTCGCAAATCGTAATCTTTAATACCATCAACCGGTCTTACCGGAAGCCCTTTTGAGGACAGGTATTGTTTAATATCAGCTATGCTGAATGTCCCAAAATGAAGAATTGATGCAGCCAGGACAGCATGGGCCTGTCCTTTAGTAAAAGCATCGTAAAGATGTTCAAGCTTACCGGCTCCCCCGGAGGCAATAACCGGTATATTAACAGTACTTGTTACTGCTGCAAGCAGTTCGTTGTCGTAGCCGTTCAGAGTTCCGTCTGCATCCATTGAAGTCAGTAATATTTCTCCTGCGCCGAGTCTTTCAACTTCCTGGGCCCAGCTAATTACTTCCCGCCCGGTTGGCTGACGGCCGCCATGACTGTAAACTTCCCAGGAGCGAAGCCCCTCGGCGGCATGGTTTTTGCACCTGGCATCTATTGCTACGACTATACATTGGCTGCCGAATCGCTCTGCTCCATGATTAATCAGTTCAGGGTTGCTTAAGGCAGCTGTATTGAGGGAAACCTTATCGGCTCCACTTTGCAGCAGTTCCTGCATGAATTGAACATTGTCAATCCCGCCGCCCACGGTCAAAGGAATAAAGACCACGCTGGCTGTTTTACTGACAACATCGATTATGGCCCGGCGCTTTTCAACTGATGCAGTTATGTCGAGAAATACAATTTCGTCAGCGCCTTCTTGGTCATAATACCTGGCTCGTTCAACAGGATCGCCGGCATCCCTTAAATTAATAAAGCGGGTACCTTTAACTACACGGCCATCCCGCACATCCAGACAGGGAATAATTCTTTTTGCCAGCATTCGTTTCACCTGTTTCGCTTTAGCTAATGCTCTTTACCGGCTATAATCTTACCAAAATTAGAGAGGAGGCGCAAGCCTGCCGGGCCGCTTTTCTCCGGATGGAACTGTACTCCGAGCAGGTTGTTCCTGATTATTGCAGAGGTAAAATTTATACCGTAACTGGTCCTGGCCAGGATGTTTTCATCGCTATCAGGGGTAACGTAGTATGAATGGGTAAAATAAAAATAGCTGCTATTCCCCAAACCGTAAAAAAGCGGATGACCGACAGCAGGTTGAACCTGGTTCCAGCCGACATGGGGAACGGGTAGTTCATTGTTAAAACGAGTAACTAGCCCTTTGACGGCATTTAACCCTTGAATCCTTTCTGTGGAACCCTGGGCATGGTTTTCTTCGCTGCAGGAACAGAGCAGCTGCATACCCAGGCAGATACCGAGAAAGGGAATACCTTTCTTTATTGTTGTCATTAATGGATCGACCAGCTGCTTTTGTTCAAGGACTCTCATAGCATGTTTATACGATCCAACCCCGGGAAAAATAATCGCATCAGCGCCGGTTATTTTGTCAGGTTCATCCGTTATATCTGCCGTAAGGCCTGCTGCTGTTACTGCCTTGTAGATGCTGTTCAGGTTGGCACATTCACTGTCAACAATGATTACTTTATTCATCCTGCTCTTCCTTCCGCTCAAAAAAGTTGTAAATTGTTGATAAATATGACAGCTGTCTTATTCAAACCTTTATTGGCCGACTGCTTTTAAGGTTAAATTTGCCTTCACTTCATGAAGTATTTTACCCAGAGTGGCGATACCAATGCTGATTTGCTCTGCTGTGGGTTGGCTGAAAGAAAATCTGGCGCCGTGACTACCACCAATGCTGTTACTGTAGAACCCTTCGCCATGAACGTATGCAACATTATGCTGTAGGGCGTATTCAAGTATATCTTTACTGGGCGGATAGTAAGCGGGGAATTTTACCCAGACGAAAAAGCCCCCCCTGGGTTTGCTGTATTCGATATCGGTTGGAAAGTATTGTTTCATAGCTTTTAGCATGATCTCTCTTTTATTGCGGTAAAGACCGATCAATTTCTCAACGTGCCGGTCGACATACCCTTCATCTGACAAACGAAAAGCTAACTGCTGCCCCAGCGAACTGGAGCAAAGGTTTGTAGTTTGCTTGGCCAGGGATACTTTTTCAATCAACTGCCGGGGTCCGGCCATCCAGCCTATGCGAATACCAGGGATCAGAATTTTGGAATACGATCCCAGGTAGATAACCTGTTCTTTTTTGTCGATTGACATGTAGCTTTCAGGAACAGAACCCTCGTAACACAATTCACCATAGGGATCGTCTTCGATAATGATAATATTGTAGCGGTATGCGAGATCCAGAACAGCCCGGCGGCGCTCAGCGCTGGTGGTTATGCCGGTTGGGTTTTGGAAATTGGGAACCGTGTAAAAGACTTTCGGCCGGTTACCCTTTCTGATTTGGTCATTAATAATAACTTCCATTTTTGCGGGGATGGGGCCATTGCTGTCCATTGGTATACCGACAGGAACTCCGCCGTATGATTTAATTGCACCCATTCCGCCAATATAAGCTGGTTCTTCCACCAGCACAGCTTCACCTGAATTGATCAGAACCCTGCTAAGAAGATCGATGCCCTGCTGAGAACCGTCAGTAATAATAACATGGTCAGCATTTATAGAAGCGCCGTTGCTATTCATTTTGCCGGCCAGGTAATTGCGAAGCTCAAAGTGGCCTTCTGTTGAAGTGTATTGCAGGGCTAGTTTGCTTTCTTCTTTAACAAGCTTGGCCAGGGCGGCGGATATGTCATCACTTGGGAAGAATTCGTTTCCCGGGAATCCTCCGGCAAAAGAAATAACTTCAGGCCTTTCGGTTAAGGCAAAGTACTGCCTGATTTGTGAACCTTTCATATGTCTGGTTCGGTCTGCATAGAAATTCTGCCATTCAATAGTCATTGTAAAAACCTCCCTGAGCCTAACTGTTAGAAATAAAAAACCCGTCTCCATAAAGAGACGGGTTTGTTTCCCGCGGTACCACTCCAGTTGCCCAAAAATCGAGCCTCTCGTTTTCTGTAACGGTATTGCAACCGGCTGTGCTTAAACTTAATGCCTCGGCACAACAGCTCCGGGGTGGCTTATTCCTCAGACTACCGGGGGTTCTTTCAGCATTCAAACCCTCTCTGAACCGGTACGCCAGAGTATTTTTCCCCTTCAAAGCTTTTATTTGTAATATTATTTATAAAATATAACAGAATTAAAAGGATAAAGCAAGGGGTATGTTAAAATTTATTTAAGAAAATATTAAATTAATCCTGAATAAAGAAAATGATTTGTCAGTGATTCCATTATTTTGATCTAGGCTGCAAAGCTTGATCCTGGTGTATAATACTATATATAAAATAATAAACGGAGGACTTACCAGTGAAAAAACCGGATATGCACATGTACCTGGAAAAGATTAAACCTTATGTTCCCGGAAAACCGGTAGAGGAAGTGGAGAGGGAGATGGGGCTGACCGATGTAATCAAGCTGGCTTCAAATGAAAACCCTCTTGGCCCTTCACCCCTGGCTCTGGAAGCCATGAAAAACAATATCAGCAAGATGCATATATACCCTGACGGAAACGGCTATTACCTGAGAGAATCTCTTTCTGAAAAGCTGGATGTTAAACCGGATCAGCTGATCTTTGGTAATGGTTCTGATGAGCTGCTGTCCTTTATTACCCTTGCTTATGTTAAGGCCGGGGATGAAACTATAATGGTCCAACCAAGTTTTTCAGAATATGATTTTGCCACCCGTATTATGGGAGCAGAACCTGTGAATGTCCCCCTGCAGGGAGAAGAGTTTGCTTATGACCCCGACATGTTATTAAAGCAAATTAACAATAAAACCAAAGCTTTGTTTGTTTGCAGCCCCAACAACCCGACCGGGACATTGATGGAAAAGAAGGAACTGGACTACCTGGTTGACAGATTGCCGGACGGGGTTTTATTAATTCTTGATCAGGCTTACCTTGAATATACTGATGACCTGGATTATTCCAGTGGCCTGGAATTTGTGAAACGTGGTTTACCTGTTGTGGCACTGCGAACATTTTCGAAAATCTACGGGCTGGCCGGGCTGCGTATAGGATATGCTATTGCTTCGCAGGAAGTAATTGCTGAGATGAACAGGGTAAGGGAGCCTTTTAATGTTAATGCCATGGCCCAGGCAGCTGCAATGGCGGCGTTAGAAGACGAGGCACATGTTGAAAGAAGCAGAAGAATGGTGGCGAAAGCCCGAGAGCAGTTGGAACAAGGTTTTGCCATACTAAATCTTAAGGCAGTTCCAGATCAGGCTAACTTCTGTTTTGTTGATCTGGGTGTAGATTCAAGAAAAGCATTTACAGCATTGATGAAAAAAGGAATAATCATTAGAACAGGTGATATATTTGGGTTCCCCACTTTTATCAGGGTTACTTACGGGACAGAAAAACAAAATGAACGTTTTCTGAAGGCCCTGGCTGAGGTACTCAAGGAACTATAGCACCGGGTAACAATCCTTGCTGATAATTTTTAACCAGATTCTCACAAAAATTTTTATCTTTTTGTTATGAAGGTGAGACAGGTCTGACCGTAAACTTTTTGTTTGAACGGTGTAAACATGTCTGTCCAGGCAAGGTCTTTTTTTGAGTGCTCGACTATAATCAGGCTGTTGGTATGGGAAAGAGAACTGGCCTGGATTAATTGTACCAGGGACAAAGTATCGGGAGAGTGGTACGGCGGGTCTAGAAAAATCAGGTCCGCCTGAATTTTTTCGCGGTTTAGCCGGCTGATGATTCCGGGAGCGTTGCCTTTAATTAACCTGGCAGAATCGATCAGCCTGGTTTTTTTCAGGTTATCCTGGATCAGCAAAATATTTTCTCTCCTGTTGTCGATGAAGATGCAGTGTTCAGAACCACGGCTCAGTGCTTCGATACCAATTGCCCCACTTCCGGCAAACAGATCAATAAAAAATGAACCGGGTACTTTATCACCCAGGATATTAAACAGGGACTCTTTCACCCTGTCGGCTGTTGGCCTCACTGTTGTTCCTCTCGGAGGTTTTAACCTTGTGCCCCTGGCACTGCCGGATATAACCCGCATTAAACCATCACCCCAACTTATAATAACTCAAAAGAGGAGAGGGTAAAAGGGTATTAGTATGATTAAAGCTAAGCAGGTTTTTTAAGGACAATGGCGAAATTAAATAACAAGCAAGATGAAAGGAGGTTACAGGATGTTTAATAAAGATAGAGATTTGTCTTTCCTGCTCAGGATAATCATCGTAGCCTTCGTAGTAAATTTATTGTTAAGCAGCACCGCTCTGGCATATACCGTTTATAAGGTTGACCCTCAGGAGAGGGCGGAAAAATTCGCCCGGTTAAAATCAAATTTTCCTTCATGGGCGACAACAACGGTTGTGGATGAAGGTAAATGGTGGGTTGATTTCTGGGATCGAGATTCAGACAGATTCAGTGATATTAATTTTTCAAAACCGGGCAACAGTAAAAAATGGTGGGAGTAATTTAACAGAATTCCGTATAAGAAGGCGGCCCCTAATTAAAGGGGCCGCCTTATATTATTGTGCACCCGACACGTTTGCAACCTCAAGGGTTAAAGTCCCGAGTATGCCCGCTGGTTGGTTTTAACTGGTGAAGAAAATGCAATCCTGGTTGGGACCAGTTACTGGCTCAGCTCAGCCATGTTATTTCTTGAAACCCTGGTGCTGATAAAAATTGCAATGGCCATCATTAATAATATAATAGAGCTGACCAATATTGGGAACCTGCCGATTTCACGGCTAAAAATTAAATTAAAGATGCCTAAAAAATATGGTGATAAAAACTGGCCAATTCCTGCAGCAACTGCAGTATAGGCAAAGGCAATAGAAACAGCGTTTGGTGGAGCGCTGTGGGATAGTTTAATCAGGTAGCTGGGCATGGTCGTTGCCATCCCGGCCCCGGTCAGGAAGGAACCGATTATGATTAGAATCAGGTTATGGCTTAATCCGGCAATCAGCATTCCGGTTCCGGCACACAACCAGCCAAAGGCAGTGGTATAGCTGCTGAAAGTTTTGTAGGTTTTACCGAAAAACATACCGGCCAAAAAACTTCCAACCGTGAAGAAGGTTAATACTTCCCCGGCCTGGGTAGTGTCGCCTAGCTTTTCGGCGCTGATCATTACGGATGCATTTGTCATCAGCGAGAAAAAGAGGGTGTTGAAAAGCATTACTCCTCCAAGCAGAATATATACTTTTACAGGCAGATTTATTTTTTCTTTATGCTCTTGTTCAAAGTTTACCTGTTCTGGCAGCTTTAAAAATATCCACAGGGCAATCGGTAGTCCGATCAAATAGACCAGGAATGTAACATTCCAGTGAACTGCAGCAAGGATTCCGCCAAAAAACATGAATACCAGGCCACCCAGGTTAACGGCAGCGCTCTGGTTGCCCATCATGGCAGCTCTTTCTTCTCCGTCAAAAAAGTCAGTAACCAGACCAGGAGAAAGAGACATCAAAAAACCGATGCTGGTGCCAAAGACAGCTCTGAAGACCAGGATTAAGTAAAAATTATCGATAAAATAAGGGACAATTCCCCCGATTAGAAAAGACCCAAGAGCGATCATCAGCAGGGAACGTTTGGTCATAAAAGTTACCAGCCGACTGAGAATTAAAGCCGCGATAACACTGGTGAAGGAAGGAAGGGTGACCATCCATGTAACCATGTTGGCACTAATATGGGGATAATCCGCCATTATATCTGCAAGTGCGGGAGAAATTGCTGTTGCGCTCATTTGAAGAAAGGGAATGGCAAGAATTACTGCTTTCATCGAAATATTTTTTGTCATAGTCTGTGAATCCTTTCATAAAAGCCGGTCAGGTTATTTTTCTATATTACCGGTTTGAAATTTGCTTTTTAACATAACAAAGGGTTTTGGTCAGCTGCATGACCCCAAAACCCTTTTGATGGGCTGGTGCGCCTGGCAGGAATCGAACCTGCGGCACACGGATTAGGAATCCGTTGCTCTATCCCCTGAGCTACAGGCGCATAATTTAATGTTATAATTATAGCCATTATTGTTGATTTGGGCAATAGGTGATAACCGATTCCCGGTAAAACAACGCTTAACTTGTTTCTAACATATTAAAATTGTATTGATTAAAAGGCGGAGGTTGGCAATGGATTATCACATCGATTCAATTGGTGAAATATGCCCGGTACCTATTATTATGCTGGAAAGAAAAATGAAAGAGGTAAAAAAAGATGACCGCATTATTTTACATACCGATCACAGCTGCTCAACTTCGAATGTTGTTGAACACGTGATAACCAAGTATGGCTTTCCAGCCGAGATAAAAATGATTTCAGAGGGTATTTGGCATATTATAATAACAATAAATTCTTGATCATATTATTAATAAGGTGTTTACAATTGTGAATGGTTCAGTTAAAAAAAATAAATACATAATAGTGGCTTCATTATTGATGGTTGCCTTAATGGCCCTGGCAATTTATTTCATTACTTATGATGTTGCGCTTTTTTATGGTTTGCTATTTGGTTTATTTATTGGATTCTTTCTGCAGAGATCACGTTTTTGCTTTGCTTCGGGCTTTCGGGATATTTTTTTGATCCGTAACGGAAGTATGACCAGGGCCCTGTTATTTATGTTGTTTATTAACAGTATAGGTTTTTTTCTGCTGCATGTAACAGGCAATATAAATCTTTTTCAAGCAGGTGCCCTGCAGCCTGTTGGCTTAAATACCATAATCGGCGGCTTGCTGTTCGGGTTTGGCTTAATCCTGGCTGGAAGTTGTGTGTCCGGCTGCCTGATGCGTATGGGTGAAGGTTATATCGGCCAATGGGTGGTATTTGTCGGTATTATGGTCGGTTCTTATCTGCCCTCCCTTGATCTTGACAGCTTGTCCCCATTCAGCCCGCATGCGGGCAATTTAATTTTTATTCCTGATTATCTGGGGTGGCTGTGGACTATCATCATTTATGTAGTTGTTTTTGTTTTTCTTCATTGCCTAATCAGTATCTATGAAGGAGTGACAGTAAAAAAAATAATTCCTCCCCACCCAGGCAGATCATTTAAAAAAATTCTGGTCGGTAAAGCTATCAATTATTACTATGGGGCATTTTTTTTGGCCCTGCTCCACATAATCATTATATTTTCCTGGGGGAGAACAGTCAGTTTAATCAACGGTATTTCCGGCTTTTCAGCTTGGTTAGTTGATCAATTTAACCGTCTAACTCCATACTGGTCAGATCATCCAGGCTGGTCCAGTCAAGATGTTGTTTCAGGCGCGTGGTTGAACCCGATACTTTATTTTGCCGTAGCTTTAATTATCGGCGCAGCGGTTGCCAGTTTAATCAACAGTGAGTTCAGGTTACGTTTCCCCAAAAAGCCAATAACTTACCTTTATTCACTTGGTGGAGGATTGTTACTGGGATTCAGCTCCAATATGGCCGTTGGGTGTAACTTTGGAGCTTTCTGGAGCGGAATCAGCTCTTTTTCTTTACAAGGATGGGTATTTGGCTTGTTTATACTCATAGGATCCTTCCTAGGCGGAAAGATATACATACGCTTTTTAATCCATTAAAAGAGGATATATTGAGATAGTAAAAACCCGGAGTTTAACAGAACCCACGTTCCTTGGAACTAATCAACTCAATGAATTTTTTATGAGATACTTTTTTCGAATCATTCCTGTAAAGAAGGTTAAAATCAAGTGAAAATTCAATATCGCTCAATTGAATCTTTTTCAGGATTTTATGATGAAGTTCTTTCCTGAGTGACATAATAGGTAGAACGGTTAAACCCATGTCGGATGTAACCGCAGAAATAATCGAGCTGCTGGTACCCATTTCATATATAATATTAAAATCACTGAGCGAATATCCTTTTTCAGCAATAGTATTTTCAATGGTACTCCTTATACCCGAACCTTTTTCCCGTATGATCAATGGAGCTTCACTAAGATCTTTTAAAGTCATCCGATCGTTATTCTGGTACGCCCCTCCACTGGCTGCTGTAAGGATTAACCTGGTCTGGGCAATATGCTTAACTTGAATATCTTCAGCTTCAAACTGTTTCTTCCATTCTTCACTGAGCGGCCCTTCCACCAAGGCAATTTCAATACGCCGGCTGAGTAACTTGTTAATTGTTTTCTCAGTATTACCTAAATCAACAGCTATGTTAAATCCGGGATGACGCTCGCGGAAGATTAAAAGAGTACAGGGCAGGGCCACATTTCCTACAGTGCTAGACGCTCCAAGAGTAAGGTCTTCCACCGGGTTACGGGTGAGCTCTATTTCTCTTTCAATACTGGCCATAAGTGCGATGATTTTCTGTGCTTCCGCATAAACAAAAAGACCTGTTTTAGTTGGGGTGACACCCCTGTTAGTCCGATCGAGTAGTTGAACCTGGTAATGAGATTCTAACTCCTGAATCTTTTGGCTGATAGCAGGTTGGCTGACAAACATTTCTTTTGCCGCCTTAGATATACTGCCCGCTTCTACAACTTTGCAAAATGTTGATAAATGACTTATCTCCATGAGAATCTCCTTCATTATATAAAATAATTGAATATATATAATAATTCTGTATGACTAAATAAGTTTCAATTCCTAAGACACAGTATAGCATAATAACATGACCCTGTTGAAACAGTTACAACGAACAATACAACCTGGCAGAGCAGTCCTTGACGCTTTTAAAGGGGTCGTTTAAGATGTACTGTAATGCGAAGGGGCAAGCTATGAGGATAAAAATAAATAACCTTACTAAAAAATATAACAGGCAGGAAGTCTTCAGTGATGTATCATGGCAACCGGAAATGGGCAAGTGCAACCTGGTTACCGGCCCCAACGGTTCGGGAAAATCAACCCTGCTACGTTTAATCTGCGGCCTGGAGAGACCTACTGCAGGCACAATAGATTTGACCAAGGATACCAGCGAACTCACTGCTGCCGGGGTAAAAAAAATAACCGGCCTGTTGACGCCGGATTTAGCTCTCTACAGACATTTAACGGCACTGGAAAACCTGCAGTTTTTTGCCAAGCTGGGTGGGTATTTTTTAACGACAGCAGAACTAAAAGATAAACTGGCGGAAGTTGGTCTTAACAGCAGCGCGGATACTCCTCTTGCTGCTTTTTCCACAGGTATGAAACAGCGTTTGAAACTGGCTTATGTTATTCTTAAAAGGCCAGCCCTCCTTTTACTGGATGAACCGAATACAAATCTTGATAGTGAAGGTAAACAGGTTGTTAACAAAATAATCAGTGAATACAAGGCGAAAAGCATTGTTATACTGGCAACCAATGATCAGGAGGAGGTGGGGCAGTATGGTGAAAACATCCTTTTCCTTGATCACTGCAATCCGGGCTATTGTAGTTAAAGACCTTACTGATGAGTTCAGGACCCGTCATGCTCTTACAGCGATGGTCCTTTTCTCTTTGACTACGCTGGTTACGGTGAGCTTTACAATTGGTATTTACTCGCTTGATATAATGCTTCACTCGGCGTTGATATGGATAATAATATTCTTTTCCGCCATGTCGGCTTTAAGCCGAAGTTTTACCAAGGAGGAAGATAGCGGTACTATTCTGGCCCTGAAAATGTCGGCCACTGCAGAAATAATTTATTTGGGCAAACTGTTTTTCAACACCTTGTTACTCATTGTTCTGATTGCAGTTGTGCTACCGCTCTATTACATTATGATGAATCCACCACCAGGTGGGAACGTTGGGCTTCTTGTGCTGATCTGCATTACTGCCAGCCTGTCTCTGGCCGGGGCGACAACTTTACTGGCGGCAATTGTCGCCAGGGCCGGCTCTAAGAATTCCCTGCTGCCGGTTCTGGCTTTTCCTGTACTGCTGCCAATATTGTTAACCGCAATAAGAAGTACAGGCTTTGCGCTTAGTGGTGGAAGCGGGGAAGAGATTATTACAGATTTTATATTTCTTATTTCATACCTGGCAATAGTCGTTACTGTTTCACTGCTTTTAATACCATTTGTCCTGGATGATTGACGTAAAATGATATATGTGACAAATTAGATAGTAATCTTACTTCTGGTTAAGACTTGAGAGAGGTGTGCAATGCTGAAAACAATTGCTAAAATAGCACTGTGTATCTGGATGGTTTTGGTTATTAACGCTGCTTTTTTATATGCGCCTTCTGCAATGGGATTGGGGGACCTATCACGAATAATCTATTTTCATGTGCCCCTGGCCTGGGTCGGCGTTTTAGCTTATCTTGTTTCAATGGTTTACAGCATCCGTTATCTCAGGGGTGGGTTTGCTAAAGATGATTTACTCGCTGCTGTCAATGCAGAAATCGGTTTCATTTTTACTATTTTGGCTACAATAACCGGAGCAATATTCGCCCGTTTTACCTGGGGCGTTTATTGGAACTGGGATCCCCGCCAGACTTCCATATTTATACTATTGTTAATTTACAGTGCCTACTTCGTTTTGCGTTCTTCTGTAGAAGATGAGGGGAGAAGAGCAAGGTTGGCGTCGGTATTTAGCATATTTGCTTTTGTTTCAGTTCCTTTTTTGGTTTTTATTATTCCCAGGGTTTATGCTACCCTTCATCCGGATCCGATTATTAGTGCTGAGTCAGGTTTTCAGATGGATGCTGTTATGTTTAAAGTATTTCTGGCTTCCCTGGTCGGGTTTACCGGGATTTATACCTGGATAATCAACCTTACCTCGCGTGTGATTAACCTGGAACAGAACAACAGAAGGGAGAATTAATAATTAGTTATGGACAATATTTACATAGTACTTATAGTAAGCCTGGTCGCCTGGCTCGGAATATTTTCATACCTGGCCAGACTTGATCTGCGGATTAGAAAAATGGAGAAGCGTAATGAAAAACAATAAAGTTAAATGGATAATCGGCATTACGATAATTATAATTTCAATCGGTTTGGCTATTTATTCTTTTCAATCATCGCTGAATCCTTATGTAACAATCGCCGAGGCCGCTGAAACTGCCAGGCAGGTTCAGGTAATGGGTTATATCGATGATCCGGATTCAATTGTTTTTAACCAGGAGAGTGGAAAGCTGCAATTTGTTTTGTCCGATGATGAGGGTACCACAGTTCAGGTGATTTACGAAGGGCCGAGACCTGACAATCTGGATCATGCCGATAGTGTTGTTGTGGTTGGCTATTACCGTGACAATGTTTTTGCGGCGGAGAAACTTCTGGTTAAATGTCCTTCAAAGTACGAGCAGGGTGGTGATAAATAACAATGATTGGAAATATAGGAATAATCGTGGCTTTTTTGGCAGCACTGATTACAGGTATTCTCTATATAAAGGAAACCCGTGTTGCTACCACGAGAGAGGTAAAAAACAAAAAGTGGCCATTATACTTCTATCATCTCCACACGGCTGGTTTGCTGACTACTGCAATATATCTTTTATATGCCCTGATCAACCATAAATTTGAATATTATTATGTTTATGCCCACACCAGTCTTGATCTGCCCTTCGAATACCTGATATCAGCATTCTGGGCTGGCCAGGAGGGGACATTTATCCTGTGGGCCCTGATTACCGCTGTTGCCGGTTACTTATTGTTTAGACGCGAAAAAGAGCTATTACCGGTTATTGTCCCGGTTATTATGGTGGGCCAGCTTTTCCTGCTTTTTTTCTTGGTCCTGGAAAACCCTTTTTATCATCTGGGTCAGGTTCCGCCTGACGGCATGGGCTTGAATCCCCTTTTGATGGATCCATGGATGGTAATACATCCACCGATTGTTTTTGTGGGATATGCTTTGCTGATATTTCCATTTGCTTATGCCTTGGCATCACTATGGAAAAAAGATTTCCAGCAGGGTTTTTTGAGAGCACTCCCCTGGACTGCTGCCGGTTGGTTATTCCTGGGCACAGGTATTCTAATCGGTGGGGCTTGGGCATACAGGGTGTTAGGCTGGGGAGGATACTGGGGCTGGGATCCTGTTGAAAATGCCTCTCTGGTTCCCTGGTTAACCTGTACTGCCCTGGTTCATGGTTTAATTGCACAAAAACAGAACAAACTATATATAAAAAGTAATCTGCTGCTGGCAATAATTACTTACTCACTGATTATTTTTGCAACATATCTAACCCGCAGTGGTGTGATGGCAAATTTTTCAGTACATGCTTTTGCTGAAACTACTTTATCGTATTTTATCCTTGCCTTTTTCCTGGTCTTTTTGCTTGGCGGACTATTGGTTTTGGTTATATGCTATAAAAATATTCCGCTGGATAAGAATAACTATGCTCTTTTTTCCCGGCGTGGCAGTTTTACAATTACGCTGATTGTCTTATCCCTGGCTGCTGTTTTAATCATGTTGGGTACCCTGTCTCCATTACTGACCGGCTTATTTGGAAATCCGGCAAGTGTGGATGAAATATTTTATTTGCAGACTAATGCGCCCTTATTTTTTGTGATTTTCCTGGTTTTAACCCTGTGTCCGCTATTAACCTGGAAAAATGAACAGATCCGGCTTGTATTAAAGCAGTTGAAGGTCATTTTGTTCATTTTAATTCCTGCCCTGGTAATCGGATACATCGTGGGAATAAAATCAGCTTTAGGATTGTTGATGTTGGCAACAATGGTTTCAGCCTTAGTAGTTAATGTGGTTTCGCTGAAAAAAGCCTTACGCAGGGGGTTGATATATTCGGGAGGTTATTTTGCCCATATTGGCTTAGCCTTACTTTTTATCGGGGTGGTGGGTTCAACCGGCTACACCCAGTCGCAGATGGTTGCCCTGACAAAAGGGGAAGCCGTTGAAGTGCTCGGTTACCAGTTGAACTACCAGGGGATTGTAACTGAAGGAAATGACAATTATCCTGAAGTAAAGATTACCGACGGGGCCAAAACTTTTACTGCCAGGCCAAATCTTTACCTGGCTGGAGGAAGATTAATGCGTTCGCCTGCTATACATCG
The DNA here is from genome assembly GCA_964390725.1 of uncultured Syntrophomonadaceae bacterium. Taxonomy (GTDB): domain Bacteria; phylum Bacillota; class Dethiobacteria; order DTU022; family DTU022; genus JAABTH01. Next base: position 8,307 of record CAYMIW010000021.1, on the reverse strand, counting down.
AAATATTACCAGGGATCTCTACATAAGCCCGGTGGAGGTCCAGCTGGGAGCAAGCAGAGATATTTTAACAATGTCTGCCGGTCAGAGCATTGAATATAATGAATATAAAATAATATTCAGCGGCTTTCAATTTGAACCGCATTCACAGACTGGTGTAATCGAAGTGGGTGCTCTGCTTGAAATAAATCGAAACGGTCAAATCACCGAACATATGCCTGTAATGCGTTATGATAACACAGGTAAGTATAGAGATCCGGTTAGAGTTGCGGAAGGGGTGACCATCACCCTTGAAGAAATAGATGCGGATAACGGGCTTGTTCAACTGGCAATTGAAGATAGTAATGTTAATGCCGGTGAAGTGTTTATTGTAGAAGTGAAGATTAAACCTTTAATATCACTGCTCATTGTTGGTTCTATTCTCCTGGCAGGAGGTTCGGCGCTGGCAGTCTGGCGAAGGTTTAAAGAATGAACCGTGGGTATTAGCTATAACTTATAGGTATCATAAAATACACTACAACGTTATTTCTTGAACAAACAGAATTATAATGTGTTATAATTGGTGTTAATAATGAATATATATAGGTTACATATTTTTTTGGCAGAGAATGAGAAATATTTCTCAAGGGGTAAAATATTTAAAGAAGGGGTGATAGCTTGGCAAAACGCAGAAAAGAATCTTTGGTTTTCATCATAGTATCGCTGGCCATAGTTATAGTCGTTGCTACTTTGTATGTCAATACTTCGCCTGTATTAAGCGCCACACCAAGTGACGGATGCATGGCCTGCCACCTTGATGCTGATGTAATGGAGGCCATGTATGATGTGCCGCCACCGGCAGATGGCCCGGGCTGAGGTGTGCCCGGACCCCAGTTGGGGGGCCAGGATCTGTTTTATGTTAACCCGGATTTTATTGACACTGTTCATGGCGAGCTTGGTTGCATTACCTGTCATGGGGGTGTAAATGTCAGCAGTAAGGATGAAGCGCATGACGGAATGGAGGTTTATCCTTCAAAGGCTGATGCAGGATCGCTTTGTGTTTTGTGCCATACAGAAGTGGGGGAAACATTTGATACAGCTATCCATTATACTGTGCTCGGTATGAGGGTTGGCCTGGAAGAGTTTGGACATCCCGGTGCAACAACTGAAGAAGGACATATTTTACAGGAAGCTTTTGATTCAACCTGTTATAAGTGTCATTCAAGCTGCGGCTCCTGCCATGTGAGCAGACCTTATGTTTACACAGGCGGGTTACACTCAGAGCATATGTTTACAGAAAAACCACCGATGGATGAAACCTGCTTTGGCTGCCACGGAGCCCGGACTGCAGGAGAATACATGGGAACTATTGGTTATGCCCGCGATGTTCATTACGAAGCGGGTATGGACTGCATGGATTGTCATGATGTAAATAATTTCCATGGAACAGGGCGCGAAGAAATCCGCAAGTGGGATGTCGACCTGCCGAGTTGTATGGACTGTCACGGTAATGTTTATGAGGATAGCGATATAGAGGCTCATAAGGTACATACTGAAGACCTGATGAACTGCCAGGTCTGCCATAGCACATCTAACAATAACTGCTATGATTGCCATATACAAAAGGATACCGACGGTTCATTGATTGCACCGCTGGGGCAGTCAAGAGTTATGTTTAAAGTAGCTTTAAATCCTGAGCCGGAGGGAAGACACCCTTACAAATATATAACTGTAAGGCATGTGCCGAGCTCCAGTAAAATGCTCGAGGGTATAGGGCTGGAAGTGCCGAATTATGATAATATTGCCAGCTGGAAATATTCACCAACCCATAATGTTCAGCGCTCTACAGTGCAGAACGAAAGTTGTGATTCCTGCCACGGTAATGAGTATATCTTCCTCAGGGAAAGTGACCTGGAGGAGGGTACAAGCCAGGCCAATTACAACATGGTAGTCAGTGATATACCGTAACATCTTTTTATGTGATTTTACACAGATACTATGCTGTGTTTTTAATCAAGTTAAGTAAATTAATCTTTAGGAGGATTATTGGTTTAATGAAAAAGCACCTTAGTTTGTTGTTTATGATTTTTATGATTGGAATGCTCTTTTTCGGCTTTACCGGCTGCGGTTCTGATACTGCAGTAGAAGAAGTGGTGGAAGAAGTCGAAGAAGCAGTGGAAGAAGTTGTTGACGAGATAGTAGAAGAAGAGATTGATGTTGATGCGCTTGTCGAAAATCTGGCTGTAAGTTATTTCGAAAAAACTGCCCAGTCAACAAATATTATTCACGCTGATGATGTAAAGGCTATGATCGATGACAACCCCGATTCGGTATTTATCCTCGATATCCGCCGTGCTGAAGATTTTGAAGCCGGCCATATTGAAGGAGCTTATCACAGCGAGTGGGCCAGTGTTGGCGAGATCATGGATCGCATTCCAACCAACAGGCCGGTTGTGGTGACTTGTTATACAGGCCAAACTGCCGGTCAGGCTGTTGGTTGGCTGAGAATGGCCGGCTTTGATAATGTTCAGTCCCTGCGTCTTGGCATGACACGCGGTTGGACTGAAGAAAGCAATTATGAAGCTACCGGAGAAGGAATGAATGCAGTGGTAGATCTTGCCCCTGCAACATCTCCTGCTAACGAGGAAGAAGAAATTCTTTGGGCAATGGCTCAGGATATGTTTGCCGATGTTGCTACAATTGGCAACAATATAATCCAGCCTGCAGAATTGAATGAAGCGTTGGAAGGAAATCCAAATTCATTCTTTGTGCTCGATATCCGCAGTGCTGATGATTTTGCTGCCGGCCATATTGAAGGTTCTGTTCACAGTCCCTGGGCTGCTGTTGGCGAAATACTCGGCGACCTTCCCACCAACCGCCCGATTGTAGTTACCTGCTACACTGGTCAGACTGCAGGTCAGACAGTAGGTGTTCTGAGAATGCTTGGTTTTGATGCTAAATCACTGGCCAGTGGTATGAACCTTGGCTGGTTGGCAGAAGACCTTCCCGTTGTCAGTGAATAAGAAGAAAATATTGTAGTTTTGAAGATGGCAAAAGCCGATCACTGGATCGGCTTTTGCTTCTTAAAAAATGCTAAATATTAATATCAGTATTCAAACGATAAACTTCTAAATTATTTCCGCTAATCAGCGCAGTTGTATTATCCCGGGCAGCATAGTTTAAGTGGCCAGTTTGCATTACCAGACGATTTCATATATTGCCAGACAATTAAAATAAACTGTCTGCCATAACAATGAAAAATCAGCTATTTTTATTGACATAAAAAAAACTTATAGGTATAATTATCCTAATTGTTAAAGAGGTTAAGTGTTCAGGCCAGGTTGTAGCGCAAAACCTTTTTTGCGTAGATCAGTTAGTTATGAAAATACCCTTTGATAAGGGATTTTTGCTTTAGACGGTTAAAGTTAAAAAATTCACAGGATTCAATATACATCATAATTCCTATAGAATATATATCAATTAAAGATAAAAATTTATATTAGGAGTGTTATTGCTTGAGTGAATTATGGCTATCCGGCTATGACCAGGAAATTGAACGCTGCACAAAAATATATGAATCATTTAAAGAGGGAGCTGGTTTTGTCAGGGCCGTTTTTGATTCAATAAATGTATACTTCGAGAAAGATTCAGAACATGCTCCTCCGTTTCAAGATAATAATCTCTCACCTGATGTCGCAGCGGATATGATGAGAAAGGATACCAGCCTATTTCTCAGACCGCTAATTGACAGAAAGCTTTTCTGTGCGCTTTTCAAACTTGTTTGCTCCACAATTATTAAGACAAATCCTGCTTTAAAACAAACCATATCTAATACATTAAAACTGGCAGATAACTATTTTTCTGAAAACAAAGAAAAAGTGACTTTAGAAGAGATAGATGAATTGAAGAAGATAATTCTTAAAGAAAAAACTATGTCAGATGATCTTGCTACTTTGGTATTTTCATTAGTACAGACATCTATATATAGACGGCAGCTAAAAATGTTACCGGGATTATTGCGAACTGACCTGTATGAAGGAGGTGACTGTCCTGTTTGCGGCAAAAAGCCACATTATGGTTTGCTTCATCCTGATAACGGGGCCAAGCACATGGAATGCTGGTTGTGTGGAACCCGCTGGGTTCATCCCAGGGTAAAATGCCCTTATTGCAGCAATGAAAAGCGGGAAGAACTTGGCTTTTTCACTGTTGAAGGAAATGACACCTGCCGGGTCAACTATTGCCAGGTCTGCTGCTGTTACTACAAGGTTTATGATGCAAGAACTTTTCATGTGGATGGGGATTTGGTCCTGCCCGTTCACAACCTTGCTTCCCTTGATTATGATCTGCTGGCAGGGAAGGAAGGTTTTTTACCAGGTTCAGGTTTAAAGTGGGTCAATGATGAGGAATTATCTAACAGACAAGACTAGGAGGTGGATTTACTAATGCAGTTGACGCGACGCAGCTTTTTGAAGCTTACCGGTGCGACTGCCGCAACGGCAACTTTGGCCGGTGTTGGCCTGAATAAGGCTTATGCGTCTACCGCAGATCCCCTGCGCATTAAGTACACCCAGGAATTTCCAACAACATGTACTTTCTGCGGAGTTGGCTGCGGTATTATTTGTAATGTAAGAGAAGGAATAGTTGTAAATGCCGAGGGGGATCCGGGTCATCCGATTAATGAAGGAACCCTCTGCAGCAAGGGTAGTTCACATTTTAATTTATCTTATATTATCGAAGAAAAAGGCAAACCTGTTCCTAATCCCAAGCGTTTAACCAAACCTCTTTACCGGGCCCCCGGTGCAAGTGGTTATGAAGAAAAAGATTGGGACTGGACCCTGGATACTATTGCCCAGCGTATAAAAGATACGCGTGATAGAAATTACCAGGAAACTGCCGATGTAGGAGGGCAGCGAGTAACTGTCAACAGGACCGAAGCTATATCATGGCTGGGCAGTGCTTTCTGCAGCAATGAAGAAAACTATTTATTCCATAAAATGGTTAGAGCGATGGGAGTGATTAACGTTGATCACTGTGCCCGTCTCTGACACTCCGTAACGGTCGCCGGTCTCGGCGCCACGTTCGGAAGAGGTTGTATGACAAACCATTGGAATGACTACCAGCACAGCGATGTTTTTATGAACATAGGAGGCAATACAGCAGAAAACCATCCCATTTCGATGAAGTGGATTGAAAAAGCCCGAGAAACTAAAGGAGCGAAGCTAATTGCCGTTGATCCAAGGGTTTCACGGACAGCTGCTGTAGCAGATGTATACGTTAGCATCCGACCGGGTACTAACATCGCTTATCTTGGCGGTCTGATTAATTATATCCTTGAGAATGATAAGTACCACAAGGAATATGTTGAAAACTATACTAACGCATCTTACCTGATAAATGAAGGTTATAGTTTTGATGAAGTTAGCGGTTTGTTTACAGGTGCGGAAGATGATCCTGTTCGCAGCGCTAAGAAGTACAATACCGAGGATTGGCAGTACCAGCGAGATGGGGAAGGTAATATCCTTAAAGACACTACTTTTGAAAGCCCAAACTGCGTTTTGCAGCTGATGAAGAATCATTACAGCCGTTATACGATAGATAATATCAGCAAGATAACCGGGGCGGATCCCGATGCTTTACGGGAATCTTATCAGTTATTCAGCTCAACTGGTGAACCCGGTAAAGCGGGCAATCTTCTCTATGCAATGGGAATTACCCAGTTTACTCACGGAGCTCAGAATGTTCGATCTTGTGCGATAGTACAGCTCCTTTTGGGTAATATGGGTATAGCCGGTGGTGGTGTAAACGCTCAGCGCGGTCAGTCTAACGTGCAGGGCTCTACCGATATGGCTATCCTTTACCACATAGTTCCCGGGTACATGGCAACTCCCCAGCAGGGTGCTCATCCGACCCTGGCAGACTACCTGGAAAAAGAAACTCCAGCTTCAGGCTGGTGGACCAACAAACCAAAGTATTTTGTCAGCTTGCTTAAAGCATTCTATGGTAATAATGCCACAGCAGCTAATGAGTTTGGTTACCAGTGGATGCCTAAACTAGATGGACTGGACCACTCTCATATCGCCCAGTATAGGGATATGGGGGAAGGTAAGGTAGAGGGAATGATCTGCTGGGCCGATAACCCGGCAGTTTCGGGACCATCTGCTGCAGCCAAACGTAGTTACCAGAAGAACCTGAAGTGGTTAGTCTCGGTGGATGTTTTTGAAAATGAAACAGCATCTTTCTTTGATGGCCCTGGCATGAATCCTGCTGAGATTGATACAGAGGTATTTATCCTGCCTGGAGCAATTGGTTACGAGAAAGAAGGCACAAAAGCTAACAGCGGCCGCTGGATCCAGTGGAACTGGAAAGCTCAGAACCCGCCAGGCGAATCAAAACAGGACCTATGGATTGTCAACGAACTGTTTAAACGTCTGAAAGGGTTGTATGAAGCAGAGGGCGGAATAGTCCCCGAACAGATAACCAGGATGAACTGGGATTACGATGGTCCTGATGGTGAAATCGATATCGTGAAGGTATGTAAGGAACTAAACGGTTATAAGAGCTCTGACGGCTCCCTGGTAACCAACTTTGTCGGTTTAGCCGATGATGGTTCAACTGCCTGTGGTAACTGGCTTTACAGCGGTTACTTTAACAACGAAGAAGCTCCGGCTACCAGGAACAGGATTAAGGAAAAAGAGGGCATTGGCTCTAACCTGGGCTGGTCTTTTGCCTGGCCGCTTAACCGCCGGATCGTTTATAATCGTGCTTCAGCCGATCTTGAAGGAAAACCCTGGAATCCCGATGCTCCTGTTGTCTGGTGGGATGAAACCCAGGAGAAGTGGGTTGGTAACGATATCCCCGATATCCCAGGAAGCTGGACTTTGGAACAATCCACAGAAAATCCTTTTATTATGCTTCCCGAGGGTGTTGGCAGGCTTTATTCACACAGTGCACTTAAAGATGGTCCTATGCCAACTCACTATGAGCCAGCTGAAAGCCTGGTACCAAACCTGTTATATCCGCAGGCTACTTATAACCCGGTTAGTCAAAGATTTTACGTTGACCATACCGTAGAATCTGATGAAGATCGGGATAAATACCCTTATATTATTACTACATATCGTATTGTAGAACATTATCAGTCGGGTATTGTTACGCGTAACCTGCCCTGGCTTAACGAGCTTATGCCTGAGCTATTTATTGAAATCAGCGAACAACTTGCAGCTGAACTCGGTATTAAGAATGGTGAAAAGGTGATAGTTGAAAGCAAACGGCTCTTAAAAGAGGGTGAACAGAAGGGAATCGAAGTTAAAGCATGTGTTACCAAGCGCTTTAAGCCAATGGTAATCAACGGCGAGGAAAAACATGTTGTTGGTCTGCCGTGGCACTGGGGTTTCAAGGGCATGAGCACTGGAGCTGTTACTAATGACCTTAGCCCTTCTGTTGGTGACGCAAACACTACTATCCCCGAATATAAAGCATTTTTGTGTAATGTAAGGAGGGCAGAATAAATGGCTAAACCAATTTGTTTGATTGATGCCTCCAAGTGCATTGGCTGTCGTGGTTGCCAGGTTGCCTGTAAACAGTGGAACCAGAACCCGGCGGAAGATACCATCTTTACCGGCACCTATGAAAATCCCCCCGGGCTTTCCTCAACTACCTGGATGAGGATCAAATTTCGGGAACATGAAAATGATAATGGCGGAGTCGACTGGTTGATGGTCAAGCAGGGCTGCATGCATTGTCATGATGCTGCCTGCATGATGGCCTGTCCGGCTGGTGCTATCTATCGCACCGAGTACGACACCGTGATGGTCGATGAAGTTAAGTGTATTGGTTGCAACTATTGTGTTGCTGCCTGCCCATTTCATGTTATCGGTTTTGATCGCCTGGCCAATAAAGCGCGGAAGTGTACTTTCTGCCTTGATCGGCTCGAAAGCGGCTTGAAACCAGCCTGTGCCAATGCCTGCCCGACTGGTTCCATAACCTTTGGCGACAGTCGGGAGTTAATCCGCACTGCCAGGGCCAGGGTTGCTGAATTAAAAGCTGCAGGAAAACAAAATGCAACTATATATGGTTTGGATGAAGTTGGCGGAACAGGTATGCTTTATGTTTTAGCTGATAAACCTGAGAAGTATGGTTTTCCTGCCGATCCGCAGGTACCAATTCAGACTCGTGTATGGAATACAATCTATGCTCCGCTACGTGTTTTTGTTGTTATAGCTGTTGCTATTGGCCTTTGGTCAAATCGTTCGCATAGTAAACGCGTTGAAGAAAACAAGGCTAAAGCCAAATAAACCGGGAGGTGAAGTCAAGTGGAAGTTAAACAGTTTT